>JAZUST010000145.1:0-100474 GCA_045606865.1 Bacteroidales bacterium
AATATATTTTACGGACAACCTTCGGGTTGTCTTTTTTAGTTGTAAAGAAAGGACGGTGCTTATGGCACGTAGTAAATTAAACGAGACGCAAAAGGCTATGAGTGCGTCCACAAAAGTTAATGCAAAAAAGAAAGTTAATATAGACACATCAGAGGAAAAGGAAATATATAAGTGTTGGTGTTGTGGTAGTGAATTTACAAAATTATCAGGAAATTTCACGCCCACAAATTTCCCTCTTTTTAAACTGTATGGATATTACCCCGTCTGTAAAAAGTGTACGGGCAAATTTTATCCTGAAATGGTTTCTTTCTTTGATGGCTCTGAAGAAAAGGCTATTGAGTTTATTTGTTCAATGTACGGATTGTACTTTAATGAAAACCCTTTAGCTGCAAGTAGAAAGATAAGTGAGCACAGGAATCGTTTTCATACTTATTCCAGTAAAATCAATATCAATCCTTGGACTGGTCGTTCTTGGCTTGACACATTAAAAGAAAGATTTGCAGAAGAAGACAGACCGATTGAAAACCCAAACGACATTGATGATGTAGGTGAACAATATAAACTCACCCCTAAAATGATAAAGTTCTGGGGCGCTGGGTATGAAGCAAAAATATATCCTATTTTACAAGGGTACTATGACGAATTGTTAAAGCTTTGTCCCGAAAAACCTGATGTCAAAAAGCAAAAGATGATGAAAAACCTTTGCTTATTAGAATATCAGATGCAGGTAAATATACAGGCTGGAAAAGACATAGGCACTTTGTCAAATTCTTATAAAGCCATGTTTGAAGCCGCCGAGTTAAAGATAGATAACACTGATACTAGCAACGACAGTTTTGGAAAGTGGATTATGGATATAGAAAAATATTCCCCCGCCGAATACTACAAAGACAAAAAGAAGTATCACGACTTCTTTGGAATTGTTGAATATATAGAGAGGTTTATGTTTAGACCTCTTAAAAACCTTATTTTTGGAGAGAAGGAAAAAGAAAAAGAATATTGGATTGACGAGGAAACTGAATAATGATGGACAATTATCAAAAAACAGTTTATAAAAAGTTCCCCTCCCACTCTTGGCTCTCCAATAAAAACAACTACGAAAGAATTGTGGACTGGATAACATTCTATCGTAGGAATATACCGGTATTTGTTGAGCACTACTTGCAAATACCTATGCATTGGTATCAAATAATTTGGTTGTATCTTTTGAATATATGCATCACTGTTGTTATAATTGCTGGTCGTGCCAGCGCAAAATCATTCGTTATTGCTGTGTTTTCGTGTGCCAAGTGTATATTGTACCCCAATACAAAAGTTGTTGTAGCCAGTGGTTCAAAAAAACAGGCATCTCTTATCGTAAAAGAAAAAATACAGAAAGAGTTGATGCCCAAGTCTGAAAATTTAAGACGTGAAATAAAAACCATAAAAGCAAGTGCAAACGATATTGAAGTTATTTTCTGGAACGGTAGTAGTATCGTTGTAGTTGTTGCTGGCGAAGGTGCTCTTGGTTATAGAAGTACCGTATTGATTTTTGAAGAGTTTAAAAGAATTGGCAAGTATGTTGTTGATAAGGTTTTAAAACCTTTCCAGATGGCAAGACCTGCGCAGTATAGAACCAATGAAGAGTGTGAACAGTATGGTGTCAAATACAAAGAAAACGATGAATTTCTTGAAGAAGCGGTGAACATATATATAAGTTCTGCCGCCCCAACATCACACTGGATGGGCAAACTTTTAAAAGATACAATAAAAACAAAATACAAAGATGGCACATCATGTATGTTGGCTACTGATTATTCAATTGCTCTAAAACACGCAATAAAGACGAGGGCACAACTTGTAGAAGCAAAAAGAACTACAGATCCAATTACTTGGCGTGAAGAGTATGAAAACGAAATGCTTCGTGAAGGTGCAAACGCCTACTTTACATATGGACTGCTGACGAAGAATCAAACAAATAAAAAGGCATTTTATCCAAGACGATACGAGGATGTAAAAAACAAACACAAAAATCCTTATGTTCCTCCAAAACAACCGGGAGAAATTCGTATTCTTTCTTGCGATATGGCTTTTATTGAAAGAGCTAACAAGAATGATAATTCATGTTTTACGTGTATCAGAGCCTTACCTGAAAGTGTTACATATAAATCTGAAAGCATTGATGGTAAAACGGTTGAAGTAAAAAATGGTTATAGACGAATTGTTCCGTATATCGAAGCAAGTCCCGGAAGCGATGTTGATAAGCAGGCTATTAGGATAAAACAGTTATATTATGATATGGATTGTGATTATTTGTGTATAGATACGAGAAATGGTGGCTTGATGGTATATGACAGACTTGCAAAAGTGCTTTACGACAGTGATAGAGACTGTGAGTACCCTGCATGGAAGTGTGTTAATGACGATGATATTGCTAAACGAGTTAATGTTGCAGGTGCTGAAGAAAATGTTTTTGCAATAAACGCCAGTGCAAAATTAAACAATGATATCGCAATCTCTTTGAGAAATATCTTTGATTCAAAGATGATTGATTTGTTGATAAATCTTGATGAAGCAAGAGACATTCTTGAAGCAAATATCCCTGAATACTTATCGGCTCCCGACGGAGAGATGATGGCGTTTTATGAGAGACCTTATATAGAAACACAGGCTTTAATAAACGAAATGATGTCTTTGGAGTATACCAGAAATGAACAAACTGGTGTTATTACGCTGTTCGAAACAGGAAGTAATACGAAGGACAGATATGTTAGTCTTGCCTACGGAAATTATCTTGTGGGATTGCTTGAGCAAGATTTAATTTCAGATAATGAAGAATTTGAATATGGAGTTTTTATTAACTAAGAAAGGAGGGCAATATGTCAGAAAAAACTAAAAACCAAGAGGCTACGCCCTCTAAAGAATATGAGTTTAATTCGTATAGCGCATACAACATTAGCAACTCATCTTTTTGGTCAAGTATATTTAACTACTTTGACAAAGACGAAATAGATGCTGTGTTAAGAGACCCTATTGCAAATCACGAGACAGCAATAAGACTTTCTGAATTTGTCTATACAAAAAATGGTATGGTTGGCAACTCAATCGATTATCAAACATCGCTTATGACATTAGATAGAGTTGTAACCGCAAAATCACCGCCTCATAAAATAACTAAGTCTCGTAAAGATAAAATTGAGAGTAACAAACATCTCATGCTTACAACTCTTGATAAAATAGATGACAAAGCAGTTATCCGAGATGGATTATTTACGGATATGGTTGATGGTATTGCGTTTAAGTATTTCGAAACAAAGAAGCGAGCACTTGATAAAACTAAGTTTTTATCGAGTTATGATGTTGAGAATATTATGGAAATCAACAATCTTAGTGATATTGGTATAAATGCAACCGTCATAACTTTACCTTGGCAATATACAAAAATTGTAGGCAAGAAGAATGGACGATATGTACTTGCATTTGACCTTAAATATTTCAGCGACCTTTCGGATGGTACACTTGAGCAAAAATTCAAGAAGATGCCATTGGAAATTGTTGAGGGATATAAAAACAAGAAACGTAAGGGCGATTGGCTTGTTTTAGACAATGATAAAACAATGTGTGTCAAAATTAAGTGTAAGGATTCGGAGCCTTGGGGACGAAGTGCCATTATATCTGCCTTATCCGATGTTTTATACAAAGACTATTTTACAGACGCAAAGAGAAATGTACTTGACGAGGTGTGCTCTCGATTAATAGTGCAGACCTTTCCTGAGAATCGTCAAGGTACAGGTTCTACTCTTAATAAAACCCAACAGGAAATTCAACATAATGCATTAAAAAATGCTATTGTAAATAGAACTGCAAAAAGTGGTACAAGCTTTGTTTCGGTAGCTGCTGGAACAAAAATTGATAGTTTAGATGCATCGACAGATTTGTTTGATGAAAAGAATGAGTCAAACCTTAATAATGATATTGCTTGTGATATGGGTGTGTCTGCATCTTTGTTGGGTGCAATCACTACGGGCACCTTTGCTGGCGGTGTACATAATTTATCTATGATTACTGCGCAGTTATATACTTGGGTATGTGAGTGGAAAAAAGAATTGGTGCATGTTATTAATGCTAATATCATCAAAGATAGAAAGAACCCTGTGGATATATACTACTTCCCCACTTCTTTCGTTAATAGAAAAGAGTTCTTTGAAATGATGAAAACACTCTATAGTGAAGCATCTGGTTCGCTTACATTCTTAATCGCAAGTGCTGGCATTAATCCTGAAACATATCTTTCAATTCTCGACTACGAGGTTGAACAGGATTATGAAAACAAATATCCTATTCATGGCACAAGTTGGACTCAATCATCTAATGATAAAGGTGGCAAACCTGTTGGAGATAATCCAGAACAAAATAAGGGTGGCAATATGCTACCAAGTCCAAGTGACAATACATAATTCAATAATTAGAGAGTCGTGAAAAATCGGCTCTCTTTTTATATATCAAAATAAAAGGAGGATTAAAATGGCTTTATTTGAATTGTCAAACAAAAAATACAAAAATGGCAGACGACCATTTACGGCTATTCTTTATGAGCTTCAACCTCCGGATTCAGTTGTTGATGATGTCGGAACCAAATTCAACAAAAACGGTATTACATTTCTTGAAGAATATGCTTCAAAACAGTTAGACAGTATCAAAGATATGAGCGTGACTGTTTCATTTATAGATGAAGAAAGAACGATGATAAGCGACCACGGAAATACAGGGATAGAAGACGGACTTCCCGTATTTGAGAATGCAACAACAGTGGGACACTTTACAAAAGGGTATATAGACAATGTTGAAATCAACGGCGAAACAAAACGTTGTGTTTTGGGTAAGGGGTTTATTGACGAAATGAGGTATAAACCATTTGTTGAAACCCTTGAGACTGAAATAAACAACGGTAATTCAGTTGATGGAAGTATTGAAATATATCGTTCAGAGGGAAATGAAAATATTGTTTACAAAAAGGGTTGGATACCAAAAGGTCGTATACCCACCGAGTATATTCACTCAGGATGGGCTATGGTCTTGAATCCAGCAGATGTAAATTCCACATTATTAGAACTAAATTCCAAAGAACAAAAAAAGGAGGATTCAGAAATGGATGAAAAGACCATGAGAGATATCATTGTTTCTACTATCACGGAAACAAATAGTAAAAACAGTGAACTCAACGCGAAAATCGAAGAGTTAAATTCTACAATTGCAGATAAAGATGCTCAGATTGCTGACCTTAATGGTAAAGTTGAGGCTAATGCGACATCTGATGCTGACAAAGATGCAAAAATTGAAGAACTTAACGGGAAAGTTGCTGAGTTAGAAGCAAAACTTGACGAATGCAAAAAGGCTGAACAGAACGCAGCTCTTGACAAGGCTATCGGCGAGTTCTCAGAAGAAGAACAGAAATATGCTGAAAGCGAAATTAACTCTTTTAGAGAAAATCCGCTTGAAGGCAATGTTGATGCTGTAGTTAACGCTATTCATGCCGGTATTGGTCGTGCTTCTAAGAAGGCTGAAGCTGACGCAAAGGTAGCAGAACAGAATTCTGCAAAAGATGACACTGATTTAGATATCTTCTCAGAAGTTAATTCTGTTGAAGATACAGATGACAGTGATGTAAATATTTTTTAAGGAGGAAATGAGATATGATTAAATTTTCTACAATTGGTCAGATTGAACATGGCAAGTATCCTTTTGAGGATGCAGTTGTAAACGTAGATGTACTTAATGGTGCTTTTGGTGACGTAGCTGACGGCGTGTTTACCCCGGACGAGGCTGGTAAGAAAGTGGTTATGGTTCTTGAAAATGGTGACGATGCAGGTATGCCTGAGTACAAGATTCCTGCTGGTTCTCACGTAAGAGTTCTTGACCCTGCAAAAGTTGAGGGTGACATGGAAATGTATGGTTATCCTCTTGCTGACGGCTTTAAGGTTGGCGATACTGTAGGTTGCTTCAAGATTACAAAGGTTATTGGCAATAAAGTTGGCGCTGTTGTACAGTTCGTTAACGCTTAAATTTTAAAGGAGGTAATTGAATATGTCTTATACATTTGAACTTAATAACGAAGTAAAAGATGCTAATTTTGCTACTGGCAAGATTAACGCAAAATCTGCCGTTGTTGAAATCTTCTCTGCAATGGCAAGCGGTAAAGACCTTTCTCCTTATGGCAAGAAAGCTGATGCTGCCGCTAAATACATAACTGAACTTAACAACAAGGCTTCTATGGGCGATGTAATGGCTAAGTCTGAACTCAACACAATCAGACGTTTCGCTATGGAGCCTATTCTTATGCAGGAAATTAAGTTACTTGGTATCTTTGGCAACTACAAGCATATTGGATATGGCGATTCTGCTGAAGTAGAAATCCCTGTATATGCTAATGTTGATGCTAAGATTCAGGCTGCTGGTCAGGACGTTAAGTTCCCTGTAATCCGCAAAGAAAGAAAGGGTATTACAACAACTACTATTTCTGGCGGTTATGCAGTTGACTATAGAAAAGCTGCTCTTGGCGATATGAGTGACGAAAACACTCTTATGGAACAGGTTCGTGTTAATATTAGAAACAAAGCTGCTAAGTATGTATTTGATACTGTTTATACAGCACTTAAAAATGCTAATGGTGTAAAATACGACTTTGAAGATGCTGGTCTTACAAAGACAGGTCTTGATGCTCTTATCGCAAAACAGAGACGTTGGGGTAAACTTACCTTTACAGGTGATTATGCTCTTGTTAGTCAGGTAAATGGTTTTGCAGGTTATCAGGGTGTTACACCTACTGTTAATGGTATTTCTGAAAAGATCATGAACGAAATTAACGAAACTGGTCTTTTAGGTGTATATAACGGTGTGACAATTTCTGAAATGGCTAATCCTTATGACCTTACAACATTGAATGCCGATGGAGATAATTTTGCAACACTTTTAGATCCTTCTATTGGTTTCATTCTTCCTTCTGGTGTACAGTCTCCTGTTTACACAGTAACTAGAGGCGGTATTACAAGTTGTCATGGTCTTGATGTCACAACTGGTACAGAAATGACCAGATTTGACCTTGAAGTTGGCGCAATCGTTGCTCCCGGACAGGAATATCGTATTGGTGTTGTTAAGGATACAAATCTCTAATATTTGTTTGGTATGAGAGGGTGTTAACCCACCCTCTCTATTTATTTAGATTGGAGATTAGTTTAATGGATAACAACAATTTTTATTGCTACTCAAAAAGGATGTACCATTTTTTATCATTTTTAGGTATTAGGTACAATTCTATCGGTGAGAACAGCAATACGAAACAACGATATTGGGTTTATGACAAATCGCAAAAGTTAGACTTGGCGATTGAACAGTATAACTCATTAAAACACAACTTTAATTGAAATTAAAACATAGTTGAAAAGGAGATTTATAATGGCTAATGAAACTAAAGCAAAAAGCAAAGTTGATGATATTAAAAAGGAAAAAGTCGAGATAAGAATGGACGAAAAAATTACCTTAACAAGTATCGCTCCTTGGGATACACATTTTAAGAGAATGTTGTCTATTGGAGACGTGACAATACCGGGTAAGGGTTTTATATCGAATCTTTCAAGAGAAGAAGTCTTAGCTCAGGCTCGTAGTGGTAACAAACTTTTGTCTGGTATAGACGGATTGGGCACACATGCAACGTTGTATATCGAGGATGAATGGACAAGAAGAGAACTTGATTATGATACTGACGATAGCAAACAGGTCGTGGTCAGCAAGAATTCTGTCAAAGAAATGTTTGATATAAAGACCATTTCTGCCTTTAAAAAGGCGGTAGAGAAAAATATTATTACACGTGCCGAAAAACATTACCTCTTAAGCATGATTAAGGCTCTTAAAATTAATGATTACGAGAAAATTGCTTTTTGCGAAGAACATTGTGGTGCAAAACTTAGCACCGTACAGTGAGAAAGAGGTGGGCTATGGCTACACAATTTTCTGAAGTAATTGATAGTTTTCACTCTATCATTATGGATAAGAGAGAACTCCCCGAATCTTTGGAACTGATGTGGCTTAAAAAAGCGATAGCTGAGCTATCGGTTGAGACAAGCCCCATCGAATATACAGAAGAACTCGGTGAGTTTAATTCTGATATTGGTCAGTATGTAATTGACACTTTGGCACTCTTGATGAAATCTTATTATGTTGCGAGAGAAGTTTCGAGAAACAATAAGGTTGCAAGTATCGTCGGAAAAGATTTGTCAATTAACGGAACCAACGGATTGCAGAAATATTCAAAAGACGAATATGACACTATCAGAGTTGAAGTTTCAGAGATGATTGCTAATCTCACTAACCCTGACATTAATTAGGAGGTGCCAATATGAAAGAATGGTATCTCATGAATAATCACAAACCCAATACGGTGTCGGGTTATGAGGGTGATATTTTAACTGACTTTGCTCAAAGCAATTTTACTGATGTATTAGAAACTGCATTTTCGGATGCGGTTCTTTTATATAATCACGATTTGTCGGAGTGTAAAGAAATACGTTGTGTAATTCAGGGTAATTCGGCTGATACATATTTGAAGTCAATGGAGCGTGTTGCACTCTTCCCTATTGGTACTGTCAAGGCTGGTATGTATATTTTCTTTGAGAATAGATATTGGCTCATTACGGGGTATCCAAGTAGCAATAAGTCGTATGAAAAAGCCACAGTTAAACTTTGTCAATACAAGGTTAAGTGGCAGAATTCTGACGGTACTATTGTTGAAAGATGGGTAAGCACGCAATCAAGTTCAAAATACGACGATGGTTTAAAGGATAGTAATACTATGACTTTAACATCTGACAGTATTATGCTCTTGTTGCCTAATGACGATGAAAGTTTGACTTTAGACGGCAAACGTATCTTTATCGACAAGAAGAATCCACCTAACAAGGTGTATTTGGTAAGTCGTGCCGACAGTGTTCTTTATGACTACGGCGAAGACCATGGTGGTATGTTCTGTTTTATTACAGAAAAGACGGAACTTAATGAGAGTACAGACAGACCAGACCTCGGTATTTGTGATTACATCTCCCCCGCCATTCCGCCCGAAGAAGACGATAAAACGACAGTTTTAAGTGGAACTATCACTGGAACGATATCCGGTAATAAAAACCTTAAAGTTGGGTTTAGTCGTACTTATACAGCCAATTTGGTTGACGAGGATGGCAATGCGGTTGAATGGTCTGATGAATTTAAGTGGAATATTGTGAGTGACTTTGAGGTAGGTTTAACCGAAAATTGTAATCAGGTCGAGTTGTTGGTTGATGATGAAGACTTAATTGATGAAACTTGTGTTCTGCAAGTGGTAGAAACTGAAGATAATTCGGTTATAACTGAAATTACACTTACAGTAATTGGTGCGTTTTAGGAGGTGTTGGTAGATGGCTAAAGGAAAAGTATTATATGATATTGGCTCTTGTAAGCAAGAGTTATTTTCATCGTTTATCAATGATCCTGAAATATGTGAATTGCTTTTTAATAAAAAACCATACACAGATGACGACAGAGAAAAGTTGTTCTATTCTCAAATATTCCCGTATTTGTATGTGGGAGATGAAGAAAATCAAACTCAGACTGAAACACTTACATATTTATGTTATGAAGTAAATGTGCCGAAATTTCCTACGAGTACAGTTAAAGATATGAAGATTATAGTGTGGGCATACTGCCACAAGGATATCATGAAGTATTCTAAAAAGGGTTACTATGGTACGAGAGCCGATATTCTTGCCGATATGGTTGAACGAAAATTAAGGGGTTCTTATGATTTAGGTATTGGTAAGCCTGAACTTGTTTCTGTTGAACACTTCTTCCCTAATAATAAATATTACGGCAGGGTGTTGGTTTACAATGTGCCGGAATTTAAGGTTAAGGGGTAGGTGAAAATATTGTCTACTCCCTACTCTGCTTTTGATTATTTGTGTGATGAACCTTATTTTGTTCAAGGTATTGGATATTTGAAGTGTCCGACTTTGTTAGAAATGCGAAAGGTTACATATAATCTTTTTCTCTACTATGTAAATATATTATCTTGTACTCACGAGGATTATTTAAAGATGCACAATTTACAAGAGAAATATAATGAACTTTCGGACGCAGATAAGGAAAAAAATACATTATTTTTTCTGCTATTATATGGCAATGCAAGTTTGCTTTTTAGTATGTTGTCCACCTTTATTGTTGATAAAGTCGTTTTTGATAACAAAACCTTGACTTTTAACATATTTAAGGGCGATGATGACAACAAAAAGCAAATTGGGCATATAGGCAACGACAATTTTGAGGAGTTTAGAGAACAAATGCAATATATCTTAGGCACAAGACCTGCCGAAGAAAAAGAGCAAAAGTTCAAAAATAAACTTGCTCAAAAGATGTTTGATAAGTTACAAAAACATGCAAAAGAACAGAAAAAGAGTTCAGACGAAAATTATAGTTTTGATAATATGATAAAAAAGTATTGTACTCATAATAAGGTTGGAATTAACATCTTAAACGTGTGGGATATGACTTATTATCAATTTATGCAAATGTTTAATGAGTATTGTAACGGCAGACAGTGTGATTTTAACGACATGATGGCTGCTAACACATTCTCTTATAAGAAATCTACGGACTACAAGCCGTTGGATTATATGAAAAAACTGAAAATTAATTAATGAGACTACTGTATTTGCAGTAGTTGTTTTTATTTTATAAGGAGGATTTTAATATGAGCGATATGAATATGGCGAACAGACAGTGTTGTGACCTTGATATCAGAAACTATGCTGATAAATCACCTTTCTTATATGCTGACTTCTGTAATACAACAACAGCAGGATTTTCATCTGATGCTGTATATGCTATGAAGAAAGGTGCAAAATGCATTAAGTTTGACAACCCTCTTGATTCTACTATGACAATGGAATTTCAGGTACATCCGTTTAAGATATATTCTTTCCTTAGTGATGGTGTTATCGAGACAAATGCTATTGTTTCACAGAAAGAAGAAATAACAGCTACAGAGGCTGGCAAACTTACCATTGAAGGCACACCTGATGCAAATAGTGTGTTTGTAATGGATATGGATGGCAATATCCTTGAAGGTGCAACTGTATCTGCAAAGGTTGTCACTTGTACAGGTGTAAAAGCAAATACTACATATAAAGTGTGCTATCTTGAAACAAAGACAAGTGGTGTTAAGAAAGTGTCTTTCAATAATAAGAAGATTCCTAAATACTTCTGGATTCAGATGTCTACTCTTGATAAAGCAGAAGACGGCACTCTTGTTCCTGTGAGAGTTACTGCTTACAAGGCAACACCACAGAGAAATCTTGAACTTTCATTCTCTTCTGAAGGCGACCCAGCTTCTATCACGCTTACTATCGATTGTCTTGAAGACAAGGATGGTAACGTTCTCGATATAGTTGAAATCGTAGAATAAAAGACTGATAATAAAGAGGGCTGGAATATGCCCTCTTTCTAACGTCAGTTTGGAGGTTAATATGATTAAAGAATGTAAAATTACAATTCAAAACAGTTTTTCTTCAGTCGTTATGTTTGATGATATTGAAGTTCAAGTGCCTACTAGTTTTGTTGTTGACGGAAGGGCATTTGTTAAATATGAAAATGGAGTTTATTCAGTTTTAAATAAAGAAGATTATGAAAAATCTTTAAAAACAAAGGTTGATAAAAAGTCTAAAAAAGTTAAAGCAACAGAGACGGATTTAGTTGACGAAGTTGTTGAATCGGAGGCTGTCAAAAATGAGACAGATGAAATATCCGAGTAATATTATTGTAGTTAATTTGAAAGTTATATAGGGTAATTAACTGCAATACTGTGGTCGATTACCCTATTTTTTACGATATAGATAAAATTATTAAGTTTATATGAAAGGTGTGAAAACCTATTAAGATTTTTAGTAGTTTACAAGAAGTGTTTGATTGTTACGGGGAAGAAAATATTGTTCCAATTACCAATCTTGCACAGATAATATTCTATACTTCAAAATGGAGAGTTCAGCCCAAATACACTTGTGAAAGCGATAGAAATCCGGGTCATATAGTGTGTTATTTTCATAAAGGAGAAACTAAAAAACCATATGAAGAATGGATGAATAATAGAAAATAATTGGAGGTTAACTATGGAATTTTTAAATGAATTTATGGCGCCAGTTGTACTCGGTATTTGTTTAGTAATTGGTTGGATAGTTAAAAAGTGGATTGCCGATATTGACAATAAATACATACCTACTATCGTTACAATTCTTGGTGCTGTACTTGCAGTATGGTTTAATGGTTGGGTTGTAACGCCTGAGATTATTTTAAGTGGTCTTATTACAGGTGCCGCTTCAACAGGTATGCATCAGCTTTTCACTCAGTTTATTGAGAAAAACTAATGAAGGGTCGGGTGTGTATGAATGGAAGCGATAAGAGAATTACTTAAACTTGATTTTACCGCCGTCATTCTTACAGTGTTTATTATAATGTCCGGGATAATTGCAATGTATAGTATAATTGGTAAGTTTTCTGAAATAATTGGGAAGCCTGTCAAATGGGTTAAACAGAGGCAATTAGACCATGATTTATTGGAGAAAAACAAGAAAGATATAAAAGACTTAAAAGATAAACACGAAGCCGATACTAAAAAATACGAGGCAAGTCATCAAGAATTGATTGATGATGTGAAAAACCTTACAAGTATTTTCGTAGAAAAGGAAATCGAAGACATGCGCTGGGAGATATTAAATTTCTGTTCTGCGTTGTCTAATGGGCGAAAATATAACAGAGAAGCTTACGCTCATGTATTTTCGACATACGAGAGATACGAGAAAATTCTTGAGGAAAACGGCAAAGAAAACGGACTTGTTGAAGAAAGCATGGCTTTTATAAGAAATCAATATCAGAAAGATTTGGAAAATGGTACGGTAAAGTGACCATAAAATATAGGTTTTAAGGAGAGGGTGTTAATTTAGGTTAGCATCCTCTTCTTCTATTATTGTGAGGTGTTAAATATAGCACAAAAATGTAAATTACTTGCTCTTGATACCTCGTCAAGTAAGACGGGTTGGGCAATGTTTGAGAATGCAAAATATAAGAAATCGGGCGTTATAAACTTTGATACAAATGAGTGTAAAAAAAAATATAAAGGTAATTCAGAGCAACGCCTTGAAGATATGTGTTTGGCTATTATCAATCTATTAAGAGAGTATAAGCCGGACATTATCGTAATTGAAAAATTGAACGTCGGCAGGAATATGGTTGCCGTAAGACATCTCGCTAAAGTGATTGGCGTAGTATACTGCTATTCCATTTTAAACAACTGTTTTTATTATGAGATACAGGCAAGCCAATGGCGTAGTCAGATTGGAATACAGGCAAAGAATAGAAAACGTGAAGAGTTCAAACAATTAGCTATTGAATACGTAAAAAATACCCTCGGCATGTATGTAACGGATGATGAAGCTGATAGTATTTGTGCGGGGATTGGATATATAAAAATGTTTACATAGAAAGAGGGTGTATCAAAATTGGTTTTAAAAATGTCAAAAGACAAAACCTTAGTGATTACAAAGTCAGGCACTACATATAAAAATGAGCACAACGCCGAGACAATAAAAATTATCATGCCAAAACAAATTGACAACAAAGACTTAAGGCAGTGTTCAATTTGGCTGAGTTTTATGAATGAAGAAAAACTTGGCAAAGCAATTGATGTGTCTGAGTTTTTAACAGACTACTCCTCTACTTACTACTATATTGAAATACCAATGGATAACATTTTTACCTATGTTGCTGGTAAGATTCAAATATGGTTAAAGTTGTTGGATAGTCAAACTGAAATGGTTGATTTCACCAATTATGTTACTCACTATATCCACAAGCATCCTGACGAAGAACTTGAGGGCGAAATAACTGAGCAGGAACGGTCTGTATTAGAAAGTCTGACATTTAAACTTGATGCAACCTCTATTCAGTTAGGTGAAGTAACCGCTAAGGTTGAGGATATTGATGAATATGTAAGCGAGTTACAAGAGGGCGAAGTATTATTAGTACAGCATAGCAATGATGAAAACGAAGAATAAACTGGTTGAAATGCCAGTTTTATCTGGATTTTAAAAAACTTTAATAATAAAAATATAAAGCAGAAATGAGGATTTAATTTATGATTAATTATTTTAGAATGAAAATGGCAGAATGGAAAGTTAAAGGTCTGTTCTATGGTACGATTGCTTCTTTTGTAGATAACAAGTCTGGCAGACTACAGACAATTTTGAATTTGATTGATTCTGTTAAAGGATTGACAGGAGAAGAACTGAGAACAGAATTTATTTCTGGTCTTGCAGGAATTATACACGATGAGGCTGAATTGGCTCGTCAGAATGAGACCAATGAAGAGTAATGAAATGTCTCTTTTATAGTGAAAATTGAGGTGATTTGATGGCGAGAACATTTTCAACAGTTGTCGAGTTACAAAAACATATGGAATCTGCTTGTCGTAAAGCCGTAGAAAATGCTTGTAATAGGCTTCTCGGACGATTACAGGAAATACTTGATGAAGAATACTATGATGTTTTTGAGCCTGAGCGTTATAAACGTACTATGTCTTTCTGGAGGTCGGCTACGACAAAAATGTTAGATAATACTTGCGGTCAAGTATTTATGAATCCCGATGTTATGCATTATAAAGCAGGTTGGTCAGGTAAAGCACAGATTGAGTCAGCCGCCAAAGGTTTACATGGTGGTTGGGATTATGAAGGTGTTAGCGACCATAAATATTGGGAAGTTTTTATAGCATACTGTGAAAAAAATGCACTAAAAATACTCAAAGAGGAATTAAGGGCGCAAGGGATTCCGATTAAATAGAGAATAATATATCGAGGTGATATTGTGACGAAAAAGCAAGAGAAAGAATTGGAAAATAAAATCAAAGTTATTATTGATGAACAGCGTATACAAGGTATAAAAGCTGGAGCAAAAGGAATTTTGGGCGCTGTCTTAAAAATGTGTAATGATGGCAAGACAGTTGCGGATATAAAAGAGTTTTGTGAAAAAAGTCTTGGCGCTACGAAATAATTTCCCCGTTTATAAATCTTAATATGAAACTACCTACTCCCTTTTTCTAATGGGAGGTTTTTTTTATACAAATTTTTAGAAAAGGAGGAGAATAATTATATGGATGATTTTATAGTCAAACTGATTGCGCGGTTAGATGCGAGCAAAACAAAGACCGATTTAAAAAGTATCGAATCTGACCTTAATGCGAGAGGAATAAACTTAAAAGCAAGTTTAGATACTGCTACCACAAAACAAGAATTAAAAAATTTAGCATCTCAGTTACAACAAATCCTTAAATCACAAGGTTTGGATATCGGAACCGACAAAATACTCGCAGGAATAAATCAAGTAAAACGAGAAGCGGCGAGTATGAAGAAAGTTCTTAGTGAAACAGATAAAGTTTCGGCTTTGACGAAGTTTCAAAATTATATGACTAAGAACACCAATATAACAAAGGCTGCAAAAAATCAAATTTTTGAGTGGATAAGAACGATAGAGAGTGCTGACGAATTAACTCGTGATGACTTAAACAATATTAACGCCCAGTTTAAGCAATTAGATACCAATATGCGAATGTCTGGTAGATTAGGTTTATCGTTTGGTGATTCGATTAAGAAAGGTATTGCTTCTTTCTCTGCTTGGCTTCCGGCAACAACAATTGTAATGGGCACTATCAATACCATCAAGACAGGGATTAGGGATGTAAGAGAATTTGATGATTCTTTGCTTGAACTTTCTAAGGTCTCTGATTTATCAGCAGATGGACTTGCAAGAGTAACCGATGAGGCATATAAACTTGGTGATCGTGTTGGTAGAACAGGAAGGCAAGTTGTTGATGCGGTTACAGAATTTAAGCGTGCTGGGTTTGAATTAAATGACAGTATGGACATGGCTGAGTCTGCATTAGTTATGACTAATGTTGCTGAAGGTATTGATGATACAGCGGATGCTGCTGGAACTCTTATCTCTGTACTTAAGGGTTATAATATGGCTGAATCTGAGACAATGAACATTGTTGATAAGATTAACCAAGTATCAAATACAAGCCCTATTGGATTTGACCAAATTGCCGAAGGTCTTGAAAGAACTGCTGGCACAATGGCTCAAAGTGGTACGACGATTGACGAAACAATTGGTTTGATTACCGCCGGTTATGCACAACTTCGTAACGTTGAGAAAGTTTCTACTTCGCTCATCACACTGTCTGCAAGACTTCGTGGCGTTGATGAGGATGGTAATAAGATAGATGGCTTATCAGCAGAACTCCAAGATAGTTTTGGTAAGATTGGCGTTGCTATTGAAGACGCTGACGGTAATTTGAGAAGTATTTATGCCATTGCAAAAGATTATGCCGAAGTGCTTCCTACCCTATCAAGTAAGCAGAAGCAGTATTACGCCGAGCTTGCTGCTGGTAAACGTAATGTAACCACTTGGAACGCTATTACCCAACAGTTTCAAGATGCTGAACATGCCGTTGCACAGTCATTAAATTCGGTTGGTAGTGCGGCTGAAGAAAATGAAAAATACTTAAAAAGTGTAAGTGGTAGAGTTTACCACGTTATGCAGAAATGTATAACAAGAATGAATTTAATTGCAGGTAATCCCTTAGAGCCTTGCACCACAATATAGGAGAAATCACTATATGATGGTTTTAAAACGTAAGGATTGGGTGTTCGTGCAGCCAAGTACCCTAACGTATCCCGTAAAACATACGGTGTTTAGTCGAGGGTAAAGGTTCAACGACTAGATTCACGTCGAGTTGTAGACAAGAGAATAAGGGTGGAAATCCCGAATATCTACAACAACAATCGTAGGGCGCAATCGCAAATGGCGTGGGTGAAAATCCCTTAAATCGAAAAGGTCACTCTTAACACGTAATGGTGAAGATGAAGAAATAGTCTAAACTCTATTGAAAGGTAGAGATGTTGTTGATTATATGAGGAATTGATTACTCCTCGCTTATTATTTATAAAAGGAATGAAATAATTGAATAACAAGTATAAGTGTGAATCTGTACGCTTGTGCAGATTTTTATACTCGCTTGGTTTTGATAAAGAATCAAAACTTGATGAAAACAAAAAAGAATATTGGTTATTTGAAAGAAGTCCTGACTTACAAAAGTCTTTGGATTTCTTTTTTATTATGAGAAAGAAAAAAGAGAGAATATATAAATAGGTGTATTTCAAGGAGCGAATGATTGTATGACAATTATACAAGATGATTTAATGAAAAAGATTATAGAAGATTATAATGCTGGTTTAAGTCCAAACAAATTGAGCGAAAAATATAATGATTTTTCACCATATCAAATCCGAGAAAATTTGAAGAAGCGCGGTGTTTTTCGGACGCTTTATTTTACAGACGATGAGTTAAAAAGCATCAAAGAAGATTTCGAATCTGGTCTTACACTAAAACAGTTGGTGCAAAAATATCATAGACCGGAAGAAACCATAAGAAAAAAATTACAATCCTTTGGTTTGTATGATGCAAGAGTTCAGTTGCCCTACAGTAATGAAGAAGTAGCTATTTTAGAAAAATACTACCCACTTGGCGATTGGGATAACCTTTTTAAATTTTTGCCTAATAGAGACAGGACTTCAATCTCAACAAAAGCATCTAAATTAGGGATATCACAAACAGATTGGAATTGGGACGAATGCCGAGTGAAAGAAGTGTTAAATAAAAAGGGTTATACATTGCTAACGAAATTTGAGAATATCAAAAACAAGCATAAACTAATTGACTCTAATGGGTATCTGTATTGCTGTACATTAATGGGACTTATTTATGATAAGAGTTTGCCTTTAATATTTTCACAAGATAATATTTATACGATTGATAATATTAAAACTTATATAAAACTAAACAATATTAATTGTGAATTGGTTTCTAACACTTATACAAATAATACATCGGATTTAAGTTGGAAGTGTCGTTGTGGAAAAATTTTTCTTTGCCCGTGGGCAAGGTTTCAAGCAGGGAAACATCAATGCAACGAATGCTCAGAGATAGAGTCGTTTGAT
Source organism: Bacteroidales bacterium (assembly GCA_045606865.1). GTDB lineage: Bacteria > Bacteroidota > Bacteroidia > Bacteroidales > F082 > Limimorpha. The sequence continues at coordinate 18,102 of JAZUST010000145.1, forward strand.
AAGATTTCTTTCTCAATTGATGATGTGGAAAAAATGATAGAGGGTAAACCTTATAAAATGATAAGAGATACTTTTACGAGGCTATCAAATGGTTTTACTGCAATAACAAATGACGGATATTATGTGTTGGTTGATAAAAATAATATATACAAAAACACAATGCCAGAGATATTTCACACCAACAACCCTTACACAATAGACAATATAAAACATTATATTGAGATCAATGGTATTCGTACAAAATTAATATCTACTACTTATGATAATAACAGCAAAAAACTAAAATGGGAGTGTGGCTGTTGTGGTAAAGTATTTGATAGAGGATGGAACTCATTTTTAAATGGTGCAACAGAGTGTTTAAATTGCTCTTCTACTAAGCGTGGTATAAATAGTAGAATTTCAGCTTTTGAAATTAAAGAATTTATTGAAAGCAACGGTTATTATTTGGGTGAAAATATTGAGGATATTGCAATATCCAATAAGAAGTTTTCTATTTATGATGATGAAGGATATTTTTATGAAACAACATGGAGTCATATGAAAAGCCATAAAACTCCAGAAAAATTTCATCCTAACAACAAACATACTATTAACAATATTAATCATTATATGGACTTACATAGAAATGGCGAATATCAATGCATTAGCAAAATATATAAAGCGAATGATGGGATTATGAAATTCAAACACACTCCTTGCGGCTGTGAGTTCAAAGCAACATGGACAGAAATGCAAGGAAAGTTGATGTTGAATAAAAAAGATAGATATTTTAAACAATGTCCTAATTGTAATACTAATAAAACTGAATCTATACATGCATCAACATTAAAGCAAGTATTTTTACACGAGCATCCTGATACTATTACCGAAGATAAAAGCTGTATAAATCCTAAAACCAACAGACCTCTTCCGACCGACATTGTTAATCATAGATTGAGAATTGCCATTGAGATTCAAAGTGACTATCATGACACAGAAGAAAGAAAGTTGGTTGACACATTTAAAAAGGAATTTTGGCTTGACAAAGGATACGCTTTTTATGACCCAGATATAAGGGATTATTCTATTTTAGAAATGGTTCAAATATTTTTCCCAAATATATCAAGCATACCAAAGTATGTAGATTTCAAATTCTCGGACTGTATAGATTTTAGGAAAGTACAAAAACTGTTAAACGGCGGGCGTACGATATCAGAAATTTCAAAAATACTAAACATAAAAAAGGGTACTATACAAGGGTTTATCAATAATAAAAAGGTTATTTTACCGAAAGATTATAAAAGGAAGGTTTTTAATATCAAACCAATAGTACGACTTTCTAAAAGTGGAGAATTTATGGAAAGGTTTGAGTCTTTATATGAGATTAACAACAAAGGGTTTGCTTCGGGAACTGTTGGACGAGTTTTAAGGGGAAAGCAGTCGTTTTCATATGATAGTTTTTGGGTTTATGAAGAAGATTATCTATGTGAAAATTATAAAATACCTGAAATAGAGTTTGATAAATTCACACTGCCCGTAGATAAATATGATATGAACAATGTTTTCATTTGTAGTTACACATCGATATATGAAGCAGAGTTAGATTCTAAATCAAATAGAAATGAGATATATCGTGTGGCAACAGGAAATAGAAAATCATGCAAAGATGAAAAGTGGAAATTGCATAAAGTAGCCTAATCAACTACTGATATACATAATCAACAACTGGTTGAATTTTGCGAATTCAATTGAATATATTTGAAAGTTACAATGTTTGAAAGTGCTGTTGAAGACTTGTCAAACAGTGCAATAGATTCAGAATTTATAAAGGGTATAATAGAACTTGGAACAACAGGCGTTAAAGGTCTTGATGCTTTTATTGAAAAGTTTGGAATGTTAACAACACTCCTTGGTGCTGGTGGCATAATTGCTGGCATCAAAAACGTTGGTGGACTCAAATTCAGGGAGTCTTTGTTTTGAATTGCCTGACCTATCATTGTATAGAATAATCGGTCTATACAACAAATGGGAATACTCTAGCGTTTTAAAATAAATAGAGATGGGTTATATGGTCTACTCAGTAGACATCTCCGACAACTGGAGGTCTGGGACGTGACATAGAATTATAAGGCTACAATAGAAAATTGGAAACGATAAACTATGAATGCAGGTATGAAAAGTACATAAAAACATATAATTCGGTTTCTGGGCGTAAAGTCAAAGAACTATATGCGACTCATAATTATAATATCGTAAAGTCACTATCAGCAGATAAATCACCTAAGTCATTTGATATGGTGAAATCTCAACGACTACCATCCATCTTATAGCAACACGATAGATTGCTATAGGAACGTATAGTCTGTACTGGCACCGAATATGAGGCGGTGTAAAGTTGTAGTGCTATCTTATCAGCATATTTGTGGAACTCTCATTGCCGGAGTTGATAAGAAGGCAATAGAACATGAATTTCATTGGCAGAATTTAGACATAAAAATAAACACTCAACGATGAGTGTTTCGTGGCATAATATAAACATTTGTGCGCATTATGAATACAAAGTTAAGCAAAATGTATTGTTTTAGTAGCCTTTTGGTATTGACAAGTGTAAAGCAATTTGGTATAATACATATAGAAAAAGACAAAAGAGACGGAGATATCGGTCAAATATCTCAATGGTTTCCCTTTTTGTTTATATGGTTACATAAAATGTAGAAACCACTTCAACGGAGGAAATTGAGGTGGTTTTTATATGTTTTTATCTCGGTTTTGCAATAAGGAGCAATACCAGAGTTACAATTAATACGTAGTAGAAATCGTAATTCATATCGACCTCCTTTCTGCCACCTACGGGGAGATGGACTTGCGAAAGGAAAACCACCCTAACCATTCTTACAAAGACCAAAAGAAACTCAGAACAATTAAGCGTCTCTAATGTCCAATGAGCATTATACCATTATTGTCGAATATTGTCAATATAAAGACACCTTCGGGTGTCTTATTTTTATGCCCGTTAATAAAACGATAGCACCCTACTTGGGTGCTATTTTGATAAGAATTATGTATAGGAATTTTAACGAGAGGATTTGATTTGATGAAGCATCACTATATCAGAAAAATTAAACTTACAGATGATATAACGCTCGTGATATATGGATATACTCGTTTTGGCAAAGACCATAATGAGTCTTGTCATTTAAAGTTCAAAAACGGCGAAATATATCCTATTGTTTAGGTGTCATTTGTATCCAGTCTAAAATTAATGATAACAACGCTATCCCCAATGCAAAAAGAGAAATGACGAGAGCCGCCCACTTGTGAAAACCTTCTTTGCGTTCTTTGGCTCTTTTCTCTTTTTGGTGCTGAATATAATAATAGGCATCAAGGGTTATAAGATACTTGCCCGTATATTCATATTCGGCAGGTTCAATAAAATTGCCATCTTTATCCTTGATTGCATCTCTAACTTTAAATTGATGTAGTTTGACAAACTCTATTGTACGAAGAATGTCTGCTACTTGTTTGTTTTTGATGTTAAAAGGTATATCCATCTTGGCACGTTTAATTGCTTTATATTGTTCAGGTGGCAAATATATATCTTCTGGGTGTATTTGGTCTGGTGTTTTAAGTACGCTCATATGTATCCTCTCCTATTGAGTTTGTGGGTTGGTTATTAAAAATCACTCTTACAACTATTACAATGCCATTGTTTTGTGGTTTTACCCAATGCAAAGATACCCCATAATGCTACACTACCTGCTTTTGATAAGCCTGAGATTTTCTTGCAATCGGTTGACTTGCAGTATGGACAGGTTATTGTTGGGGTTGAGGGTTGGGGTTTTGAATTTGATGGCACATGTGCATCTGGAGGGTATTCTATTTTTTCTGAATTTTCTATCGTTTTAAGTTTATAATTACACTTTACACAATATTGGTCGTAATCTCTATACACTTTATTACAAACAGGACACTGTTTCATAGTATTACACATCCTTATTTATTTTTTTTATTATTATAACATATTATAGACGAATTTTCAATATAATTACAATTTTTGGTATCCTTTTTATTATAGTTTTTGCTGTCCACAAGCATTTAATATCATTATAGTACGAAAATCAAAGCAATTTTTAAAATAGATAACATTAAGGATGGTCTTCAAGTCACATCATGGCAAGCATTAAGAGGTGGTATTGTAGCCACCACAAAAGCTATGGGGGCATGGCTTATTTCTAATCCAATGGGTTGGATTATCCTTTTGGGCGGAACAATCGCTGCCACCGTTGGATTAGTTGACTTATTTACAACTTCAGTAGAGGAGCATAGAGAAAAACTTGAAAGCCTGAAGTCCGAATATTCTGATATAAAATCCGAGTTGGATGGTTTAAAAGGTGAGTTAGACGGCACTCAAAGTAGAATAAATGAACTTGAAAACAAAGGGAAACTCACATTTACCGAAGCCGAAGAGTTAAACAATTTAAGAAAACAAAATAACGAATTACAACGTAGTATTGACTTATTAGAACTTCAGAAAAAAACAAAAAGTAAAGAGACCAATAATCAGTTTATTGAGACGATGAACTCAGATATTGAACAAGAACTTTATACTAGAAATGAGAATGGTGAAGTCGTTCAATATATGCCTATGAGCGGTCAAACGGCTACCGATGATAACGAAGCAGATTATATAACTCAACGCTTTAAAGATTTAGAAAAGTTGAGGGACAAATTATCTTCTGCGTCTACAGAAGCTGAAAAAGAACGTATAAAAAGGCAGATTAAAGGCATAGAAGATTATTTTGTTCAAAAAAACAAAGATTTTACCGAAACTGCTAAAGGCATAGACTATATTCAAAATCCTACCACAGAGGATGATAAAAAAGTCAATAAATGGCTCGACTATATCAACGACTTCCAAGATAAAATGGCTGTTGCTATGGATGGTGAAAATGCTAAAGAAAATGCTTTTAATCGACTTGTGGATAACTGGAAATTCGATGAAGCATTAAATCCATTACAAAAGCTCGGCAAAGAGGGTAAAGTTACTTTAGATGAACTCAAAAAGAGAATGGACGACCCTGTTTTTGTTAAGTTTGTCAACAAATTAAAAGATATAGGTTTTATTTCTGATACGACAGATGGTAGTTTAAGATTCCTTGCAAATGCTTTTAATGGAACTACTCAGGCAGCCAGAAGTTATGTAAATCAATTATCAGACTTATCTTCTATTAAAAAGTTTATTAGTAATATTGATGAGGAAGCAAAAGCTCTTGGAACAACCAAAGAAGCTTTGGGTGACCTTGTACAAGAACATATTTTGTTTAACAATACCGGATTAGATACAAGTGGTCAAATTTCTGCCTTACAGTTGTTGGGTTCTACTATAGATGGACTTTCTGGAAAAACAACGCGTCTAATTTCTCTTTTAAAGTATGCTGCTGGAGATTTCTCTGGAAGCAAGCTATCGGCTGGCACTGTTTACGATGCGGATGGAAACGCAATACATAGAACCGAAGATGAGATAAGAAATATTAATGCAAGACGACAAGGAAGTGCTCAGGCTGAATTAGATAAAATGAAAAAGGATTGGGAAAAGATTCAGGGTTTATTTAAAGAGGATGGTAATGAGAATCCCCCACCTTATACATCCGGCGATGACAAAGACTCCTCTTCCTCCAAAAATTCTGCTCTCGATAACTATCTCAAAGATGCTGAAAATCGTTACAAAATTCATCAAGACGAAACCGAGTACATCAACGACCTTAACTATGCACTAAACAACCTAGTTAAAACAGAAGATGAGCGTCTTGATGTAACGGGCAAAATAAACGAGGCATATCGTGACCTTGCTGATAATCGCATTAAAGACCTTGAACATCAAATTGATTTAACCAAGGAACTTAAAGGCGAAAATGCTGATGTAACATCTCAATACAAAGAAATTCAGAAAGTTGCAATTGAAGAAGCCGAAAGACTTCGTGCCATGGGCTATGACAATAATTCAAATGAAATACAGGCTCTTCAAAAGACTTGGTGGGATGCCGAAAATAGTAAACTTGACTTTTACTCTAAGCAACATGAAATAATTCTTCGTGATATAGAGCACGCTCGTGACATGGTGCTTAATGCCGATGAAGATGCGAATGTAACTTCGTATTATAAACAACTCCAAGACGAATATCATAGAGAAGCTGAAAGACTTCGTGCATTAGACCCTGAAAAATACAAAGAAGACATTCAGGAACTACAGCAGTTATGGTGGGATGTTCAGAACGAGATGCTTGATTATAACAAGCAGGTTGTAGAAGACTTCCTTGATGAACTCCAAACCAAACTTGATGACTCTTACGACATTCGTATTAGTCGTCTAAATTCACAGTCCTCCCTCCTCTCAAGTCACTTCAACATAGTTAACGCAATTGCAGAGGAACAGCACAATCTTAACAAAGAGCTACTTGAGGCTGAAACAATTGGTGCTAAAATGAGTGAGCAAGAAAGAGAATCTTTACTTACTCGTGCCGAGCATAACAAACTTTCAGGAAAACTCAGTAATATAATGCTCGATATAACCGACTTACAAAGCGATTATATGCGTGACCTTGAAAAAGCAACCGAGGACACGATTGAAGAAGTTACAAATCAGTATGAGCGTCAGTATGAACTGAAGATGAAAGAGTATGAGATTATTAAGGCTGAACTAAACTTAATTAAAAAGCAACAAATACTTGAAAATACTCAAAATGAAAAATCGGTTAGAACTTGGAATGGCTCTAGTTGGATATATGAAGCAAACCTTCAAGATGTATTAGATGCTCAGGAAGAAGTAGAAAATGCTAAGTATGAACTTGCAAGAGCGCAAGCTGAAGAGGCTCAACAAGTAGCTTTAAACGCTATAGACGCTAATGCTGATGCTTTAGAAACAGAAAAGAATAAACTAACATCTGTTATAGAAGATATGGCAGAGAGAATGGATGGTTCTGGTAAAGATATTACATCTATGTTAAAAACTATTGCCGAAACAGATTTACCTACATTTGATGCAATAATTCAAAGTATGGGTGAAAGCATTAAGGAAGCATTAAATTTATCTGATGACGATATTAATGCTTTTCGCACTAGCAGTAACTTTACAATTAACCCCCTTGCAGAAATGAAGAAAAATTCTAGTGCATGGCATACAGCAACAACACAAGAAGAGAGAGATTCTTTAGTAAGTGCAAATAAAGTTTATGCTAGAATGCTTGGTCTTGAGTATGAAGAATCTACAGGCAGATGGAAAAAGAAAGATGGCACTTATGCTTATGCATCTGGAACTAAAAATGCTAAAAAAGGCGTTGGCTTATTTGATGAAAAAGGCTTTGGTTCTGAAGTCGTTCTTACAAATGATGGTATACTTACACAGTTTAATGGTGGCGAGAGAGTATTTTCACCTGAAATGGCTGATAGGTTATGGGAAATGGCACAGAAAAATAATATTTTAACCCCGTCAATAAGACAGCCTGACTTAAGCAATGTAACTACAATTGAAGAGAGAATTAACAATGCGATAAATAACGCTATAACCAATAATGCTTTCGGTGATACATACATGATTAAAGATGTACAAGTAAATGATTCTAACAACGCAGTCAGAGGATTTATGAACTACTTGAAAAAGATAGTTTAGTATTTATAACCTAAATGAATCAGAAGGAGGAATATTAAAAGGATTTATAAACTACTTGAAAAAGAAAGTTTGATAATTTGGAGGGGTACGTCCCCTCCTCCTTTTATTTAGAGACAATATGGATAATGCAAATGAAATTGATTATGAATTATTAAAAAATCTAATAGAAAAACTCGTTGAAAAAAAGGTTTATGAAATTTTAAATAATCTCGGTATTGAATCTGTTTCCTCTGGAAAGGTTGTTGCTCTGGATAAAACAAGAGCTGATGCAGAAGGAAATATTACAGAGGTTATTAGAGCTAGTGTAGAACTTGCGGATGGTGAAGTCGTTTCAAATATCTTTAATGCAAGTGAAAAAATATTATCTGTAGGAGATAATGTTAAGATATATGGTTCAAGAACCAATATGTCAAATAGATATATAGGAATAAAATATGAAAGTGAGGTGGTATTGTCATGATAAATAAACCGATTAATCCAAGTCCGCATAATTGTTGTGTTGATATAGATGAAGATGTTCATATTAAATACGAAATTCCAAATGCTAAAATAGATGGATGTGTTACTTCGATAAATGATTTAGATACTGGAAGTTGTGTATTGTCTCAACGTAATAATTATGACGAAGCAACGAATCAAGTTAATTTAAATTTTGAAAAATCTTTAGAAAATAAAGGAGAGTATAGTTGGGATTCATTTTACTGGCAAACACCTGTTAAAACTGCAAATACTCATATTGTTTCAAATATCGATGTATCTGCTAATAAGTTATTTTTAAAACCAAGTGGCAATTATACACATAAAGAAACAATAACATATAAAATGGATGGAGATTCAAGATATGATAGTTTCTCGCCAGATTATTATATAGAATATAATGCCGAATCGTATAGAAAAAGTCTTTATGAAGACCAACATATATTAGGAGATGATACAAGTGAATACTGTTATAAAGGAAATTTAGAAGATTATTTTGGGTTTACTGCTTTTTGGATAAGTGGTGATATGCTAGATACTATTTTAGGAATTGGAGTTGGAAAGTGTATAATTGAAGTATACAATGATGAGGATAAATTAGCAGCTAGAACAAGGGTACTTGCTTATGACATATATCGTGGAAATACTGGTACTAATAATGCGTTATGTATTATCGATAATAAAGACTTCGATGAACAGATGGAGAATTCTGGGATTATAGGTATTTCCTCTTATTATGACCCCGGCAAAATATATAAAATAAATAGTATAGCTTTTTATAATATTGATGACTTAAACAAACAAGCAAACATTAGTGGCTTAATGGAATATGGAGATAATTACTATCTAGTGAAAAATAGCAACTTTATTGAACATAATTATACATTATCAGTCTATCCAAGTATTCCTACTAATATACAAATTGGAGACGAAATCAGCGTTTGGAATCACGAAATGGCAGAGTTTAACACAACACCTAGTTATTACTTTCGTTTAAAAACGCCGCCAGACATTACTATAAATGATTATTCTCAATTTGAGATAGATGATGATATTAATTATCTTAGGGATATTAACTGTAAATTTGGACTTAATTACAACTCATTAGATATTAAATTAAACTACTACTATCTATATTTATATGTTTTAAACCCTAAATCTCATAAATGGGAAATTAAAGAACGTTCTCCTATGTTATATAACCTAGAAGATACATATGAATTCAAAGGTTTAGCAAACGGTCAGGAATATAAAGTTTATGCGGTTTGTACTGACAGTGACGGCGATGAATGGACTACTGATGAAATTGAGTTTGTTGTAGACCCACTATTAGTAACAATCGATATACCGACTGCTTTCAATAAAAAGAATGCTACTATAGAACTATATGTAAAAGAAATTCTAAACAGATATACAAAATATGTGCATTTAGAATTTTATCGTGTTTTTAAAAAAGATATTGATGCTGTAAAAAATTTAGAATATGCAGGCGAGGTAATAGGTAAAATTAGTGAGCTAACCATTTGTAATAAATGGAATGATTACAATATAAAAAACAACTCATATTACGACTATTATGTTCGTGTTAATTATACAGGCAAACAATCATACGAAGATAAAGGTGTAGACATTTACCATGTAAATTCAGACATTTATACTGATTTTGAAGGAACCTCAATTTTATCTTTAGAAAAAACTTCAAATGATAAATTAGCTATAAAATATAGTTTCAACCTCCTCTACCATTTTGATAGCAATATGAATGAATTAACATATGAAATTAGTCGTGATTATATTAATTCATTTAGTAAATATCCAAAAGAACTAAAAGGACATCAGAACTATATTACAAGTTCATGCTCAGGACTACTTGGTAGTGAAAACAATGGCATCTATGAAGAACCAAAAGATATACGAGCTGCATGGAGTAATTTTGTAAATGATGATAGTATAAAGCTTTATAGAGGTCTTGATGGCGAAACAATGATAATCAGTATAGAGACAAGTAAAATTAAGCCGTATAATTATCCCAGTGTAGGATTAGTAAACGAAGTGCATTTTACTTTTAAAGAAATTGCCTCGGCTGATACTTATGCTATTTTTACAACAGAAATAGTAGGTGATTAAAATGTTATACTTGAATTTTACTGATAAAAACAATAATACTGTTATAGATAAAATTGACCGTGATTTTCTTGTAAAGGATTCAACAGTAAGAAAATTAAGAAATTTAACTATTGATGAAATTAAGGAATTAATTAACGATAGCTCCATAAAATATACCTTTTATCTATATGCTCTTTATGATGACGAAACAATAAAGGAAGATTTGAGTAGTTATGTTTTAAAAGGTGGAAATTTATCTATTAATTATAATTGTGGTATAAGAAGACAACTCTCAATTAGTATTATGAACGAAAAAAATTGGACTCCACAACCTTTTAATGGATTTCTTTGGAAAGGTTCAAAATTCAAACTTGAAATTGGTATTACAACAACACTTGCCGAGTATATTTTCCCGGCAGGTGTTTTTATTTTAAAAGACTTTGAATTTCCCCACAAATATTCTAAAAACGAAATTAAAATGGAAATGGTAGATAAATTTGGAGGTCTTGATGGCACAGTAGGCGGAAAGATTGTTGATAGTATTTATATACCAAGAGGTTCAAATATCGTTCAAGTTGTTAAAAGTCTTTTAAAGTCTGAAAAAATCGAGGGTAATTGTTTCGACAACATAACTCCTCTATTTCCATCTTGGGCTTTTAATGAAACAACACCTTATACCATTACAGAGTCTTCAGATTCTACAATTGGAGATTTAATCATTAAACTGCTTTCAATTATTAATTTGGATGTGTTTTACGATGAATATGGTCGTATGAGTTTTGAAGAAATGCGTGAAAATATGCTTGTAGACTCTTTGCCGTCTTTATGGACTTTTGAAGACGATGAAAGTATTTATGATTTTCATACAATTAAAATAGACCTTCAATCAGTAGAAAACATAATAATTGTAGAAGGTGCAAACATAAATGGAGATATTATTAGTGCAAAAGCAGAAAACTTAAACCCAAAGTCCCCAACAAACATATCTGTGTTTGAACCCAAAAGATGTAAAATAGTTGATGAAAATATAATGTCTTTGGGTAACGCATATTTACGTGCTAATTATGAATTATTTAAACGTTCATTGCTTCCAATCTCTGAGAATTTTTCTACAATCTTAATACCAATCTTAAATGTAAATAATGTCATTACCATTAACGATAAATATTGTGGATTTAAACATGTTAAATTTCTTATTAATTCAATTGATATACCTATAGATAGTATAGTCAAAACAAATATGACGATAAGTAATTTAGAGGAGGTGGCATTTAGTGTCAAACAATAATATATATAAAAGCAAATATCATGGTGAAGAAATCGATGCGATATTAGAATATACTCAAAATAGACTTACTTCTGTATTAGATGAACAAATTCAAAAACATACAGATGATATATCGACACTCAATAAAAGTTTTAAAGAAGAAAAAGAAAATACCTCAGCCAGTTTTGAGGAAGTAAATGGTGAAATAAATTCATTAAATGCTGATGTCAAAGGATTGAAAACAAAAACAGATGCATCAAACGAAGAAATAGATACATTAAAGGAGCGAGCTGACGGATTTGACGGTGCGATTGCTGACTTAAATAGCAGTGCAGATGATTTAAACAATAGAATAGATACAACTGAAGATGAGTTTAATTCCAAAATTGAAAATACGAATAATGAAATAATTTCTTTAAACGAAAAAGTAGATGCAGAAATCAAACGTGTAGATGAAGAACTTCCAAAGAAAGCAAACGTTACATACGTAGACGAGGAAATTAACAAAAAGAAAATCGAAATAACCAAAACTGCAAATAATACATTTGCAAATGTGTTAAAAGGTAAAGTAAGCGGTGCGGTAGTTAGCGTGGATGATGTCTCTCCAATAGAGCATAATCTTACGGTTAAAGTAAGGAGCAAAAATTTAATAGCCTATCCCTATAAATACAATACCCTTACAACAGGCGGGGTAGCCTATGCAGTAGGCGAAGACGGCGGTGTAACAGCAAATGGTACTGCAAGCGCATCTTTCTATCCGATAGAAGGAGGCTGGGGAAACACCGACACGTTTATTCCCGATTGGCTGGAGGTTGGGAAAACTTATACCATAACGGACGCAATATTGTTATTGACAAACATGCTTGAAGGTAAAACACAGCTTGTTCTAAGCGGAACCTTTGTTATGCCCGAGGGGTATAGAACTTATGGGATTTTCATAAATCCAAAAGATGGCGAAGTCCTGGAAAACAAGGTGTATTATCCACAGCTTGAAGAGGGTGCTGTGGCGACGGAGTATAAGCCTTATGTTAAACCGCAATGCGCATCGCTTGTAAGGTGTGGCAAGAATTTAATAGCCTATCCCTATAAGTATAAAAGCCTTACTACAGGCGGTGTAACTTTTACTGTAGATGAAGACGGCAGTATAACAGCCAATGGAATTGCAAGCGGTGTTTGGTTTGCTCTTCATGGGGGCTGGGATGCAGATACAAGCCTGCCAATCCCAAGCAGTTTTAAGGTTGGTAAGACCTATACAATAACTGATGGATTTGCATTGATGTTTTATGATGAAACAAAAACGCTGTTGCAGTTATATGTAAGCAAAACCTTTGTTATGCCTGAGGGATATAGTCATTATGCAGTGTTTTTTAACCCCAAAGACGATACAGTGTATGAAAACAGAAGACTTTATCCTCAGCTTGAGGAGGGAAGCACAGCTACAAGCTGGGAAAGCCCAAAAGAGTATAAGACTTATATACCAAATCAAGATGGCTCTGTGGAGGGGATAACAAGTCTTTCGCCTAATATGACGCTAATGACTGATACCGAGGGAGTAACGATTGAGACTGAGTACAACAAGGACACAAATAAGGTAATTGAAGAATTAACCAATGCAATAATTTCATTAGGAGGGAATATATAATGTTTAGCTTAAAAGAATTTGTAAAGAATGGCTTTTTAAAGGCGGTCGGCAAAATGGCAGACTACCAGATAATTCTAAATGCGGCTTCATGGCTTGAAAAAGGGGTTTTAACAGAAGAGGATTTAGCAGATATCCAAACCACAATTGACAGTCAGTATGTAGCTAAAGAAGAAACCGAAAATGCCGAAGTAATTTTAGGAGATATGAATGAGTAATATATTTGAAACAAATTTAAGACAGTATGATTACGAAATAGTTTGTGGGGGTATCTCTAATAAAGAGTACCCCTCCTACTTTGATTTACCTAGAAAAGCAAAAATAAAAAATCAAAAATTTAACAAAAAAGAAATATTAGCTTGTGGAGCTTGTGCTATCGCAACTGTTGCTGAACATATTTGGGGCAAAGAATTCTCAGAAGGTTTTGCATATTCTAAATTTAGAAGTGATACACATAATACGCCCGGTCTGTATTTAACAATCGCACTTGATATGTGGCGAAAGATTGGCATTGTTCCATTGTCCGATTTTGGCTCCCTCGAAGAAATGCCAACGATAAAAGAATTAGTTGAAAAATTTCCTGAACTTTTAGAAAAGGCTAGAGACTATAAGATAGGTGGTTATGCGTCTCTAAATTACGCCATGAAAGAAAAGAAAGATTTAGCTATTAAAGATGCTCTTTCAAAACCAGATGGCATAGGATTGATTGCATCCTCTTCTACCTATTTTGGGGCAGGACATGCCTTTGTTATTACAGGCTGGAACGATGAAAACAATACATATATATACCAAAACTCTTATGGTATAAGTTTTGGAGATAATGGCAAAGGCGAAATACCAAAATCTAAAGTTGACGCAGTTTTTGCTGTTTTTGCAGAAGAATTTGAGTTACCATTCAAAGACGTTGATAAAGACAGATGGAGTTATAAAAATATAAGAAATCTGTATCTTTCTGGCGTAATTAATGGGAAAACTTCTGATACACTTGATCCAGCAGGATATATCGCCAGAGAGGAAGTTTTTGCTATAGCCGACAGAATTCTTGAAAAAGTGGATGAAAAACTTATAAGAATATATGAACAGATTAACGAAAGGATAGTCAAGTAGATGAAAATAATTGAGACAAATTTTACATTTAATGAACGACTTTCGACTCGTAATAACACTAAATATATTATACTTCATCATAGGGGAGGCAATGGTAATGTTGTAAGCATACACAACCAACATGTACAACAAGGTTATGCTGGTATTGGCTACCATTTTTATATCAGAAAGGATGGCTCTGTTTATCAGGGTCGTCCTATCGATACGATTGGTGCTCACTGTTTAAATAACAATTCTAACTCAATAGGAGTTTGTTTTGAGGGAAATTTTGAAAGAGAAAATATATCCGATGTCCAACTAAAAGCGGGCATAGAACTTGTTAGATATTTAAAAGATAAATACGCCAACGTAAAAGTTGTTGGACATAAAGATTTGTATAATACAATATGTCCCGGTAAAAGCTTTCCTCTAGACAAGATAATTGAAGGAGCAAATATGAAAGAATTAACATCTGTAAATGATATAGTTTGGGAACTTGAAAATAGAGGCATTATAACTGATAAAGAACTTTGGTTAAATAAATTAGAGATAGATGAAAATTCTTATTGGTTAGCAAAAAAATGTATAAACTATATTATAAATCAGAAATAATTTTAGGGTAGGAATTTCCTACCCTATTTTTTACGATTTTACACAAAAATCTATAAATTATTCGCAAATTTACAAATTTTTATGCAAACAGAACAGCCGAAAGGCTTGAGGATACGCCGTTCGCAATCTACTGTTACCCCACCCTAATGCTAGATTGCGGAATTATGTTAGCTTGTGGGAGTTTTAGGAATGTAAAAATTGAGTTTAATTTTGATGTCATTATTCTCAAAAATTTCTATCCGGTCTATGAATGTTGCCATAAAACTTCTATCAATATCTTTTTCTTCTATTTGTCCAAATTTTATAAGTTTTTCTATAATTTTCGGTGTGTTATTTTCGTTAGATGTTTGGGATTTTTTTTCTAAAAAAGCAATTTGGTTATTATAGTTTTCATGTTCTTTATTATACTTGCTTTTCAAAAGAAAAAATTCATCTTTATTAATCAACCCTTCTTTATAATCGTCATATAAAGATAGCATTTTACTTTCTAATTTTGAGACTAAGACTTTTATTTTATCAACTTCATCACTTAAATTAGCCTTTTTATAGGTTTCCGCCTTCGTCTCTTCGTAAATACGTTGCAAGTCTTTAATCTTCTTAATACTTTCATTCATTGTATTTAGCAAAACCTCCATTAAACGTTTGTGGGAAATGCTATGTCTAGAGCAAATTGTTTTACCATATCTAATATAGGAACCGCAGTTATAATAAAAATCATTACCACAGTTTCTTTTAGACATTGCTCTACCACAATCGCCACATTTTAAAAATCCTGCAAAAACACTAATATTTTGATTAAAATCAACTTGCATAGTATCTCTTAGTAATAGATTTTGAACATTAGACCAAAGCTCTTCAGAAATTATTGCTGGGTGTGTATCTTTAACAACTATCCACTTCTCTTCGGGGAGCAAAACAGCTTTGCCATGCATTCTCCTTTGGGTTTTTGATTGCACCATCGAGCCGACATACATTTCATTTTTTAGTATTCTATGAACAGTTGAGTAAGTCCAATAACTAGTGCTATCATTCCGTTTAGCGTTTGTATAACGCATTCCCATTGCTTTTTTATATTCTGACGGACAAAGCACCCCTTCAGAATTTAAGATTTTTGCAATTGCAACTTTCCCCTGACCTTCAGAATACATTTTGAATATTTTATTAACAACGCTTGCTGCATATTCATCAATAACCAATTTATGTTTATCTGTTGCAGATTTTAAGTAACCATAACTTGGAAATGCACCAACAAACTCACCGTTCTTTTGCTTTGCTTTAAACGCCGATTGAACTTTTTTACTTATATCTCTCGCATATTGTTCATTGAATATGTTTTTTACAGGCATAAGCAGGTCATACTCACCTTCAAAACTATCAATATTGTCGTTGACAGCGATAAATCTTACATTCTTTTTAGGGAAATATCTTTCAAGATACTTTCCGGTATCAATATAATCTCTACCAAATCTTGAAAGGTCTTTTACTATTACACAACCTATATTACCCATTTCGATATCATCAATCATTCTTTTAAAACTTGGTCTATTAAAATTTGTTCCCGTAAACCCATCATCTATGTATTCTTCATACACATCTAAATTATTATTAAAACAAAATTGGCTGATAATTTTTCTTTGCGATTCAATACTATCGCTTTCTTTTTTGTCTCCATCCTCTCTTGACAATCTCAAATAAGCAGCCACCTTATATGAATTATCAGAATATCTTCTTTTCCTATTTCTATTCGCCATAATTATCGTACCTTTCTACGTAAAAATATATGGCGTATCCTCATATAATAAGAATACACCATTTTTTATCATTTATCAACTCTTTTCTAATAAAATTCTAAAGTAATCTCTAAAACAGTCTTCTATTGATTTTTCTCCAAACTCAACTATAATTTTACTTTCTTTTGTATCAGTATTAGAGCAATTATTTTTTATGTATACTCCTCCTCTATTCTTTATCTTAAACTAGTTAATACATTATATATGTTATTGTTTATATTTATTACTTATTTCCTAGTGCTCCCAAATCCACCTCTGTCTACCTCATCTAAAGTATCAACTTCTTCTAGTTCTATCGTAGGCATTATTGGAACAATTTCAAACTGACAAATTCTATCGCCTTTATTTATAATAGTGTCTCTCGTAGCATATACAGGATATTTCCAAATATCGTTTGTTCCAGAATACGAATTATCCAGTTGACCTACGCTATTAGTTTGAAGAATTCCCCAATTTTTAAAGGTACTGCTTCGAGGGTATACATTTGCCTTATATCCTTTAGGCAGTTTCATTGAAACACCAAGCGAAATAAGTTTAAAATCATCTTTCTTTAATTCAACAGTCTCGGCTGCATATAAATCTATAAGGTCACCTTTATCAATCTTTTTTAATTTAGGTATTTCTTCATCATGATATTTTATTAATATTTTCATAGTTTGTTTACCTTTCGTTAGTCATCATTTCTTCGAGTTTCTTTTTAGCTATAGACTTGTTATCTATCTTAAATTTGTATCCTGCTTTTGTCATCGAATTAATCTCTGTTTTTGTTGGCAAGCAGGATGTTTCAGTTGTATTAAACACAACTTTCCCTTTATCATTTATTACTTCAAATTTCATTAGTTTTGAACCTTAAAATATCGATTTTATTGCTTAATTTTGAGTGGAGTGGCATGAAAACCACTCACACTCTTAGTTTTAAAAACTTATAACTTATTAGTCGCATTTGCTCCAACCACATGATTTACAAATGTTGCATCCACCTTCAAAAGTTAATGCATCGCCACATTCAGGGCATTTAGGAACATTATCATCTAATATATCGTCATTCTCGCAATCAGCATTAATTTCATTCTGCATTTCGTTATACATATCAAGCAATGCATATCCTATCGCTACAGGACAGCAAGAACCCTTTGATGTATCTTTTTTTGTCGCATGTCTTACGGCATATGATGGACATACACCACAGCTATTAAGCTGTTCTACTATTGAGTATATACTAACTCCGCTCCTTGCAAGAAGAGAAATCATTCTTGAAAGTCCTATCATAAAGTTATTACATCCACCGGTTGAGCCTTTGCTTAAATATGTTTCAAGTAGTTCTCCTGTTGCGGGGTCAAAAAAAGCAGAGCAATGAAGGCTACCACAGCCCGTTGTAAGTTTACGTTTCTTTCCTATTACATCATCGTTAACTTCTATAATATCTCCTCTTGATAATTCAAAAGTTATATTATCGCTTTTAGTATTGTCTGTTGTAAGAATTCCACTACGCTTACAACCATCTCTATAGACCGTAATACCTTTTAAACCTTTATCCCAAGCGTATGTATAAAGGTTTTCAACCTGTTCAATAGTTGTTTCATGTGGTAAATTTACAGTAGACGATATTGACGCATCTATATGTTTCTGCCATGTTGATTGCATATCTACCCTATTTTTATAATCGAGATTCTGTGCAGTGATAAAGAACTTAGGAAGACTCTTATCATCACTAATACCATTCTCATCCATATAGTTTTTAACTATAGGTGTATATACTTTATATTCAACAGTTTCGTTATGCAAAGATTCTGTTTTTCTTGTGTAATAGTTTGCAAATATAGGCTCAATTCCCCCACTTATCTGTAGCATTGTTGAAATAGAACCTGTTGGTGCAATAGTAAGTATTTGGCTATTTCTCAAACCATACTTAATAACTAAATCTCTTGTTTTTTTGTCTGTATTGTTAATGAAATACTCGGTAGTGATTATATTGTTTGGGTTACATTTTGGGAATGCGCCAAACTCTTTTGCGAGTCTCGCAGATGTTCTTATTGCTGTATTCGCCATAACAAATCCAATCTCATCACACAATTTAATTGATTCTTTTGAACCATATGTAATACCCAAATTGATTAGCATATCCGCAATACCCATAATGCCAAGTCCAATTTGTCGCCAATCTCTCACACTATCTCTCTGCTCTTGGAGAGGGTGTAAAGGTAGACCCTCATCCAATACGTCATTTAGTGCTTTTACCGAGACTTTTACTGCATTTTTGAAGTCGTCGAAATCAAATGTTTCTGTTGTCTTGTTTACGAAAGCATTAAGATTAATACTACCTAAGAGACATGACCCGCCCGGCGGAAGAGGTTCCTCCGCACATGGATTTGTGCCAGCATATCTAAAATCTTCTGTGTTGCTCATAAGGTTGTATCCAGTGATGTTATCCCAAAAGAGAATGCCCGGCTCTGCCATATCCCAATTCATTTCGCAGAGTTTATTAAACAACTCTTTTGCTTTAACTGTTTTGGTAATATTTTCGCCAGTTTCAACTCTTGTGAATTTAAGTATATAGTCTTCATCATTCTTGACTGCATTCATAAATTCATCTGACATTTTTACGGATATGTTTGCCTTAGTAACCCTATCAAGGTCTGATTTAATACCTATAAAATCTTCAAGGTCTGGGTGTGAACAGTCAATCGAAAGCATCAAAGCCCCCCTACGCCCTCCTTGACCAATTAAGCCTGTTATCATGGAATATAAATCCATAAATGATACAGCACCGCTTGTTTCTTTGGCTGCATTGTTTATTTTCGCACCTTTTGGGCTAAGTTTTGAGATGTCAATGCCGCATCCACCACCATAACTAAATGTTCTTGCAAGTTTTTTGGCACACTCAAATATACTTTCTATATTATCTTCAGGCTCCGATAAGACATAACAATTTGAATATGTAATTTTTTTACCTTTTTTATGTAGACCACGATTTGCGAGGATTCTACCTCCAAAAAGAAACTTCTTTTCCTTAATTAATTTTCTTAGGTCGTTATCTCTGTTTGAGACTCTATCGAGCCATTCTTCAAATGTCTCATCTTCGTATTGATATTTATTTCTCCATATATCAATACCTAATGTGTTTTCTTCACCTAGCCATTTTTCTACTGTTGTCATTAAATTCCTCCTGTGTTTTATTAGAAGCAAAGCGAGAAACAAAGTCGCATTTCCCGCATCCTCCTAAATTCCAATCTCTACATAAATCACATATCTGCTTTTCATTTTCGGTTAGTTGTTTGTAGAAATCATTAAAGTTGAATTTTGCTTCCATAATATTATTCTCCGTTATGTAAGATAAAAGTCTTCAATATAATCAATCATCACGTCAATATCATTAAATATGCGTTCACACATACATGTTAACCAAGGATGAAGTTCTTGTTTGTCTACATCAAGACCAATGATAGGAATACCTCTATCATAAGCTATAGCCATTTCTGCCATAGTTCCGAGTGATTGTTTATCATTAAAGTTTACGATTACCAAATTTGAATTTCTAAGTTTATGTAAATCAAATCGCATTACCTCTGAATCTGATTTATACTGAGGTATTTCATCCCGAAAGTTAAAGTAATCGTTAGGATTTATGACGTTAGCCATGTATATGCTATTTTCATAGTTTTCCAAAGCGTTTTTACAATATCTTCGCCATTTATCACTTTCTTCGAAGTTTTCTTTGCCGAATTTACCCATTCCTCCGCTAAGATAAATTTGATATTCCATCTTTAACCTCCTATCATCTTGTTGCATTCAATTGTCATACAACCCTTTTTTGTAACAGAATCATATTTATAATAAGCAGGATTTGGCATTACTCCCAACCCCTTTATTACGTATTCAACAAATTCTTTCGCAACACAATCTAACTGCTCCAAACTACCGTTATTTTCAATTATGTAGTCGTATTCATAATTTTCAACATCTCGGTCTGCATGATTACTTTCGATTTTCTTGACATTAGGATTACGGATGAGAATTGTCTCGGCTCCAAATATCTCAACAGCACGAGCAATTTCTTCTGGCTCTCTTATATCAATTAGAAGAACGTTGGTGTCAATTAGGTTGCTTTTAAAATCTGTAACGATTGACAAAACATCTTTAAACGGAATGTCGTCATATTTAGTAAGTCTATCTTTCAAATCACTACAAAGGAGGCGATATTCTTCTGTTTTTGTTTCTTCTTCAATCCCAGCAATCTTAAGCATATCTTTAACTAAGTTAATGGATGAGTATTTATATGTAGGAATATATTTAGATATTGCTCTTGCGAAGCTATCTTTACCATTTGTACCCGAACCATTAGTTATATAAATTTTCTTCAATTATCTTCCTCCTGTTAATTTTCAATTGTTAGAATATAATCCCTTGTAATTTGGTTATGGAATTCAGTAATCTGTCTTACAACCGACTCCGCCCACTCTTTAACTTCTGGGTTCGCACCACCATCTTCGTTACGTTCTTTGAATACATGTCCAAACTCTGTTAAGTTGATTTTTGAAATAAAATTACTCGGAATACTAAGCATATACAAACCGCGCTTTACATCTTTATTGTTTTTATATTCTTCTTTCACATATCCATTAGGAGCCTTAACATATTTGCAATCTTCATAAATAATTTCTTCTGGCATATCAATTCCAAGAACACATTTAAGTGCTTTTGCATCAGTTATAATTTTATCCTTATAATATTCTGACACTTCATCTTCTTCAAATTCAGCAAGTCTTGTACTACTACGAATAATACGATTGTCAAATCTTTTTGCATGAGCATCAATGTCATCCTGTCCTGCTCTATGAATCCCCTCTGTCATTATAGAAATGTCTATATATCGTAGCACTGTAATATGCTTTCTTCCCATTCTCAAAAGCATAGACAACCAATTATTAAACTTCTCTATTGAAGATTTATAGGCAGATGGATTTATACGACCATCTCTACCCAGTATATTTTTACAAGTTTCTCTAATTTCTGCATCTAATTCTGGCGTCCAACTTCTTTTACTTATATACATTGCTACAAATGCATCTTCAAACCCTGTAATACTGTTGACCGTTACTTTCAATTTATCACCTCAATTTACAATAAATTTCTTCATACCCTCTTTAACTTCATAAGGTATATCACCATAAAATTCTACATTTAAAGGTTTGGTTAAATCTAAACTATATAACCCCATTATTGACTTGGCATTTACAACAAAACGCTCAGACTTAACCACAACATCTTCTTTACATTTTGAAGCCAAATTTACGAATTCAGCAATATCCGTAACTCTATTAAAGTATATAGTTGCTTTAATCGTATCTAAAATAGGCTCTAAATCCTGACATTTATGACAAACCATGCTCCCTTCAGGAATGGGTCTATCACACATCACACATCTTTCTTCCATAATTTTTATCACCCTTTTTCTACATAACACCATTCTTTTGATTTGATACCGTGATATTTCATAGCACAATCGCTAGAACAGAATTTGTTATCATCGTTATCTATGTAGTATTCATTATCTTCCCTTAAATCTTCCCCACATTGCTCACAGTAACCACGCACCTTTGGATTTGGCGCGTTAGGACAACGAGGGTGATGTCCTCCAATCCAATGGCAATATTCACACATTACAAATTCTCCTTTGAAAAATTCATACTATTTTCATAAGAATATTCTTTAAAGTACTTCTGTTCTGCCTTTTTTCTAATAGCAATGGCATCTTCTTTATTTTGAAACCTACCGAGGTTTATTGTTTTGTTATCTATGCCAATCCTAGCACTCCACATTCCCATATATGTGTCGTAAGATACTCCTATATTACCAGATGTGTTATTGCTTGGTATTTTTTTATTCATACCATTTTGTGAACGCGAACAAACCCTCAGATTTGCCTTTTACCATCCATACACCAACAATAATCTTTGATTTTATCATAGTCCTCCAAGTCAAAATAAAATTCCTCGCCACGAAACGTATAACCTATTCCGTAATCGCCAGATAAATCATATTTGTTGTATTTGTTTTTGAAACTCCCGGAATTATTATTTTCTTTTCTTAAACATCCACAAGATTTGGTTGCTCCCTTGGTTAAATTAGAGCTTCTAACCACAACTTGCTTTCCGCAATCGCATTTACAGAGCCACATACAACACCTGTCTGTTTTATCTTTATTATCATCTACTCTCTCAAGAACGCTAAGTTTGCCGAATTTTCTTCCTGTCAAGTCAATATATTTTTCTCTCTTAGCACATCCGCAAGATTTTGTTCTTCCTGATGTCAAAGATGTTCCTACAACAGAGACAACATTTCCACACTCACATTGACAAAGCCAATAATGATGTTTGTCCGTAGAATTGTTTGGTTTCTGTCCTCTCCCAATTACAGTTAGTTTCCCGAAGGAATTTCCAGTTAAATCAATACTCTTCCCCATTATTACCTCTCCATTCAAACCCTTTACAATCATTATCAAAACATTCATTACAAGGTGTGTTTTCTAAGAGTGGACAAGTGCCAAAATCGAAATCTTTACAAGTCCATTCCCAATTGGGAAAGTGTTGACCGTCTTGACCATATCCTCCTTTACCCTGACAATATTTTTCGCAATCTCTACCTTTGCATTCGATATTATTTTTACAGTAATGACAAATATTATCAGATTTTATAACAAGTTCCATAAAGTCAAAATAGAGCCGACTCTGCATATTTAAAAAATCTTTATAGTTCATTTGCTTTCTCCCAAGATTTATCCACAAGCCATGAAATATATTTTCTACAAACACCATCGTAGTTAGCCACCCAAACCTTTCTCTTTTTGCTACGACAATGTTTAAGATGTTTTTTACAATACTTAAATGGACATTCATTGTTAATACAATATGTTTTCAATTTTACCTCTTAAAAGACTTGTTTTATTGAGTTTTTTCTACTTCGAAACACTCTGTATTACAATCGCCCTCGCTACGTTCCAGATACTCTTCAAATTTAACCCTTAAACAACCCTTAGAACATATATCAAACCCTTCGTAGCTTTCACAGCTGTCATTGCCTCAATCGTGATGATGTGTTGAAAGTTCCCAATAGCTATCCCTGTTTTTGATTTCTTTTCCGCATACATCACAAAGACGAGTTTCTTTTACTAAAACTTTTTCTGTGACTGTATGTGTTTTGGTTTCAAATTCTTGCTTTAAACTCATATTTACTCCTTTCTCACCCACTTTAAAAGCGTGGTTTTATTGGCATTTTTAGTCTATATATAGTGCTAAAATTGTTATTTAACACTATATATAGTATGCGAAATTTATCACTCAATAGTGTGACTTAACAAATATGAAATTACTGCTACAGTCCAACCGTTACCAAGCATTTTGTAAGCTTGTGTATCGCTGACAACAGAGAAGTCATACCATTCCGGAACTGTCTGCAATCTCATACATTCTCTTACTGTGAGTTTGCGGATGATATAGAAACCATCAGCGAGTTTAATAGGGTATTCTTTGCCCTTAATTGTTATAAAACCACGCTTTACTTCATATACAACGTGTTCTTTACCATCTGCAAAACTGATTGCCTTTATCGGTTTACCCTCTTCATCCCACTCGCAAGGTTCTGCAAAGTAGATTGGCGATGTCATTAAGACGGTGCTGCTTTTTGTTTGGCTTGCACATTGAGCTGTCTGTGTTGGTGCTTTATCCGTAATCTCTGCATTGTTGTATGGATTCCACATTTCAGGTATGTACCCAAACTTCTCTACAGCCTTATCAAGTTTATTTTCTACAAATGGTACAATGTCTGACTCCGATTCGAGTGGGATTGCATAGAGTCCAGTATTTGAACCCATACCACCGCTTGTTGCCGTTTGAGAAACAGCCTTACCTTCTACCGAGTAAATTCGATTGCCCTGACCACCACCATTTACCTCGCCAACTTTAAGAGGAACGGCATACAAGCCTGTTTTGCCTCCAGCTCCGCCACCGCCAGAAGTTAAGTTTACAGATTTTCCTTCAATATCATAAACTCTGAATGCTTGTGATTGGCTTAGTTCACCGTTGGGTCTTGGTAAAGAGCCGACTCTAACAGTCTCAGCAACGCAAGTCTTTTTGTCTACATCGTTGCCAACCATATTGCGGATGCCGTCTTTATAACAAGTTGCCCTTAAACATTGTGCTTTACCGTCAACAGTTGTATTTACAGGTTCACTAATAAAGTTATTGTGTTGCCAATCGCCCTGTGCGGTAAGTGTTGGAGACTTATCATATTTAATCCCACCCTTATTAAATCCATGAGGAACATTAAATATGACTGGCTCTGCCGCCATCATACGTAATCCACTTTGCTTCTTAGGGCTGGTAAGATTGCCACCCTTAAAATAATTCGCATCTATACAATAAGATTTTTCTCTCCAAGCAATACCATTATCAAGAATATCTTTGAGCAAAATTCCTCTATCTTCCGGCTGTTCAATTTCAACTTTGCTATATGTACCATCGTCATTTCTTTTGCCAACCCAATACAATCTCTGTCTGTTTTGTGCCGATAATAAAGCAGAGTTTATACATATAGGCTCAAAACCAAACGTACTTGTAATGCTTTCTCTTATAGCATTACTCATAGACTTGTTGTTTTCATAAATAAAATACTTTGGCTGTGCTTCTTTTAGTGCTCTGACATACTGCGAAAACAATTCCCAACCAAGACCAGAAGCTTCGGTTTCACGATTATTCTTTTGAGCAATAGACCAATATGTACAAGGACTTCCACCCATTAAATAATCGAAATTCCTGAACTCAGTAAAATCGGCATCAAACACATCGCCTCTTTGTTCTATTTCAGGAAAGTTATGTGTTGCTGTTTTGACTGCATACTTATCAATTTCGTATGCAACATACTTGTCCACTTTAATTCCTTGGTCGAGCAGAGCCAACATAGCACAACTCATACCATCAAATAAACTTAAAATCTTCAATAATCACATTGGAGTAAACTATAGTTTTGTGTCCGGACAAACCTCTTTCCTCCTTCTGTAATTTCTATACAATATATTATTCTCTCTTTACAAGAGATTTTTTTATTTAATTTTCACCTTAAAACGAGCGTTTTATTTGAAATAGCAAACACCTACTTTTAACACGCCGTTATCTGTTTCAACTGAAGTTACCTCGGTTTCATAGATGTCTCTTTCTTTAATCTTTTTTACCATATTACATTCCCAAACGCCCTGCCAAACGATTTTTAAAGTGTTCTGAAAATCTTCATATATTAATACTTCTGTGCCGAATTGGATAACCTCAGCAAGTCTTGAAAACTTAAACATCTTTAATTCATCGACTTCCAACGGCGACACATTATTGTCTTCGTACTCGCCGAGTCTTTTGTAAATTTCTTCATATGTAGGTTTACTCATTTCTTGAATTTCTTTTCGTTCCTCTTTCGATTTTGGTTGATAAAACCCATCGCTTAAAAATCTTTTGTCTGTTAATCTCTCCATATCTATCTCCTATTAAAAAGAATTAGCCTTTTTATTTATTTCTGTTGAAGAAGGCTCTAACTCCAACCCTTAATTCGCGGGAGGAGGACTCCCCCAAGTCTTATACTTACCTTTGATATTGGTGATGGCTCTAAAATGTAAGTGCCATTGGCTGACCCTGTTGGATTCGAACCAACGGAATGCAGGAGTCAAAGTCCTGTGCCTTACCGACTTGGCTAAGGGTCAATATAGAGACAGGTAGGTCTGCCAACCACACATCTGACATTTAATCACAGCAACAATGGAGACGGCGTTGTCACCGTCTTAACCCACCGCCCACTGCCTTGCGGTAGTGTCGCATTTTGTTATCACATCTACCAGTGGTGGGATAGATCAGAGTCGAACTGATAACCAAGGGTATTCAACAGCAATATCCCTTCACGCTGTAAAGCTCTGCCGATTGAGCTACTATCCCATATAAAAGGCTGTTTCCTCTTTCGGTCTATGTGTGCACCATAGCCCCTTAGCCTTACTGGACATTTAACTATCATGTAAAGATAGCACCTA
Organism: Bacteroidales bacterium; assembly: GCA_045606865.1. Lineage (GTDB taxonomy): Bacteria > Bacteroidota > Bacteroidia > Bacteroidales > F082 > Limimorpha. The sequence continues at coordinate 44,787 of JAZUST010000145.1, forward strand.
TAATATTATTCTCCGTATAATGCAAACAAAAATATCAAAAACCAAAACAATTCATTTAATGGATATGTAGTGTCAAACATCGTCATAAAGGGCATATTACATACATCTAAAATCCAAAAAATTATTATTGATGTTCTTATTAAGTATCTCAATTTTAAACCACCTTAAAACTCAAATTTCATCGTGATTTTTAGGCTCTGAAACGCCCTATTTAAGCCATTCTTGACTTTGCAATATTGAAGTAATTCTCATCTAGTTCAATTCCCAAGAATTTTCGACCAAGATTCAAAGATGCAACTCCTGTTGTCCCACTACCCATAGCATTATCTACAATCACGTCGCCCTCGTTTGTGTATGTTCTTATCAAATATTCCGCCAACTTAACTGGCTTTTGTGTGGGGTGAACAGTATTCTTTTCTCTGTTAAATGATAATATGGTTAATGGGTATCTCTCTCCATTATTTGTAGTGGTTACAATTTTGTCAGAACTGCAATAATTTTTCGATTTACTTCCTTTTGTAGTAGTATAGGGTTTCCCCTCTCGCATTTGCGGATTGTATGTAGGTTGCTTTTTATAGAAAACCAATATCTCTTCAAAGTCTCTTAAAGGCATTCTCTTGGCATTAAGAAATCCTGTACCAGCTTCTTTCTGCCATATCCATTTGTATTTATAATTTTTAAAATTCGACATTATCAACTCGGCACTAAATAAATCACTTGCAAAGAGAACAACCACTCCATTGTCTTTTAATATTCTGTTGTAGTGTTCCCAAAGCTTTTCAATATCAATTTCACAATCCCACTCATTCCAAGTTGTTTTTCGTTTCTTTGAAGAATATGGCAGATCACATAAAATCATATCAACTGATTTATTTGGAATTTGATGCATTAACTCTAAACAATCGCCGTTCCACAACTCATAATCTTTTGTTTCAAATATGTATATCACCTACTTTCTACTTAATTATTCTCCATAAATTTCTCGATAAAAGAGAAATTCTATCAGTCTTCATTTAGGATTTCCTTTATAGCATAGCTAAGAAATCCGATAAGCCAATACCCGTTTACTTGTTCTTCTCCCTCAATTTTTCTCAAGATTCGATGTTCAAGTTCTCTCAGGACATCTTGCTTAATTTGTTTTTGCGAAGAAGTTGTGTTTTTACTCTTACATTCGTATAATTTATCAGCAATCTTTTCTGCCTTTGTTTCGGGTTCTTTATTTTCAAGTTCAATCATCTTTTTAAGTATTGCATACGCATCTGATGCATTGGCTATTTTTGTTATGAGTTTATCTGCAAGAACTTGTCCTTCACATTGTTTTATATATGTATATAATTGATGCATTCCTACGGCAACGCCAAGATTGTAGGCTCTATATTCCACTGCATCTTTTGAGATATCGCCCCACAAATCCCAAACATATTTTTCGACCATTGATTTGCTCACATTACGACCTCCACTCTTCGCATTGTACACCATGTTTATTAAACCAGTCTGCTACCAAATGTCTGTGGCAAAAATCTGTCGGTTTCTCATAACAAATTAATGCAATATGCCAATCGGGACTATGAGTTACATTGTGCTGCATTTTACACCGAATATCATAAGGGATTAAAACTTGTAAATCATTATTAACATTTACAAAACTAAGCCCTTCCAATACCTGCTCATTAAAACACTTAATATAATAATCGTTGTCGTGATTCTTCTTCCACTCCATAAAGAAGTCATATTTTGGAGCGAGTTTTTTATACTGCAATCCCTTATACCAATCTGGTGCTTTACCACATATTGAAATTGGTATGATATTTTCAGGCAATGATTTTAGCTTTGCAAAATAACTTGTGTATATCATATTATTCCCCTCACTCAATCCAAAAATATGTTACGTCTACCAGTTTGTTTGTCCAACTATCATTGCAAAAATCGTCCCAATCATCTAATATTTGTCGGAAAAATCTTTTACAGCCATCAACTGTACCCCAACCATTTTCAGCTTCATACTGTTTATATTCCTCTGGATACTTAGTCAATTCGGCATAGCCATTCGCAATATATGGAATTACATCTTTGCAAAGACCATTGTTTTGTGCATTCTTCCATTCAAGCCCGGTAGACTTTACAATCATTTCTCTTACGTTCCACGTTATATTTGCATCACATTCGCCGACACTTACATATGTATTTTCTAATCCTTCGACTTTGACTTTAAACGAAATATCATAACTCATTAGTTGCCCTCCTTATTACAGAATGGAGCCAAAACTTCATCAAGCATCTCTTGGTCAAAGTAATAATCAACAGTGCCATCCCCATTACATAAAGGATATATGATTTTAGAGCGATTGCCTCTCGCACATTCTCCCTTTGGTACTAAGACCTTAATATAACTCCCATTCTTAAACTCAATAGTTGTGTCATTTTTAACTTTGTCGGATATAATTACTGCTTTGGTGTCGTCTTTTGTAGTTGTGTTGTATTGTAATGCTTTGACTACTGCAAGCAGCCCAGTAAAATTGAATTTACCCATTTTAACTCCTCCATATTTATTTCAAAGAATCCCAATGCTTCCCTATAAACTTAAATTTATCCATTAACAATGGGCGTTTATCAAATTGTTCTTTACCAAAAAGCTCAATAAATAATTTATTAAACTCTGACAAGTCAACATCAACATCTTCTTCCTGTTGACTTTGTGATGGTTTAGGTTCTGTTTTTACTGTACCGCCAAAAGGAACAATCACTTGTTTCGATGCAAATTCCAATGCTTCATATGCTTCTTTGTTCATTAAAACCTCCTAAATTTGCCAATGAAATGTGTATTTTATATATCTGCTTTAGGTTTATTTAAGTATGCAGAGCCATTTTTTATAACAAAATCAAAACTAAAAGTTCCAAAATCTGTTACAACATATCCATTTTTGCATAGGCACCAGTGACCGCCAAAATTATTCCACCAAATAGTTCTATTTGTTAATTGCTCTAAATCCTCTAATGTCAATTTAGGATTATATTCTCGTTTTGCTTTTTCTTTTAAGGCAATGATTGCTAATTCAAGAGCTTCTCCTAAATCAATATGCGGATATTTACCAATTTTATGGACGCATATATGGTCTTCAATTCTTTTAATTGCTTCATTTATTTCCATTTACAATCACCTCAATTTCACCATAAAATCAATAATCTTGACTAACCTTTTCTCTATGATTCTTTATACAAAACGCAGAAATTATGATAATAGGTATGACTATAATAGCCAGCACACCTATGACAAGTCCCTTTATTGCCCAATTCATTTTTTAAACCCTCCATAAAATAAATGTTTCATCTTATTTCTACCCAACCATTCTTTTGAATAACCCTACGCATATTTTCAACACCTACGGGATTCATACTATGGATACGAATAGGGTAGTTACGACCAGTTTCTTCAAGCCAATCGAGAAGTTTAATATAGTCACCACCATATTTTGCGTATTCGCCAGCATCATGGTCTATATCAATAATATCAATTCCGAAACTATGTTGTATAACCGGGTCTAATATAACTCGTTTCGCATCATTAACACTTTTGCACCACCAGTATCCTTTTGGGGCGGGTCTTACGTCGTCAACCCAAATTTTCATAACACACCTCCATAAAATGAGTGTTCAAAGTTTGCATACCAGAATGTCAATATCTGTCTTTTCAAATACAAGTTTAATGATTTCGGAAACCCTACTCCATTCGAGTTTGTCAAGACCACAACCGATAACCGGCATAGCAAGTCTCATAATATTATTCTCTAAACAAATCTCTCTGCATTTCATAAGCGCAGTTGTAAGAGACTTATATGTAGGTTTATGGAAATACCTTTCTTTTGTTATAAGGTTTAATACTCTATCTTCTAAAATACAGTCGCCATCATATCTTTTGCTATGCCACTCATTAATATAATCAGGGTATTTTGTTTGTAGTTTTCGCTTCATATCGAATCTATTATTAAACTCAACAACAATACCTCGACCCATCCCAAAATCTGCACTAATACAGTGTGCCAAATAATAATCATCTGGTGTTGCAAATAAGTCTCTTGTTTCTTCTATATACTTCATATTACCTCCTATTAAAATGAAAATTTCATTGATATTTTTGATAGTTATATTCAAAACAGTTCATGTTAAAGTCAGGCTTGTCTATCTTTTCAAATTTACCATTACTGATTCTACGTTCAAATATCAAATCACAATCTTTAGGATTCTTTAATCCTTGATATTCAGAATACTCATTAAGCATTTTCTTAGCATCTTTATTTAGCGGATAGACATACCTAAACATAAAACCATTAATCTTATCAATGCCTTTATGTACACAAAAATCATGTGTGAGCCAAAATCTTTTTTCAACGCCATCATATTGTGCATTTTCTTGGAGTAAAACCTTTGCACTTCTTGGATGTATCTTCTCGCCAGTCTTAAGATTCATATACACACTTGTCTTGAATTTACCTATGTAACGAAAATTGCTTGCCTGATAAACATATCCGGCTTTACCCATAATACCGTCAGCTAATGTATACAGTCACTTACAATCTGTGTTTTGTTTCATCCACCTAACAAGTAGTGAAACAACCTCGCTGCCAAAAGATTTTGTACTATTCATATCCGGCAGGAAACACATCTTCCCTATTTCTAAATAATCAGTAGTAACGACATCGTGTTTATAGAATAATTTCTTTATCGTCTGTAAAGGCTGTGTTCCCCAACCCAAAGTTACTACTCCGAGAAGTTGTTCTTCTTTGAAAACACCTAAATAGCGTTTGGTTATACGAGGTAAGATTTTGGAGTAGTGATATTTTTGAACAAACTCTATTGCTATTTGCTTATCAATTTCCTTTATATCGTACTTATAAATTGTTCTTCACAGGAGAAACTCATGAGTTTTATGTGCGCACAACTCTTTTCTCCTTTCACTTTATTATTCTCTATAACTTTATGTTAAATATTAGTCCGTCAAGGTAGTCCTTTAAAAGTGTATCTCGCAAATCATCTAATGTTTCGCAGGACATACCCCAACTTATATGTTTATCGTGTAGGTCATAAAGGTCATAATTCCCATCTAAACATTGACACTTAAACAAGTGAAGAGTGTCGTCATTACGAGTCACTTCAACCAGTTTGCCCGGCACGATACTGAATATAGTTTTTGTAATCCTCAATACCTGATTTTTATGAGATTCCATACTTATACCTCACTTTTGAATTGCGATTTTATTGTTTGTTGTATGCCGTACAAAACTTGTCAATGACTTCCCACAACTCATCGCCACACTCACTACACAAATCAACAGTAGTCCATTTATGAGCCATTTCAATTTGGGTATCGTTAAAATCTTTCATCGTGTCAAGTTCTTTCCCACAATGGTCGCAATATATTTTGTGTTCTTTCATACTCTCACTCCTCTATAGAACTTTCGCATTTTTCAAAATAAAACTCTATCGGCTTTTCGTTTTCAATAACATTCCCATATGCAACTCCTATTTTGTAAATGTAGTTGTTTCTTAATTTTCGTGGAATTTCTTGAATGTATATACGGAAAGTTTCAAGGGTATTTGCTCTCTTGTAGTGATTACACATTCGGCAAGAGGGCATAAGGTTTGAAATATCGTCTGTACCTTCTTCGTTCCAACCTCTTTTTGCAACAAAGTGGTCTACTTGCATATCCTTATACTCTATTTTTCTACCACAATAAGCACACCTGCCGTTGTATTTTTCATATACCTTTTGCCGTATTGCTTTGCTTATAGCCATATCCTCACTCCTTTTCTTGATAGAATCGTTCTTTTATGGTTGTTTAATAGGGATTATTCTCATCAAATTCACTTATAATTATCGCAAGTGAATCGTAAGGTTTTCCCGTTCCCCTCAAAACCTGTTTGATTTCGTTTGCTACATATATTGTTTTACCATCTTCGATGCGAATTAACACATGAGCATCCATATCGCAATCAAGCAAATTTTTAATTAAATCCTTAACTCTCATTCAATTATTCTCCATCCGTTTCTTTATCAGCAATAAAAGATCTCGTGCCGTCCTTCATAACCCACTTACCATCTACAGAAAAATGGGTTTGTTTGAACCGATTCTCTCCCCATTGCTCAATTTCTTTTAAATCAATTCCTTTAGACTTGTATTTTTCTAAAAGCAACGTGGTAGCAGCACTTTCAAAATGCAAGCCAAAGTCAAGACAACGAGGAAGAGTAAACATGCTACTTTCTACAATAAAGTTATTTAGCACTCTTTCCTTATCGTATTGTCTTCTAATAACGTCATAAACATCACAAAACTCATTTTCTGTTATTGTAAATTCATGGTTACATTTGAGACATATAAATCTAAAACGATAAATTTTTGTCCAATTGCCAACTTGAATTCTATCAACTGTATAAAGTTTATAATTGTGCTTACAAAACCACCTTTTAAGCAATTTTCAACCTCCGTTTTTCTCTCGTTTTCTTCGTTTTTCTCAATTTTTCAAGCCCATTTTCACTTTAAAATCTCAGTTTCATTGGGTATACTATTTTTTCATTATTTTCTTAATCCAAGCCTTAATCCTACATATAAAATCTGGCTCATAAAAACAATAATCATTTTCTGAGCAATATTCCCAACCCATACATGGTGGCAAGACAGGCGTCCCAATTAAGTGTTTACATTCATAGCATTTATACTTCATTCATCTTTCTCCTTTTGGTGGTTCAGGCAGAGGCATCCAGTGAGTCACAGAATCAATGCTGCCGGGTATTCTCCAACAAGGCTCCTCTCTCCAATCCCAAAGTTCATAATATCCTTCCTTAACGAGTATATTTCCACTCTTTTGCTTACAAGCACAAAGAACTCTAACCGATTTTTTAACCTTGTGGTCTCCCTTCCTTTTCTCTGTTTCAATCTCAGGAAGCTTATCTTTTACATCAATCCATTTATTCATTATAAATTCTCCTTACTGTCTCCAAAATGATATAGTGATGTATAATCCAAACCATGCAAAGAACAGAATAAGCAATCCTAATATTGACAGTCCTGCAATTCCCAAAATTTTAAGTATTAACATTTATTTTTCTCCTTTGATTGCATTTCTGCACCGCAATTCGGACAATAATTGGCTTCATATGCTTCAATACACCCACAACTTGAACACTCATAATCTTCGCTCTCAAAATCAGGCTCTGCAAAAATTCTCTTTTTAATCCAGTGCATAAGTTTGGGCTTATCTTTATTTGGAATTACAATTGGTTCAATGTATAATGTTTTAGAGTCATCCATCCTTAAGAAATCCTCAATCTTATTTTTACATTCTTCACAATAATGTTTTTCACCACAAAACATCTTTGACATATTTTCACTTGCATTTTGTATATATGTTGTAGCACTATCTCTGCCATCATTAGTAGGATTAATGTCATGCCCATAAACATCGACAGTATAATATGTGCTACCTTCTATTGGTTTCTTACATCTATCACAAACAAATTGAAACATCTATTTAACACTCTCCTTCGGTCTCATAACGGCTCCGCACTGTGGGCAGAACTTTGAGCCAGCAAACATATATGGATTTATGTTATTACCCATACCAAGATTATCGTTCTTAGTGTGGCACTTACTACACTTCCACGCTCCAAGTCCCCAATCCATGCCATTAGGATCGTAATACCATTCGGCATATTCGATTTCTCTTACGTTGGCAGATGGTATAATATTATCGTTTGTAAGTTCTTTGCAAATCGCCCGTACTAGAAAATTTATACCTTGCTGAAAGGCATTAGGTTTGTCTGAAGTTTTGTATTTTCTAATACTTTCAATTATTTCATTACCTTTGAAATATCGCGCCATCACGCATTCTCCTTTAGCCACTTAATACATCCTCGCATTGTATAGCCGTCTTCTCTTATTTTTCGCCCAACCTCATATAACACATCGCCACAAGTTATAACGTGTCTTACAGCATAATCTTCTGCAAGTCTTAACAATTCATCCGCTTGCTTGTCGCTCAATTCATACGTTCTCTTTATGTTAGAAACTATGCCATCAACCTCAACCGCTTGTGATACAGCATTAACAACACAAGCAAAATTTTGAAAAGCATTAGCGGCTTGTTTAGCGGAAACTCCAGCTTTATAAACCGCTTTGCCTACTTGCCAAAAACTATAATTTGTCATCATTCTATGTAACAACGCTTCATCAAGATATATTTCTTTATATGTAAGACCTTCAGTTATCACATAGTTACTGAGATACATTTGACATTCTTTCTTCAAATGATTCTCGGCTATAATTTTGCATCTATATTTATATTCTCTTTTAGAAAGTTGATTTTTCATTCATTCTCACACCCGTTTTCAAACCACCGTAATTTTTCTATGCATTCTCTCTGCCAGTTTGTAACATCAACACAACATCTACACCTTTCAGCAAGTTCCTCATCTGCTCCCGTTGACATCATAAACTCATATCTTCGGTCAATATATTCTTTTTGAACTTCGCAAGTATCGCAAGGGCATATATCAGAGAGTTTTATATTTTGCCATTTCTTCCAAGGCTTGAATGTTCTATCAAACTGGCTTAACTTTTTAACATTTTCTTCACGATATGTTTTGTAGTCCATAATTACACCCCGATTATTTTCAAGCCTCTACGTTTTTGGTCTGGTCTCCATATGTACTGAATACTATCAACGTCAATATTTGTTTCGCCTGTCTCTTTGTTATAATCACCACAGTTTGCTTTTGCAACTGTTTTGACGACATCTTCAATGAAACCATATCGTTTAAGCCACTTCTTACGGATTCTTGATTTTTTATGCCAACGAGCCTGTACAAGAATTGGCGTATCCCATTCCATAGTAAATGCTGAAGATGTAGATGGTGTTAGTAATTTATCAAAAAGTTCCTGATTAACGATTGTAGGTGATTCACACGTAAAAGTAGCAGAGTTTGTAAATCCTTTAATTGTTTTCTGTGGTTCTTCTTTTTTACTCCATTCCTCTACTTCCATTTCTAAAGGAGCAACCTCACCTAAATCAAACTGTTCACCGCTATCCCGGTCAATCATTGTTAAAAATCCTGTTCCTAATTCAAAACCCACTTAATCACCATCCTCTTATAAGCCATTTAATCAATTCCCAAATCAGTTTTACAACTTGTCCCTTATCAAGTCTTATACCCTCACAGGTGTAGTCGCCAACTTTTCTTTCTCTCAAGAAAGATTTATGAGTATCTTTATCATAATCCATAACATCACGAGGAACTTCGCCATACACTCTTAAGAACCAATCGTAATGCTCTTGGTCTGTCTTTTCCCTACAATTGATTCTTAAATAAGTTTCGCCTACCGTGTTACTTGTATATCCTTCAATAATACCCATTGCTTCCGGGTCTCTGTCTGTACCTTCTGTATAAGTTCTATCTACTATCTTAAATGCCACTGTTTTCCACTCCTTCATCTTCTAAGGATAATCTTACAAAGTCTTTGGCGATAGAGCATAAATCAAACGCTTCTTCTTTAAGGGTGATTGTTTTCTTTTTGCTATTAAAAGTTGCGATAACACCTGCCGAATTTTTACCACAATGTTTCATTAAGTAATGAATGTGTGGTCTGTGTTTTACAAAATCTTTTGAAACAAACAGCGTATTTTCTTCCATATCTACCTCCAAATTAAAATCCCGATAAAAGTCCTATTTCAAAGTGAAAATCGTGTCCTGAAACCCGCATAAATAGGGGCTTTCAGGACTTGCGATTTTTGATTCTTCTCTTTTCCACCATAAACTACAGTGTTCACACTACCTTTGTGTGGGCGAAAACATTGGTTGCCATTAAAATATTTGCAATCATAACATTCTTCATTTAGCATATTCTGTATTTGTCCACCCACCATTCTTTTTCTGTGTCTTTTACCCAGTCACCATTAACAAATCGTCGTTTAAAATCTTGGTGTTGATCTAATACTTGAATGATGTCTCCTCGCTTCAAAGGGTTTTGTCTAAATAAATCCTTCTTCATTTTTACGGGTATCTCATTGCCGTTGGCAAGAGCATATAATTTAATCTTTGGTGAGTATTCAACATTCAAATCTGTAACAACGCAGTAGCCGGAATACTTTTTATCAATAATGTCAAGATACTCTAATGTGTTATATCTGTACTGTATAACTTCCTTATTAGATGTCTCTATATCTTTATATTCTCTCATTATTTCATCAATAATGGCTCTTGCATCTATTTTCATAAATGTAGAAGTTGCTTCGTTGTCGCAATGCCTTCTCAATAAATCAAAATCAAGACCTTGTTCATAAGCTTTGTCTTTTTTGTACTGAGATAAAAACCTTTTACTGTTATCACTATAAAACATTTTAAAAACTTCAAATAGTTTTTCAAGATACTTGATGTTGCCAAACTCACTAAAATAATTAATTTTTATCAGCTCAGATATTCTTGTTTCTGCTATTCCGTTCTGTCGTAGCTCTAATAACAAATCAATAAAACTATCGTAGTGATTATCCTTTAATGAATACAGGAAGTCTGCAATCTTGTTTGAAAAACCTTTTATTGATAGCAATGATGGGTTTATATATTTATTCTCTTTATCAATGGAGAACTCTCTGTTATCGAGTCTAAACTTGTAATCGCCATTTCTTATGCCAAAAGCCTGTTGCATTTCTTTTTTATAGGCAGTTACCTTATTTTTCTCGCCTTTTTCTGATAAGTGCTGCATCATAACCGAATAGAATTCATATGGATAATGAGCCTTTAAGTATGCACCATAGACACTATCATAGGCATAAGAGTAAGCATGGGATGCATTAAATGCGTACTTTGAAAAGGCTTCCATAATACTCCAAGTCTTTTCGAAACCATCTTCAGTGCCGGTATGTGCAACCCAACTCTTGATGAGTTTTGCTTTAAGATCAGCTAATTCTTTTTCTTTGAACTTCTTTTTGCTGATTTTCTTGATAATGGCATATGTTTCGGTCTGCTCAATACCAAGCCAACCAAGATAAGTCATGATATTTTCCTGATACATTATGTAGTGGAAACTATCTTTTAATAGATTATCAAGCTCTTTAACGCCTGTTGAATATGGTTTTCTGTCTAAGAAATTGTCAAGCTGTGTCTTAAATCCCGGTCTTAAAGCACTTACCAAAGCAGTAAGTTCCTGCATATTTTTAGGTTTATATCTCATAGAACAGCCTCTTGCAAAGTCCGACTCCATCTGATTCACGCCCAAAGTATAGCCCTTTTCATACAGTTCCCAAGTTTTTTTGTCGTTTTCAACTATTTTTGTCATATCAGGAACTGAATAAGTTGGTATTCCAACCTTGTCAAAGACCTTATTTATGGTTAACCATACATCAACTTTAAGCAAATCGTTCTTAACAAACTTATAATTTTCAGCAACCATACCGTCAATTACAGTCGTAATTACACTTTTACTCTCAACATCTTCGCCTTTTTTGTTTTCAGGAACACATCTTATTAAGCCGATTTCTCTCTTAATATCTCCCCCATATATCAAATATCCGCAAGGAGCTTGTGATTTTGCATTAATAATACCCCTATACTTTTTACTTTCGTCAAGGTATTTATGGTATCTCGAATCAACGAAATCGTAAATATCAAGTGCTTCTTTTTCTTCTGGCGTATCAGCGTGTTTCAATGCAGTTTCATATGCACGGATTTCAGATGTGATATTATTTGCGATATCAAAATCAAGGTTTTGAGATTTTGCATACAATTTAAATGCAGACGATGCCTGTAAAGGCTTATAAGAAATCATAGGATAAGCATGTCCACCGCTACCATAAATTTCTGTCATTATCTCATCTTGTGCTTCAGCAAAAATCTCAGGTGTCCCTAAATTCAAGTCCAAATCAGGTAAAGATTTTGTCTCTAAGATTCTTGTTTTCGACATAAATCTGTCGGGATACAGTTTTACAGGTGAGATAAAGCGGTCTATATCACTAAATCCCAACAAAGAATTCACATAATAAGAAACACCACTACCTCTGCCGGACTTAGTAATTATTCCACCTTTAGATAAACCACGTTCAACTAATTTATAGTCAATAATAAAATAATCTGTCATTTTTGTACCGATAATGGCATCAAGTTCATAGTTGATTCCATCGGTGTATTCCTGCCATCTATCTTCGCTAATAGTGTTTTTTATATTATCCCATTGTAATGATACAAGATTTTTTAAAACATTGTCTTTTTCTTCTTGTGTCATACTTAAATCACTTGATGGCAATTTTATGTCTTTATCAAAATACAAATCATCAAAATCAAGCAATAGGTCTGTATTTTTCATGCATCTCTCTATTTCTTCTTCGGAGAGAATGCCCTGTGTCCTAAGTCGGTTTCTTACTGTTTCATCATCAGGATAATCCATATACCATCCTGATTCTTCGTCTTCGTCTTTTATGTAATTCTTTCTTCGTGTAGAAATATAATTATCTCGCTCAACAAAATCTTCTTCATAAATGTAATGGCTATCATACCCAAAGATGATATCAATGCCATATTTTTTACTCAGTTCCAAAATCCTTTTGTTAAGTTGTTTTTGTGCGTCTGTGTTGTGGCACTGAATCTCTAAGAAGAAGTTATCTCCAAAATGCTTATGTAACTGTACTGTTATATCTTCAATATCATCATACTTCCAGTATGCAAGACAAGCAGTAGTTACCATAACATTTTCAGGTTTTATTCTCATTAGCAATTCCAAATCTATTCTTGGCTGACCATAATATCCATCAATATTCGCATCAGATAATACTTCGTTAATATCACGTCTGCCCTCTTCATTTTTTGCAAGTAGAATCATATGACAATTACTTCTGTCTCGCTGCATTACATAATTGCCGTCTTTATCTGTCTTATATTCACCTGACTTTTTATCTTTAACTGGATATTCTTTTTTCCTGTCTTTAACCCAGTAAGCCTCAGCTCCAAAGACAAATTTAAGAAGTTCTTTTTTGTATTCTTCCTGAGTAATAGTTCCTTCTTCAAGTTTTTTTCTTGCCTTTTCATTATTCTTTTCAACAAGTTCATAAGGAACATAGTAATTTGATTGAAAGCCATGTTCAACACTCGATATTACCTTATGTCCAAGTTCCTTTGCTCTTTCTACATATGCTTCATATGATGTTGGACAATCAGCAACCAAGGCATTAGTAAACCAACTATGTTTATGATAATTTTGCAAACAATCACTCCTGTTCCTTATAATCTGTATTCACACGCACAATTTCTCATATCGCAAAGATTCTGACAAAAATATGCAGATGGATTTGGCAACCAAGCCGTTTCGTTTTCTATTGCTTTGACGGTATCTTCCGCCCATTGTTTTGCTTCTTCAAACTCTTCGTCATCAAACTCCACCTCAAGCCAATTCCTATCTTTAAAAAGATTCCATATTAAGTATTTTGGTTTAACACCATATTCTTCTATTACCGGAATGGAATATAGGTAAAGCTGTCTTTTAAACTTCAAAACATCTTTCTTGTTTTGTTGGCTAACAGTTCCGTTTTTATTAAATTTAATGCTTTGGCTCTTATGGTCTAAAACAATAATATCTCCTGTTTCTTTATCCTTTAAAAGAAGGTCTATATATCCAATAACCTCGTAGCCGCCAATTATAAACTTAACTTCTTTTTCTATCCCAAGAATTTCGTATTTATCTAAAATCAAATCTATATTATCAAGATAATCCAGTCCTTTATCGTAGTAAGATTGTCTAATATCTACATATTTGTTAGGGGGAGCATCATGTATAACATACTCATTGAAATGTTCTTCATAATACTGAGAAATTTCAAATAATGATAGCTCCCCTTTTTCATACTTTTCTAATATAGAGTGCATAAATGAACCATATTCAGCAAAAAAGTTTGTTTCGCCTTCGGTGCACTGTATGTATTTCAGATAAAAACCATAGGGACACTGATGAAAAGAAGATAATCTACTAAAAGACCAAAGCATGCAGTCGATTATAAATCTGTCTTCGTTCATTGTTCCTCCTTACTTATCAGGAAACTCATCTACGGCTGACCTATCTACATATGGCAATTTACTTGAATAAACATTGTCATCCCAAGCAAATTGAGCATCATATTCTTCATAGTCCGTATAGAATCTTCTTGATGTCAGGTCATACCAAAGCCCCATTTGAAAATCTGCCTTGCCTAAAAGTCTATCTTTAATCACAGTTAAAACAACATCATATTTACCCCACTTGGATTTTGGATCTTCCTTTTCTTTTTTTGATGTTCTTCTAAGACCAACGGAACGCATTGCTAAATTGATAATATTTGAACTGCCTGATATATCATACATTTCGATATCTGAATTAGCATCTTGCGTTTTTCTTGGATGTGCAATCAACACAACCGCCACATTAAACTTACTTGCAAACTTAATAAGTGTGTTAATAAGGTTTGTTTGGGCAGTATTTTTATCACTTTCTGAGCATTGTAAGTCCAACATCATCAAATTATCGAGAACGACAAGCTTCGTACCGTACTTTCTAACGCATTCTTCAGCCGATTTCATTACAGAATCAACATCGTTTGGCTCATCATCTTTATATATAAGAAGTTTATTTTTGTAAAAAGACTGCATTTTTTTCTGTATCGTAGTTGGAACTATATAGTATTTTCTACCATCCTTTGTGGTTTTCTCTTCCATATTTCTTCTACCTGCAATTATGGTGTTAAACCAGTTAGCGCTCATTCTCTCAGGCATTTCTTTTGAAAATAGGAACACTGGATTGCCTGTATCAATAGTTCTTGCGATAGTTTGGTCAATTATACTGGTCTTACCACTTCCCGGTCTGCCAGATAATACTGTCAATGTACCATAGAAGAGTTTAATTACTTCATTATCAAATGGTTTAATACCAGTAGTAACACCATCCATTTGCGAAATATCTAACTCATCTATATCTGAATAATCTCTTACACTTTTTACTGGAACATCTTTTGCATCGGATATGAGTTTCAGTACATATTCTTTGCCACCAATCTGTAAACAGTCATTTATATCATTTAAAGGAATTCTTTTGCCATTTGGTTTTTCAAAATATTCAGGTGTTTCTATATACTTTGTTCGCCAAGTACCAAGACGATAAATACAATCTTTTCGCATCGTCTGCCCCGGACTATCATTGTCCGACCAAATGATTATTGATTCAAACTCGTTAAGCCATTCCCAGTTCTCTTCTATCCAATGCAAATTACCTGCACCAAGAGGAACGCTAACTGTATTCAAATAACCTGCCTCAATAGCACTCGCACAATCTGTTTCTCCTTCGCATATAAGCAAAGGTTTTGATGTATTAACACGATTCATATTAAAAAGGAGCGGAGCTGTGTCCGCCCCCGATTGGCACCATGTCTTTGGAGTGTTTGAAGATTTAGTTATTGTTTTTGCAGGTCTGTACTTGACCATTGTTAGTACATCGTTTGTGTCATAAAAATTAAACACTCCGTTTCCTTGTGTATCTTCTCTGATGTCGAGGTAGTCTATTGTTCTTTTTGAAATACCACGCTTTCCCCAATATGCAATAACATTAGGTTTATCATTTATTGGTTCTTCATGTGGGTATTTATAGTCTCTTTTGGTTTTTACATCTTGTTCTCCAAAGCTATATTGAATTCCCGCCTTTTCAAAAAGAAACTTAACAGCACCTAAAAAGGTTTCACCTTTTTCCATCAAAATATCTATAATATCAACGGTCTTAGAACAACCGAAACAATGGTAGTTATGAGCTTTAGGGTTATAAATGAAGCTTGCAGTTTGTTCGCTATGATAAGGACATCGAGATTTATAATTCTTATTATCAAAATCGTCTAAATCAAGTAATTCTGCCATAATAATAGCATTCTCATCACCCAATTTGTCTTTGGCTTTTTCAATTAATTTTTTATCAACGAGCAAATCTTCACCCCTATACTGTAAATTCTCTTGTCCAAAACAATGTTTTCAAACCATATAGAGCATATACCGGCTTGTCCTTATAATATCCAGAAGACGTTTCGACTTGTTTTATAATGTATTCTATTGGAACTCTGTATTTATAAACAAGTGTATTTAACGTTCTTAAAATTACAGGATATTGTTTCTTGTCGCCAATAATAGTCATATATAATTCTGCACATTCTTGGATTTTTTGCTTTCTTTCTGCACAATCCCAATGATAGTGCTTTTTGCTTATCACCACTGATTCTAAGGAAGATACCTTTTCTCCGTGGTGTAAACAATGTTTATATGCACAGACATATTTCTTATCTGCCATATTGATTATGCAAAGGGAAGTTCGTCAGTATCGTCGATAGGAGCAAAATCATTTACATCTGCAACGGGAGCAGTGTTATTATTGTTGTCTCCTTTGCTTTCAACAAAGTAAACCTCATCGGCTGCAACTTCTGTTACATATACCTTTTTGCCATCTTTGTCATCGTAATTTCTTGTCTGAATACTACCAACAACACCAATCATTCTGCCTTTTGTGAAATACTTTGAAACAAACTCAGCAGTCTGTCTCCATGCAGTACAGTTGATAAAGTCAGCATCGTAATTACCTTCGGCATTCTTATATCTTCTATTTACAGCAACAGAAAATGAGCATACATTAGTGCCATTGGCTGTTGATTTAAGTTCAGGATCTCTTGTGAGTCTTCCTACCAAAATTGCTTTATTCATATATATTGTTTCCTCCTATTATTTAACGGGCTTAATTGCCTTCAGCTTGTCCAAACATTCTTTTGCAACCGCAATATCCTTGATTCCTTTAGGGTTACCGCTCGGAATATAAGCCTTTAATGTCTCCATAAGTTCAGCGTTCTTTGTGCCACCTAATTTTGTGCAAAGAGCAACCATTTCTTTATGGATTGCATCAAGTTCATCTACGACATCAATTGTATCTGTTGCTTCTTTTCTTACTACAGGAGTATAGCCTTCGCCCGAATTAGCCCACTGCATAATCTTTTTACCATGATTTTCAGTAAGAAGAGTTGCACCTTCATGCTCAAAGATATGAGTGTTGTCTTTCTGAACTTCTGCACAGTTTGTTTTCTGGTCAATTAAGAATGTGCAAGTAAATTCATATTCAAAACCATCTCTCTGTTTCGCACCAACACCAAGTTTCTGAACTGAAGTCTTGCCTCTATCATCCTTGCTTACTTCATACTGATCTTTACCACGCATTGTAGCAATAATATGAATCTGTGAATCGGCAATCGCTTCAATGAACTTGTTATGTCTTGGCGTTACCTTACCCCAAGCCTGATATGTACCACCTGCTTGCTGCTGAAGTTCAAGACATCCGCCCTTACCTTCCCATTCATGTGAAGATGAGTCGATAATCAAAATGTCATAGCCTTCTGATACTGCAAACTCAACGAGTTCAACATATTTCTCAGGATTATGAGGTGCGTCAATATCAACAATATCGTAGTCAAACTCATTTGCATAATAGTAGCCACGTTTCTGCTCTGTGTTAGCAAAGAGGATTCTTGCATCCTTACCTGTGGTATTCTTGATTTCTTCTGCCATACCAGTTGCTAAACGCAAACTTCCGTATGTTTTACCTCCGCCTGACGGAGCCATCAATGCAATCTTGACGTAAATTTTTTCTCTTTTTGCTTTCTTAACCTGAAATGCCAAATTTAATTTCCTCCTAAAATTTCAATTATTTTTATATATATAAACGCCGTTGCCGACGGTAACAAAAATTAATCTATGATTAACTTGCTATGCAAGGTTGAAAAGAATGTTACATAGTATTATTCTCTATCGGATTTGTTCAAACTCTCCAAATATTCATCCATTGTTATTTGATGATATTTTTCTTCAGATTGGTTTTCTAAGTCGTCTTTTGATAACCAAACACCTTTATCCAAATTTTCTTTTACATACTCTTCTTTTATTTCATAAATATCGGACTTACAACCATTACAAACGCAGTAAATTTTCTCTTTAGTCTTATCATATTCAAGGTGGTAACAGTTGCTTCCACATCCACATGGGTTGTTTTCTTTGCCATAGTAACACCACGGGTTCTTACTTTCTATATATCTTTGTGTCAATCTTTTCAATGCAACACCTCCAAATTTGCCGATAAAAGTATAGATTTATCTGGTTATACAATAATTTCTAATTCTACATCCTCTGGAACAGTCACTACTAAATATAAATTGCCTACCTGTTTTTTAACATTTTCATGTAGTTTTATTGCATCCTTTTCTGTATAACCCTCTGGTGTAGTCACCTTTAAAATCTGAGGGTTTTCCTGCATTGGAAAGCTTGTATATGTTGAATCTTCAAATCCCATTTTATTATTCTCCTTTCACCTTAAAACAAAAATTTCATCGTGGTAACCATTTGTCTGCCAGTTTTAACAGTTCTACTTTATTATTCTCTACCTCATCAGCGATAACACAATCAAGTAAACCTCGTAAAGCGGCACCTAATGCTCTGCCGGGGTTATAACCGATATTAATTAGGTCTTGTCCATTAACAGCCAAATCCTTTAGAGAAAAACACTCTTGCTCTTTCAAAACTTCATCTATAAGAGACTCAATTTCGTGCAACTCTCCAATTCTTTCGTTGGAACGTTCCAAGTTCTGAGCTTTATTGTCTGCCTCTTTTAGTTTAAGTAACCGTCTAAACTGTTCTTCACCAATCTTATTAAGCCATTTCTTGACATATTTCTTACCAACTGAGAATGTAGCATCGTGATATTGCACCAACTCAACAACCTTGCTTCTTGTATCGTTATCAAATCTCAGGCGTTTCATAATGTTGTCAGTCATTTCAGCACTGACTTTTGCATGACTCTTGAAATGTCTAATGCCATCTTCTACATCCTGATAGGAATGAGGCTTTCCGAAATCGTGAAAGAACACTGCAAGTCTTGTAATTAAATCCTTTGAATAACATTCGGCAACGGCATGTACTGTATGGTCAAAAACATTGTAAATGTGCCAAGGGTTATTTTGAGGAAAATCAATCATGTCTTTTAATTCGGGGATAAATAAAGAGAATACATCTTTGTAAAGCAAGAGTTCTACACAAAAGTTATCAAACGATGCAATTTTACAAAACTCACTATTGATTCTCTCTACTGATATATTCTCCAAATTTTTATAGAGTTGATGGATTTGCCAATCTGTTTCCGGTTCAATGCTAAATTCAAGCTGAGAAGCAAATCGAATTGCTCTTAAGATTCTTAAAGCATCCTCATTAAATCGCTCTTTTGCAGAGCCGACACACTGTATCTTTCCACATTCAATATCTTCAACTCCATTAAACGGATCAACCAAGCCTTGTGTATCGTTGTACGCCATTGCATTTATAGTGAAGTCCCTGCGCTTTAAATCTTCGATAAGATTATCTGTAAAGGTTACACTGTCTGGTCTTCGATTATCTGAATAATCTCCGTCTATTCTATAAGTCGTAATTTCATATGGGATTTTATCAACTACCACCGTAATAGTCCCGTGTTGTAATCCGGTTTCAATTACTCTTCTCCCCTTGAAAACTTCAAGCATTTGTTCAGGAGTGGCAGATGTACATATATCCCAGTCATGTGGTTCTCTGCCTAATATACTATCCCGGACACAACCACCTACAACATAAGCTGAATATCCGTTGTCCTGAAGGGTGTGAATGAGAAGATTGGCTCCGTCAGGAATATTAATATTAAACTTCACCTTTTACCACCCTCTCATTAACACTCATCACAAATTCATTGATAGCCTTATAGTCAGGATTCTCTTTTAAAGATGTATTTGCTTTCGCATATTCAAGTTTCTTCTCAAACTCATCTACCATTTCAAAAAACTCTGGAATAGGCTGCCTATTATCGTCCAAGAACTCTCCATTTCGGATACTCATAAGAAAATCGTGTTCTTTTTCTCTATAAGTAACGATTTCTTCTCGTTCCAAGATGTCAAGACACATAATATAAAGTCGAATAAGATGCATCATATGTTTTGCAAGTTTTCCATGCTCGATAGCATTCTGGTTTCTCTTGCCCATCTTTGAATAATCTTTAACAACATTATTCATTTCTGACCACATAGATTTGTAGTCACGAAGCGGGTAGTGATGTAAATTTATATCCATAAAGATTTCAGTATCATACCCTTCTTGAACTGCTTTATCAACATACAACTTAATGGCATCATCTTCAAATTCAAAATATCTGCGTTTATAATCGTGCATGGCATTTTGAATACTACCGAGAATATGTTTCTCCTGTTGGGATTGGTCTATAAGTCGAGCCGCCTTGTTGTCAAGTCGTCTTAACTGTGCGGTTGCATACCCACCAAAAGAATGTGCTGCTCTTCTTGATAAGAATAATTTTCTTTTATCAAGTAACTCCTGACCTATTGGCGATAAAAACAAGTAGTGTTCAGGCTTTAATCCTAAAATCTCAATCGTATTTGGATTACAGTTACTTAACAAGGAGATGAGCTTGTTGAATGAATAGATTGTTGTATCAGTTTCTTCGTTTACAAACTGCTCAAAATTCTCATTAGTAAGGATTTCATTCTTACGATTTAATGCGCAACCACGAATATCTAAGTCAGATGTTTCAGTATTTGTGCCATATGCATGAGAACCACCCAACCCAAGAAGGATAATATTCTTGCCTAAATGCTCATTTTTCTCTAAAAACCCGTATTCTGGCTTCTTAATTTCCGCTTTGATTTCAGAAATATTCATCAAATCACCTCCGTTTTGTCAATGAAATGTTGCTTTCATCAGGATTTTTATTCTAACCACTTATTATCTAAGTAATAAAAACCTACTACGCAACCTACAATTAAGATAATCCAGAAAAACCAAAAGACAATTAAGCCGCCAATTCCGCTTTCAAGATACTCAGTCGCTTCTTCAATGGTCATATCGTTATAAAACTTAGTATCTTTTGAAATTGTTTTGTCTTTTAGACTAGTGAAAATAGTTCCCGTGTAGCTCGTCCCGCTACCATAATATAAATAACGAATGTCGCTATCCCACTTGTCATAAACTGTCTTAATGTAATTTCTGTGTGGACTATATATCTGCCCATAGTTAAATTCAATATCCAAAAACGTGACCTTTTTGCAAGATAACGATTCATTTCTGATATTATCCCACGTGTAGTAAACTTCTTCATGCGAACCGGTTATATTGCCTTCGTCGTCATATTCATAAACCGTTCTTGTATGTCTTGTATATTCTTCCGTTTCTTTCTTAACAGACATATACTCTCCACCAATTTCAGGATATGTGACTGTATCAACTGCCTTCAGTTCGCCATGCACAAAAGCGTTGCCTACATTGGTATCCATACCATATTGGAACAAATCTTTGCTTTCAATCTTAACTGCTTTGTTGTAGATTTCGTTCTTGTCCATTTGGTGTTCTGAAATCTTGCCGTGAATCAAAACGCCAAACAATAACATAATGGCTATAATAGAAATACTTGCAATAATTTCTCTTACTGTGATTTCAAAATCACCTATGTAAAACTTCTTCCTCATTATTATTCTCCAAACAAATTCTGTGGAGCATCAACAGGTGCGTTATAATCGAGATATTTATATTCCTGTGTTTCGTAACCGAGCATGCTCAAGAACATTCTTGTCGGGAACTTACGCACATATCTGTTGTATTCTTTAATCTGTTTGTTGTAGTTGCTACGATATTCAGCAATAAGGTTTTCGGTCATAGCAAGTTCATTCATTAACTGTTTGTAGTTCTCATTTGATTTAAGTTCCGGGTAAGCTTCAGATACGGCAGTAATAGCAGTTGTTACATTTTCAATATCGCCCGATGAACCACGACCTTCAGCAATGGCTGCAAGTGTCTCCGCCTCATGCTTATCATACTGCTTTACACAGTCTGCAAGGTTGTAAACCAAGTCAACTCTTCTCTTTTCCTGAACTTTAATATCGGACTGAGCCGTATTAACCTGTTCTTCAAGTGCAAATGCTTTATTCTGTGAACCCTGAACTGCAAAAACACAGAGTAGAATCACCGCCAAAACACCTGCTACAATAATTACTGGTAACTTCCAATTCTTCATAAAATTCCTCCTATTTTATTTACCGAAATACAACCACCATTTCCAAGTAGATAGGTTGATTTTCTTTTCTTTTAAATCTTTGATTGTTTTGTTGTTGCTTGTGTAAACCTCTACCTGAGACTTAACAAGTTCATCTGCCTTTAATTCGGGATAAAGCGAAACAAGAGTGACACTACTTTCCCCTTTTAATTCTTCAAAAGTTTCTGATTCGTAATCCATGTATTTCTCAACAAGAATATCCATCTGAGTTTCTATATTTTTATTCTCTTCTTGATACATTTCAATTTTAGAATCAATCACTCTACCATTAACCACTTTAAATCCGCTTATGACTGTTACGAGTAAAAATATAAGACATACTATTCCCGGAACAAACGCCAAATCCTCGTCTACCATACAAGAAAAAATAATTGTAATGATGAAAAATACTATAAATAATAATAACGCCATTTTATCACCTCACTTTTCACTTTAAAACGTTGGTTTTATAGTGATTTTGACACCTTAGAAACGGCTTTGTTAAGCCATTCTTTGAATTTAAGTTTTTTGTTTTCTTTGATTTTATAATTCACATGGATTTTATCTTCTAAAGTTCCTCCATCGAGAAGTTCTTTAACTTCTTTTCTGGTGTTTTCATCGAGGTTTAATAACCCCGCCCAAATAATTCTATCAAAGAATGCCGTTTCAACTCTTGTGTCACAGCGACAAGTTACTTTTATCATTGAATTACCTCTTTTTTATCCTAAATGTCCATCGCTATCATCAAATGGTCTTTTCATTCCTCTTGTAAAAGTATGAAAAGCCTTTCCGTCAATACGAATCGCTACAGGCGTTCTTCTCATTAATTTTGTCTTCGGGATTGTTTCGTAGAAATCTTTCATTCTACGTCCCAACTCATCATTTACGGGCATATTTACTCCTCCTTTTGTTTAAAATTTGCAAATAAAATAAGAATTTTACAACGTTTTCTGCCAAATATTTTTAATATGTATAACCTTAAGATTTTCATATTTTTTAAGAACTTCACTTTTTGTTAACATCCTTATAGAATTATTCTCTGTTTTTGATGTATCATAATACTGAATCATACCTATTTTGCCACATAACTCACAATAAGTTCCCTGATGTGCTGTATCACCCTCTTCACATATAAAAACACAATCTACATATTGATGTTTATGATCAGCTTTATATTTAGATTTTGATAAGTTTGATGATTTTTTCTTCTTATACTTTGGTATTTCATCATTAAATAACTTCATATGCCCTCCTTATATTTCAAAATTTTCAAGCGAATCAATGCCATTTTCAAACAAATCAACCAAAACTCTTGGTACATACTTTCTGTTACGAATTGTGCTAATCGTTTCACAAACATCCTTGATATGTGAGTTAATATCTATGTGATGTTGATTTATCCTCTTTAATATATCAAGCTGCGTTTTAACAGAACGTCGTTCAAGTAAAATTCTACTTTCCAGTTTATCTCGTTTGTAGGCATCAACAGTGCCAAGTTTTCTCTTAAGATGATAATGTTTTAAATCTTCAAAAGCACAATCTAAAACCTGTAATCTATCTCGCAAATCTTCTTCCGCTTTTTTAGATTTTTCCAATACGTTTCTCACGTTTTCAAAAGCCTTAACTATTTCTTGAATGTTGCTATCTTCATCAAAAACATACAAATCAAGTTCATAACCCTTATTTTTGTCAATTATAACTGTATTTTCTGCTCTCTTTTGTGACTTCTCTGAATGAGAAAGTGTTTGCTTTTCTAAAACATCATCTTTAAGTTTTGCTACATAAAAATTTGCACGCCACGCTCTCGGTACTGAATTGTCCAAAACTGCCTTTGCTACTTGTGGTTTGTCCCATGCATCAGCTACAGTTATATTACTAACCTTACTGAACTGTCCATTAATTGATTGTTTGACAAAGTTATTTCCATCAGTTATGTAATATTCAGCCTTTTTCATTAAATCACAACCTTTGCTCTTCTGTTACGAACAGGTCTATTTGCTTCATCCTCATATAGATAAGAAATTTCCTTTGCTATATGATAACAAGCAGAATCGGCACGTCCGGGGCGAAGCATGTCACACTTTACATAGTTATTTGCTTGAGCAATAAGAATATTTGGCATAACTTTTTCCAAAGCCTTAGTCAAAATCATTTCGTCTGCATTTGGATTTTCTTCTAAAAAGGTTGATAAACCTGTAATGATAGCACTTGAAAGAGAATTTTTATCACCGTACCAAGCATTTCTCAAAATTCTAAGTACAGTTTCTACTCTTTCCATGCCAAACATTTTTTGCATTTTAACAAACTTACTAACAGCACCTATAAGATTGTCGTCTTTAGTGCCATTATTCTTGTTGTAATCAAAGCGGTATTTTCTAAACATAGCAACTAATTCAATTGCTTCCTTATCTTTCTCTTCCACTCTACCATGAAATACTTGGTTTGCAGTAAGCTGAGTCCTTCCTGTATTAAGAAGTACAAAACGATAGCATTCTTCCTCATATGTTAATCCCGTTAAAACCTGACAAAGCATTTCTTTAAATCCAAGTTTTTTTAGAGCTTCAATTCTATGTTGTGCATCAATACCCCAAAAGTCCCCACCTCTAAAACTTACCAAACCGACACCTATAATATCAGGAACAAAGTTTTTAATCATCTTGTTGACCTTAGACGGCTTAACCTCTCTTTGATATTCTGCAAATTTAATATTCTTAAGCGGTATTCTTTTTAATTCCAGTTCAGGCAACCTTAATATCGCTCCTTTTGATTCGTTTCTATTAAATAACATTATTATCTACTCCTTTGTTAATAAAATTTTTTATACTTTGAATAATCTCATTTTGTTTTAAAATTATTGTACTATTAGAATTAAAATCATTAGCGTCATCACTATCAATTTCAACAAAAGCAGATTCTTTAAATGATGTAAACCAGTCATCTACATCAATTTTGATTTCATTCGCATCAATATACTTAATAGCATACATATATAATGGAAGATTTATCTCATTCTCGTCTATTCCATTATCGATAACTATGGATTTATAATATTTGCAATCCTCAATTAATTTGTTGTCTCCATGTTTTTTAAGCCAATCATCCATTTTTAACAAAGTTTCTGTGTCAAAGTTACAATAAGGGCAATCAGATATGAGCATAAGTGATTGATAGGCGACTTCATCTGATACAAATTCTTGCGCCAAATCTTCAAACTCCTCGTCAGTAATACCTTGTGCTGATTCTAAATCTTGTATTGATATTTGAAAATACTCACACATAAGTTTGCTTAAGTGTTCTACTCTTGCAATGACGATATTTTTATCTTTTGTGGATTTATCTTCCATCAGTTCATCAAAAGACTTTCCTTCTATTTGCTTTTCGTGTAATTCTTCTCTAAACGAGGTTAAAAAATCATTGAAATAGCAATCTTCAATATTAGAATTAATAAACCTTGAAAATAATGTTATAAATAAGAATGCATTTTTCTTATTCTTCTTAACAAATAGGGCAATATTATCCTCATCAACACAAGCTTCAAGTCTGTTTATCATTTCTTCATAAGCAGTAAAATCGTCCGCTACAGCATTATCACGAATATAGTCGCAGGTCTTATCGTAGTTACCATTATATTTGTCAAAGAATTTTCCAAGCATTAAAGACTCAGTAATCACTCTATTAATTGAACCACTATTAATATCTGAAACAGTGTAGTTATCCTCAAAGAAAGGAAGTGTTGCAATACTCTTTACAAGTCTTGCATATCTTTCCCCAAGTCTTATGATGCCCTTTTCTTCTTTATTTGCAGGTTTACCTTCGTTGTAACGGAGAATATGATAAGCAATATCCTCAGAGGAGCAGTTGATATATTGTACAATCTTAAAGGCATAATCAAGAAACCTTTCCTGAAGTTCTTCTGGTAACTGGCAAAACTTTTTACCTCTTATGTCAAATTCTCTTTTCTCATAAAGCGGAAATCCTTCATCGTCAATAGAAATTTCTCCATTCTCATCCAAGATAGGAGTATGATATGTAATCATATATCTTCTTATGGCACGACTTATTTTGTCATGTTTTTGGACACCTTTATAATACATATATAAATTGGTGCATCTTTGCTTTCCGTCTAAGTCCCATATAATCGGAATGCCATTAACAACCTGTTCTGCAAAGACAAGTTCAGGAATTGGATTTCCCTGCAAGACATCGGAGATTAAGTTTCCAACCATTACCCCGTTCCATCTTTCAGATTCTCTCTGTAACGGATGATCAAAACATATTGTTTTTTTATCCATTTTCTTTATAATAGAACCAACACTAAGTTTAATATCTTTACTTTTTTCCATCGTTTGTGCCATTATAATTTACCTTCCCTTCCTTGACATAAAATTGCTATGTTTTTATAAGACTTAATTTTTTGAAACTGTGACTGATATCTTTGATTGCTAATACCTAAAATTCTCTGTATCTCTATGGGAGTATAATCTTGCATTATAAGTATTGCAATCTCTTGTTGTTTTTTAGTTAGCTGCGAAAAAAAGATTTGAAATTCGTCACTAAAACTATCTTGTATCGAAAGAATGTTTTCTAATAAGTCATTTTTATCAACAAGAGTGTCAGCGATTTCGTACCCGTTTTTCTCATCAACTATAAAATTAATTGATATTTCCGGAATTGGATTTCCTTCTTTATCCTTTTGCTTTCGTTTACATCTATTACAATATGTAATCCTTGATTTGAATTTCTTAATTAGACAAGAAACAAAATACGTTTTGAATTTAGTTTCCTTACTTTTATCAAAGTTTTTTTCACACATCCATAAAGTTTGTCCTGCTATAGAGTAAAAGTCATCGTAATCTTTTTCGGGTATCCAACCAAATTTATTTTTTATAATTTGATTGGTTAATGAAATTAGTCTTCTACAATTATTCTGACAATAATAATCAACATATTTTCCCACTTTAATTCATTCCTTCCTTTACAAATTCAATCCGTTCAATCTTTGATACACTTCCATTTAAAGGCATATACACATTTGCACTACCGTGATATTTTACATCGCTATTTAATCTTTTGGTATCAACTAAAAATTCAATAATATTATTGTTGCTACCAAATTGATTAGTTGAATTAGTATGTATATTAGATTTGCAATCTGCCAGCACAACATAAAATGCTCTTCCTGTATCTAAAGTTATACGATATTTAGTTCCTATGCTTGTCCCGTAATACGAACCAAGAGCTACAAGATAATAGTTGTCTGTTATTCCTAAGTCCTTTTCAGCATCACATCTCATAAATCCATCATAATCTAACCAACCCCACTGCTTAATGAATTTATATTGAGGGCTGTTTTTATTTGTAACACATCTGAAGTCCATATATGCTTTAAAAGAACTATTTATATTAGGAACACCAAGTGGAACATATTTAACTGTTAATTTGGGTTTAGGTTCAACTTTGCTTTCAGCTACTATTTCACTACCAGCATCATTCACATTTGTAAAATTAGCTCCTGTCCAATAAAACAAAAACATAACTATCAGTAAACAAGTAATAATTTTAAATCTCTTCATAAATCCTCCTAATCATGTATAAATTGTGGACACGAAATGATTTTATATGTACGACGAATATAACCATCTCTTTCTTTTTTATACACAGGCTTTGCATCCCAGTTTTTTATTGGTTTCGACTCGCTACTCCACAAACAATTTCCAGTAGCATTTCTACAAATCCAACAGGGTTGGTCACATTCGTCTTTTCTAATTCTTGATGCGATTTTTTTACAATCAGAACAACAATATTTTTTTGTTTTATTCTTAGTTATAAAAATCTTTCCACATATCTGACATTCGTTTTTATATTTCATTGTTCTTATCTCCTTTGTATAGTTCTTCTATAAATTTTAATAAATCGTTTAAGAAAATATATATGAGAACCCATAATAAGAAACCCATAATAATTACCTGCAAATATGTACTACCGTCTTGCGTGCTTTGAAATAACCATTTTATAAGCTTGTCCATTTCTTTAATTCCTTTCTAAAGTGATTTTGTTAATTATTAGTATTGAAAAATTTACCTAAACGTTATATAATAATAAATGGTGAATCCGTACCTCCTTTATATAGTTATTAAAACTTTTATAAAGAGGTGATGTCTGAATGTATCTGATGAGTTATTCTAAAATTGTTTCGTTTTATTTTAATATCGTATATACATAGGCAATTTTAGCAGTTCACTGTCTGCTAATCATACTCGGCGGATTTCACCAAATCGCTGTTATTACATACTCTTTCGTGGGTAACCGTGTTCGAATTTGCGGCTCTACCCACAAAAAATATAACTAAAGGAGAAGAGTATGAAAAACAGTGAATTCGACCTCCTATCATTTGTTTTAGGGACATTGGGTATATCCATAACCGCCAAAGTTCTTGAAAAGTTACATATCCCGTGTGCGGATATTTTAGCTTCGATTGCCGTCGTTGCCGTATACTTATATATAAGATAGTAGGTCAAAGATTAGGGAGCTGGGAGTAGCTAACTCGGCTCCTTTTTCTTTGGAAACTTAATGGTTTATCAACCAAAGTTTGTGAAACTTGTATATTGATTTCACAATATATTTTTGATAAAATACAAATACTCTCTTTTTGTTTTTATAGAGTGGGTGGCTCTTAAAAATTTAAGGGAGGTGTTACATGATAGACTATTTAAAATCTATCATGAACGTCGATTTGATAAACTTAGGATTAATTTTTGTTAAGTATATTTACTATATAAAACAAATTCTTTCAGTAATTACTACAAAGAATAAAAGAAGAAAATCCAAAGCAAAACAAATCGATTTACATATCGGCAAGGGCGATTTCATTCTTGACTTTCATCTGAACCGATAAACTGAGACCGCTGTATGTACCAGATACGGTGGTCTTTTTTTAATTTAATATCTTTACCACCCCATCTCTTAGCACTAAACTTGATAATTTTAGCAAAGTTGCTTCATGTCAACTTTTGATGTAAAAAAATACATATCTTTCTCATACACCGAAATATTAAGTATTCTACAAATTTTTTCTATTTCTTTAAGTGTAAAAAACTTTTCTCCGTCCAAAATAAGTAGTAATCTACTCGCTGATATATGGCTTTGTTTAATAAACTTAGCAAATCCATACTTGTAAATTTTAATAAGTAATTGCTTAAAGTCCATTGTTTATCCACTCCTTTTTAGTTGCTTTGTGTCAACTGACGAGTTTAATTATAGCAGTTTGGTTGCTTTGTGTCAACTGTTTTTTGTCATTTTAATCATATTTGTTAGTAATTACCAATTTATTTTTATTTATTTCGCCTAATTTTGTTGCTTATCACACAAAAATGTTGATTTTTAGCAACTGTTCTGCTATAATAAAAGAAAAGCAATTAAAAGGAGAAAATAAATGGCAACATTTTTTGAAAGATTTACTATCTTGCTTAAAGAAAATAGCGAAATGAAACAGTGGGAGATTGCGGAAAAAACAAAAATAGATAAAACTAGTATTTCTAAATACTGCAACGGAAAAGCCACTCCTGACAGTAAAAATCTTATTAAACTGGCAACTCTTTTTAACGTTTCACCAAGCTGGTTATCAGGAGACAATATCCCAAGATCAAGATTAGAGCTTGTAAAACAAGATAATTATATCGTTGCATATAATGGTGAAAATCCTTTAAAGCAAAAAATAGCTGAATCAATAGAAAATATTTTAAACGGCATTAACGACGAACAAAAACTTTCACAGATAAAAATGTTTTTGGACACTTATAAAAAATAACATGACATTAGACATCGAATAACCTATTTCAAAATTGAAATAGGTTATTTTTTTAACTTTTATTAATTTTATATGGAGAATAATATAGTGTGAGCAATCACAAATATTATTTAGCGGCTCCGACTATTCGGACAGATTGGAGAAATTTATGAATAAAACAATTACAAAAATCAAAGAAGTTATCAGTGAAATCACTAACGAATTAAACAATGACACAACTAAAGACGATTTTAAATCTTATGAACAAAAAATAAGAGCTATAGAACAATTATTACATGCCATAGCCCTTATTGAAAAAATGTAACCTTATGACTATTATTTTAACTTCTCAATAATGTCGTCAAGTTTTGTGTAGATACTATATGTATAAGAACAATCAGTTGTCTGACTTTGTATTCTATCAATATCCTCGCAAGCTCTCAATATCTTACAAACATCATTGTTAAATACACAATCATTTCTACACTCGTCGTTTATAAACGGACAAAAAGCCATATTTTCACCTCCCCATACTTATAAACAGCATCACTATGGATGCTGTTTTCTTTTATAATATCATACGTTTCACTAAATTTCAACAAAAATACTAAAAATATCCGTAGTAAAGACTACAATTTTACAACTCTATACACCAACGGAAAAATAAAGTATAATAAAATTAGTCGATATACACAAACTTTCATATATAATTAAGATAAAAAGAAAGGCTATGAAAGATGGAAATCGAAGCAATAAATAAAAGAATTTCACAATTATGTAAAATGAGAGGAATGAGTTATTATCGGCTTGCTAAGGATAGTAATTTGTCCGAAAGTGTCCTGTTTTCAATTCGAAGAGAAAAAAATTTACCTTCGCTTGATACACTAGAAAAGATTTGTAATGCTTTTAATATTACCATGTCAGAATTTTTTAACTGCGAATTATTTGAAACACACAAAACCTCAAATGAACTATATGTTTCTTTATGGAACGAATTGTCTCGTTCCGACAAGGAAAAAGTTATAATTTATATGCATGGGTTACTCCATAAAGAGATACACAAAGAGGATTTTAACAATGACATACAATGAACTCAAACAAATAGCAAAACCACATATTAGAGAGGGTGAAAATTTACCCTCAAATTCTTTTTTATTACTAAATCAACTCCATATACCTTTTAAAAATGAAAAGCAATGTGAGAAAGATTTTAGCGAAGTAATAAATCCATTAAAAAACAATCCCGCTTTTTTATCAATTGACCATAGTGGAAACAAAACAATATATTTTGATTCAAACACTCCTTATTGGAATTTTTATATTTTCCATGAGATAGCTCATTATATATTAGGTCATGAGCAAAATTCTCCACAAAATGAAATAGATGCAGACATGTTAGCCTGCATCCTTGCTGCACCTGTTGAAAATCTGCCTACATACTTAAAAACAGCACGAGATTTAAGCTCATTATGTAAAATTCCTATTGATAAAGCTGAAATGTATTGGCAAGAAATTAGCTTAAATTTTTCCAAGCCACATAAAAAACTTTGGATTACAAGTATTATATTATTAATTTTTTCCGTAATAATTGGGGTTTCTATAAGATTTAATAACACATCGGTATCAACACCAGAAAATTTAAAAAATGTAGAAAACGAAATAAATCAGACTATTACAGAAGAAGTACATGAGCCAACAACAAATAATGATATTCTTTTAGAAGAAAATACATATTATATGACTTCATCAGGAACTCATTACCATGAAGCTGATTGTCAATATATAAAATATAAAACAAACGTTATTTCCATTACTCTTGAAGAAGTAAATAGATTAAATTTAGAGCCTTGCGAAAAGTGTATATACTAAAGTAAAAGACTACCTATTAATGTTAGGTAGTCTTTATTCGTCTACATTGAACTTAACAATTTTCCAACTCCAAATGCAGCATTGACATAATTTCCAACCGTTGTTTCTATATCCTTATGCCCTAAATTCTGTGCCACAAACTGGATATCTGCTCTTTTTGCCATAATAGTTGAATAATAATGTCTTATCTGATGAGGAGTAATTCCATTTCCATAATTCTTAAATATAGAAATCACTGTATCGGCAGTAATTCCCGTCTTGTTTTTTGTTATAAAAACCGCATTGATATTTTCCACTCCGTCAATTTCTTGTCTAATTTCAAGCCATTTTTCAAGAGCAGAAAGCGTTGTTCCTGTTATGAACACCTTTCGCTTATCCTCTTCTTCATAATAACCTTTTCCAAGGACTGTAATATATGGCATGTCTTCTTCAAAATGAAGGTCAGATATTTCCAATCCTGCAAGCTCACTCTCTCTTATTCCTGAACCTAATAAGGTTTGAAGCATAGCAATATTTCGTTCTCTAACAATCTTGTCTTTTTTCCAATTAATACGTTCAAACATATCATCTATCTGTGTTTTATCAGGCAATTTAGCATAAATATTTTCCACATTATTCTTCTTGCCCTTATAACCACACGTTTTTACAGGATTCTTTTCCAACTTACTATTTGGTGATTCAACGAGGTTTGAAAAGAATGATGACAATATATTTTTCCGGGTAGTTAGTGTCGTGCGGCTCATTCCTTCGCCCTGCCTCTGTTTTAAATAAAGAAATACATCTGCTGGTTCCAGCGTGTTAAATGAGTTTGAAGTCAGTTCAGATATTTTTCGCTCTTCAACTAAATCATTTTCCATAAGCCATAAAAGAAAATCCTTAATGGCAATATAGTAATTTCTTGCACTAGCTTTGCTATATAGTTTATATAAGTATTTTCTTATGAATACTGGTGTTTTATCTTTTTCAAACTCCGTAAATAATTTATCTTCGTTATGTCTTTGAACAGTATCTTTATAACACATTTTTCTACTCCTCTCTGCGTTTTTGGGTACAAAAATAACACCCGAAACATAATCGGATGTTATAAAATACTCCAATAATGTTTCTTACTCTTCCATATCATCTGTGCAACGCATTTTCCCTGCTTTGAGTTTTATGTAAACGTTTACATATCTATCTCGTTCCGCTCCGGGAGAAACTTGCATCATAAGGTCAAGAAATCTCTGTTCCGCTTCTTCTCTCGTTTTCCATTCATCTTCCCGACCATAACAAACCGTAGTAACCATATTAATACCCCTTTTTTACTCTATATGTACCCTTTTTAGTTATAGCTTTCTTGCGACATTCTTCATTGCAAAACACCAAAGACCTTCTATGGTTAAAATCTATCACGCCTAGCATCTCATTATTTTTTGCAATCGAAATGATATTAAACGCAAATTTGGGTAATGAATTAACCTCACAACTTCTTTCTTTGCCACAACTAAAGCATTTTAATATAATATTTTCCATTCATATCCTCGTAAAACTATTATTCTATTTTGTTTTATTTTTTATATTCTCTTTATATTTAGCAAAAGCTTCATATATTTCCGCATTGTAGTTCTTTTTATATTCATTATTTACGATAATAATGACAAATACCAAAACAATCGAAATAAATATTAAAAGCAATTCTATAAGCTGTAAATTAAATGCATTATTATTGTACGAATTGTATAGTATATAACTAATAAACGAAATAGTTGATAATATGCCTAATTGTACAGACCCTGTCCCAGCTAACAAGCTAACAAGTCTATTATTAGTTTTGTTTAGAAATGGTTTGGTTATCTGTGAAACCTGTAGTGATTCCCAATGCATATCCTCTCTTTCATCTTCAAAAAAAATTTTTATATATGCCGATATTTTACTTATAGTGAATTTGCATCTAAAAATCTGCGCTTGAAATGGAATTAGAATTATGTATGTCAACAAGAAAAAGTAATAAGAAAATTCCACAGCTAATACAAATAATGTAGCATACACAGCATACATATACATGATAATATTTTTTCGCATTGCCTGAGTAGATATTATCTCATTTCTAAGTGTCTCATAAACACATAAATTTTCCGAAAATTCATTTGTCTTATTATGCGTTGATGAATTTTTTTTAAGTGTTTTTATATATTTTCTTTTCATAATAACATCCCCGTTTTTTGTGTAAAAATAAATCAATCATTTTATTGCATCTATATAAACTAATAACTTTTCTTTTATAGCGTTATAGTTATTGGCATATTCAGGTAACAACTCCTCTATGCTATTTTTCAATAGATTGCCGCCACTACTATCAAATTGCACATTTCTAACTGATTCTTCATAATTTTTATCTATGTATTCAGACATGACCTTTAAATCCATACACAAATGAACAATTCTTCTAGCATGGCTACTTAGTTCATTCATATGAGTTACCATGTCATTGTCATAATCCCTCCCATAAATAACAATGTTATTAATACTGTTTTCTATTTCTCCAATAACACTATACATCTCTCTATTGTATTCATATGATTTTTCAGAACTGTCAGCAATCATTGCTCTTTTGTATATTATCATCATTTTAGTTGATGAAGCATTGGTCAAAAAACATGAAATATTATGAGCGATATTTAAAAACGTGTCACGATTGAATTTTGTCTTTGTGATAAAATCAATATTATTCTTTGACAAATTCAAATTATCTTTTGCAATACGATTATTATTAATAGAAATTATCGCCGTTACAATTGTAGTCAAAACAGCTCCCACACCTGCAATTATAGAGCCTAATTCATAAGTCATTACACCACACCTCACCTGCTCAAAAGATTCATTTAATAAAACAGTAGTTCTATTGACTAAATATTAGTAGTTCCGATATTTCCCAAGTCCGGTCTGATACTTTTCCAAGCTGCTTCGACAGCCTCTTCAATCTTTTCCCTGCCAACAAAACTCTCAAATTTTTCAAGAGCATACTTCTGTCTATCTTCCATACTCAGTCTTCTGTAACTATATTCATCTTTAAAAGAATCTGTAAACCATCTATAATCTCTTTGCCTTGATGTTTTATGCTTAATTTCTGCAATTCTCCATTCAGGATTTCTGTAATTAGTATAAAATTCCACAACAATTATTATATCTTGTTTGTCTTCTGTTCTGTATTTTAATGCATCTATTCTCAAATATTTTCCTCCTAACTCACGATAAAATACACGATTTATCTATTCTTATCATAATATCCGTTGCCGTATCTTCTTCTGATTTCCGACTGTGAAACACCATTACAAATATCTCTTGTCATTTTTGAGTTGTCAACATCCAAAGGATTTTTATTTTCCACTTTCTGATTAGTTGAATAACTACTAAATGCAAAAATACCAATAATAATTAAAATTCCAATTAAAGTTCCCATAATTCATATTCTCCTTTATTTATCTTTCTTCACATAATAACCGCTATATATTCTTTGGTTTATTTCCTTGTCTGTGTATTTGCCTGAACATCTATCTGAATTTACTTGTACTGGGTCTGTGCCGGGTGGTACTTGCTTTAAACTTGAATCCTTACAAACCTGATATATAATCCATACAATTCCTGCTAATATAATTAAAGCTGTCATATTTAATTCCTCCTAAAAATCTTTCCTATATTATACCATAATCAATATCCTCTTGCAACCGCTTTAGAGTAAATTTGTGAAATGTGTTGTCGTGATTTTCCGAGAATACTGCCTATCTGCTCAAAGGTTTTCCCTTCTTCTTTGAGTTGTTTAACCTTATCAACCGTTCCATCTAATACTAGTTTACTTCTGTATTGATGTGGTCTCTTATATCTATGTTCATATTCACTCAAGCTGACACCTTCTCTCTGATATTTTCCATACGAATTTCAGCCTTTGCTTCCTCTACTAACATATCAACCAAGTCATTATAACATTCGTCCCAAGTATCACCACTTAATACGAAATTTCCGTTGCTATCGTGTACTTCGTAATGACCTTTGACCTGTACGATTCTATGTGTATTATCCATAATTTTATCTCCTTATCTTCTGAAACAACTACCAATAGCCGCTCCAAGTAAAGCAATTATTCCAATTATAAATCCTATTGGTGGGCAAAGTGCCACAACCCATATAAGTATTAACCATAAAAACACTTCCATAATATTATCTCCCTTCAGGTAATAGATTACGAGTTTTATTTGCCAATAACTTTATCTATTCTTGATTGTAATTGTATTCTGATGTTGTCAAGTATTTTAATTTGTTCGTTATTATCTCTTATTCTTTCTTTTTCAAATTTCAATTTTTCTTGTGCTGCCACATTATTGTCATTGCCTTCTAATAATCTAATCAGCTCAAGATGTTTATAGTTAGAGTTCTTATATGAGTTTATCTCGTTGCCTAACAATATAAACAGATGATAAATATCAAATTCGTTTAATAGTGTAAAAGTAACTTCTGACAGGTTTTCTTTTTCTATAAGATTTGTTATGTCGCATCTCACATAATTAGTGTCAAATTTCCCTTCTCTAATATCACAAGATAAATTAAATCTTGCCCTATCAACAATATCTTCTTTTAAAACCTCTTTGTTATCTCCTATACCAAAATCTTTTCTTAATAAATCTTCGTCAACCTCAACATCATAGTAAAATCTAACCTTTGTCATATTTTAAATCTCCTTCTAAATCAATACATTGTTGCTAATGCAATACATTCAGCTTTTCCATTATCATCATAAACAACATCTAATATGTGGTCTTTGTAATAGCTATCGTTGTCAATCCATTTAGAAACATATTCCTCAATAAGTTCCTTGTCAGTTTCCTTATCCTTTAAAGCATCTAACAAATACTCTCTGTTGCTTTCATACTTGTCTTTATCAACACATTCCCAAAGATATTCAATGCCGTTCTCTCCGGTAAAATCCGCATCCATTTCCCCAAGTTCTGACAAAGCAACCAACAAATCCTCTCTTGTTTTTCCGTTTACCTTAACTAATTTCATATTAATACTGTTCATAATTTAATCTCCTTTTCCTTTTAAAATTCCGATTTTATCGACTTATTCCGTCTGAAAACTCAAAGTCAATATACCAAGTATTATATTTATCGTCCGGCTCTCCTATTGCAAAGTCAAAGCCGAGAATGTCAAAAACATCTACAAACTTTTTCCATGTGCTTTCGTCATAGAATAAAATCATATATCCGTCAACTTTAATTTCCCTTGAAAGGCAACCTGATTCCTCCGCATTTGATTGTATAAGAAACAACAACAAGGTATCTTGCACATTCCCTGCTAAATTACACAATGACGTTTTACTCATAATTTAATTTCCTCCTTTTGTTTGTCACACCCATCACATCTAATCTTATGACATCCACAACACATCTTTTCAAATTCTACTTTTTTGTAACAATGAAAAGGAACACAATCTCCGCAATAAACACATTTCCAATGTGGCTCGCAACCTTCATACATTAAATTATCAACCCTTACTGCCTTATGTTTCATATTGATCTCCCCCTACTTATTCGTTATATCATACATCCACAAACAAACTCGTCTGTTGTTAATTTGATATGAGTATTTACTTCTCCGTTTTCGTTAAGCAATAAAACATAATCTTGTCCTACTTCCTCAACAATACAAGTTTCTCCGTCCATTCCTAAGTGGCTTCCCCAAGACTTGTAAATATCGTAATACTCCGTTCCGTTTTCTTCCGTCTTATCAATTCTATTCCATCTTAAGTACCTTCCAAACTTTTCGTATAAAGCCTGATTACTCAAACAAACCTCTTTGCCTAAATATTTTTCCATATATAAAACCTCCTGTTAAAATCACTCTTCTATACACTTTTAGCTTACTCCTGCAAACTCGCCATAATATTTTTGTCTCATTTCCTCTGCGAATTTTCCGGCTTTGTCTAAATCCTCATAAGCAAATCGCCCTAAACAAGTATTTTTTCCATCTACTTGTAATTGCACTACCCACTTATAGCCGTCCCAACTTACATTACGATAGCCTGACTTGTTGTTTTTATTCTTTGATTTTCTGTTCTGAGCGTTCCTTGCATCTTCTACAACTCTTAAATTGCATTTTCTATCATCAAGTGTATTATGGTCTTCGTGGTCTACAAATTTTCCGTTAGCATCCATAACAAACTGATGAAGATAAACCGGTCTCGCTCTGCCTAACTCCTTATGATATTGACTTGCTACTGCATAAAAACTATCAATATCAGGATCGTATTTAGCAAACCAAGTATATGGAAAATCCAAAACCCTCTGTAAATCTTCCAAGTCTATAATTGCCCATAAATTTTCCGCTTTCGTTCTGTTTAGCTCAATTTTAGCAATATTATTTTCCGTATCTATAATGTAATTGTTGCCCTTCTTTTTAGCCATGTGTTAGTCTCCTTTATATATAATCTTCCAATTATATATTCTCTTTTCTGACTAACAAAAAAGCTTCAAATTTGCCAATAACACCCTAATTCTATCGTGTTATCAGCTTAATAAACTCTGATAAATCCATACCGTAACTATAACCACCCGGAATATGAAAATCCACATGTGGCTCGTTCAAATCAATTCCGCATTGATGCTCTTCAAAATGTATTGTGATTCTATCCTTTATTTCAATTTGCAGTTCCTTTGTTTCCTTTTCCCTTGTAAACTTCTCGTCATAGTCTTTAGTACACTTTTTAAATGCTCTGTATTTCATATTAATACAACTCCTCTATATAAAGTTTCATTTCCTCTGCTGAATTTTTAATACAATCAAGTGCCGATAATGCCCTTGTTTTGTTTAACACGATCATATTTTCTGACTTATAAGATAATAACGCCCTCAATTCGTTTATCTGATGCAATATCCAATCTGCGTTTGTTTTGCAGATGGTAAAATCATTTATTTCCGTTGCTTTCATATCTCAATACCTCAATTCAAAAATTCCACATCTACGCACTTTTTCATTTTGTCCTCAACTATTCCACAGTTAAAGAATTTTCCAAAAAATTTTCCGTGATATAAACATAAATTGCCTGATAATTGCTTTCAAACTGATTATTTTCGTCAAAACGATTATTTAAAAGTGTCTGCAACTCTTCTAATTTTTCCATGTTTGGATTTACAAGAATATATGTATCCATAATTCTTTCCGATCCGTAGTCATACTCATTATCAACAATATCAACTCTGACAAATTTATTTTCCATAATATAATCACTCCTCATAATTCCATAATTCAAGCTCATCAAAAATCCATGTGTTGTTTTTGTATTCCTCTGCAAGTTCTGTTCCAATGCTTCGCCAATTTGACGGACAATTTATAGTTAGTGACATCTGTTCAATAAGTTGTGCTGCAAACTGTAACAGTTCTCTTGATTCGTCATAAAGGCTTAAATTTTCCTTGTAATAAATAGCCTTTTCAATCATGCTTTTTATGATATTTTCCATCTGCTTATTCTCCTCTGTAAAGTAATTTAATTATGCCGTAAAGCATTTAAAAGCCTTCTGCTCCGTTTTGTTGATACTTCTGATATATGTTCCGTTTTCACCATCAAAATGCTTTAAAAAGCCTTCTGTAATCATTCCCATAGCACATTGATAAATATACTGTACTGTTCGACCTGAATAACCGTCTCCATAGCTTTTCCCGTCGTTATAACCTAATCTTTCAAGTCTGATTTTTCCGGCTATATCGTGCATAACATCACAAATATAATAATATTTGTTTGTTCTTGGTGTCTTTGATTTTTCAAAAAGCATTTTCCGTATGTCTGCTTTTTTCGTTGTCAAATATTCGTTGTATTCTGCATCCGTCATAACATAAACCGTATTATATAAGTCAACCCATCTAACAGAAACATTTTCCATATTGTCAAAAGCTTCTGTAACCTTTTTAACATCGTTTTTCCGTATAACTCCGCTAATATTTTGTGGATGCACATATAAATACGCTTGCTTTTCCTTGCTATGCTCTACACTATATCCGCAATCCTCAAGTATTCCAAAGGATTTTATAATTTTGCTTGCTTCTGTGTAAAAGTTTTCTCTTTCCGTCTCTGAATTGAAAAATCCGGCTGCACAATCATAACTTGACACATTGATTCTTATATACACTTTTGTATATTCATTTCCATAGTCTGTTGACGGATTCCAATTATCTGTCAATTTTCCGTCTGCTCCGTATTCGTTACCGATTCCGTTCTGATGATATTTAATACTCATTTTCTGTCACTCCTTCAATATAATTCTTTAAAGGCTCTTATAATTTCCTCACGCAGTTCTGCTTTCTGTTTTCTTTCCGCTTCTGTTTTATCAAGTTCTGCACCATGATCCGCACTTGTGACATAATGCTCTCCGTCCTCTCTGATATAAACATCTATTTCCTCAATCCGTTTATTATCAAGTCGCATTTTCATATAAATATGACCGCCGTATGTGTGTTCTATAAGTTTTTCCATCTTAAAATGCTCCTTCAATATAAAATGTTTTTACAACTTTGTTTTCCTTTGTGTGTATATGCTTCTGTACTGCATTATAACAACACATATAAAAGTCAAAATCTTCAAAGTAATTTCCGTTTTCTTCTTCCCATTCATTTATAGTATTGTAAATCTCGTTTTCTATTGCCTCTGCCTGTTCCTTTGTTGGTACTTCTGAAACATCAATATCAACAGCATTTTTCACATCTGTACCAAAAACAAATTGTAATCTCATAATTTATTCCTCCGCTTCGAATAATCCCAAAAATACATCGTCATAAACTTCGCACTCACAATCCCATTCCGGCAAACATCCACAATCTTTGTTTTCTGCCGTTGTTCCGTTGTTACAATACAAAAGCATATATTCTTTTTCCACCGATGGTTTAAAACCTATTTCCGATTCTGTCAATGCACACCAAACAGAATTGTCATTGCTTTTAAATTGATAATATATTTTTCCGTCAAGGTCTTTAAACCCTTCCGAAAATTTTCCTTGTGTTGCCTCTGTTGGTATTTCCTCTGATAACTTAATAGGAATGTTAAAATCATATCCATGTATAATATTTTCCTTAATTCGTCCATCATAGTTGACTAAAACCGTAATTTGATCGTCCTCGTGAATTTTTGTCACAAGTGTTTTATAGTTTGTCATAGGCGATACAGTTAATATAATTGATAAAATAATTGCTGATAATTTCATATTAAATACCTCTCTTTTGTTTTTAGAATTTTACTTTTATTGCCGTTTTGCAAAATAACTTTTTACTATATCTTTTTGTGTATCTGTACTGTGTATAAATAGTGCAATATCATTAAATACACCAACTACAACACCAAGTTCCTTTTTTCTTACTGCAACAAGTTCCAATGCAAAGTTTTCAATGCTCTGTCCCGAAGACGCCTTACAAATAATACCTTTTGATATGCTATACATTGTGTTTCTTCCTCTCTCAATTATTTTCCAAAATCTCTTTTATGTTTCGTTCTGCTCTTTCCGTCTGTACTGCCTTGTTAAAGTCCTCTGTAACATCCGTTATAACATCCGTGTTGTAATCATACAAAATATAAAGCTTTTCTTTTGTTTTTAAATTTTCCGCTATCTCGTAATCACTACCGCAAAAATTCGGCAATGCTCCAATAACAAGATTTTCCGTTTTTATGATTCTGTTTCTAACATCTGTATATTTCATTCCTATTTTTATATCTGATAATTTCATATGTAAAACCGCCTTTCTACTATTTCATGCACATTGCCATTGCTAAAAATCCGGCTTCTAATGTGTTATCCGTTCCGCTTATAACTTCCTCTAAAGAGTTTAAAAACTCGTCACCGTTTCCGTGTTCAGCTTTTGGATTCCTCTTAACCATTTCCGGCATTAAAACCTCTATAAAGTCATTTTTACCTATTCTGTCAACGCTCTCCGTGTCACCTCTATTTGTTGCAACTTGTTTTCCGTATGCAATAGCTTTTTCCCTCTCTAATGCATTGAAATAATTTTTATTTGATATATTGCTATTATAATGGTATGTTATAAAAAAGCCTGTTCCTCCGTGGTTATGACCTAATCCAAAAGTTGTTATATTATACATAGGCTCTCCGCATCTTTTCCACACAACACCATTGAAAACAATATACTTTTCCGATTCTGTTCTGATTTCTTGCTTCTGTTCCTCTGAATAATCAGCTTTTACAATAGAATTTTCCGTAAATTCTTGACCGCCTATATAATATGGCTCTCGTTCTTCTATATCATTTTTTATATAATTTTGATCTTCAAAAATTGTGCTTATGGCTGCACCGTGCGTAACTCGTACCGGCTTATATAAAAATCCGTTGTACGTTCTGATTTCCTCTGCAAACATTTTAAAATCACTATTGTCAAAATCATCATAGTCTTTTGCACCTTCGCAAACACTTTGAAAATCATGTACTATAAAAGCAATAGGAAAATCCGTCTCGTTTGGCTCTGTAATATCCACATCAACAAAATTTTCAAAATATCTTGTGCGTATATTTCTATGTCTTTTTGTAGGTAAAAACTTTTGCTTATTCCAAAATTTAATAGTTAATAACATTTTTATATGCTCCCTTCTATACTTTAAAATCTTGCTTTTATCGTGTGTTTAGTTCCTTCCGGCATATTCTCCGTAATACTTTTGTCGCATCTGCTCCGCAAAAGCTCCTGCTTCCTCTAATTGTTCATAAGAAAATTTGCCTAAAATCGTGTTTTCCCCGTTAATTTGCAACTGCACAATCCATCTATAACCATCCCATGAAACATTACGAAAACCTGACTTGTTGTTACTGTTCTTTCCGTGTCTGTTTCTTGTGTTGTGCTTATGCTCTGAAATTCGCAAGTTGCATTTTCTGTTGTCTAATGTGTTGTTGTTTATATGGTCTACATCTTTTCCCTCTGCTCCCATAAT
This sequence comes from Bacteroidales bacterium, assembly GCA_045606865.1. Lineage (GTDB taxonomy): Bacteria > Bacteroidota > Bacteroidia > Bacteroidales > F082 > Limimorpha. The sequence continues at coordinate 87,527 of JAZUST010000145.1, forward strand.
GAATTGATGAAGAAAAACAACACTACTAATCCCGGCTTTAATATTTGCATAATTTGTGCATCTGACATAATAATTGTTAAGCTCTTTTCGGTATTGTGCAAACCATGTATAAGGATAGTTTTTGACTTTTTCCAAGTCCTCTAAGTCAATAATCGCATATACATTATCGTCTTTCCGTCTGCTCAGCTCGATTTTTGCTATGCCCTTCTGCTTGTCAATTATGTAATTATTTCCCTTTTTATTTGCCATTTTTCAAACCTCCATAAAGATAGAATTTTCCAATATATTATTCTCTCTTTATGGTTAGTTTTTGATTGAATTTATTGTGTTTTCATTGCCTCTGTCAAGCAATTTGATTTTAATTTGCTTATGCTGATTTCTGCATCATAAAGCATGCAAAATCATATTCAATCTTTGTAATGGCGTAATAACTTCCCTCTGCCGTATATAGTCTATATTCTGTTTTTGGCTTGCTCTGTTTTCTATCCCATTTACTGCCATAATAAGATATTACACCGTCTTTTTGTTCAGCTTTTCCACCTTCTGCAAGTTTATCAATTATGAAGTCCCTACGGCTTTTTATAACATCGTTCCCATTGTTTCTGTACCACTGTTTTTTAGATAATACCGTGTAAATTCTTTCAACTTGTATTTGTGTTTTTCCGTCTGCATAACCGCAAAGAAAAGCAATTTTTTCAGCCTTCTGGCGTTCCTCTTCTTCTGCCTTTTGGCGTTGTTCTGCTGCAAATTTTGCGTGCTTTTCCGCTTCTTCTTGTATCTGTTTAGCCTTTATTCCCTCTTTGACTTGCAAAGCGTTTTTAATAGTTTCATTGCATCCGTGCAACTGTAAAAGCATTAAAACATCATTTTTTATATATCCGCCTTGTGCAATGATATTTTTTATAGCGTTTTCATAGTCTGAAAATGTTTCCATTTTGGCGTTGTAATTCTGCAAAGCCTTCTGCATCTGTTCAGCCGTTGGCGTGTTCCATACTTTTGCAATCTCAATACATGGATCAAAATCCTTATATATAATTATTCCGTTGTTTTCCGGCTCTGTAGCATCTGCATACAAACCCATAATAGAATTATCTTTGTAAGCTTCCGCAAGGCTTAAAAGCTCTTTTTTAACTGTTTTAACTCCGTTTCCGTCTGCCTTATAGGTTATAATTGTTTTAACTTCCTTTGCAGAATTTTTTGCACTTCTCAAAATATCAGTAAACATTTTCAAAACCTCCTATAAAATCATTATTTTAAAACTTTTACAACTCCGCCCATGTCATCAATAATTTTGATAACATCGGGATTATAGCCATATTTATTATAAAATGCTTTTCCTGCTTCTGTTCTTGTGTTCTGCTCTGTTGTTAGTCTGTCTGTGTTGCTTCTATCCATCATTAAAAATCTTTTCATAGTTTTAAACCCTCCGCAAAGTGTAAAGTAATTTATATATAATTATTCTCCGCTATTCAATAACTAACTTTATAAAATTGAGTATATAAGCAATACCACATACAAAACCGCCTTGTAAAATTCGCAAAATTGCTTGTGTAAATGTTATTGTGTTATTGTCGTGTAGTCCTGCACCTCTCAACATGATAATTGCACCACTAAAGCCACATATAAAAACTAATACTTTTAAAAGTGTTATAAATCCACTTTTTAAGCGACTTTTTAACAAGTCTATATTGATATATATAGTCTGTTTTTCTGTTGTTATAGTTAGCATTATTGTTGTCTCCTTCCGTTTTTAACAGTTGTAAAGCTCTTCAAAAATGTTGTCGATTTCTTCTGCAATTTCTGAAGGTAGCCATGCAGATTCTCTATCACTACCCCAAAAACCACGAATTTCATTGTAGTTGGTATCTATGCAGATATTCGGACCGCCTAAAGTAACCCAAATTTTAACTGCCTTATATGTTTTATCTCTGTTGATGGTGTACTCAAAATCTAATACATCATTAAAGTAATCATATAAGGAAGTAGCTTCTCCATTTTCTTGCATTTCTTCAATTTCTGCATCTGTAAAATCTGCATCATGAAGTCTGTTTAACTCTTCTCTGATATTCTCGCACATTGCTTTTAATTCGTTCATTGTAGTTGTTTTTGTCATTTTTAAACCCTCCAAATAATTAAAATATCAAAATATTTGCATTTTTGTTTGCGTACTTTGGGAATTTGTAACCGCTTAAAATTTCTCTGTTCTTTGGTGTATCTTCGCATATGTAGTTGTAGCCTGTTTTCTTTGCGTTTGTCTTTTCGACTGCTTCATTGATACCTTTATAAATTGAATATAAACTTTTACATGCTTTCATTGTTTTATGCTCCTTTTCTTTTATAGAATTACTGTTTTATTGTTATATAGCTTTTAAAAAAGCTATATCATCAAATATATTTTCACTTGTTTTAATTCTCATGATGTTTTTATCAAATGCTTGATTGATTTTTATAAACTCATTACCGCATTTTATAACGTAAGTATCGTTGCAATAAACAACGCCGTTTTTATCTGTTGTATATCTAATTTCTGATACTTTACCGCCGTATATCTTAGCAAGTTTATGAGCCTTTACAAATGCTTTAATAAAAGATTTTACATTGATTTTTTTCATTTTTTGTTTTACCTCTCTTTACTTATTCTCTATTTTTTTATAATAAAAAAATGGTGTAGAGCCTTAACAACTAAGTAAGACTTACACCATTTAAAAATGATTTTAATTATTTAGTTTTTATTGATTATTACAAATTGTTTCGTATTGTTTTGTCAATTCTTTAAAATCTTCAAGAGTTTCACAACCTTGCAAAGCATTTAATATTTTTTGTTGTTCAAGTTGTTTTGCAAGTTTTTCAATTACTTCTGCATTTGTTGGCACGTCATATTTCACCGCCCTGCACCTCCTGTATTATTATAATGTATATATTTTTCAATTTCATTATAACATGAAGGTTGTTTTTAATCAACACTTGACTTTTAATATAATATATGATAATATATTAAAGTGCTTTGTGATTGATTTGGTGTAAGCCTTATTCAGTTGTCAAAGAACGTTAATTGCCTTTTCGGTAACCGCTCGCCAAAGTAGTCAACCGATTAGGCACTTTTTATTTGTAAAGCAATTAGTATTATCTTTACCTTACATTGATATTATAGCATATATATTAATATAATTCAAAGTCGATTAGAGTTGATTATAGAAATACACTATATATTGTGGTTAGTTATTGAAATTTTAAATTTGCATACTATATATTGTGTAAAAATAATTTAAAGTTTTTTAAAAAGTGAGAAAACAAGAGAAAAACAGAGAAAACAAGAGATTTATTTTAGATAATCATATATAATTGTCTGTAAATTATTATAATTACAGTTGTTTTTAAAGGGAATTTATAAATGTATATTTATACAGTTTTAGTGTATATTTATTCATTAATTTTAATTATAAAATTCAAGTCTATTTTGTCGAACCTTTAAACCGGTCAGACTTTCAGCAGATGCAAAACCAAAAAACAGATATAAAAAGCTTATACAGATAAAAACATACTATAATAGTAATAATATTATGGTATGTTTATTTTATATAGGGGTATGTTTACATTATGAAAACCGCATAACAAAGCCATTTTGAGCCTATCTATTCCACTCACACGTCATGTTAAATTTCAAAACTTAATACATAAAAATAAGAGTATCAAATCCGATACTCTTTTCTTTTGCCTATAAATCACCTAAATTCATTCGTATACCACTTCGATAAAACCTTAACAACAAAGCCATTTTCACTAAATTTTCAAATCTAAAAATAATATTAAATTCAATTAAAATTACCCACAAATCCAGTAAAACAGCATCTTTGAGCGAATTCAAGTAAAAATACAATTTTATGCACACAAAAATATAGTAAATAAAACATTAATAACATACAATAAATAGCGAAAAATAACCATTTTCAACTCTTACAACATCATTAAGGATACATACATATCGAAGTTAAAAAATAACCATATCTACATACAGGCGAAAATATCACTATAGAGATATGGTTTTATTTATATTAAGAAAAATAGCAACCGTATATCAACAAAATTCATAAGGAGATTGATAAAACAGTTGCTATCTGTCGATAAATCCGCAAAGGAACGAAAAGAATATCGACACAAATATTATACTCTTCCTCTATCTTAAAGTCAATAATATATTTATATATGGGCAACCTGTAAAGGTTGTCTTTTTTATGTAAAATTTTAATTCAAATTAATTTCAAAACAGAGAATATATGATGTAGGGGTATATTTTACATTCGCCTATCGGCATATATACCAATCGGCTACTTTGTAGCCTCATGGTACTAACTCATTTTACTAACGTAAAATTCGTTAGATTTAATTTTAGAACTTTTCACCTTTAAAAACAACCCCAAAAGTGATAAATACATTTTTCAAAAACCTATAAAATTATTGCTATCATTGGATTTGTAGGCATTTAGCTACTTCTAGAGTGATTATTAAAAAATTAAATCAAAAGTGCTAAAAATTTAAAAAAAGTCCATAAATACTGGGTTTGTAAGCATAATCCTTGTAAATAGATAGGGTATTTAAAAAGTGATATTTTTTATTATTTATTGACTTTACATAAGGGAGTGTTGATGGCTAACGGCAGTCGAGCCAGTTTTGGAAAATCACTATTTTATCATTCAAAAAAAAAGAGAATAAATAAACGAGGATATATTTAGAAAGGATGATTAATTGAAAGTTAAAGTTTTAGATGTAATTATGGGCGGAGGTAAAACATCAGGAATGATAAACTATATAAATTCTCATAGAGGAAATGAGAAATTTATTTTTGTAACACCATACTTGACAGAAGTTCAAAGAATAATAGATGGATGCCCAGATAAGAATTTTTGTCAACCTAAGACTGGAGCTACAAAACTTCGTAGTTTAAAAATACTTTTGCAAAGCAGAAAAAACATCGCTACTACCCATGCTTTGTTTCATTATTTTGACCAAGAAGTTATCGACCTAATACAAAATAACAACTACATATTGGTTATGGACGAAGTTGTAGATGTGGTTCTCCCTTATGAAAAAAAGACCAGTAAAGAAAGAGTTGAGGGTATTACTCGTAGTGATCTTAATTGTATTCTTAACAATTATGGACACTTAGACACTAACACACATTTGATTGTGTGGGATGATGATACATATGATGGTGGATTGAACAAATATAAAAAGATGTGTGAGTTAGGGTGTCTCGCTTTGTACGGAAGTAATCAAACTCCATTATGGTTGTTCCCTGTTGATGTTTTTACAGCTTTTAAAGAAGTGTATGTAATGACTTATATGTTTGATGCACAAATACAAAAATACTATTACGACTTAAAAGGAATTGAATATGAATATCTATTTGTTGATATTGATTCTAACGGCGATTATTATATAACAAAAAATAAGCCTAATGTTCTAAAGAAAGACTACCGTTCCTTAATTAGTATTTGCGAGAAAGAAAAATTAAATCGTATTGGCGATAAAAAACACGATCTTTCAAAAACGTGGTATGAACGAAATCAAGATAACTGCCTAATGAATCAATTAAAGAATAATGTTGGGAATTATTTTAGAAATGTTTGTAGAGCGAAATCAGAACAGTGCCTTTGGACAACATTTAAAGATTATAAAGGCAAAATTAGAGGTAAGGGGTATACTAAAGGATTTATTTCATGTAATTTGAGAGCTACTAATGAATTCCGAGATAGAAATTGTTTTGCCTACCTTATGAATAGATACATGAACCCTGTGGTAAAGAACTTTTTTATTCAAAATGGAGTCGAGGTAGATGAAGACAAATATGCACTTTCTGAATTGCTGCAATGTATGTGGCGCACAAGTATTAGAGACGACAAACCTATTAGAGTATTAATTACACCATCGAGAATGAGGAATCTTTTAAAACAATGGGTTGAAGAAAATTCACCAAAATAATAAAAACATACGGAGAATAATATATCAGAGCCACCCACTCTACCACAAAAACATAAAACAAATATAAACAGAAAATACAAAAGGAGAGATTTTTACTTAAATAATGAAAACAGAAAATAAGACAAAATTTAAAGAACCGGATTACAAAAGAATCCGAGAATTATCACATCGTATAGATTGTACTGTTACTCAAGCAGATTTTGATACAAGTCATCCTAATCCTTACAGGATTGATTATATAGCAAGCGATATACATAGATATTTGAAATATACAGGAGGTAGACTTTAATGGTTTTAAGTATTGAAGAACAGGAACTTTGTATAAATGCTATGCGTGATGAAGATTTTGCCACTGCTTATTGTAGTGACCGCACTTGGATAACTAAAATGGACAAGCTCGTAGAGAAGTCACCTAACTTATTCGAGGTTATTGCCAAAACCGAATGTGGTAAAACATATAAGTTCCCTAAACGACTTATTAGTATTAGAAGTTCAATTAGAGAAATGACTGAAGAACAAAAACAACTCGCTGCTAAGAGATTAAAAAATACAAGAGAACAGATTTCAAATACTTAATGTATTTGTTTAATTTTCTCCTATTTAACTGAAAAAAATTAAAATAGGTGTATTTAGGTATGTAATTTCATATCTTAATATCCTTTATTTTAAAATTACAGATATTTAGCGTAAAAATACGAAAGGATGATTTGATATAAGTCAATACGGAATTAAGATAAAAAATATAAGTGCTGGAATGTTATATGACGTAAATCTTGGCACGAGGGATTATTTTACATATACGGATGCAATGTTAAATAATAGTCTGTTTAGTGAATTTTTAAAGCGAAATGGTTTGAATGTTTACCGTAAGAAACAAGAACAAGAGTTTTCAAAAGATGAAAGCACTAGAGATATCGTTTGTCTGGACTTTGACTTTGGCAGTAGGTCTTACGATGAAGAATTTAAACGATTAACAAAACTACTTGATGGCGATTTATCGGACGAGTCCCGTGAAAGAATAGAAAATGCTATCAAGAAGGTTGAGTCTCGTAAGGATTTATATTCTGAAAAGAAACGAGGAGAAATAAGAGACTTGTTTTATAACGAGGGTGTTGACATTACCTACAACACTAAAAATAAAGACGGCTCGTTGAAAAAACAACAGACTATTCACTACGAGATGCTGTTTAGAACTTCAGCTAAGGCAAAACTTGGACAAGTTATATTTATCAATAGCAAACTTTATAAAAAGGCGTATGACTGGCTCACGATTGGGCTTGGTGATAAATTACCACGTAATAATGCAAAAATAGTTGAATTGGCTGCCTATGCTCCGCTTACTACAAGTACCATCATTGGAACGATACATATCCCGGTTGAAGATATATTGATATTAAAAGACCAAGATTCATTCTTTGAAACTATTGCTGATGTCGTGCGTGCAGAAGAATATATTGACAACAATAGCAAGAAGAAAAAGAGATGTGTTGTTTCAAGAGAGAAAACGCAGGTAAAAAATACGATATGGGATGGTATGGGGCTAATTGAGTGTGAAGAGCAGTATCTTAGATTGCCGGACTATATAAACGGCATGGCTCTTATGAGAAACCATCTATTTAAGGTGTGTTGCGTTAAAACAAAGATACAAAAGTTTTTTAAGGATTGGTGTGTCGAAAATGGATATGATTATGAAACCCATCAAGTTCAGGATATGTTTGGGAACTGGCATTATCTCAAAGATATTAAAATGATAACAACGGATAACGCCACTAAGTTTAAGAAATTTACAGACCTTATGGGCGGTACCCCCGAAGCAGCTTATGATTATTGGCGCGATAGAATTCGTGCTGACGGTTGTGTATGGGGCATAGTTAAAACAGACCACAAGAGCAAACTTGGTAATTACCAACAGCTAAGTTATCAGATGGTTAATACTCTTCCCTGCTCTAAAGAGGACGTTAAGGCTATCGCTCAGGATAGTATAGATTATATAGAGTTAATCAAGTCTGATAATGATGAATTCGAAAAGTTTTTGCGTAAACATGCTAATGAAGTAAATCATTACGAGATGCTTGCTGATATGTACGCCCATAATAATGACTTCGCTAACTCTAAATGGTTTAGAGAAGAAAAGCGAAAGATAATATCTGGTTATGTACACAAACTTCGTAAAGGCAAAATATTTGTTGAGGGGGATAACTTAACAGTGTTTGGAAACCCTTACGCTCTCCTCCTCCATTCTGTTGGCGAGGACTGGCGAGATGACCCAACTTTCCAAAAAGAAGACAGCTGCATTCAGTGTTATACACCGAGATTTAGTAGCGGTGAATATTTAGGGGCTTTCAGGAACCCTCATAATTCACCTAACAACGTGTGTTATATGCACAATACATACAGTAAGTATTTTGAAAGATATTTCGCTTTTAGCGACAATATTATGGCTGTGAATTGTATTGAGACTGACATACAAGACCGCTGCAACGGTGAAGATTTCGATTCGGACTTTAATCTTGTAACTAACCATCCCACAATTGTTAAATGTGCAAAAAGATGTTACGAAGAATATCCCACTGTAGTAAACGCTCTTAAAGAAGAGAGTAAATCTTACAACAATAGCAAAACAGATTATGCTAATATGGATAACAAGTTCTCTGGCTCTCAAATGGGCATTGGATGGTCGAGTAATCTTGCACAGCTTGCAATGACGTATTACTGGACTGAATTAGCAAAAGATAATCCAGACGATACCAAATTAAAAGAATTGTATGATAATTTCGTTATACTGAGTGTTCTTGCCCAACTTATAATTGATGGATGTAAGAGAACTTATGAGATTGAAGGCGAAGAAGAAATTAAGCGTATAAGCAAATTACCATGTATGTCTCTTACAAAAACAATTGAAGTAGATGACGATAAATTTAAAACTATTAAGTGTGATTTTCCTGAATTTATGCGTTATACAAAAGAGATTCCTTATACTAAGGACGGCAAGGAACTCCCATATGAAACTGTTAGTAAAAATAAATCAAAACTCCGTAGACGTATCAACCCTGACTTGCAGTGCCCGATGAATTGGCTTGAAGAATGGTTGGATAAGATTCAGAATATTTCAAGCAATAACTCTATTCCTACAAAAAACTTCTTTATTAAGATGCAGGGCGACGGCAATCGTAGACAGATAAGCAAGATTAGAGAATTAGTTGAAACATATGATAGATACATCAGGCACTATACTTTAAATTGCAATGATAATAATTATAATGTTGGCGATATGGTAAGCATATCGCGGGAAATACTCGATAGACTTTGTAAAATAAAAATTGGTAATGTGATAACTATTAATAGATTGATAGAAACATCGCTCGGTCTTGAGACCAACAATAACAAATCTCTATTCTATAAAGACGGGCAAAAATACACTCGAAAAACGTTAAATCTTTTGTACAAAATGGATAAAAATAAGTTTTTAAATAACTTTATTTGTTGATATTGCACAAATTCTGCACGGTAGATTTTGTTAAAACCGCATAAAACAGGGGTTTTAAAGGGATAAAATTCGTCTCTTAATATGAGAGGAGTGCACATATGTATATCATTTACTTATATACGCACATTTTTCACGACCTCAAATTTAATTAGCTATAAAAGCATCGTTTTATCAAGACGGTGCTTTTTATATTACAAAAAAATAATTTAAGAAAGAGTGAATTTTACTTGAAAGAAATTTCAAAACAGGAAATCGAAAAACTTATTAAAGCCGGAATTATAAAAATGTCGGGTAAAGGTGGATATGTGAATCCTAAAAGACATCAACCTGTAGGAATTGTAAGAACCGTACATGGTCGTCATTACTATACCGAAGATTGGTACGCCGACAAGGCTAAACAATTGAGATAATATCTCAAAATTTAATTTGTTAGGAGTGTTTTAAATAGTTACATATCAAGATGTGAAAACATTAGTTGAGAATAAACTAATTCTTAAAACAGAAGATAAAACATACGAAGAGTTGAGTGAATACCTTTTTGGTGAAGGTAATTGTTTTAACGAAAGTGAAGTCCGTAAGCGTATGTATGGTATGAAAAGACTCATAGAAATTATTGAAGCGGACAAGCATAGTGCAGATATTGCAAATAGAATATTATCAATAAGTGATTTGCATATACCTTTTCATCTGCCTATTGACATATACAGACCTTATATTGGGAAAGTTGATACTCTCGTGCTTAATGGTGATTTAGAAGACTGTCAAAGCTGTTCAAAATTTTCTAAAAAATATCGTATTGATGTTGACAAAGAAATGGTGATGACGAGAGAATTCTTGATAGACCTTATACATATGCTCACACCAAAGAAAGTTGTTGTGGTCAAAGGTAATCACGAGCACCGCATGGGCAGATATCTGAGTGACAGGCTTAACGAGGATTTAATGTCAATAATGCCTGATTCTCCTATGGATTTAATAATCAATGATGGGTTTAGGGTAAAAGATAGGATAAACAAGACTGAAACTTGGTACTCCCCTATTGTTGAAGTATTCAAAGACGAAAATATTGATATTTCATATACTGGCGAATGGTATCGTAAGGTTGGACAGACAATTTTCGCACATCCATTGAGTTATTCTTCAGGAATGTTGAAAACAACTGAGAAGGCTGTAGACCATTTCCTGAGAAAAGATAGAGATTTTGAGGCGGTTGTGTTGGGACATACACATAAACTCGGTAGTTACATTCAAGGTAATGTAAAAATGTTTGAGCAGGGCTGTTGCTGTGATTTGAACAAACTTGATTATAATGATGGGTATTTAACCCTGCCGGGACAGAATGGCTATTTATATATCTGTCAAGATAAAGACGGAAAGATTATTGATGATTATACAAAAATCGAAATTTTATAAATGATTGGAGTTAAATAATATATGGCTAAATTAGCAGACGCAATTCGTTTTGATTACATAGAAGAATTGTGTGATGAAATTTTAGATAGATTAAATGAGGATGATGAAACATCTGTATCCGTTATCGGTACATATAATGGGGTTCGTGCGTTTATCAAAGAATTTATGACTTATGACGAGGTTGAATTTGAATCACTTGTTATAAACGACTCGGAATACAATAATTATTACGATGAGTATATTGTTGATATTTGGAATAATGATGGCGAAATCTTGTTTGGTTGTGAGCCAGCAAAACGAGACGGTAGATATCTTAATTGTGAAGGCAATGTTCTTTATTTGCTTGACGATGTAAAACAGGCTGTATTAAACACTTGCGAATACGATGAGAAATATTTCGTTATTATTGGCGAAGATGAGAGTGACTGTGACGAGGAATGTGATTACGAATGTCCTTGTGGTTGTCATAAGGAAGAAAAAGAGATTACTCCCGCCTCTTCCTACACTATCAACGGCAGGTCTGTATCAAAACAGGAATTTGATAAGAAATATGCAAAAATCGTAAACAGTTACAGAGAGAATATGAGGTCAACTTTGCTTGGCTATTGTTCTTGGATGGACGAAGTTAACGATATTCTTTCTCGTTTGTGGTAAAGAATATCCGAATATGTGTTGGAGGAATTCTGTGAGAACTTCAACCAAGAGAGTCGATGCGTCGGCTCTCTTTAATTTTAAAAGAAACGAGGTGAAATAGATGGCAGAACGTAGCAAAAGAATTATGATGTATGATGAAAACAAGGCAAAACAAATCAATCCTGAAACTTTGAAGTTATTTCAGAAATACCAAATAGACATGTCTATTCGTGACTTATCCCCTACTACGATTTCATCTTATAATTCCGACTTAATGCAGTGGTTTATATATATGTACGACAATCAGTTTAATTTATCTGTTGTAGAAGCTACAGAAGAAGATATTGAAGAATACTATTTTTGGCGAAAACAGCAAGGTAATAATGTCAATAGGCAGAAACGAGTTATGTCTTCTATTTCTGCTTTTTATAAATTTTTACGCAAAAAGAAGTTGATTACAGAATCGCCTGTTGAGTTTATTGAGAGACCAAAGCAGGGACAGGCTGTTACAGTTCAAACATATTTAACAAAAGAACAGGTGCAGTTAATGCGTGAAAAACTTGAAGAGTACGGAGATGTTCAATTACAGGCATATGCATTCCTTTCACTTACTACTATGGCAAGAGTAAATGCTGTTGCTAATTTAAAATGGGAACAAATTGACTGGGATGAAAGAATATTTTCAAATGTGCTCGAAAAAGAAGGAAAGCTCGTGGAATTATCCTTTTCCCAAGAAACAAAAGAGTATTTAGAAAAACTTGTTGAATATCGAAAAGAAAAGAATATTGATGATTTCGGTTGGGTGTTTATAAGTCCGTATGTTACACCAGAAAAAGCCATAAATAATAGCACTTTAAATGACTGGTGTAAGAAAATTGGTTCTATGATTGGTGTTCCAACTCTGCATCCTCATGACTATCGTCACAGCTATGCGACTCTGCTCAAGAATGAGGGCGTCAGTTTGGAAGATGTATCTACTATGCTTAATCATTCTGGGACGGACGTAACAAAGAAGTTTTATATAAAGACGGATACATCTAAGGTTAGAAAACTTAAAGATGCTATTCAAATTTAGTAAGAAATCTTCAATTTTATAGAGAATAATATCTAGGTACACAATTTTGTGTGCTATCAAACCGAAAAGGTTTAATACATTAATCTAGTTGGGTCGAAGAGACCACATGAGGAGGGTATTCCTCCTCTTATATGTCAGTGTAGCTCAGTTGGTAAGAGCCTTGGTGCGTAGGTTCAAGTCCTACCATTGACAATTGATTAAGCATTTTATGGTGAAATTTAATATATTTTACGGACAACCTTCGGGTTGTCTTTTTTAGTTGTAAAGAAAGGACGGTGCTTATGGCACGTAGTAAATTAAACGAGACGCAAAAGGCTATGAGTGCGTCCACAAAAGTTAATGCAAAAAAGAAAGTTAATAT
>JAZUST010000146.1:0-35575 GCA_045606865.1 Bacteroidales bacterium
TCGCCGTTGGGTTCTTTGATAGCCTTCGGCTGACAACAGACAACAGTCAACAGACAACAGACTTCTTCCACAGATTTAGAAAAAACAAATCATCTCAGTATTTAAGCAACTCACAGACTTTGTGCAATAGTGATGCATACCCAAGGACTGTTGACTGTTGTCCGTTGACTGTTGACATAGAATTTCTCTGCGCTCGCGCGCATTATTACCACGCCGTCGGTCTCACCGAACGCGATAACATCGTAGGATCCTGCGAGCATTATTTGTGTGCGCTAGAGATTATGGAACCTCTTGTAGAGACGTCACCCCTGTGGCGTCTGATGACTAAGGACAAAGGGCTAATGGCTAATGGCGAAAGGCTAAAGTCTCAGGTAAAAGAAAATGCTCACAGCTCGAAGCTCGAAGCTCAAAACCCTGATTACGAAAAAATAAGGTTCATAGCATTGATTTATACCCGTCTCGGAAGATTGTTCCTAAACGAAAACTATTGTGACTTGGCGATTTTGAAATATAAGAAAGCATTGAAATATGATGAGATTATTGATGAAAAACCTTTTAATGCTAATGTGTTGAAAGAATTAGGTAATTCATATCAACTTGCTAGTATTACTGATAGTGCATTATATTGTTATAATGAATCATTAAGATACGATTCTAGTCTGATTAACAAATTGGATGTAGAGAAGAGCATTGCTCAGATATTATTTAACAAAGGAGAAAAGGATACGGCATATTTGTTAATAAAGAATAATCTCGATAATATCGAAAATAACATTGTTAAAGATTCCTATTCTTTTATTTTGGGAGAAATGTACTTTGTTGATAAAGTGTATGATTCTGCCATTTATTATTTAGAAAGAAGTTTTAATAGTCAGCATTATTACACAAGACTTATTTCATCAAGAATGTTGTCTGTCATATACGACTCTATATGCAATATCGATAAAAAGGCTTATTACGATGATATAGTGTCAAAACTGTCCATAAAAAGCATTAATAAATCTGTTGACCAAAACAAACTTCAGGCTGTCTATGATAATTATAACAAGAGAAAAATAGTAAGGGAAAGAGCCGAAAGCAAGAGAAAAACCATTGTATTATTCGTTTTATTTTCAGTTTTTGTCATTCTGACTTTTATTGTGATTATATTAATAACATACAGAAATAAAATTAGACGTAACAATTTATTGGATAAATTAGAGAATCAAGATAATGTTATAAACAAGATAAATGATGATATAAGGCAAAGAGAATTGGAAATAGACGAATATTCCAAAATGATAGAAGAGAAAAAGGGATGTATTGTCAAGCTTGAAAAAGAGTTGAAGGAGAAAGAACAGGAAATATCCGACAGAAAAACCGACATTGATACTATAGAGAATGTTCTTTTGATAAAGATAGATGAACTTGAGCATCTGAAGGAAGAATTATCTCTTAAGAACAAGACCATTGAGAAGCAGCAGAAAGAATTTGTCAAGCTGAAACAAAATGTTAAAAGAATAAATGAAAGCATCGATTTTGATGGCTATTATAATGCTGAGATATGTAAAAGAATACTCGGCAGAAAAAAATCAGATTTTACTGCATTGACGGATGATGAACTCGCGCTTCTTCTGGATGCGGTAGACCAACATCTTGGAGTCATGACAGAAACTTTAAGCCAAAAATATCCGAGATTGAGAAAAGAAGATATGTATTGCATTAGTCTTATACTTTTAAATATAAACAAAAGCGACTATCATTATCTTTTGGGAAGAAACCGAAAAACAATATGGGAACGTATCAATAGGATAAAAAGTATCATGAATATAGATGATAACAAGGATTTGTTTTTGTCTATAAAAGATGTTTTATATAGGTAATAGATTGTATATCAATATTATGATATATTATTACTCCCCCCACAAAAAGTAACAAATTTATCATTGACAAGATAAGTCTTATGTTTTTTCTTTGCCATAAATTATAAAATTCAAATTTATGACAAAGAGATTATCACTTATTTTAATGTTGCTTCTTATAGGTTTTATGTCGGAAGCAAAAGTCACATCAACAAAAGATGAAGTCAATGTGGCAAGTGTTCAGGCTGGAATTCAAAATGGCTCTGAATTCCGTTCCAACACCATCTCCGCTGACATTACAGGTCACACTCTTACTATCACCTTTAACGATAATGTGGGAATAGCACATATCGTCATCAAGGATTCTAACGGTGTCTATATCGACAGAGAGAATGTCTTCTCGACACCTGATTACGCCACCTTTATCATAGATGATGCCGGCCACTACAGAATGGACATCACTTTGAGTAACGGTGAGCAGTACTACGGATACTTTCAAGTTGAAAATTGAAAACTGAAAGTTGAAAATTAGCTGTCAGCTGTCAGCTCAATGCTCATAGCTCAGGGCAAAAAAAGAAAATCATTAACTAAATAAAAATAGAATATGAAAAATTATATTAAAATTGCAACATTATTTGTTGCAGCAGCTATTTCGGTAGCAGTGGTTTCATGCCAGAAGGACAAGGAAACAGAAAACGAGAATCAAACAATGGTAAAATCATCTAACGATGATGCAAAGGAATTATTGAACCGCATTTATGCGTTCCAGAGTTTGAGAGACGACATCAATTCGGGAGCTAAGTCGGGCGAAAGCATGACATTGGGAGAGTTGCGCGACAACATCGACCTTACCTTCAATTTTGAGCACAGCCAACATGCAACACCATTTGATTATGCTACATTAGACACATTCTATGTAAGAATGCCACAAACAGATGCCAACGGCAATGTTTCAGCAGCAGACGCTATTGCAACCTACAACGCATTTGAAACAAGTTTGGAAAACCTTTTGGCAAATGTTGAAGATGATTCTAATCTTGCAAAGAACTTCAGCATCAAATTCCCAGAAACAGGAGCAAAAAACGAAGATGCAATTCAAGTTGTTTTTACAAGAGGTGCAGAAGGCGAAAAATATCCATTATTTGAACCATTTGAAGAATGGGAAGATTATATATGGGCTAATAATGGCGGTTTGTGTAATCCTCAAGGTCCTTTTAATATTCAGACCGATGCGGCTCAAGAACTTACAAAAAAATTAGATTTTAAAATTGATGCGGATCATGAAGGAATGACGCCATTTTTATATAATTTAGAATATGTCAATTTTACACCATATCAAGATTCATATTACTTTCCAGATTATATTTACGTTGATTATAATATTTTTAATATGTTTTGGATATTTTGTATAGGAGGTGACTTGAACCCTGAAGACATCTGTATAGAAGATGATGAGTCAAATGGGATGTATAATAGAATTTATAGTACACATATCTATATTAACTCACAATATCATTATAGTCCTAACAATCATCTCCCTTATCTCAAAGGTATAATTGATCCACATGTGATTTATGATAATGTTAGTAAAAGACCTGTATATTTATACACTTTGACAGCTATATATGGACATTATTCGTGGATTGATAATGCAAATGATGGTAATAATACACCAGTAAACTAATTCATTATGACAAAAAATATTTTAGTAACATTGGCATTAGCTCTATTTATGGGAGCTAATGCTTTTTCACAAGAATGGGAGAATGTTTTTGAATATAATAATGACGATTATGAATGTACGAATTTCTTTGAAGTAAAAGAGTTGTCAGACGGCAATATAGGAGTCCCTTCTTGTTATTATTACAGAAGTGGTTATGGTGATTTTTATTCTGGACACCCAGGCGTGGTAAAAATCTCATCCGATGGAACTGAACTTTCAAAAAACTATATCTACAAGGAAGGATATTTAGGAACATCAAGAGCACCTTTTCTTTTTGAAAACAGCGAAGGAGATTTGTTTGCTTTAACAACATTTGGACCAGACCATGATTATACATATTTCAATTATTTTAAAAATTTTGACAATCCTCCAACCGACGCCATAATCGGCTTGTACAAATTGGATGAAAATCTCCAGGTTGAAAAAAGTTACGAACATAGCTATCCTATAGACACTTTTGAATTTAGAGGTGACCTTATGTGGGAGATGTGGCCAAATGAAACAAGTGGAAACATATTTATAATCTCTGCATTTGAAGATGAAGGAGATATAGTTGGTGCATACGTCAAAAGTGTCAGCAAAAGTCCAGATTATAGAGGCAATGATTCATTGTTTTTCTTTAGAATGAATTTTGATGGTGAGTTTTTAAATAAGAAAGGATATGATTTAGGGGCTGGTGGCGGATCATGGCAAACAAGTCACCGTAGAAATCAAATAATAAAAACAGGCAGTCATTATATGTACTATTCTTTCGATAGGGCTGGAGGCGAAAGTGCTTTTGTACAGGGATCTGTAAAATATTATGATTTGGATTTTAATTATATAATGACGAAGTACATTGACTGCAAAAACTGTGGTGGATATCCAGGCGAGTATTTATACAATATAGCGGTAAAACGTAGTGACCATAATACAACCTATCTTGTTTCAGACAAAGATGGTACTGACGGAAGCAACAGGTATAATGATTGTAGATTATATGAGATAAATGACGACATCAATACTGTATCCGATAATCTTACAATAGAAAGATACTGTCACAGAGGTACGCAAGATTGGGATGCAAGTGCTACTTATTGTGGCGTTGACATAGCAGATGACAATACGATTTTCTTTACTTACCAATTGTGTAAAGGGTATGTAACTCCGTCAAATTCGTATGTTATGATTGAACGTCTGGATAGTGAGTTTGGCAATATATCAACATTATATTATGATATTTCAGAAGATGAAGAAATTGCTACGGGTGTATTCAGCATTCACATTACAGAAGATCAGGGTGTTATAATTTGTGGTTATGCAGATGATCTTAATTCTGATACCGATTATTATTATATCACCAAATTCCCCGCATCAGCATTTGATCCTGATAACATCGAAGAAGCGCACGCTCATAATCTTCATCTTGCTGTCGCTTATCCTAATCCAGGAGGAGACATGATGAATATAAGGACTTCATTGCGCAACTGCACCTTGCAGGTTTATGACATGCAAGGAAGAATGGTTCATCAACAGGAAATTACAGATGATGTAACGAGTGTAGATGCTTCGGGTTGGAAGAGTGGAACGTATGTTTGGAAATTAGGAATGAGGAATGAGGAATTAGGAATTAAGATGGTTGAGGAAGGGAAATGGGTGAAGTAGAATAACAATTGACAATTAACAATTAACAATTTACAATTGGTAGAGACGTGACATATTACACCTATAAAAATAAACAATATGTAATTGGTGCGTCTCAATTGAATTGAAAATTGATAATTAGGGTAGGGACGTGGTTTGGTTTATCTATGCGGCGTCCTTACAGCATTTCTAATGGAATAAAATTTAAACACATAATTTTTTTGAAATGGAAGACAATAACAAAACCGCTGAAGGACAAAAAATTATCATTGACTTGACTGAGAGTATGAATTCACGTTCTTTTGAAGAAAGTAATATAATTCATAAAGCAGAATTTAAGAAGGTAATAGCCCTAATTAATGATAAAATAAAGAATGTAAGAGAGTTAAAAGATGAAAATTGTGACGGACAAAATCGTTTTAATGATACCATAACAATCTTGGGTTCAAGAGGCAGCGGAAAGACTTCTTTCTTGATGAATATTCTTAAAAACTATGAAAATAACAATGATGTTGAAGTCATAGAACTTATTGATCCAACGCTCATTGAAGAAAAAGGTCACATTTTTCTGACATTAATTTCATTAATTCAAGATAAGGTCGAAAATGCCATCCGCAGGAAAGAATGTAATCCTTGTTGCAAAGATTACCAACTAAGAAAATGTTGGGAAAACAAATTAAAGAAATTGGCGGCTGGTCTTCCTTCAATAGACATAGATACCGGTTCTCCGTATTCGAATTGGGATGACCCTGAGCATGTAATGAAAAAAGGTTTGAATGCAGTAAATGCAGCAAAGAAACTAGAAGAAAACTTTTATGAAATTGTAAAAGTAGCTCTTGAAATATTGGGAAAACAAGCTTTCCTTATTGCTTTTGATGATATAGATGTCAATTTCAATAATGGATGGAAAGTACTTGAAACATTGAGGAAATATCTCACTTCTCCCAGAATAATAACACTATTGAGCGGTGATATAAAATTATTCTCAAAGTCGATTCGTAAACAGCAATGGGATATTATTGGCGATAAACTATTGACTTACGAAGGTGAAAAGCTAAAAAGAATAGAAAAATTTGACGAAATTGTTACAGAGATAGAAGGGCAATATATGCAGAAAATCATGAAGGCCCCATACCGTATCCATTTGCTGACAATTGGTGAAAAAATTAACGATGATGAAATTCAAATCAAAATAAATGGTAAAGATAAATTAGGGAAAGATAGGGAGGATAATGTTAAAATATATGAATATTATACTGATAGATTAAACGCATTAGGACTTCAAAACAAATATGAAGTTCATGCTGTAATTACTTATCTGTTAGGATTACCATTACGAACGCAAATCCAACTGCTTAAGCAATTTGAGGACATTAAGAATAATGGTGATAAAAGTTTGGAAATATTAAACATTACAGATTCCTTTATTAGTGATATGTATGAATCAGGAGTTGACGTTGAGCAGGCAAAATCACAACCCAAAGATTTTTGTTATATAGCTCATGAATTTTTATTCAAAAAAGAACTTCTAAATGAGACATATCAATTATTGCCTACATCTGGTTCTGCAAATTATAATGCAGTTCTTTTCTCGTTATTTACAATGTTTGTGGCACATTCAAAGAGCAATCCGTCAATGTTTTTTGAATATTGGATAACAATTGCGACAATAAAGAATCTGCTTACAATAATGCCTTATCGCAGTGATTCGAAAAAAAGCTCCACACTCATCCCTACGATTGAAGGTCTGGCGGAATACTCTTTTATAGGGCAGAATAAGGTGTATAGAGATATATGTAGCTATATGTCAACATATATTAGAGCTACATTGAATAATAATAAAGGTGGTGATATTAAAACTCCATGGGGAGGTATATTGGTACTTAAAGGTTTGGTCAATAGACCTTCGATAGAAGCACAAGATAAAATCGATCGGATTTTTTCTGTAAAAACATCGATAAGCAGACAAGTTGTGTCATTCCCTATGTCAATAGCATCTTTTGCTCATAAACAACAATCTATTATATTGTATTCATTTTACACTTTATTGGGAACAATTGTAGAATTGCTTAAACGATACAATGTTATAATAAAGGACAAGAACTGTTCTGAAAAAGAAATCATAGATGAAATCCATATTTTACTAAAAGAGCTATCTCAGATAAAAGACAATGTAATGCCTGCATTTGAAAAGGCCACGGACTCCACAGACCAAGAAACGATATATGATAATATTGAGGATGAAATTGATGATGATGATAAAATTCTGGCAAAGGTACTTTGTAAATGGATGAAAAAAAATCCAAAATGTGTGCCTCCGCATTTAATTGGTAAAATTGCTACAAGGGCATTTTACGCAATGAGAAATTTGGATAATAAGGAATCATCCTATGATAATGTTGATCTCGGTGATGCAGTGCATAAACGTATCGTTATAGTTATGAATTCAGTTCTTGTAGAGGATGCAAAAGAGAATTTAAAGACCTTTAATTTATCAAACAACAATCCTGCAGAGAAGGAAACTATATTTATTTCTAATTTAGACAAAATAGCTTGTTTACAGCAAACATGTACTGAAGAGGAGATAAATAATCAAATGGAATTCTCTCGATGGTTATTGGCATGTCCATTATTCCTGCTTTATCTTAACCCGAATAATAACGAAATGCAGAATGAAATTAGACAGGCAGAACTAAAACCAGATATAAAGGAATCATCTAAAAATAATAAGGGGACCACTATTTTAAATAAAATATCATGGTGTCTTGATATTTATAATAGGTGTTTTATTGTAGGTGCTAATGAAACTGAAAATGAAGCAATAGTTAATTGGTTCAATAAAAATTCAGTATATAACGAATTGAAGAACGTAAATGTTTCTGGTAAAAATGTTCGAAAGTCATCAAAAAATAAAAAGAAAAAACTGTTGTTAGCTAAAGATAAAATTAAAGAAACGATAATGGAGATCAAGCATATTTATAAAACACCAATAGAACTATTACAGATTGGTAGTTTGAATATCAATGAAAAACTTAAAATTATTTTTGATAATTCTGGCAAAATAGATAATCAGATAAAGGAACTGATAGAACTATGTGAAGGATGCAGTACTTGGGATGAGGTGATAGAAAAAAAAGTAAAGAGTAAAGATATTTATTGGTAATAAATGATTACAAACTCCATCATAAGGAACTTGCTTGCAGATAGTATCTCGCTTAACGAATATCTGGGCTGTAAAGCACCGTCGTTCAAAGATATAGAACGGCGGTTGCTGTTGCTTTTGCGGGATGAAGATAAAAACGTTCCGGATCATTATTACAGACTTAATCAGGAGTTCTTTGTAGGTGACGAAGGAATAGATACCATACCTAAATTACTTACCAAAGGTCTGTATAATCTTGCCGATGAGCATCTGGAGATAAACAACAACCGCATTTATGTAAAACAGGAAATGCAAGGTTCGTGGCAGGAACTTATAACCTGCATGCCTCCATTAATCCTGCAAATGGCTCTTTTGCAAACTAAAAAACCATTATGTGTAAATTCTTCTTTTGAAGAAATAAGAGAATATTGCAAAAGATATATTCTGCCTAATGTAAGATTCACAGCATTGCCATATCCATATATCCCTGAAATAAAACATATAGTTGATAAATATAATGGATTCCATGACTTGCATATACATCTGAACGGTTCTACAGAGACCGATATCGTTTGGCAACATTTGTTGTTTCATCCTCAGAAGGTTAGGAAGTTATATAATGAATCGGTAAATCAAAACAGTCTTTCTCTTGAACAAATGGAACAAGATTTTGCCCCTATGGATGCAATGAGATTGGAACAATTGTTATTGTCTGCAAGAAGAATACGACAATATCTGTTCTATGTTATATTTAAAGATACTAACTGTGGTTGTCTTGATCTTAATTTTAATCTCGATCTTAATGATATAATATATTCATTTGTTAATGGTAATGACAAGTTAAATGATGGCGTAGATAATCCGTTCTTTACATATCTTGTCGGTAATGAATATAAGGATACGCCTTTGTACATAGAAGGACTTATGTATGTATTAGTGTTTAGTTATCTGATAGCTCATCCTAAAGATAATGTGGCGGTAGCATTTCACTTCTACCTACTTATCCTTGGCTTATTCAACAGGCTACTTGTACAACAGAAACATGATTATGGCTTTGAAGAATTTCAGAAACATACTGTAAACGATATTCGTTATAGCTGTGAAAATACCGACTATAAGACACGATTCTTGCAATTACAAGGTAATAAAGGTCGTAACATCGCATTTGTGGAAGGCCGTTTTTCCCCTAAACAAACCGAATTTGATAATATAAAGCTAATCAAAGATATTGAACAAGGTTGGGAAAAATGCTGGGATGATATCAAATGTTTATTATGTAATGAACAAAATAAGAATTGTTGTTGCAAGAACACTAAATGTCTGTTAGATGATAAATGTGATTTGAGCAAATGTTGCAAGGATAGTGATTTTTTATGTCAGGATTCTAAACAGATTCCAATAAAGATACCTGAGCTAAAACTGATAGCACATTTTATAAAAAGAAAAGATGATGGTACTACCATAATCAGGCATGAGAATCTGCGCAAAGATATATGGAAGAGAGCGTACATACTTTCATTGATGAAAGAACACAATTCGCCTGGAGTTAAACATGTTGTAGGTATAGATGCAGCAGCAAGTGAGTTTGATGCTTCGCCTGAAGTGTTTGCTCCTACATATCGTTATCTTAAAAGAAAAGGATTCCGTCATTTTACTTATCATGCGGGAGAAGATTTCTATCATCTGATTGGCGGATTAAGAAGAATATACGAAGCTGTCGATTTCTTAAACCTTAGCTATGGTGATAGAATTGGACATGCTACAGCGGCAGGATTGTCTCCTGAAATATGGATGGAGAATGTCGGTAAATTTATCTTTATGTACCAAGGGGAATATCTTGATGATTTGGTGTTTGCATATAATCTCATCGTTGAAGATAGGGAAGAAACGTTAAAACATAAAATCAACGAGCTGGCTATAAAGATACATGAATTATATTATAACATTTACAAGCATTCATGTTCCGTTGAATTGATAAGTGAAGTGTGGAAACTGAGGCGTTTATGTCCGTTACATGTATTTGCTGGAACAAAAGAAAATGCGAAATGTCTGCCAGTATATGACAATGATGAATGGTGCGATGTGGCTATGGTATTGCAACTCAATTCTGATAATTCTTGTGGTTGTGATAAAGATAATAAGAACGAGCAGATGGATGAAAGAATAGAACTGCTTCATCGATATCATTGTCCCAATTATAGATCTAAATACAATAAGATAATAAAAGTAAATGTGACGGAATTTTTCAATGAAACAGAATTGGAATCTTTACAATTATTGGTATTAAAGTTTTTACATGAAAAAGACATTGTTATAGAGACACTTCCTACGAGTAATGTGAGAATAGGACATCATCATACTTATGATTCTTACCATCTGTGGAATTGGGTTAGATGGGAAAGTGAGAATAAGCCTATACCTCCTATCGTTGTGGGCACCGATGATGCTGGTATTTTCGCTACAAACATTTACAATGAATATGTCAATATTTATTGTAATCTCATATATGTTCATCAAATAAGCAGGAACAAAGCATTGGAAGTAATTGAAAAACTCAATAAAAATGCTTTGATATATAGATTCTCATCAGATGAATCATACGATGTTTAGATAATTGGTTATTAATACATAAGAACTATAATTTATGCAAATAATATTTAATAAGATTTTTGGCAAGATAGCGGATGTATTTTGCATTTTCGACTTCTCATATTTTATCTCAGGAGCAGTCGCATTCATTCAGATATACATATTTATGTCACTTAATGAAAATAATTATTTTACACCATTAGAAGATGACCTTAATTGGTGGAAGTCTCTTATTGTCATATACATTTTAGGGCTTATAATGTTTGCATTAGGTAGATTTATACGACAGGATATGTTTAAACAAAAAGACAGAAAATATTCGTTGTTTGAAGAATATGGAATATGCAAAAAATATGAGGAGAAAGAAATAGATAAATTATTTTGCCAATATTGGGCTAATCTTAGAAATGGTAAAGACTTGAAAGGTTATGAACATTATAACAGGTTATGGGTTATGACAGCTGTTTATGAAGGACTTGCCAGTAATGTATTGCTTAGTTGGGGATTGATAATAATAGCAAGAATTTGTAATGCTTGTTCTGTTTGTGACTTTTTTTGTAAGAATACCATTTTAATAATAATTGGCTCATTGGTGGTTGGAATCTCGATTGTATACATATTATTTGCTGAAGCTCGAAAAAATGCCGATACCATTGTTAAGGACTTAATAACTATGAATATGGATTGTGAATAATACATGTTATCGTTTGATGACTATTGTGTTTTAATTATCAGGAATTATAATCATGCTTTCTGTAAATATTGCATCTGTAATCTGCTTTTATTGAATGAGTTTTTGTCACGAAAATCATTATATGGAAATGCTATTCACCACCACATCTTATCCAAGGAACTTCGTGACGTATCATTCAATCTTCCAACGGATTGCATTATTTCCCGAAATCATGCCTTTATCTTGCAAATTCTTTTTATCTTTGCATACAAAATTAATTTTATCATGTTAGTAGTATCTTATATAAGAGAACATAAAGAAGAAGTTATCAAACGCTTGAGTATTAAGAATTTTACTCGCTTTGAATTATTAGATGAAGTTCTTCAATTAGATGATGAACGTCGTGCCGTACAACAAGAAAATGATGAGACTCTCGCTGAAGCCAATATGCTCGCAAAAAAAATAGGCGAACTATATAAACAAGGCAAGGCAGAAGAAGCTAACGAACTCAAAAAGAGAAATACAGAACTTAAAGAGAAAACCAAAGTCCTCGCCGAACGCGCTGAAGAGATAAAGACTCAACTTCAGAATAAACTCGTCGAGATTCCTAATACTCCTAATCTCGATGTCCCTTGTGGAAAAACAGCAGCCGACAATCTCATCGTCAGTCAAGAAGGTGAAATGCCTAAACTTTATGAAGGCGCTGTCCCTCATTGGGATCTCTTAAACAAATATCAACTCGCCGACTTCGAACTCGGTAACAAAGTAACCGGCGCAGGTTTCCCATTCTATAAAGGTGCCGGCGCAAGATTGCAACGCGCTCTCATCAATTTCTTCCTCGATGAAGCCATCGCTGCAGGTTATTACGAAATCCAACCTCCAATCCTTGTTAACGAAGCATCAGCTTACGCAACAGGTCAACTTCCTGATAAAGAGGCTCAGATGTATGCAGTGCCTTTGGATAATATGTATCTCATCCCGACAGCAGAGGTGCCTGTGACAAATATCTTCCGCGATAAGATAGTTCAAGAAAATCAGCTTCCTTTGAGAAATGTGGCTTATTCCAACTGCTTCCGTCGTGAAGCCGGTTCTTGGGGTAAGACAGTGCGCGGTCTTAACAGATTGCATCAATTTGATAAAGTCGAAATAGTTGAAATTGCTCATCCTGACACTTCTTACGAGAGATTGGAAGCGATGAAAGAACACGTAGCCAACTTGTTACGTAAACTCGAATTGCCTTTCAGAGTGTTACGTCTTTGTGGCGGTGACATGAGTTTCACATCTGCCATGACATACGACTACGAAGTATGGTCGGCAGCACAAGAACTCTGGCTTGAAGTAAGTTCCGTATCTAATTTCGAGACATTCCAAGCTAACAGAATGAAACTCAGATTTAAAGATAAAGACGGTAACATCCGTCTCGTTCATACATTGAACGGAAGTGCATTGGCATTGCCTCGTATAGTGGCAGCATTGTTGGAAAATAATCAGTGCGAAGAAGGAATCAGAGTTCCTAAGGCGCTCCAAAAATATACAGGCTTTGAGATTATTAAGTAAAATAAGTATAATATTGATACTGTTTTCATTGATGGCTTGTAGCGAGCCGTCAATGAAACGTATTAATATAATGGAAAAACAAATTTCCAAGATAGAGAAGAAATACCAAGAGACAGAAACCGCTTTCAATAATCTCATCGACGACTGTATGGAGTTTGATGAGATGTTGAGAAATGATAACAACCCTAAACCGGAAATGCAACTTCTTCGTGCATATCTTCAACAATATGAAGATGAGAGACCTACCATCGAAGAGGAGATAAAATATTCAAAATCGCAACTTAGCAATCTTAAAGACGATTTTAGAAATGGTCTTTACGACGGAACCCAAAGAGAAGAATATCTCAATTCAGAAGAAAAAGCGGTAAATATGTTAAATGCTAAGTTGGATTATTTCATCGATCGTTTTGAAAAACAAGGTAAGGTAATTCAAGATATTGTAAAACAATAGTCTAAGATGAATAAATTATCACGATTGTTTTATACTTTTCTTGTTTTGATGTTTTTGACGACATCATCGTTGAAGGCACAAGTTCCGTTGCCCCAGCGAGGTGTGAAAAGTAATCAGCAGGCACAAACACAACAATCGTCGCGACAAGTAGACGAACAATTGGCGCGTTCTTTCTATAATAATAAAGAATACGACAAAGCCGCTGATTTATATATCAATCTTTATTCAAAGTATAATTATTATCATTACTTCTCTCAATATGTTGAATGTCTGATTCATCTTGAGAATTATGAAGAAGCTGAAAAGTCTCTTAAGTCGTTCATAAAAAAAGATAATACGACAAACAAGTGGCGTGCTCAGGTTAACCTTGCTTACGTATATCAAAAAACAGGTAATATCGAGAAGGTAGATAAGAATCTTAAGAAATTAATCAACGAACTTCCTGAAGATAAAAGTGTCTTTATGCAAGTGGCCAACACCTTACGTGCTAAAGACTTCGATGAGTATGCGATAATGTTGTATGACAGAGGTGCTAATGTTGAGTCCATAAATTATAAGTTTTTTATGGAAAAGGCTCTTGCTTATCAGTCGATGATGAATTTTGAAAAGTCAACAGAGAATTACCTTCTTCACTTGGAAAACGAACCTGACGATTATGAGACCGTTAAATCCAGACTTGGTTTTATGATAAGATATGATGTCGACGGGTCTGTCACCGAAGATATGCGTTTCGCTCTCCTGAAAAAGACGCAAGACAATCCTGAAAATGTGATGTTTGCTGAACTCTTGGTTTGGTATGCTCTTCAGGTAAAAGATTATGAGATCGCTTTAAATCAAGAGATAGCGATAGATAAACGTTTTGACGACAGAGAATGGGATATTATTTATCTCGCAAGAATAGCTCGCGATAATGAACAATATGATATCGCTATCACTGCTTACGAATATCTTATCAATAAATCAAAAGAAGGAGCATTCTATCCTGAAGCAGTAGTCGGACTCACTGAGGTGGAATACATTAACTCGGAATATGATAGTTCAGAGTTAGAAAAAAGAATAGAGAACGAATGTCTGGAATTAGGAATCAACGACAAGACTATACCTATATTAATTATACGCACTGATATTCTTGCGTTCAGACTTAACGAAACTGAGAAAGCAATAGAATTATTAAATAATACATTGGAACTTAATATTTCTCGACTCAATAAGGCAAAGTTGAAAATGAAACTCGCCGATATTTATCTGTTTAATGAAGAAGTTTGGGAAGCCACTTTACTTTATAGTCAAGTTGACAAATCGATGAAAGAAGAACCTATCGGTCACGAGGCACGTTTCAAGAATGCTCAATTACGTTATTATATCGGTGAATTCGACTGGGCATTGGCAGTTTTGAATATCTTGAAATCAGCAACATCGAAACTTATCGCCAACGACGCGATGACATTATCACTCGTCATAACAGATAATTTAGAATACGACACTATCGCCTTGCAACGTCTCGCTAAAGCAGATTTCTACATCTATCAAAAACGTTACGACCTCGCAAATCAGATGCTCGACTCGGTAAACACATATAATCCAAACGAATATAGTATGCCTTATCTCTTGATGCGTAAGGCACAGATAGCATACGACAACTCAGAATTTGAAACAGCAGACAGTCTATATAAACGCATATATCAAGGTTATTCTGACAGTTATATGGCAGACGACGCTTTATTGAAAGACGCAATTCTATTGGAAAAAATCTTGAACAAAAAAGATGAAGCGATGGAATGCTACGCCAAACTCATCGACGAATATACAGCGAGCGTTTATGTGGCACAGGCACGTAATGCTTATAGACGACTGCGTGAAATTGAAAATTAATGTAGTAGAGACGTCACCTCTGTGGCGTCTTTATGATGGAAAATTGAGAATTAATATAGTAGAGACGTCACCCCTGTGGCGTCTTTATGATGGAAAATTGAGAATTAATGTAGTAGAGACGTCACCTCTGTGGCGTCTTTATGATGGAAAATTGAAAATTAATGTAGTAGAGACGTCACCCCTGTGGCGTCTTTATGATGGAAAATTGAGAATTAATGTAGTAGAGACGTCACCCCTGTGGCGTCTTTATGATGGAAAATTGAAAATTAATGTAGTAGAGACGTCACCCCTGTGGCGTCTTTATGATAGAAAATTTAAAATTAATGTAGTAGAGACGTCACCCCTGTGGCGTCTTAATGATAGAAAATTTAAAATTAACAATGGATAAACAGAATCAATCGTATAATAATCTGGTGAGACCTAAGAAGGCATTAGGTCAGCATTTTCTTGTCGACTTGAATATCGCTAGAAAAATTGTCGATGCAATGTCGAACGATGTTAATATTATTGTGGAAGTCGGAGCTGGTATGGGTGTCCTTACACAATATATCATCGAAGAAAATCTGGAGAAACTTCGTGTAGTGGAGATTGATACAGAGTCGATTGAATATTTGAAAAACGTTTATCCACAACTGGGCGACAATCTCATTCATGGCGATTTCTTGAAGACTGACTTAAGCAAATTCGCGACAGAGAAAATCGGCGTAATCGGTAATTTCCCATATAACATCAGCAGTCAGATTTTTTTCCAAGTCCTGAAATATAGAAATCAGGTTGATGAAGTTGTCGGTATGATTCAGAAAGAAGTCGCTGAACGTATCGCTGCCGGACCAGGAAGCAAGACTTACGGAATATTAAGCGTCTTGTTACAAGCATGGTACGACATTGAATATCTGTTTACTGTACATGAGAACGTGTTCAATCCTCCTCCAAAGGTAAAATCGGCGGTAATAAAAATGCGTCGTAATAATGTGACGCAATTAGACTGCGACGAGAAATTATTTGTGACAGTGGTGAAACAAGCTTTCAACCAGAGAAGAAAGACGATGCGCAACTCGTTGAGAAGTCTCATCCCACAAGAGATAATTCAAGATGAAATTTTCAACAAACGACCTGAACAACTTTCGGTTCAAGAATTTATCGAATTGACGAGGAAGTTGTCTAAAAATTAAAATCTGAAAAACTGAAAACTTGAAAACCTGATAATTCTCAGATTCTCAGATTCTCAGTTTTTCAGATTTTCAGTTTTTCAGATTTTAAAATGATTTTGGTTTCCAAGGTTTTTCTTCTATGCCTGCTTGTTTCATAAAGAGACGTGAGAGTGTGAAAAAGTAGTCGGAGAGACGGTTGACGAATCTTCTTATAACGTCGTCCACTTCATATTCTCTACCCATTTCCACGAGTCGGCGTTCCGCTCTGCGACATACGGTTCTACAAACATGCGCTCTTGATGATAATATGTTGCCTCCAGGGATGATAAGACTCTTCATAGGTTCCAACTCGGCATTCATAGCATCTATTTCAGATTCCAAGAATGTAACGTCGTCATCAGTCAATTGCGGAATGTATTTGACCGTTGACTGTTGTCCGTTGACCGTTGACTCTAACGCGAGACAAGATTCGAGAATCAAAAGACATGATTGTATTCTGTCCATTACTTCAATATGATGTTGCTCAACGCCTTCAGAGTCGCTTAATACAGCAACAAACGCGCTTAACTCGTCGAAAGTTCCGTATGCTTCGAGACGGACATCGTCTTTATTGACACGTGTTCCGCCAATCAATGACGTTGTGCCTTTATCTCCTGTTTTTGTGTATATCTTCATAAAGTTAATAGTTTATAGTAGTTTGAAAGTTTATAGTTTTTAAGTTTCTTATTTCAAAATTCTAAAATAAAGTGTTGTTTTTCTTTTCTTTTCATTTTAAAAAGTAGTCCGAAACGATAGCAGTCGATGCTTAAATTCACATCTTTGTCTTTTATCATCTCGTTCCATTCTTTCTCGTTTATCTTTGAACTATGGATGTCATATTTTATTATAACGTCATCATTTTCCAGGAACACATCATTTTTGTCTGATAAAAAAAAATTCAGTTTGTCATTCAGTTCCTCGCGCCAGTTTTTATGATTCATTTTATCTAAAACGTTTACATAAAAATCATAGACGAAAGGCGAATGCAACCTGAATTTTCCTTGTGATTTAAGACGATATTTGATGTATGATTTTAACAATGAGCTATGAACAATGAGCTATGAACTATTTTGGTTTGTAGCTCATTGTTCATGGTTCAGGGTTAATAAAAATTACTTTACGTTTTCCACAGCTTTAATCTCTGGGAGAATGCTTTTTATTGTTTTCTCTATTCCGTTCTTTAGTGTTCTTGTACTATGAGGGCAACTGCCACATGCTCCCGTAAGTTCCACCAAGACAACCATATCATCCGTAAGGTCGACGAATTCAACTCCACCGCCGTCAGCGGCGAGGTAAGGTCTCACCTGAACGAGAATGTTCTTTATCTTTTGAATCAATTCATGTTTTTCCATATTATTAAAGTTTATAGTTTATGGTGTAGAGTTTAGGGTAGTTTCATAGTTTAGAGTTTAGGAGTTGCTTGTTTTTTTATTTAAAGATTTAAAGCACAGGATTGATAAACTTGTAAACTTAACACTTATAAACTTGCAACTACTCTACACTCTAAACTAACAACTCTAAACTTATTCAAAACATATCTACAATCTTCTTAGCCAGTTTCTCGAATGCTGCTGCCACAGGAGAGAATCCATTGAAAGAGAATGGAGTTCCTTTGTCGTTAGCTTCAGAGATATTTTCGTCGATAGGAATCTGTGCCAATAGAGGAAGGTCTAATTCTTTAGCGAACTCGTTGCCTGTATTTTTGCCGAAGATGTAATATTTCTTTTCAGGCATGTCGGAAGGTGTGAAGTAAGCCATATTTTCAATGAGACCTAAGATAGGTACGTTGACGCCTTCATGACGGAACATATTGGCGGCGCGACGTACGTCGGCGAGGGCAACTCTCTGAGGTGTTGTCACGATAACAGATCCTGACAATGTAAAGTTCTGTGCTAGACAAAGTTGGATGTCGCCTGTTCCAGGAGGCATATCAACAACCAAGAAGTCGAGTTCGCCCCAGTCGGTATCGAGGAGCAGCTGACTTAATGCGTTAGATGCCATAGGTCCTCGCCAGATGAGAGGCATTTCTTTGTCAACCAAGTGACCTATAGACAACATTTTGACGCCGTATTTCTCGATAGGAATCATATAAGATTTACCATCACGATCATATCCTAAAGGACGTGTTTCTTCGTTGCCGAATAAAACCGGGATTGATGGTCCGTAGATGTCGGCATCGAGCAAACCAACTTTCATTCCTTGAAGAGCGAGTCCGATGGCGAGGTTAACAGAAACTGTTGACTTTCCAACGCCGCCTTTACCGGAAGCTACTGCTATAATATGTTTTACCTTTGACAAGGCGTTTTCTTGTGATGCGGGAATAATATCGATTTCAATATCACCGAAAGCATTTTTCAACATCTGTGTTGCTGTATCGATGAGGAATTGGTTTTTCTCGTCGTCAACCTTTTCAAATAAAAGACGAAAACGAATCAGGTTCTCTTTCAATTCAATATCGTCAACCATTTTTAAGTTGATGATATTGTCGCCTTTAGGGAAATATACAACCTCCTTCAAGACTTCAATAAGTTTTCCTTTCTCTGGTATCATATCTGTTTTCTGATTTTATGATATATTTATTTTTTACGAAAAAATCTTCTGTTGCTTTATTGAAACCTTCCGGGTCGTCAACATGAATCCAGTGTCCCGACTCCGGCAAGGTAACCATTTCATAATTAGGGAAATGATGTCTCATCACTTCATAATCTTTGTCGATAATATAATCAGACTGACCACCTCTTACAAATAATGTAGGTCCGTCGTAATGATATTTTTCGTCAAAACCTTTTCCTATCTCGGCAATATTTTTTGCGATGCCGTCGAGATAAGGTTTCCATCTATAACCATTTTCATGACTGTAAGAAAGGTTCTTCAACAAGAAAAGAAGGAGTCGTCTTTCGTAATTTTCCTTAGCTAATTCCGCTTCAACATCAGAGCGATGTTCAACTTTTGAGAGGTCTATTCTCGACATTGCGGAAATGAAACCTACGTGTTCCATAGGATGGTCGAATGCGCGTGGACTGATGTCAAGGATCTCAAGTTTCTCAACTATATCGGGATAGTCGAATGCTAGACGCATCGCAATCTTACCGCCCATACTATGACCTAAGAGATAACATTTCTTTATATTTTCTTCGTCGATCATCTGCTTGATGTCGCCCGCTAGAACATCATAATTAAAAACATCGGAATGTGGCGACTGACCATGATTTCTTACGTCAGGTACCAAAACATAATATCCAAGTTCTGCAAAACGCTTTCCAAAAAAATCCCAGTTCTCGGAAACGCCCAACAAACCAAAAATCACAACTATTGGTTTATTCTTAGGGTCTCCATACTTTCTATAAAATAATTGCATACTTATTTGTTTTCAAAAAAATAAAACAGCACAAACGTGCCATTCTACCATAATTTGGCAAAGATAACATTTTTTTATCAATTATTGTTTTTTTATTTTTCAAAGATAGGTTTATATGTTATTTTTGCAATATAAACTACAACTGTTTACCGTTGACGGTTGTCCAAAATAAGAAAAATGAGAATTGTAATACAAAGAGTTTCCGAAGCATCGGTGAGTGTTGGCGGAAAAGTGATTTCAAAAATAAATGAAGGAATGATGATTCTGCTCGGTATAGAAGACGCCGACACAGAAGAAGACATTGAATATCTATGCAACAAACTGACGAAACTTCGTATCTTCTCAGATGAGAATGATGCAATGAATCTAGACATCAATCAGATTGAAGGTTCTTTTCTTGTTGTGAGTCAGTTTACGCTTCATGCCATGACGAAGAAAGGCAACCGTCCGAGTTTCATAAGAGCGGCTCGCCCCGAAAAAGCGATACCTCTTTACGAGGCATTCCTTAAACGTCTTGCATACATCTCCGGACGTCCAGTCCTTTGTGGAGAATTCGGAGCAATGATGGAAGTTAGTCTCATCAATGATGGTCCAGTGACGATTTTGATGGATACTAAAGATAAAGAATGAGAAATTGAGAATCTAAGAAATTGAAAAAATATATAGACCACTGTTTTAACCTCAGGACTTTTCATATTTTCAAGTTTTCAGTTTCTCAGATTTTAATAATTTTATTACTTTTGTAGCATGGAAACAAAGAGACAGCAAAAGATATCAAAGCTCCTCATGAAAGAGTTGAGCGAAATTTTTCAGAGAGAAATAAAGACAAAAGGTAACGTGATGATTTCTGTTACCAAAGTTAATGTAACAACTGATATGTCGTATGCCCGCGTCTATCTCAGCATATTCGGACCAAAACAAGAAGACAAGAAAAAAGTTGTTGAGGAAGTCAACGGAATGTCGAGGGCGATACGTAAGATGTTGGGCGACAGAGTGAGACATCAACTCAGAATAATACCTGAACTTCAATTCTTTGAAGACGACTCATTGGATTATGTTGAGAGAATCGACAGTTTGTTAAAAGACTAAACGTTCATAGTCATAGTTCATAGCTCATAGTTCAAAAAAATGAACCTTCCGTCATTCATAGCGCAACGTTATCTTCTGGCGAAGAAAAGTCACAATCTTATAAATATCGTCACATGGATTTCGATAATAAGTATTTGTGTCGCCACTTTCGCTATGATTTTTGTTTTGTCGGTATTTAATGGTTTTAAGGTGGTGATTTCTGATATGATTCACCAGTTCTCTCCCGACCTGAATATCAGTGCCGTAAAAGGTAAAACTATAGATATCAACGAATTTCCTTTTGAAAAGATAAAAGACATTGATGGCGTGGATTTTGTCTTTCCAACAATAACAGAAGACGTCTTATTTAAAAATTCCAACAAGCAGCAAATCGGGCAAGTCAAAGGAGTCCCTGATGATTACAATAGAATCTCTCGCATCAGAGGGACAATCTTAAATGACACTACATTTGTCGTCAGCAACGATAGTTATAATTTCGGTATTCCAGGCGCAGGAATGGCTTACTTCTTAGGAATCAATGTTTATCAGCCATATTCTTCAATACAAGTTTTTGTGCCGAAGAGAGGTGACGCTTCTGCATTCAATCTGGAAAATAGTTTCAACAGAGGAAATCTATTAGTAACGAAAGTCTTTTCTACGCAACAGGAAGTTGATGAGCGAATGGTACTTGCGCCGTTTGATTGGTTGTCGGATTTAATAGAATACGATGACTTATGTACTGATATAGAAGTCTTTGTCAATAGTCAGCAGTCGACGGGCAATAGTTTAAATAAAATTAAGAAAGAGATAAGGAATATCCTTGGTGACGAATATAAGATACAAGATCAATTTGAGCAGCAGGAATCGTTATATAAGATGATGAAAGCGGAAAAATTTGCTGTTTATCTAATACTTACATTTATTCTTATAATGGCGACCTTCAATATGATAGGAGCTTTGAGCATGTTGATAATAGATAAGAGAAAGGATATATCTTTGCTTAAGGCTATAGGTGCGGAAACTAATCTGGTGAAGAAAATATTTATCAATGAAGGACTTCTTATCTCAGTTGTTGGTGGAATATTAGGACTTGTAGTTGGAATTATTGCGGTCTTAATACAGCAGAATTTTGGTATCATCCGTCTTGGTAATGGCGACGGAAGTTATGTTATAGATGCATATCCTGTGGCATTGGAATTTGCTGATATTCTTTTGGTTTTTATTACCATCACAGTTATAGGAAGTTTGGCTTCGTTCTTTACGGCAAGCAAATCCATCGAGAAGATGGAAGATGTTTCTTTGAATGCGAGGTGAATTTTCTTCTCAAAATAATGTATAAATAATCAATTTTTTTCTTTTCGAGGCGTCATTTTGAGATGCTTTTTTACAGATATTATGCTAGGTAGAAGTAAAATAATGGTTTCAATATTTTGTAATTCAATAAGATAAAATTAATATTTTTTTACTAAAAAACACTTGACTTTTTATATATAAATAGTAATTTTGCGGCCGAATTTTAAAACCATAAAAATATGTATTGGACATTAGAATTAGCATCAAAGATGGAAGACGCTCCATGGCCAGCAACAAAAGATGAATTGTTGGAATGGGCGATGAGAGTTGGATTGCCACAAGAAGTTATAGAAAATCTTACAGAGATAGAAGACGAAGGCGAAGTATATGAAAGAATAGAAGATATTTGGCCAGACTATCCAACAAAAGACGACTTCTTCTTCCACGAAGATGAATATTAAGAAAAATAAAGCAGCTGACGAGGCTGCTTTATTTGTTTTGACGTTCACTTCAGATCTCCTTATAAACCAAACTTAATCAGATTCCTTTCAGAATCTCCCGATTTCTCTGCTTTGTTCTGTTTGTAAGAATTGAAGTTGTACGAGATTCCTATCCATAACATCCTGCTTTTCTGCTTGCTTGTATTTGTCAAATCGTATAATCTGTTGAAAGAATGTACTTCCCATTTGTAGGTATCAAAAATATCGGTGACAAGCATCGATAATGTCAAGGCTCCTTTCAGTAGTTTCTGCTTCACCCCAACATTCATCTTATGCGTAAACGATGTAGTGAGTTGAGGATAATATTGAGGCGTCATGATGAAATATTGTACCTGTAAACTCGTCGTCTTCCTCGGAATAAAATCAAGCATGATGTTGGAACTGTTCGACCAGCCTTCATTATCAATGTCTATTATGTTGAAGTCGTAGTCGTTTTCTTTTAATTGTCCGCAGGTCTTTACATAAAAGGTGTTAGAACTCAATGTTGCTGTCATCCATTTCGATGGTAAAACTTTTATTGAGACATCAAATCCGCTCTTAATATCGTAAGCCGAATTTATGTAAGTCGTTAAAAGCAAACCATCAACCACTTTTGTTATTTGTGAAATATAGTCGGTGGTATAATTCAGATATGCGTCAGCAAAGATATTGAATCTCTCTCCTTTAATATTATAAGTCAGATCTAATTTCGATGTCTTTTCGGGATGCAGATACATATTGCCTTGTTCGTATGTCATGGCATCTATCATGCTCATATAAGGATTTAGCTGAGGATAAGTCGGACGTCCTATTCTTCGAGAGAAGGCAAGTGACAAATCTTGTTTGTCTGATAACTTATATGTTCCTGAAAGACTTGGCGCAACAAAGATGTCGTCATCTTCGCTCTTAATATTTTCATGTCGGCTGTCTAAAGTCACGATGCTGTATTCGCCTCTCAATCCTGCCTTATAACTGAACTTCCCGATATTTTTTGAAGAAAACATAATATATGCGGCGGGTATCATCTCCGTATGCAAAAGGTCGTTACTGAATGATTGTGAGTAAATCCATTCTCCATTTTCCCATGAATAAAAATCGTGATAAATGTCATTGCTGCGATAAGTTATCTTCAATCCCGCACTCAATGAACCTTTGTCGAGCTTTTGTTTGTAGTCTGCCTGAAAGTTTGTTATGAAAGGACTTCCGCCTGAGTTAGAATAATTTTGAAGAATATCGCCAACATGATAATAGGAAGGTCGTCTTCCCCATATCTTTGAAACAGAACCTCTGAATGAAATGTCGGAGACATCCGGTTTTATGATATGACGGAACATTATAACAGCTTCAATATTATCCCTGTTCCATGTCACGTCATTGTGCCGATTTTCCTCTTCGACGACATCGCTGATCTCTATTATGTTATGTAAATTTTGTTTTACATTAAGCTTGGGCGACATATATCTAAAATCCAAAGTCAACGTGTTTTTCTTGTTGATTCTGAAATCGGCGCCAAGACTTACGTTATTGTTAAAGGTATATCTGTCGGAAATCATCTGCTGTTTAATGATATTTCCCGATTCTTTCATGAAACGATAAAGTGAGCTGTTTATGACATCGTCTTCATATTTTGTGTTGTAGTTGAAACGATAAGAAGTCTTTCTGCCGTTATATGAAAAGGCGGCGTTTCCGGTAACGAAATGGTTGAAACCGTAGTTTGCCGCAGCCGCTCCGCTGAATCCTTTCGCGTTTTCCTTCTTCATTATGATATTGATAATGCCACCTGTTCCTTCAGAGTCGTAAGAAGCATCAGGGTTTGTGATGACATCGATGCTTTTGATATTGGCGGCTGGTATTGTCGATAAATCGGTGATGGTCGTAGGTATTCCGTCCATCAGCACAAGTATGTTTTTGTTGCCACGGATTGAAATTTCTTCGTTTTGTATAGATACGGAAGAAGAAGTGCTGAGGATGTCAAGAGCGCTGCCTTTAGATGAAGCCATGTTTGCAGATGCATTGATTGTTGTATGTTCTACAGTAGATTTATGCGAGACAGCCGTCGATGAAACTACAACGTCGTCGAGCATAACGACATTCTCTTTCAATATAATATCTCCGATGTCGAAAGTTGCTTTGTCGGGAATCAGTCTCATCTCTTCTTTGACATAACCGACGAAATCAAAAGTGAGACATATTTCTTTATCAGACCGCTGTACTTTCAAGGTAAAAACACCGTCATCATTGGTAATTGTTCCTGTTATAATCTTATTGTCTTGATAAACAGCCACTGAGACGTAAGGTAAAGCAAGATCATTTTCATCAGTGACTTTCCCTTTTATTAAGGAGATATTGTTTTGAGCAAAGATGTTTATATTAAGAATCAATAATATAAAAGATAGTAGCAGATATTTCTTCATATAGTTTGTCGTTATATTTCACACTTCAAAGTTTGTAATTTAATTTCAAAAATCCAAATGTTTTTTTTATTATCATCATTTGTATATCAAAGTAAAAGAGTATTTTTGTAGTATTCTAATTATGTGGAATTTAAGTTATTGTAAAGAGGAACAGGAAACTATGTCGAAGATTAAGGTTTGTTATTTCAGTCCAACTGGAGGGACGTTGCAAGTGGCGAAACATCTTGCTGAATCGATGTCAAAAAAATTATGTGCCGAAGTGGAATATCATTCATATACATTGCCGAGGGAACGCGAGGTGATGCCGGTATTTGATGCGGGAGATGTTGTTGTTTGGGCGACACCTGTCTATGCGGGACGTATACCAAACAAGACGTTAGATTATGTTCGTAATGCTTTACACGGTAATGGAAATCTTTCTGTTGCGCTTGTTACTTATGGAAATCGGGCTTACGATAATGCTTTGGCGGAATTGGTTGGTTTGATGGAAGATGGTGGAATGAGACCTATTGGTGCTGCCGCTATGGTGACACGTCATGTGTTCAGCGACACTCTCGGAGCGTCGCGGCCTAATGAAGAAGATGTCTCTGCTCTTGAAGACTTTGCGACTAAGGTCTCTGAAAAAATACTGTCATCTTCTGATGATAAAACTTCAGATCTCAAAGTTCCTGGTGAGTCTCATCCCGACAAATACTATACTCCGCTTAAAACTACAAACGCTCCTGCTAGTTTTCTTAAAGCGAAACCATCTTGCGATTCAGAGCGTTGCACTCGCTGCGGTAAATGTTTGGAACTATGCCCAATGGGAAGCATCGAACTCGACGGAGGAGTTCCTGTGTTTAGTGGCATCTGTATCAAATGCCAAGCCTGCCGTCTGAGTTGTCCAACGGAAGCCATCGCTTTCACCGACCCTGATTATCACTCACATATAGCAATGATAGAGCAGACTTTTGCTTCTCCAAAACAACCGGAGTTCTTTATTGCGGAGGAATGAAATCAAGATATTGATGGTTGCACGAGGTTAATGATTTTCTCTAGCCATTCCTTATCGATATTATCAAAGGTAGCGAACTTTTCGCTGTCGATGTCTAAAACGGCAACAACTTGATTGTCTTTGAATATCGGCACGACAATCTCGCTTTTTGATGCACTGCTGCAAGCTATATGTCCTGGAAATTCATGGACATCTTCAACAACTATCGTCTTGCCTTCTTTCCATACAGTGCCGCAAACTCCTTTGCCATAACCTATTCTTGTACACGCTATAGGACCTTGAAATGGACCTAAAACTAACTCATTGTTAATTACACGATAGAATCCTGTCCACCAAAATTTAAATGTCTCATGAATGATGGCTGCGATGTTAGACATATTCGCAATTTCGTCTTTCTCTGTTTGTATCAATGCCTTGACTTGTTCGTAAAGCAATTTGTATTTTTCAATCTTTTCCATAATGAATTTTTATTGTCAAAGATAGTAAAAATGTAATAGTTCATGCCTTTAATTTTGCTTCTTGCTAGATAATTATACGTTATGAATTATGCATTATGAATTATCTAATCCCGTTGACTTCTGAAAACTGTCCGTTTACCGCAGTAACTTTTCCGTTAACTTGCTACATACCCGCATAAAAGTTAAAAAAGTTAAAAAACTTGACAAATGCTTTTTTACGTTATATTTTTGCAAACGAAACCTCAAAATTTATCAAAATTTATGAAAACAAAATGTTTATTATTCACAGTCGTATGTTTAATATTAGGATTAAACATCAAGGCACAAGACGACTATCGTCGTATTACAAATTTATCTGAAATTCAAAATGGTAGCAGTGTTATCTTTGCTGCGCGCCATGACTCTTTGTCCGTTACGAGTTATTATGCTATGACGAATGCGGCGGCTGGTAAACCTCAAGGCGTAATGTTTAACACATCAACCTCCGAAGGAGTGGAAATTCTACCTTCAGAAATCATTGACAATGAATCAAATTATAGTTGGACAGTAGGTGTGTCAGGTGGTAATTACACCTTTATTAATTCTGATGGTGATATGATTGGTTATGGAACTAGCGGAACTGATTTTGTTAAAAATGGAGCTAATTCTACTTGGACGATAGCGTCAGCAACTTCAGGAGACGGAACATCTATACCGGGTTATAATGCTTTTGTTATCACTAATGTAGGTGTATCCAACAGAAGTTTTGCTTTTAGGAAATATAACAGCGGTGAACTATATGAGAAGTTCGCTCCATACTCTAATTCGGCGTCAAATATGGGCGGAACGAATTATTTCTTCTATATGGATATTTTCGTGAAATCTTCAGAGGTGACACCTGTCGTCTCATTGCCTACTTTTAATCCTGTGGGTGGCGATTATACTACAACACAGAATGTTAGTATAAGTTGTGAAACAGATGGCGCTACAATATATTACACTATCAATGGAGATAATCCTACAGAAGAGAGTGAAATTTATTCTTCTCCTATTGAAGTGTCTGCGACAACCACTATCAAGGCTTTTGCTAAGAAAGATGGAATGTTGGATAGCGGTATTGCAAA
The DNA here is from genome assembly GCA_045606865.1 of Bacteroidales bacterium. GTDB lineage: Bacteria > Bacteroidota > Bacteroidia > Bacteroidales > F082 > Limimorpha. The sequence goes on from JAZUST010000146.1 coordinate 27,829, forward strand.
TGCTACTTATAATATTATTGAAACCGTAACGGTATCGTTCTATGAGAATGGTGATCTGTTGGAAACAATGTCAGTGGCAAAAGGTGATGAGATTGGAGAACTTCCTATAGCAACGGCGCCTGATGGTTTCGCTTTTAGCGGTTGGACGGAAAACGAGATTTCTGGTAATGTGAATGTTACTCCTGTAATGATGACGACATCTACTGTCGTTGAGGAAGATATGATTGTTCATGCTGTATTCTCCATAAGTAATAATAATTGTGTAGAAACGGAGATTACGGATTTCTCACCTACAGATGCCGTCATAATTGCAATCTCTAAAGATGATAGATATTATGCGATGTCGCAGATTAAAGGTAGTAGCGGACAACCAACGGCGTATGAATTGTCAGTATCAAATGATAAGATAATTGGTGCAGTGCCTGATGACATTAAATGGAATATTGATTACGATAATGGTAATATTATAATTTATCCTAATGCCGATGAGGAATCATGGTTGTATTGTACTTCGGGTAGTAATAATAACTCTGTTAGAATAGGAACTAATACCGATAACAATATCTTTGAAATAAAGACGATTCAGATTGAAGATGAGGTGTATCCTGATTATCTGTATAATAAGGTAACAGAAAGATTTGTAGGTGCATACTATGACGGAGATGTAGCCATCGACTGGAGAGCATATAAACTCACAGCATCAGGATCATTCCCGACTAATATTAAAAATCAGACATATCATTTTTATAAAGCAGAAGGGACAAGTTATTATTGTACTAATATAGAGATTCCACAGACGCAGACAATTGCGACAAATACCACTTGGGAAAATGTAAGTGTAGCAAACAAAATCACTATTGAAGAAGGAGCAACGCTTACCATTACTGGACTTATCGGTTGTGCTGACGCAGAAAAACTTATTATCAAAGAAGGTGGACAACTTATTCACAACAATGCAGGGGTAAAAGCAACTTTAGAAAAAGAAATCGAAGGCTATGGTTCTACTAATGATGCGTGGTATACCATAAGTTCTCCTCTTGTGGGAAATGTCGCTTTGTCTGATGTGGAAGGTCTGATTCCAACTAATAACAACTATGATTTATATCGTTATGATGAACCTACATCTGTATGGCAGAATGTGAAAGAGTCTTCTAATATTTTCACAAGTTTAGAATCCGGTCGAGGTTTTCTTTATGCCAATAAATATGACGTTACTTTGTCTTTCTCAGGTGAACTTAATGGTGATGACGTCAGTTATTATCTCACTAAAACAGATGATATTACCTTATCTGGTTTTCATTTGATAGGAAATCCATTCGCTCACAATATCTATAAAGGTGAAGGTGCTGCTATCGAAGATAAGAATCTTGCAACCGGTTACTATACATTGTCAAATAGCGGAGCATGGGGTGCTAAGATTTCTAATGAAATACCTATTACTCCAGGACAAGGTATCCTTGTAAAGACATTACAGGAGGGTGATGTGACAATTAAAAAGATCAATACATCACCATCTCGGAAATCAAACATGGATGTTCTCTCTATATCAGTGAAAAACAATGACTATGAAGATAATGCCTTTATCTTGTTTAACGATGGAGAATCATTGGAGAAAATAAATCATCAAAATCAAAATGTGCCGATGATATACCTTCCTGTTGATGGCATTAACTATGCTGTGGCAAAGCTCAGCGATGATGTGAAAGATATACCATTGTCATTCAAGGCAACAACTATGGGAGAGTATAACATAAGTATTAATTCAAGCAATAATGATTTTGAGTATATTTATCTTGTTGATAATCAGACTGGAAATGTAACAAATATGCTCGTGGATGAATATACTTTTATTGCAACAAGCAACGACAATCCCAATCGTTTTGTAATAAAATTATATGACGTCAACTCTGTGGGTGAAATTGGCAATACAGAGAATAACATCTATGTCAATAACGATGAATTGATTGTGACTAATATCGAAGGTCTTGGCGTAATAGATATTTATGATATCATTGGAAGAAACGTCTCGAGATTAGAAACATCTTGCAATATGGTGAAACATAATATATCTGATATGGACACAGGAGTTTATATTGTGAAAATTACAGATGCCAATGGAATGAAAGCACATAAGGTTGTTGTTGAATAAAATTGGTTTCATGTTTAAAGTTTAAAAATATAGGTGACTTGTATAAATTTCACATTTAAATAATTCAATTACAAAACTCGATACACTCGCTTATGCAAAGCTATTTATAGAAGTCACCTATAATTGTAAAACCAGACTTTAAGCTTTAAATCTTAAACAAAAGAAATAATATGAAAAAATATATTCTCATAACATTAATTCTTGGATTGAATATATACACTAATGCACAGTCAGATGCTTTCTTCTCATATCAATATGAACGCAGAGAGGATAATGATAACGAATGGAGTGAGTTGATAATGTTACCTCCTGTTCATGGTTTGGATTATAACTATCCTGCAAATGAAGCATCGTTAGGCACAGGACTTCTGATTATGACGGGGATGGGATTGACATATATTAAACATAGAAAAAGGAAAACTTTGTCTAAAGACGGCACTTCGGCAATTTCAGACTGAGACAGTCGAAGCAAACAATGATTAAAATTTGAAATGGTTCTTTGAATTATTGATAAAGACGACGAATCAACGTGATGTTAAAATTCTCAGGTTTTCGGATTCTGAGTTTCTCAGGTTTGAATAAATGTTATCTTTGCATTTATCAAAAATAGAAAATGATGAGCAATAATATTAAGGAGATATATCTGGCAGGCGGATGTTTCTGGGGAACGGAACATTATTTCAAAATGATTAAAGGTGTGACGTTTACGGAAGTCGGTTATGCAAATAGTATGGTTGAAAACCCTTCATACGAAATGGTATGTAATGGTGGAACAATGGCGGCAGAAACGGTACATATTAAATATGATGCGTCTTTAATTTCCCTCGAGATGATTGTAAATGTGTATTTTGTGTCTATAGATCCGACAACTCTCAACAGACAAGGTTATGATGTTGGATTACAATATAGAACGGGAATATATTATACAGATGAGTCGGATGTTGATACGATAAATAAGGTCATATTGAAACAGCAACAACAATATTCGGAAGAGATTGTGGTTGAGGTGATGCCGTTGGAGAATTTTTATCCTGCAGAAGATTATCATCAGGATTATCTGGATAAAAATCCTAATGGCTATTGTCATCTGCCATTGGAATTATTTGAATTTGCGAAACGGTTTAACAGATAAAGTCGATGGGTTTGAAATTAAATTTGTATTCATCAGAGGTCTCTACAGAAGAGATAGATGTATCGTTTGTTGATACTGTTATTAAAGCTGGATTTCCTAGTCCTGCACAAGATTATCTTACTGGTTCTATCGACCTTAATCGTGAGTTGATACGTCATAAGGAAACAACTTTCCTTGCGAGGGTTTCTGGTAATTCATTACAGGAAGCTGGAATCTGTGACGGTGATATTATTGTTATAGATAAATCATTGGAGGCAAAGAATGGAGATTTTGTGGTAGCTTTTATTGATGGTGAATTTACGTTAAAAGAGTTTCGTTATGATGAAAATGATAATTGTGCATGGTTGATACCACATAATAAAGATTATGATTCTATAAAGGTTACCGATGAGAATGACTTTGTTATATGGGGAGTCTTGACATACACTATCAAACAATTACGAAAATAATATGAAACTATTTGGTCTCGCTGATTGTAATAATTTCTATTGCTCTTGTGAAAGGGTGTTTCATCCAGATTTGCGATATAAACCTGTTATAGTATTGAGCAATAATGATGGATGTGTTGTCGCTCGTAGCGAGGAGTCAAAGAAGTTGGGAATCAAAATGGGTGTGCCGTTCTATCAGATAAGAGATTTGATAGAAAAGAAGGGAGTTGCGGTTTTTTCTTCCAACTATAATCTTTATGGCGATATGAGTAAAAGAGTGATGTCATTATTGTCGTCTTTCTTTCCGAAGATAAATATCTATTCTATTGACGAGGCTTTTATTGATTTGTCGGAAATGGAAGATATTGATTATCTCTTGGAAATTTCTCATAAAGCGGTGAAGTCTATTTATAAGGGTGTAGGGATTCCTATATCTTTGGGAATTGCTCCAACGAAAACCTTGGCGAAAATGGCTTCGGTGTTCGCAAAGAAACATAAGGGTTATAAAGGAGTCTGCATTATTGATACTGACGAGAAACGCGAGAAAGCATTGAAACTATTTCCTGTTGGCGACGTCTGGGGTATTGGTCGTAAACATTCAAAAAAGTTGGAATATTATGGTGTCAAGACTGCTTGGGATTTTACGCAGAAACCAGAAGGTTGGGTTAGGAGAGAGATGTCAATAACAGGACTTCGTACTTGGAAAGAACTGAGAGGTGAGAGTTGCATCGATGATGAAGATGCTTCGTATAAGAAATCAATCTGTACAAGTCGGAGTTTTCCAAATCAAGGATTGAATAAGATTGAAGATTTGGAAGAAGCAATCGCTAATTTTGCAGCGATGTGCTCTAAGAAACTACGTGAACAACATACTGTTTGTCAGACGATAATTGTATTTGCTTACACTAGTCGTTTTAGAGATGATGTCCCGCAGAATTATATTAATGAAATTGTAAATCTTGATGTTCCTACAAATGATATTCAAGAGATAGTCTCTATGGCAGTTAAGGTTTTTAAAAGGAACAGGAAAACTGACAACACTAACGCCTCAATCTATTATTACAAGAAAGCAGGCGTCATTGTTACTAACATCACTGAAGACGGTTCTGTGCAGGGAAGTTTGTTTGATACTGTCGACAGAGAGAAACAATCTTTATTATCCAAGATCGTCGATGAGATAAATTTGCGTAATGGACGCGATACTGTCAGAATTGCGGTTCAAGGTTACGATAACAATTGGCATATTAAGAACGAATATATATCTAGACAATATACCACGAATATTAAAGATATTATCGTTGTTAAAGCATAGTTTTCAAAATCTCTGAATCTGAAAAATTGAAAACCCGAGAAGTTTTTGACAAGAAAATGTCATACATTCTCAGATTTTCAGATTCTATACTTTTCAGATTTTAAATGATGCCAAGTTGTTTCAAGAGAGCTTCTGGTTCAGGGTCGTGACCTCTGAAGTTTCGGTATAATATTGATGCGTCAATGCTATCACCTTTTGTTAGTAACTCTCTGAACGCAGTAGCAACTTCTTGGTTGAAGATGCCTTTCTCTTTGAATAGTGAGAATCCGTCAGCAGCTAATACCTCTGCCCATTTGTAAGAATAATATCCTGCGCAATAACCACCAGAGAAGATATGAGAGAATGCAGTGGATATTATACATTCTGGTATTGATGGTAAGACATTGGTTGAGGATAAAATTTTCTTCTCAAATGATAAAGCATCTTCTTCAAAGAGGTCGGTCATTGTGTGCCATGCCATATCTAGGATTCCGAACTGTAACTGTCTAATATGGAAGTATGCCGACTGATAATTTTGTGATTTTACGATTTTTTCTATTAAATCTGCCGGTATTGTTTCTCCTGTTTGATAATGTTTGGCAAAGGTGTTAAGGTATTCAGGTTCAAAGCACCAATTCTCCATTATCTGAGATGGTAATTCAACGAAGTCATGGTCGACACTTGTGCCAGTCATGGATTCATATTTACCTTTGGTTAAGATTCCGTGAAGAGCATGTCCGAATTCGTGAAGTAGAGTGGTGAGTTCGTTGTGGGTGATGAGAGACGGAGTGTTGGCAGTCGGTTTTGTAAAGTTTGTGACGATGCTTATAAGTGGTCGTTCGTCTATGTTGTCATAAATTCGTTGACCTCTGAACTCTGTCATCCATGCGCCACCACGTTTACTTTCTCGAGGGAAGAAATCTGCGTAGAACAAAGCAAGATGAGAACCGTCTTTGTCTTTTACTTCATAAACTTTGACGTCAGGATGATAAACAGGAATGTCGCTTAATTCTGAAAATGTTATTCCGTAGAGCCTGTTTGCTAAATCGAATATTGCATCGATACAATGGTCAAGTTGGAAATAGGGTTTTAACATTTCGTCATTGAGGTCGTATTTCTCGGTGCGTAGTTTCTCTGAGTAGAAACTGAAATCCCAAGGCATTAATATCTCTTCATTAAATCCTTTTTCCTTGGCGTAAGCATTGAGTTCTTCAACTTCTTGACGGGCTTTTGGTAAAGCAGGTTCCAACAACTTGTTTAAGAATTCTTCCACAACTGCAGGACTTTTTGCCATACGACGTTCTGTCTGATATTCAGCGAAATTCTTATATCCTAAGATGTTGGCAACCTTGATGCGTAACTCGGCGATGTGTTTGATAATCTCACTATTGTCGAGTTCGCCACCAAAGGCACGGGTGTTATATTGACGATACATTTTTTCTCTGAGGTCGCGACGCTCACTGAACTTCATGAAGGGACCGAAGCTCGGTGCTGTGAGATCAAACAACCAACCAGTTAAATCTTTGTTCATGGCAGCTTCAGCTGCTTGTTCTTTGACATAATCAGGGAGTCCTGCCAAGTCATTCTCGTCTGTGAGATTTAAAGTGAAGGCGTTGGTAGCAGCGAGGACGTTCTTCCCAAATTGCAATGATAACAAAGAAAGTTCTTCCATATATTTGCTGTAAGTCTCTTTGTCTTCGGGAGAGAGATTTGCTCCGTTACGAGCGAAGCCTTCGTAAGTCTTTTCAAGTAGACGCATCTCAACAGCATCGAGGTTTAATGATTCACGTAGTTCGTAAACTGATTTTATGCGTTGAAATAGACCTTCGTTGAGACGAACATACATCGAGAATTCTGTAGTAAGAGGTGAAATCTCTTCAGCGATGTTCTGCATCTCCTCGTCGGTATTGGCTTCTAAAAGATTATAGAAGATGTGACTTATGGTATTTAAGGATTCTCCTGCATATTCGAGGGCTTCGATGGTGTTCTTGAAAGAGGGCGGTTCCGGGCTGTTGACGATAGCATCGACTTCAGCCTTGCCTTCTTCAATGGCTTGCTTGAAAGCTGGAATATAATGTTGGTTCTCAATCTTGTCAAATTGAGGCGCACCAAAAGGCAATGTAGATTTTGTTAAAAGCGGGTTGTTCATGATATATTTCGTATAAAAATTGGTGAATTCTTTTTTTATCTCATTTCTTACTCTACGAAATTCGTTCATTACAAAGTCGTCGCTTCCAATAACATCTGATGGGTCGTCAAAACCGATGTGCATACGATTCTTGACTTTACCACTGAACGTAGGGCAACTTTCATTTGCTCCGCTGCATACCGTTATTACGTAGTCCCATGCTTCGTTAAGATAGCGGTCTATGTTTTGAGGAGTATGAGATGAAATGTCGATGTCGATTTCTTTCATTACCTCAATGGTTTTTGGGTTTACTTTCTCAGCGGGACGAGTGCCAGCAGAATGAACTTCTAAATTGCTGCCTAAAGATTGTAAAATGCCATGGGCCATCTGACTGCGACAACTATTTCCAGTACATAAAACTAATATTCGCATAATGTTCAATGAGGATTGATTATTAATTTGATTACAAGATAAAATAGATTTTGTTTAGAAATTATATCTGCAAAATTAATAAAAAACATTTGATTTTTTTGTAATATTGTAGTCGAATTAATAAGATAATGTTATGAAAAAAATAGTTGTTACGTTGTTCTTGTTGATGTCTTTTACATTAACCTTT
>JAZUST010000147.1:0-58205 GCA_045606865.1 Bacteroidales bacterium
TGTTCTTTTTCTTCTTTACATACATATCACAAAAATAGTAAAAAAACACTTGCGTACCCCAAAATAGGGTACGCAAAAGAGTTAAAGTATTGTTTTTCTATAACTTATATTTTTACTAAAAATAGAGTGACGAAGTCAGGAACTTATTTTACATTATAAAACTATATAATACACAAACGACAATAAATCCTACGATGAATCCTACATAAACCTGTGATTCGTTGTGGGATTTTAAATATAACCTTGCTGCACCTACGATACCCGACATAAAAATACTTAAAATAAAATAAGGAAGGTAAAGTAATGATGACATCGTTGACATGATTAATAAGGTGGCGGCAAATGCTCCCCATCCAATGCCATGCATACTAATTTTCCAGAATAAGTTAATCCAGAATACAACGACGCACAACATTAAATTACATATAATAAAAAAGTTATATAATGCCAATGCGCTTAATCCTGCAAAAAAACGTGATGTGGCGTAAAGAAAAACTACCATCACAAAAAGAGGTATGAACCTGTCTGACCTTTTTTCCATCGTGATAGATTCTATAACCTTAAATCTTTTTAAGATAAGTAAAATTATCGCCGGTAAGATAAATGTCGTGCCGAAGATTATTGAAAGACAAAGTTCTGCTTTTATATGAGAGACTTCACATATTCCTGTAAAAATAAATATCAGAAACATCCATGTCGGCAACAATATAGGATGAAATATTATTGATATAAACTGAGCTAACTTATTCATACTATTTAGTTCAATAGCCTTAGTTCAACAGTCATGGTTCGATCTTATAATTCTTTACGAAGTCGTGCAACAGGAATGTCTAATTGTTCGCGGTATTTCGCTATGGTACGTCTCGCGATATTATAACCTTTTTCTTTTAAGATCTGTGTCAAGACGTCGTCGGTCAATGGTTTTGACTTGTCTTCCTGTTCGATGCAATCCATTAGTATCTTCTTGATTTCTCTTGTCGATACTTCCTCGCCTTCGTCGTTGGTGAGCGACTCGCTGAAGAAACTCTTCAATGAGAATGTTCCGTATGCTGTCTGTACGTACTTACTGTTTGCCACACGTGATATCGTTGAGATGTCGAGACCTACTTTTTCTGAAATATCTTTAAGAATCATCGGTTTGAGTTTCGTCTCGTCGCCTGTAAGGAAATATTCTTTCTGATATTCCATGATGGCTTCCATAGTGGTATAAAGGGTGATGTTTCGTTGCTTTATGGCTTCGATAAACCATTTGGCCGATTCTATCTTACTCTTGACAAAAGTAACAGCTTCCTTATTAGTCTTATTACTTTTCTGTTTGGACAAATCCATCAACATGTCGATATAATCTTTATTGACATGAAGTTCCGGAGTGTTTCTACTATTAAGAGTAAGTTCCAACTTTCCGCAGTTATTTATTATCGTGAAGTCGGGTATCACATAATTAGAACGTTGCGAACCTCCTATCGTGCCTCCCGGTTTAGGATTGAGTTTGAGAATCTCTTTCATGGCTGCGCGGAACTGACGTTCGCTAAATCCGCTCTTCTTGACAATCTTGTCGTAATGTTTCTTGGTGAACTCGTTGAAATACTGTTCAATGATAATTATCGGAAGTGTGTAATCAACGTCTTCGTCTTCGTTATCTTCCTGAAGTCGGCGGAGTTGTATCAACAGACATTCCTGGAGGTTTGTCGCTCCCACGCCAGCAGGTTCGAAATCTTGTATAATATGTAAGACTTCTAAAACTTCTTCCTCACTTACATCAAGATTTTGCGAGAAGAGAAGGTCGTCCATGATGCCTGTAACAGGACGGCTCAGATAACCTGAGTCATCGAGATTACCGATGATATAAGTTCCTATCTTATATTTTCTTTCGTCTAAGTTGCGGAATCCTAACTGTTGGGTAAGTATGTCTTGGAAACTTTCTTCGTTAGAAATAGGAGCTTCATAATGTTCGTCGTCGCGACTGTAGTTGTTGGTTCTCAGTTTATATGCGGCTTCGTCATCGTCGCCGTCTTGTAGATAATCGTCGAAGTCGGCGAGAGGATCGTAATCGTCGGAGTCTTCATAATCATCTTGGTTGTCATCGAAGTTTTCGTCTTCGTTATTCGGAATCTCGTCATCGAAGTTCTCCGCCTCGCTCTCTTCTAAAGCAGGATTTTCTTCTATCTCTTCTTTGATGCGCGTGCTGAGTTCCATGGTAGGAATCTGCAACAGTTTCATCAGCAGAATCTGTTGCGGCGACAGCTTTTGCAGCATCTTTTGTGTCTGTGTCAGTCGTTGTGAGGACATAGAAGAAAATCCTTAATATTTTTTAATAATTAGAATTCACAGTTTTTAGGTGTACGTGGGAATGCGATAACGTCGCGGATGTTACCCATGCCGGTGATGAACAACATAAGACGTTCGAATCCTAATCCGTAGCCTGAGTGTGGTACTGAACCGAAGCGGCGTGTGTCTAAATACCATTCCATCGACTCTTGTGGAATGCCGACTTCTTCCATACGTTTTAACAATTTGTTGAGGTCTGTCTCACGTTCTGAACCGCCGACAATTTCTCCGATGCCAGGGAATAATACGTCCATTGCTCTTACAGTTTTTCCATCTTCGTTTTGCTTCATATAGAAAGCCTTGATTTCAATAGGATAATCAGTTAAGATGACAGGTTTCTTGAAGTGTTTCTCAACGAGATAACGTTCATGTTCCGATTGAAGGTCGATGCCCCAACCTGTGACAGGATATTGGAACTTGCCTTTTTTGTTGTAATTGCTATTTTTTAGAATATCAATAGCTTCTGTATATGTTAATCTCTGGAATGGATTCTCTAAAACAAAATGTAATTTCTCTATCAACTCCATCGATTTCTCTTCAGCTTTCTTGTTCTTTTCTTCTTCTTGGAGACGTTTGCTTAAGAATTGAAGATCGTCCATACAGGTATCTAAAGCGTATTGAATCAAGAATTTAAGCATTTCTTCTACGAGATCCATATTATCGTTGATGTCGTAGAATGCCATTTCAGGTTCTATCATCCAGAACTCAGCGAGGTGACGGGAAGTGTTTGAGTTCTCGGCACGGAAAGTAGGTCCAAAGGTATATATCTTACCCATTGCTGTTGCTGCGAGTTCGCCTTCGAGCTGACCTGATACTGTGAGGTTTGTAGCCTTGCCGAAGAAATCTTGTGAGAAGTCGATCTTACCTTCTTCAGTCTTAGGTAAGTTGTTGAGGTCTAATGTTGTTACTTGGAACATTTCGCCAGCGCCTTCGCAGTCTGATGCTGTGATGAGAGGAGTGTGGATGTTATAGAAACCTCTATCGTTGAAGAACTTATGGATTCCGAACACCATGGCGTGGCGTAGACGCATGATTGCGCTGAAAGTATTTGTACGGAAACGAAGGTGAGCTATCTCGCGTAAGAATTCCAATGAGTGTTTCTTTGGTTGTAATGGATATTTTTCCGGGTCAGCAGCACCGATAAGTTCGATGCTTGTGACGTTCATCTCGACGTTTTGTCCGCTACCTGCCGATTTTACCAAGTTACCTGTTGCTGATACTGATGCGCCTGTGTGCATCAAGGCGAGACTTTCCTCCGGAATTACGTTGAGGTCGATTACCAATTGGAGATTATTAATTGTAGAACCATCGTTCAATGCGATGAAAGCTACATTCTTACTGCCGCGTTTGTTGCGAACCCAACCCTTGACATTTATCTCTTTGTCAAGCTCTTGCAATTGCAATGCTTCTTTGATTTCTGTACGTTTCACTTTTATATATCTTTAAAATTATTCTCGATTGATTTAATCCACAAAGATAGTAAAAAAGTCAACAGACGAGAGATTTTTTTTTTAAATTCATAATGCATAATTCATAATGCATAATCGCGGGAATATTAATTATTATGAATTAAAAATAGAACTTTGAACTAAGGCTTTTGAACTTTATCTCAAAGTTCAACGTTCAAAGTTCAAAGTTCAAAGTTCTTCTCAGATATCTTCTGTACCAATCAGTGAAATCTGTGGTTTCTTTTTCTTTCCCACAAATTCCACTGATGTTCACTGATTTCTCAACTTTCAGGTTCTCAGATTCTCAATTTCTCAGATTCTACTTCACCCACTTTCCTTCTTCAACTGTCAATTGTTCATTGTTAACTGTTAACTTCCAGATGTATGTTCCCGAGTTCCATTTAGAGGCGTATACGCTTGTGACTTCATCTGTAATTATTTGTTGATGGATTATTCTTCCTTGCATATCATAGACTTGCAATGTAGCGTTACGCAAGCCGGTTCTTATATTCAAAACATCGCCGCCCGGATTAGGATAAGCGACAGCGAGATGCAGGTTATTAGCGTGAGCTTCTTCTATGTTGAGATATGAATTGAATTTAGTAATTTTTGTGAAACGATTGCTTGTATCATCTAAGCCATATCCTGATGATACCATTATTGCGCCACCATCTTTTGCAGTTAATATGCGGTTTGCAAAATCAAACCCATTCTCCTCATCATAGAAATAAGTTGTTATTGTATCAAAGTCAGAATTTAATTTTTCTATTACTATCCATGAGTCGTTCAAATTATAATACCCAATATTTAATGTATAAACGAAGTAGAGTTCACTATCATTTACAGTACAAACAGCTCTCGATGCAGGTCTATCTATATCATCGCTTGCTTTTCTTATATAACGGACTATAGGTAGAAACGTTGTCGTGTCGTTTAGATTGTCATCTATCTCATAGAGCCTAATATGAGGTACCATATTTTCTTCTTCACATTTATATTCGGTTGACAAATATGTCGTATTATGATTACTTCGTGTTACAGAGATAGCATATATTCTACTCTGGGGGTGCTCAAAATCAATTCCTGTTTGTTGTATATATCTTTGTGCAATATAATTAAACTCATTATCGAAATAATCAACCACTCCATGGGTTTCAAATTTTGTACCTCTTGAATACATAATGTAACCACTATCAGTTTTTACTATATGTTCAAGATGATATATGTATTCCACCTGACCTCCAACACCAACATTTAATCCTATCTCATCTAATGTATATCCTTTTCTTAACAAAAAATTTCCTTCGAAATCCATCTTAAAAAAGAAAAGAGTGTCTTTTGCACTTGGATCGGGTGTACCATTACTAACCATCTTGAAATAAGCACCTGTTATATTATCGTCATCTTCAAAAACAGAAAACATATATATTCTTCCACTAAGTTCATTAGGTGTATATTCCCATTCCATAGTATTTGCTTCGAAAGTGTCAATAGGATAGCTGTGTTCATAACACTTAGCCACGCTCAGATCTTCGTTTAATTTGTACAAGCAAATCTTTGAATCAGACGGAGGATTGTCATAATTTTTAAAATAATTGAAATATGTAAAATCATGGTCAGGACTATACGTAGTTAGTAAAAACAATTCTCCATCCTTATTTTCAAAAGTCCAACCATTTGACGTGGTACAATAACCAGGTCTAAAATAATCTTTTCTCACTATTTCTTTGCCACTTGATGAGAGCACAGCGAGTGCTGGTTGATTAGAATAAAAATCACCAACCCCGCTTTTATAAGGCATCGAGGAGTTTACCAAGAACCTGCCATTGCTTAATTCCGTAACATCGTCATATAGAAAAATACATGTGTCATTATCTAAAGAATATTCACATATCGCCTCCCATTCTTGAGAGAAAGCTATGTTAACCCTGCAGAGGAGCAGGATTAATATTGATAGAACAATAAACTTCTTCATACTCATACTTTTGTTTTAGTTATTTGATTATACATTTGATTTTTCACAAAATTACATCAATATGCAACGTGTTCTTAATTTTTACACCCAATTTACACTTTTATTTTTATTTCTGTGAGTTTATGTCATTGTAAAATAATGAATTATATTTTTACTCTTTACACTCACTTTACACTTTTTCAGATATAAAACAGAGTGAACCTTAGGCTCATAATCATCATAAAAGCATTAAAATCACGTAAGATTTAGATCTTTATTTCAAATGTCATAATACGTATATAAGATTTATTTCTATCTTTGCAGAAAATCGTACTTATGAAAAAATTACATCTACCGACAATAATATCCGTATGTTTGTTGCTTATGATGGCATCGTGCTCGAAACATAACGAAGCGTCACGTATGCTCACGATGGCTCAGCAGTGCGTAGAGACTTCTCCCGACACAGCATTAATATACTTGGACTCTATCTTCATGCCGGAGAAATTCCTGAAGAAAGAGAGGTATATGGAATATATTGTCACAAGGGTACAAGCGAGATACAAGAATTACTATGAGATAAAGGAAGACACAAATATTTTTGAGACAAAAACTTACTTTGACAAAAAGGCTCGTGGCTCAATGCTCACGGTCCATAGCCGAAGGTTCTATATGTACGCTCATTTATACAGCGGTTGCGTCTATGACGAAAGAGGTGAATACGAGAAGGCGTTGAGCGACTACAAGACCGCGTTCTCCATGGCCGAATCAATGAACGACTCCACGTATATGTGGAGAATCAACAACTATATAGGAAATGTTTTTAGCGAAAAAACATACTGGAAAGAGGCATTTAAGACATACATGAAATCACTTGTTTTAGCTAAGACCGAATTTGAAAAAGCGAGAAGTCATGCTATACTCGCAAGTCATTATTGCTTAAAAGACAATAAAGACAGCAGCCTGTTCTATATCAAAAAAGCCATTGATATGGCAGAGATGTCGGAAGATGAGAAAACACAATCGCAAATTTACCAGAACGCATACGTCATTTATAAAGAAAACGGTGAAACGGAGCTTGCATGGGAATATCTCAATATGTCGGCAAGTATAAACAACGACACTTCAAAAGAAAATCTGTATAACTTAAATTTCCTGACGTTCTATCTTGAAAGCGGCAGATTAGATTCGGCAAGTGTTTATGTCAACAAATTAAGAAGCAATCTTGAAACAATAAAAGACAATCATCTTAAGTCGAGTATATGCGGAACATTAACCACATATTATTCCGCAAAAGAGATTTACGACAGCGCATTGTATTATCAGAAAGAACTTACATATATCATTGATGCTATAAATAAAGAAAACATCGAGCATAATATTTATGAGATACAGAAAAAATATGATTATGAGCTACAACGTAATGTATATCAAAAGAAACTAAACAGGAGACTTGTAGCTATTATAACAGTATTGTGTGCGGTAATAGTTATATATATTATTGTAAGACAAAGGGAGAGAAGGTTGTCTAATCAGGTGAGAAATTTGAGTCTGCAAAACGAAGACTATAAACGAGGCATGAAGGAAAGTCTCAAGGTGATAAAGAAAGTCAATCAATTGGAAGGAGATAAAAGAAAGAAGCAAGACATATCCGACGTAAAGGAAATCGTTTACGGTTCGCAGTATAGAACCGCATTCGAGGCGAGTGTTGACATCATAGAATCAACATACACCAAGATGAGTTCTTTCATACAGAAGACTTATCCTCAGCTAAACACTACGGAATATAAGGTTTGCCTGCTGTCGCTACTGCCTATAAGCATGGAAGAGATAGCGAAGATTATAGGATTAAAGATAGACTCTGTCAAGAAGGCGAGGTCTGCTATCAGGAGAAAATTAGAGATAGAGAAGGGTTTCACTATCTCAAGGTTTATCATAAACGAATATTACAACAGGAGAAAGACTGTGAAGAAAGAAGAAGTCAGTCGGAAAGAAGAGTAAATGCGAGAGACAACATAAGAAACATTTCTCGGAATCGTTTCTTAAAAGAATGTTTCTTATTTTTGCAAAAAAAAGATGAGTGATAGTTTTAACATAAAACAATGGATTGAGAATCCCGATGAGCTGTTGCTTATCGCGGGTCCATGCAGCGTTGAGAGCAGGGAACAATTCTTTAAGACGTCGTTGAAACTATCGGAATTACATCAGATTAATATCTTAAGAGGTGGCATCTGGAAGCCTCGCACACGTCCTAACGGTTTTGAAGGAATAGGCGAGGAAGGCTTGAAATGGATGAAGGAGATTTCCAACGATACCGGACTTCCTGTCATGACGGAGGTGGCTACTCCCGAACACGTTGAGCTTGCTTTGAAATACAATGTTGACGCTCTCTGGATTGGAGCACGTACGACGGCGAATCCGTTTTCGATGCAGCAGCTCGCCGACGCACTTGAAGGTTGCGACGTGCCGGTCTTCGTGAAAAACCCTATCGCCCCCGACATCAAACTCTGGATAGGAGCCTTCGAACGTCTCGCTTCTTCAGGACTGAAACATCTCGTGGCGATACATCGCGGTTTCCAAGACGTGAACTCAAATCCTTACCGTAACAACCCGCGTTGGGAAATTCCTATAGAACTTCATCGTCAGAATCCTAATATCCCGATTATTACAGACATAAGTCATATCTGCGGATGCAGAGATATTTTGCAGCAGACAGCACAGAAAGCGCTCGACCTCGCGACAAACGGTCTTATGATTGAGTCGCATTGCAATCCGGAAGTCGCTCTAACCGATGCAGAACAACAGATTACACCTCACGATTTGAAGTCGCTGCTCGCCAATTTGGTGATTCATAAAACTATTAAAGACGCCTCTGGAATGACGTCGCTACAGGAACTCAGAAGCCAGATTGACATAATTGACGATGAGTTGTTGAATCTTCTTGCAAAAAGAAGTGAGATATCTTCCAAGATAGGTGTCATCAAAAAAGAAAACAACCTCACGGTGTTACAACAAGACAGATGGAATTCCATTCTTTCTAATCATATAGAAAAAGGTAAGATGCTCGGATTGAAAGAAGAACTCGTCAAAGAGATTTTCGAGTCGATACATAAGGATTCTATTGACAGACAACTTTGATAATTAGCTGTCAGCTATCAGCCATCAGTTGTCGGTTGTCGGTTCTCGTTCCCGTTCCCGTTCCCCGCCCCCAAAAAGCGTTAGGGATTGAAGCGGCATCCTTTTGGAGCGTAGCGGAAAAAGATATAGCGGAAAGCCCGACGGCGTAGCCGGAACGCCCAAATTTAGAAACTGAGAAATTTAAAAACTGAGAAACTGAAAATTGAAAGTTGAAAATTATGGTAGAGACGTCACCCCTGTGGCGTCTTCGAATGGAAAGTTGAAAGTTGAAAATTATGGTAGAGACGTCACCCCTGTGGCGTCTTTGAATTGAAAATTGAAAATTACAGTAGAGACGTCACCCCTGTGCGTCTTCGAATTTAAAATTTAAAATTGAAAATGGAAAATTTGTTGCTTCGTGTCATAAGAGTTTTGTTGTTAGTTTTTTGTCTTTCGTCATTGAATCTTAATGCGCAAGATGTTAATCCAAGAGAAGTTGCGGATTTACTAAACAGAATCTTTTGCCAAAGTCCGACATCAAACAGTCAACTTCCAATAACATTCGAACTCTGCGACTTTGCGACCCTACGACCTTGCGACTCTGCGACCAAAGACATTTTCATCATCACTTCAAAAGACGACAGACCTTGTGTTAAAGGCAATTCCGTTTTAGCGATAACGACGGGAATAAATTGGTATCTCAACCATTATGCACATATAAACATCTCATGGAGTCAGCTTAATGTCGATGATATTGAAAACTACGATTTTCCTCTTCCAGAAAAAGAAGAGACTCATGTCTGTGACGCCGACTATCGTTATTATCTGAATTACTGTACTTTCTCTTATTCGATGTCGGTTTGGACTTGGGAACGCTGGGAACAGGAAATCGACTGGATGGCATTGCACGGGATCAATATGCCGCTTCAGACTGTCGGCTTAGATGTGGTTTGGATGCGACTTCTCACAGAACATTACGGATATACATTTGACGAGGCGAATGAATTTATCGCCGGACCGTGTTTTCAGGCGTGGTGGGGGATGAACAACCTCGAAGGTTGGGGCGGTCCGAATCCTGATTGGTGGTATGAACGTCAGGCGGTTTTGTCGAAGAAGATATGCGACAGGATGCGCGAACTCGGGATGCAGCCTGTGCTTCCTGGATTCAGCGGGATGGTGCCGAACGATTTTACCGACAAGACAGGAATTTCTTCTAACAGTCAAGGACTTTGGTGCGGGTTTAAACGACCACATATCTTGAATCCGAATACGGAAGATTTCAAAATCATGGCGGCGAGATATTACAAGATTCTTGAAGAAGTGATGGGAACTTCCACCTATTATAGTATGGATCCGTTTCATGAAGGCGCCAACACGAGTGGCATCGACGTGCCGGCGGCATACAAAGCAATTGCAGACGCGATGTATGAAGCGAACGACGACATTGACGAAAAATGGGTGATACAATATTGGCAATGGAACTCCGACCAATATCACGTTCTCGACCAGGTGAAAAAAGGCGACCTGATAATTTTGGATTTATTTTCGACGGCACATACACATTTTCAGGAATATAAAGGACACGAGGCAGTTTATTGCATGCTGCCCAACTTCGGCGGACGATCCGGTTTCATGGGACGATTCAACGGCGTGATAGAAGGATATTTTGAAAATAAGAAGATGCATCCTAATATAAAAGGTATCGGCGCGACGCCTGAATCAATCGGTTCGGTTCCTGTTCTATATGATATTTTGTTTGAATTGCCCTGGCACGAAACAAAACCCGATGCAAAGGAATGGATGAAGAATTATACGATTAGTCGTTATGGCGTTGAAAGCACCTTGGCACAAGAAACGTGGGAGTTGCTAAGAAATTCGGCATTGAATTGCGAGACGGCGTTGCAAGGACCGCATGAAGCCGTTACGTGCGCACGACCGTCGTTGAATGTCGACAGAGTGTCATCATGGGGAGGAACGGAAATATTTTACGATGCGAAAGACGTGGCGGAAGCAGCGAAGAAATTGTTGGAGGCAGACCTTGAAGGCGAGAATTATTATTACGATTTAGTCGATGTCTGGCGACAAGCAATGACAGACAAGGCATATTATTTATTAAAAGAAATTAATGATGCACATCAAAATAGCGATTCCTTAACTTTTATTAAGAAACGTGATGAGTTCTTAAAAATAATTAATGACATCGACAGACTTCTTAATACAAATAAACATTTCATGTTAGGGACATGGACCGAGATGGCGAGAGCAATAGCTGATGAAGCAGAAGGCACGACGGAATCAGACAAAGATTGGTTGGAATTAAATAACGCCCGTACTTTGATAACTACATGGGGCGATGAAGTCAACGCCAATCAAGGCGGGTTGCGTGATTATTCCTACAGACAATGGGGCGGCATGATGAAGGATTTCTATCTTCCCCGCTGGGAATATTTCTTCAATAACAATATGACTTCCCCGCCCGAAGGTTGGTTCGAGAAGGAAAGAAAATGGGCTCTCGACAAAAAAATGAGATATTCCGACAAACCGCAAGGAGACACAAAAGAAACAATACGATTTATAATTGAAAGTTAGCTGTCAGCGGAAATCATCAGATCAGAGTTCGCCCCTACTGTTCTCCGCAAGAATATCGACACGGTTGTATTTGTCGAGTTCATCTTCCTGGTTGCTCTCGCTTTCCAAGAGTCTGTTAATGATAATCTTCTCCTTGAATAATGTAGTTAGAAGTCCTCGGTCCATTTTACATCCACCATTTTCTGTGGTTGAAGAAGTATATCAAAGCAGCACTCACCAAGAGCATCACACCGATGATAATCCAGAATGCGACTTTTGTTGTTGTGATAAATGGAAATACCACATTCATTCCGAAGAGTCCAGTGATGAATGTGAGCGGAAGTATTATTGAAGACAACAAGGTGAGGATCTTCATAATCTCGTTCGTCTTGTTGGTCTGCATAGAATCGAAAGTCTTGGAGAGTCCTTCTATCAAATCCTCATGATCTTCTGTCATATCCCATACCTTTTGGTAGTAGTCGAGGATATTACCCCAGTAGTCTTCCATGAACTCCACATCACCGAAGCCTTTAATTTGTCCTGTCTCGAAGCTATGGAACATTCTCAGCTGAGGTTTGAAGATTGTGTTGATTGTGATTATGTTTTTTCTCGTGACAGATATTCTCTCAATGATACGGACTTGTTTGCTGCCGAAGAGTTCCTTGTTTAGCATCTCGAGTTCGAATCCGATCTTCTTCAAGAGATAAAGAGACTCTTTCATGAGTTTCTCAATGATACGATAAAGGAGGATATCTGATGTTGCGAGTTCTTTCGCCAACGATTCATCATCGCGTTCGATATATTCATTGAAGAGTTGACTAACATGCCAACGTTTTCTTTCTAATGTAATGATATAATCCTTACCCCAGAAAAGTTTCACTTCTTTTGGAAAGATGAATTTGTCTTGTCTGTCGAAATCAGGATATTGCAGGATAAGGAAATAATAGTCATCATAAATGTCTATCTTAGGACGTTGGTTCACCGACCTACAGTCTTCAATATCCAAGGGGTGAAAATGAAACTTCTCTTTTAATTCAACGAAATCTTCTTCCGTCGGGTCTGTAATATGATGCCATTTCAGTTTGCCGACTGCTAATGTTTCTATCATGGATTCCCCCTTTCTTTGATAATGAATACTATATTAATAAAATCCTACATAAGATGTTTTTGTAAAAAATCTTGCAAATATAATAAAAAGGGAAAAGACAAAAGACAAAAGACAAAAGATTTTTTTGTTTGTTAACTTTTTTTAATAAAAATCTCTCGCAGATGTTGTTACCTACGAGAGATTTAAAGTTTCAATGTCTTTGCGAGTTTTTAGAATTCAGCTGTCTTGATTTCTGTTTGAGGAACGAAGTCGAAAGGTTCATATTTGAGAAGTTGCAAAGCAGCAAACTTCTTGTCTTTTGAATGAATCACGTAAAGTTGGACATTACCTTCATCTACTCTCTTGAACTTTTCAATAGAAGTGAATTCATTATTTTCAATAACGTTTTTAATGTTATAGAAATCGTTAGTGTCGAAATAAAGTTCGCGTTTTATAACAGGTGAGTTTGTCTTGGTATATACATCACTATAAAGTCTGGCGATGAGTAAGAATGCAGCAAAACCTAATGCCACGATACCGAAGAAAATCAAAGCAGATGAAAGCATATTACCATCCAAATTTTTTGAATAAATAAACATAAAAACGCCAAGACCAATTAATAATATACTTGATATCAAAGATGTAGCGTTAAATTTTTTCTCGATAAAATCTATTTGTGTGTTTTTTATATTGTTAATCATGATTTTTTTAATTTAATTGTTAATAATTTTTAAATGCTAACAGACAACGGACAACAGACTTCGTTCACATTTTTTAAGTCAACGAACGTTATCCATATTTTCAGGATTTCAGGATTCCAGAATTCTAAAGTTCAAATAATCAGGTGTCTGACTATAACAATTAAATCTTCCTTTGAGGATAAAGGAAATGAGAGTTTGTTTTTGAAACTATTGGTTGGTCGTGCTTCAATAGTGAAGTGTTTCAAAAGGATGTCGTTAATAGGATTGTTTTGCGATTTTTTCTGTGACCCAAGAAGTCGGAACGATGGCAACGGCAACGAATTTTGCAGTTCTGGAAGGATTGAATTTGTGTTTGTCGTTTCCAGATAACAAATCAAATCCGACTGTTGTCCATCAAAAATCATTGATTCATTTCGTTCAGACATTTCACTACATGAAAAAACGTCTTGCTTCATTGAGAAAATCCCAATCAAGAACAAAGACATTAATATCACAAAGTGCTTCTTCATTAAACGAAATTTGACCTACAAAGATACAAAAAAGTCTAAAGACTGATACAGATAAGAAAAGTTTTTTGTTAAGATAATAATCAACATCATAGTTTCCAGAACATCGATAATTGCAAAACGTCGTTGAACATTCCGTAATAAGGCAGCAGACGCTGCACGTAACTGACGTTGCCATCGTAATTTGGAGATTTCGATGGATTGCATATTGACGTCATGGCATTGATGGTGCGCAGTCCGATTTCAATGTCATCGTTAACACAGAATCTCACACCGAGAACCGTATTAGCGACCAACCTTCTCCAAGGATCTGCTGTTTCAGGGACTGTTTCTCCCCTTATATCCTGACGAAAATTAATCAAGACATCCAAACTCAATCCGGCTTCCAACTTCAGCCATCTTAAATTCACACCATTGATATTTATCTTATTGAGGCTATAACTCACCACAACAGGCAAATCAACGTAGTCTAATTTTATACGGAAAGGAGCGAGCGGATCATTCTCCAAGTCGCCGGAATAAGAACCTTTTTGAATGTATTTCAGTTCCATCTGAATATCGAAGTCTTTGGTAAGATTTAGTCCGGCGAAGGCACCGCCAACTATTCCTGCTTTATGATAGCCGCCACGAGAGTCACCGCCGATTTGAGAGACTGTTCCACCTAAGATAAGTCCTCCGTAAAATTCTTGTGAAAAAGCTGAAGCAGCAAATGTAAAAGTCAGTGACAATAAAAGCAAAAGTCTTTTCATAATAATCATTTTTCTCTGTTAATACAAAATTCAACTAAATTCTTCAATGAAGTCAGTGCCTCATCATTATTAATCTCATCAAGTTGTGACAAAGCCTCATCAACGAAATCATTCATTTTCTGTTCGGCATAAACGAGGCAATTGTTTTCATGCACCTTATTAATTATAAACAACCTTGCCTCCACCTCATCACTATGGTATTTTATTTTTCTTATGATATTTCTTCTTTCTGATTTATCAATAATTTTTAACAGATGAATGAGAGGAAGCGTCATCTTATGTTCCTGAATGTCGTTACCTGCAGGTTTTCCTGTTTTGTTATTTATCTGATAATCGAAGATGTCGTCTTTTATCTGGAAAGCAATTCCCGCCGAAGTGCCGAATTTTCTCATCTTCTCCACCTGACTCTCTGTAGCATTGACGGAAAGCGCACCTACTACGCAACAGGAAGAAATAAGAGAAGCCGTTTTTCTTTTAATGATGTCGTAATAATCTTCTTCCGTTATGTCCATGCGACGAGCCTTCTCCATCTGATAGATCTCACCTTCGCTCATCGCCTTGACGGTCTCGGAAATAGTGTCGAGCATCTGGTAATCTTTGTTTTCCAATGCAAGCAACATTCCTTTTGAAAGAAGATAATCGCCAACCAGAACAGCAATCTTATTTTTCCATAAGGCATTGAGAGAAAACAATCCGCGACGTTTATCGGAATCGTCGACCACATCATCGTGAATTAATGTGGCAGTATGCAGCAACTCTATAAAAGCAGCAGCGCGATAAGTATTTTCGTTAATCTTGCCATGACATTTCGCCGACAACAACACAAAGAAAGGTCTTATCTGCTTGCCTTTTTGCTTCAAGACATATTTCAAAATCTTGTCGAGCAAAGGCGTTGAAGACTTCAGACTTTCTTCAAGGAAGACATTGAATTTCTTCAATTCAGGTTCTATAATTTTCCTTATTTCATCGAGAGATGTCATCGAGATTTATTTTTTACAAAGATAATGAAAAAGTCAACAGACAACAGACAACGGACAACAGTTTTTTTAAAGTCAACAGACAACAGACTTTGTCCACGGTTTCTTTTGCTGTGAGTTATGAGCCGTGAGCTAATTTTCAGTTTTCAATTTTCAAATTAAGTAACACGTCCTTTTGCCTCTACAAGAGAACCCAAACAATTTTCAGGTTTCCAAGTTTTCAGATTCTCAGATTCTACTTCACCCGTCCCCGCTCCCAATTCCCGTCCCCGCTCCCTTTAATTAATTTGCGATTTTTCTTTTTTATTCAAAAAACTTTTATACCTTTGGGAATCGAAAACAAAGTACGTCAGATTGTCGTATAAAAAAATGTAATCTATTTATTATCAACAAAATAAAATAATCATGAAAAAAGACACAAAAGTTTTTAACTTGATTCGCAAGGAAAAACAACGCCAAATGCACGGCATCGAACTTATCGCTTCAGAAAACTTCGTCAGCGATCAAGTGATGAAAGCCATGGGTTCAGTAATGACAAACAAATATGCTGAAGGTTATCCTGGCAAACGTTATTATGGTGGTTGCCAAATAGTTGACCAAACAGAAGAAATCGCAATAGCAAGAGCATGCGAATTATTCAACGCCACATACGCCAACGTACAACCTCACTCAGGAGCACAAGCTAATATGGCTGTTATGCTCACCTGTTTAAAACCTGGCGACACATTCATGGGTTTAGACCTCGCCCACGGCGGTCACCTCTCACACGGTTCACCGGTCAACTCATCAGGTATATTATATAATCCAGTAGCTTACCAAGTAAGTCCAGAAACAGGTCGCGTCGATTACGACAATATGGAAAAAGTAGCACTCGAGAAAAAACCTAAACTCATCATCGCCGGTGCTTCCGCATATTCACGTGACTGGGATTACAAACGTATGCGTGAAATCGCTGACAAGATCGGTGCTATCTTGATGGCAGACGTTTCTCACCCTTCAGGTCTCATCGCTCGCGGCATCCTCAACGACCCATTAGATTACTGTCACATCATCACAACAACAACACACAAGACACTCCGCGGTCCACGTGGCGGTATGATCTTGATGCGTGACGACTTCGAAAACCCATGGGGTTTGACAACACCTAAGGGCGAAGTTAAGATGATGTCAGCTCTCCTCAACAGCGCAGTATTCCCTGGCGTACAAGGCGGTCCACTCGAACACGTCATCGCAAGTAAGGCTGTTGCTTTCGGCGAAGCTCTCTCAGACGAATACTTCGAATATATCCTTCAAGTTAAGAAAAACGCTGCTGTCATGGCTAAGGCTTTCACCGACAGAGGTTACAATATCATCTCAGGCGGTACAGATAACCACCTCATGCTCATCGACCTCCGTTCTAAATTCCCAGAAATCACAGGTAGAATGGTTGAAAACATCCTCGTTCAAGCCGACATCACTGTCAACAAGAACATGGTTCCATTCGACAGCCGTTCTCCATTCCAAACATCAGGTCTCCGCGTAGGTACTCCAGCAATCACAACACGTGGTCTCAAAGAAGAACACATGGAACCTATCGTTGAATTAATCGACGACGTAATCAGCAACATCGACAACGATGCTAAGATTACTACAGTAAGAGAAAAAGTTAACGAAATGATGTCTCAATTCCCATTGTTCGCTTGGTAATTAAAGACAACTGACAACAAGTAGAGACGTCACCCTGTGGCGTCTCAGAGACGTCACCCTGTGGGTCTTGGACATCCAAACCATATAAAGGCGCATTAAAAATCGATGCGCCTTTTTTCGAATAATACAAAATCACAAATATTAAAGTTATGAAGAAAATCTTATTATTTGCATTCGCTGTCTTATTTATGACATCATGCAACAAGACAACCGTCGTCAGTGTAGAAGAATTCGCAACAAAAGCCGGCGACTTGGTAGATCAAACAGTTATTGTAGAAGGCGTGGCAAAACACATCTGCAGCAACAGCGGACGTAAACTTTTCTTATCAACTCCAGGCAAAGAGCAACTCGTCACTGTCTTCACTGGCGAAGGCATGGATCCTTTCGACAGAACAACAACAGGCAAGACTTACAAGGTCACAGGTAAAGTCGCTATAACTGTTACTATTGACGAAGCATATCTTAATGAATGGGAACAAGAAGTCAGAGAAAGCGGACTTAAAGAAGGTACTCACATCTGCGAGACAGAACAACAAGCAGCAGGCATCGACCTCAAAGAGAACCTCGACGAAAATCCACAGATGCAACAGATAAAAGCATATCGCGAAAAGATCGCACAAAACGGCGGCAAACCTATAGTTCAATATCACGTTGAATGCAGCGAGTTTGAAGTAGTTGAATAACTATTGTAAAATCTGAAAATTTTAAAACCTGAGAATCTGAGAATGGTTCCCAGGTTTTCTTTTTCTCAGATTTCCAGATTTAAAAAAAACTGTTGTCTGTTGTCTGTTGTCTGTTGACTTTTTATTATCTTTGCGTATTAATTTATTAATATGAAAGAAATAGTTTTAAGCGGTATCAGACCAACAGGCAACCTCCACCTCGGCAATTATTACGGAGCAGTACAGAATTTCATAAAATTACAAGATAGTTATAATTGTTATTTTTTCATTGCAGACTATCACTCACTTACGACACATCCTCATCCTGACGATCTTCACGGAAGAGTGAAGCAGATTTTGGTGGAATATCTCGCCGCAGGTCTCGACCCAGAAAAAGCAACATTATATGTACAAAGCGATGTCCCTGAAGTGGTGGAACTCTACCTCTTCTTGAACATGAACGCTTATATCGGTGAGTTGGAACGCGTCACCACTTTTAAGGAAAAAGTTCGTAAACAACCTGACAACGTGAACGCAGGTCTCCTCACCTACCCTACTCTCATGGCAGCCGACATCTTGATTCACAAGTCAAATTATATACCTGTCGGGAAAGACCAAGAACAAAATCTAGAAAAAGCACGTGACTTCGCTGAACGTTTCAACCGTATCTATGGAGTTGACTTCTTCCCTATCCCACAAGCATTTAACTATGGTAACGCATTGATAAAAGTCCCAGGACTCGACGGCAGCGGCAAGATGGGAAAATCGGAAGGCGAAGGCAACGCGATATTCTTATATGAAGACGACAAGTCAATCCGCAAAAAAGTTATGCGCGCCGTAACTGACAGCGGTCCGACAGAACCTAACCAGGAGAAACCGGAACCTATTCAAAATCTCTTCAACCTCATGAAGATTGTTTCCGCTCCTGAGACAGTTCAGTTCTTCGACGACGCTTATAACAATATGAGCATCCGCTACGGCGACATGAAGAAACAACTCGCTGAAGATATTATCCAAGTAGTGACACCGTTCCGCGAACGTATCAACGAACTCTCAAGCAACGACGAATATATCAAGAAAGTCGCACGCATGGGCGCGGAAAAAGCACACGAAAGCGCAAGCAAGACAATAAAAGAAGTTAGAGAAATTATTGGTTTCAGAAGTTTTTAAATATTTTGGTTTAAGGTTTAAGGTTTAAAGTTTAAGGTATCGATAAATAATTTTCAACTCAAAAAAAACTTTAGCCTTTTGTCTTTAGTCTTTAGACATGAATTTTCAATTTAATCTATGGCAGATAAGTTTGTAGTTTACGAGGAGAAGCAGGAGACAGCGGTGCTTATTGCAGTATGCACCCAGCAGCAGAACAGAGAAAAGACAGAGGAATATTTGGATGAACTCGCTTTTCTAATCGAGACAGCTGGCGGAGTTCCTGTGGCTCGTTTCATCCAACCTCTCGACCATCCTAATAGCGTAACATATTTAGGTAGCGGCAAGTTAGAAGAAGTACGTCAATATATCAAAGCCGAAAACATCACGATGGCTGTCTTCGACGACGAACTCTCGCCAACACAACTTCGCAACATAGAGAAAGAATTAGAATGCAAGATTCTTGACAGAACAAATCTTATCTTAGACATCTTCGCTAAAAACGCAAGAACCGCTCACGCCAAGACACAGGTTGAATTAGCTCAATATCAATATATGCTTCCACGACTGACAGGTATGTGGACGCACTTGGAGAGACAAAAAGGAGGTATCGGACTTAGAGGTCCCGGTGAAAAGGAAATCGAGACCGACCGCCGTATCATCCGCGACAAGATTACCAGTCTCAAAGAAAGACTTAAGGAGATTGATATGCAGAAGACCGTACAACGCAAAAACCGCGGTCAACTCGTGAGAGTAGCATTAGTGGGTTACACCAATGTCGGAAAGTCGACGATAATGAATCTCTTAAGCAAGTCGGATGTCTTCGCCGAAAACAAATTGTTCGCGACATTAGAAACAACAGTGAGAAAAGTGGTGGTCGAAAACCTTCCGTTCCTATTATCAGACACTGTAGGTTTCATCAGAAAACTTCCTCACCAACTTGTAGAATCATTCAAGTCGACTTTGGATGAAGTAAGAGAATCGGACATACTTCTTCATGTTGTCGATATCTCACATCCCGATTTTGAATCTCAGATTGAAGTCGTCAACAAAACCCTCAACGAAATTGGAGCTGGCGACAAGAAAGTTATCATGGTTTTCAACAAGATAGACGCATATAATTATATCGAGAAAGAAGAAGATGACCTCACTCCAATAACAAAGCGCAACTATACTTTAGAAGACTGGAAAAAGACATGGATGGCGAAAGGCAACAACTGCATCTT
This sequence comes from Bacteroidales bacterium, assembly GCA_045606865.1. Taxonomy (GTDB): domain Bacteria; phylum Bacteroidota; class Bacteroidia; order Bacteroidales; family F082; genus Limimorpha. Next base: position 20,156 of record JAZUST010000147.1, read on the forward strand.
CATCTCCGCCGTCGAAAAAGACAACTACCAGGAATTCAGAGACCTTCTCTATCAAGAGATTCGCGACATGCACGCCATCAGATATCCTTACGACAACTTCTTATATTAATAAAATGTATATCGACACTCACTCACATATATACGATGAAGCTTTTGACGCCGACAGAGAATTGGCTTTCCAGAGAGCCATTGATGCCGGAGTAGAAATGATATTACTTCCCAACACCGATGAAACGACCATAAAACCCATGATGGATTTTTATGAAAGCCATCAGGAAAATTGCAGAGTAATGATGGGACTTCATCCCGAAGGAGTGAAAGAAGATTACAAACGACATCTCTCTGTTATTGAGAAAGAGATGGAAAAAAATTGCTGGGTCGGCATCGGAGAGATAGGTTTGGATTTATATTGGGATAAGACATTTGAGACGCAACAAGTTGAAGTCTTGGCAGAACAATTACGTTGGGCAAAGCAACTACATCTTCCTGTTTCATTACACACGCGAGAAGCTTTCGACCTTATGTTTAAAGTTTTGGAGAAAGAACAAGACGGTAATCTAAGCGGAATCTTCCATTGTTTCAACGGAACCAAAGAACAAGCGGAAATCGCGATGTCGTTAGGATTTCATCTCGGATTAGGCGGCGTGATAACATACAAAAACTGTGACGTAAAAAGTTTCTTGAACGAGATACCATTAAACAAAATAGTTTTGGAAACCGACGACCCATATCTTCCGCCGGTTCCATACAGAGGAAAGCGCAACGAACCATCTTATATGATAGAGGTGGCTAAGAAAATAGCGGAAGTTAAGAACATCGACATCAAAGAAGTTGCGGAAGCGACGACACATAACGCAAAACAATTATTTAATTTATAACATAAAATTCAAGATTATGTCAGGAGAAAAAACATCATTATTAATACTTTATACCGGTGGCACCATCGGAATGATGCAAGACCCACAAACCGGCAGTTTAGTACCTTTCGACTTCGATAATCTTTACGACCATCTTCCGGTCTTAAGAAACTTAGATTATCAATTAGATTTCTACGCTTTTGACAATCTCATCGACTCATCAAACATGACACCCGATTTCTGGGTAAGATTGGCAGAAAAGATAGAGAGTTGTTACGAAAAATACGATGGTTTTGTCGTATTACATGGTTCCGACACCATGGCATATTCTGCATCTGCCTTGAGTTTTATGTTAGAAAATCTTAACAAGCCAGTAGTCTTCACCGGTTCGCAATTACCGATGGGTATGGTAAGAAGCGACGGCAGAGAGAACATCATCGCAGCCATTGAGATTGCTGCTGCCAAAGACGAAGACACCGCCATGGTTCCGGAAGTAACAATCTTCTTTGAGAATCAGTTGTTAAGAGGCAATAGAACAACAAAACACAATGCAGAACATTTCAATGCTTTCGTCTCCGGCAACTATCCTTCATTAGCCGATGTAGGTGTACGTATTAAATATAATAAGGAATATATCATGAAGCCTAACTTCAAGAAACTTAAGCTTCACACAAAGTTGGACAACAACGTCGCCATCTTGAAATTGTTCCCTGGTATCACCAAGGAATTCGTTCAACATACTTTAAACACACCAAATTTAAAAGCTTTAATTATTGAGACTTACGGTTCCGGCAACGCACCGACCGCCTCATGGTTCATAGACGGATTGAAAGAAGCCATCGACAACGGATTAATTATATATAACGTAACACAATGTAAATCAGGTTCCGTTGAAATGGGACGCTATGAAACAAGTCTAGACTTAAACAGAATCGGAGTTATTAGCGGACACGATATAACAACAGAATCGGCAATAGCCAAATTGATGTATCTCTTAGGAGAAGGATATCCTATAGAAAGAGTCAAGGAATTATTACAAATGCCAATTAGAGGAGAAATGACTTTGTAAAGTTTAGAGTTGTAAGTTTAGAGTTTATAGTAGTTGAAAGTTGATAAGTTTATTAGTTTTCGGACGGATTTTTTTACAAATAAATCAGATGAAAGTTAAATCGATATAAAAAGTATTGATATAATATAAGTTAAGACAACAATAAAAAAGTGAAAATGTTTTTAAAATAATTTTCTGACAAAAGAAAAAAATATGTAACTTTGGCGAGAATTTTATAAACCTAAGAGGGAGAGATGTCCGAGTGGTTTAAGGAGCACGCCTGGAAAGTGTGTATACTCCAAAAGGGTATCGCGGGTTCGAATCCCGCTCTCTCCGCAGGAAATTGAAATTCAAAGCAATAAGAATAGAATTAAACTAAGTTAAATTAAAATAAGTAAAATCAAACAAATTAAAAAGTAGTAATCAACATTTCCAATTATGAAAAAATTAATTGCTTTACTCACAATTGCTGGTTTTATGACATTCGGTATCAGCAATTCAGTTCTTGCACAAGAAGAACAACAACCAGCTCAAACAGAGCAAGTCGCAACAGAAGAAGTAGCAGCTGAAGAAGCAGCTCCAGTAGAAGAAGCAGCTCCAGTAGAAGAAGTTGTTACAACTACAATGACAGAAGTTGAAGAAGAACCAACATTCCACGAAGTTCTTAAGAAACAATACATCGATGGTGGTTGGGGTTTCATGACACTCGTTCTCATCGTTTTAGTTCTCGGTTTGGCTATCTCAATCGAAAGAATCATTTACTTGACATTAAGCACATCCAACACAAAGAAATTGTGTGCTGACTTAGAAGCAGCATTGAAAGCTGGCGGTATTGAAAAAGCTAAGGATCTCTGCCGTAACACACGCGGTCCTGTCGCAAGTATCTTCTACCAAGGTTTAATGCGTTACAACGACGGTCTTGATGAAGTAGAAAAAGCTATGATTTCTTACGGTTCAGTTATGAACGGTAACCTCTCAAGCGGTTCAAGCTGGATTACATTATGTATCGCTTTAGGTCCTAACTTGGGATTCTTCGGTACAGTTATCGGTATGGTTCAAGCATTCGACGACATCGCTGCAGCAGGTGACATCAGCCCAACAATCGTTGCATCAGGTATGAAAGTTGCTTTGTTAACAACAGTTTTCGGTTTGATTACAGCTATGATCCTTCAAGTTGCTTATAACTTCATCCTCAACAAAATTGAAGGTATCTTGAACGACATGGAAGAAAGCACAATCACTTTCATGGATATCTTGAACGATTATTCAAAGAAAAACTAATTTATTTCGTTAACCTCAAAAACAGTTAACAATGGACGATAAATTATTAAAAATATGTAAATACGGGCTTTGGGGTCTTATGGGCATCGTGGTCATCATCCTTGCAATATGCGCATTCAAAGGAGAATCAAGTGCCGACCTCCAAATGTACATGACATATGCACTTGTTATGTTGCTCGTAGCAGCCATTCTCTTCTCCCCTATTTACGGAGTTATTGTTAATCCTGGTAACATTAAGAAGATTGGTATTGCTATAGGTTTATTCGCAGTAGTAGCGTTAGTTGCTTACATCATTTCTCCAGGTGCAACTTTAAGCGCAGAATATTTGGAAAGCATGGGTGTTACAGCAGGTGCAGAAGCTGTATGTGACTTCCTTATGATGATTGTTTACATAATGCTCGGCGGAACATTAGCAGCAGTTATTTATTCAGCAATAGCAAAATTCTTTAACTAATTTAAGAAAATATCAATATGGCTAAACAAAAAAAGAAAGTACCGGATCTTAATGCAGGTTCAATGGCCGACATCTCTTTTTTGCTATTGATATTCTTCCTCGTTACAACAACTATGGATACCGACAGCGGTATCACCCGTCGTCTCCCTCCACCAGTTGAAAATCCGGAACAGGACGTCAAAGTTAAAGAAAGAAACATCATGAACGTCATGATTAACAAGTACGATAAAATGTTGGTCAATGGAAAACCAGGTGACATCACAACCTTGAAAGAAATGACCAAACAATTTATCACACCTAATCCAAATGACGAAAAAGCTCCAGAAACAGAAGTGAAAGAAATTGAACTTCTCGGAAACGTCCTTATGAGTAAAGGTGTCGTATCATTGAAAAATGACCGTGGTACTTCTTATCTCATGTACATCAGCGTTCAGAATGAATTGGCAAGAGCCTTCAATGAAGTAAAAGACGAAATGTCTATGAAATACTTTGGACAACATTATGCTGACTTGACAGATCAAGGTAAGATTGACGCTATCAACAAAGCTGTTCCAGTACGTATCTCAGAGGCAGAACCAGAAGAAATTAAATAACATAGGAGATTATTATTATGGCATCAAAATATAGATCAGACGAAACTAAGGAAGTTCCGGCAATGAGTACCGGTTCCATGCCTGACATTATCTTCATGTTGATATTCTTCTTCATGGTTACAACTTCCATGCGTGAAGTATCTTTGAAGGTAAAAATGATATTACCAGAAGCAACTGAAGTTCAAAAATTAGAAAAGAAATCTTTAGTTAGCTATATCTACATCGGACCTCCTACTAACGCTAAAACATACGGTACAGAGTCACGTATCCAGCTCAACGACCAATATTCAAAGATAACTGATGTTATCCCTTATATCGAAGCTGAACGTTTGGCACGTAGCGAAGCTGACCGCCCTCTCCTTACAACTTCATTGAAAGTTCATCAAGATGTAAGAATGGGTCTCGTCACCGATGTTAAACAAGAACTCCGTAAATGTGGTGCATTCCGTATTAACTACTCTGCACGTAAAGGCGAAAAAATCAGCCAATAATTTACAAAGTACTTGATTGAATAAAAAAATCCCTCGCATTGCTGCGAGGGATTTTTTTATGCCGTCGAGATAGTCTCTTCGTCTTATCTCGATCCATACTTCGATACCGGAGAAAGTGTCATTGCGTAAAATGCTCCGTAACGTGGAATACCAGTAAATTTAACCTTGCCACTTGCCTCATCATAACTGACAGTACATTCATGCAATATCTCTGTCTTTGGTTCGGTCTCCAAGTCGTCGGAATCGGTGAGCCAAACCTTAGTAAGCAATCCAGTTGCATTGTCAATCTCGTAACCCCACAATGTCGTGGCATGCATCAAACCTCCGTTAGAGTTCAACGATATTGTAAGCGACATCATTCCACGTGACATATATTCCACAACCAATTCAGAGAATTTCCTCAAACGATCTATGCCGTTAAGTCCGGAACCGCCACCCCATACATTATAATTATTTACATCAACACTGATAAGATTCTCAAATTCTATAGCGCCAGGAACTATGACATGAACATAGTCGTGATATGTGTTAGGAAGAATCTCACTTTCCCAAATGTCATTATAATAACCGCCTGAGTTCTCATCCCAAGGCACAGCAATAGAACCAGGTGAAGCATATTGCTCTATGTTACGTCCTGTGAAATACCATTCTATTCCCATCCCGATACTGCCTCCACGCTCATTATTCCACAAATCGTGATACATATCCATCAATGCCAACTGATATGTACCGTTTGCGCCAGGACCCGTAACAGCCTCCGCCGGCAATGTGTTACCAGCAGCCACATATCTATCCTGCCACCATTGGATAATATTGGAACACGAAGCAGCCCAACACATATTGATGTCACCATTATCGCCCATACCAACCTTATTCACGTCGTACCATCCTGAATTGACAGTAACACCTTCAGCAAAGACTATGGTAGTACCGGAATCCGGAACATTCTCTGCAGTAAATGTAATCTCATTAGAAACAACTTCGTTCTTCTTTGCGTATGCAGTATATGTTCCAGGAGTGAAAGTCGAGAACTGATTACCTGAAATCAAACTGTTGTTGACATAAATCTCCGACTGATTTGTAACATTATCGCCATCTTGCATAACAGTAAAAGTAATCACATCTGAACCATTAGCAATGATTGTATTGGTTGAAGACGAAAGTTCTATAGGTTTCTCAGGCTCAACATATTCTTCAGCAACAAATGAAACTTCATTAGAAGTTATTTCATTCTTCTTTGCGTATGCAGTATAATTTCCCGCTACTGTTGTCGTATAAACATTTCCGTTAATCTTATTGCCATTAACAAAATATTCAACTTGGTTAGTAACATTCTCGTCACCTTGCATGGCAGTGAAGGTTATAGCATCGACACCATCTGCAATAATAGTATTCGTTGAAGCTGTCAATACGATAGGTTCTTCCGGTATTTCAGGTTCTTCATATTCTTTAGCATAAAAACTCACCTCGTTAGAAGTGACATCGCCTCTTTTTGCGTAAGCTTTATAATCGCCTGCTGTGGTGGTAGAGAAACTATTTCCTTCTATCTTATTTCCATTGACAAAAATATCGATGTCGTCAGTAATGACTTTTCTTCCTTCCGTCACAGTAAAAACAACCTTATCAATTCCGTCTGCGACTATCGTATCAGTAGAAGCGGAAATTACGATTGGTATTTCTGGTTCAATATATTCTTTTGCGAAGAAAGAAATCTCGTTTGAGATGATAGTATCGTTTTTCTTTGCATAAACTGAATAATTCCCAGCGATTGTTGTTGTAAAATTATTTCCGCTAATGATACTATCGTTAACAAATATCTTTACCAAAGAAGTCACATCGATGGAATCTTGGATAACTGTAAAATTCACCGCATCAATGCCGTTTGCCACGATTGTATCTGTTGATGCTGAAAGTTCAATCGGTCCTTCAATTATATCATCATCGCCATCACCGCCATCATCATCGTTGTCATCATCATCAACGACTTCTTTTGCGATAACAGTAACATTGTTAGATTTAGCGTCGTCACGTTTCGCATAGAAAGAAACCGTATCTGGTTCTGTTGTTGAGAAAGTATAGCTTCCGAGTTGCTTATTATTTTCAGCAAAATAAATCAGACATTCGTCGGTCACTATTTCATCGTCGCACATAACAGTAAATGTAGCTGCATCTTCACCATTAGCGAGAATAAATGTTGTATCCACACTAAGCGTAATTGGTTTTGTCTCTTCAGGAATTGGTTTAGGTCGGCATGCTGTCACGCCTAATGCAATTATTACCAAAAGGTAAAAAAGTTTTTTCATAGCATAAAATTTAATATTAAACATAATGCGCAAAGATACTCATAATTATTGTATTACATAAAGCATTTATATAAAATATTTTACACCAAACATAGTTCATAGTCATAGTCATAGTTCATAGTAAATAGTCATAGTTCATAGTAAATAGTCATAGTTCATAGTCATAGTTTTTTTATCTTTGCGAAAAATAAAAAATCATGATTTTCATTACAGGTTGTACAGGATTAGTAGGATCGCATTTAACAGCTTCGCTGGTCAACAGACAACAGACAACAGACAACAGTAGAGACGTCACCCCTGTGGCGTCTGATGTGACCAATATAGCGTCTGACGTCACCCTTGTGGAGTCTAAAAGAATCATCAAATTATTATGTAGAAAAAACAGTGATTTGTCGTTATTGAAAAGAGTGTTGGCGAGATATGGTTATAATGACATTCCAGAGAACATAGAATTCGTTTATGGCGATGTCACCGATTACGACATTTTAGAAGAAGCAATGAAAGATGCTGATGAGGTTTATCATTGCGCCGCTGTGGTCTCCTTCGATCCGAGCGACAAGAAGAGTCTGATGCGGGTCAATGTGGAAGGCACGAGGAACATGGTCAATGCAGCCTTGCAATGTGGCGTAAAGAAATTCTGTCACGTCAGTTCCATCGCTGCGTTAGGACGCGCTCTTGAAGGCGAGACGATTGATGAAGAGTCGCCTTGGACGCATTCCAAGAACAACAGTGTTTATTCCAACTCAAAACACGAAGGCGAGATGGAAGTATGGCGCGGCATAGCCGAAGGTCTCAACGCTACGATAGTAAATCCGTCGTTGATACTTGGTGCTGGACGCTGGGATTCGGGCAGCTGCGAACTTTTCAACACCATAGCCAAAGGATTTCCTTTCTACACCACAGGAATCAACGGCTTCGTCGATGTGAAAGACGTGGTTCGTGCCATGATAACATTGATGGAAAACAACAAATTCGGTCAACGTTATTGCCTTAATGGAGCTCTTATCTCATATAAAGACTTATTTAACCTGATGGCGGAAAACTTCAAAGTGAAGGCTCCACATATAAAAGTCGGTAGAAATCTCAGCGAAGTCGCATGGAGAATATTCTGGCTCATCGGGAAGATACAAGGCAAGAAGCCGCTCATCACAAAAGAGACGGCACGCACTTCCACAAGAAGATATTCTTACTCATCTGAAAAGATAATACGTGAGTTAGACTTCAAATTCACGCCGATAGAACAAAGCGTAAAAGAAATTTGCGAGATATATATAAGCGAGTGAATAATGTTGTTATTTTGATTAAATTTGCACGACAAAATTTTTAGTAATGGTATTCAGCAGTAACGTCTTCTTGCTTTATTTCTTGCCGATATTTTTATCGTTATATTTCATCACGCCGAAGAAATTCCGTAACTATACTCTCCTACTCGCATCGTTCATTTTCTATGCCTACGGAGCTCCGGAATTCGTAGTACAACTCATTCTCTCTAACATCGCCAACTTCTATTTGGTGAAATACATGTACAAAAGCGAGAACGTCATAACAAAAAAGATTCTCTGTGGAATATCCATCGCCATCAGCATCGGTTTGCTGTTCTATTTCAAATACGGCAACTTCACCATGCTAAATTTCAACGCTATTTTAAGCATCTTCAATCAAGAACCAATAGAATGGATTAAAATAGTATTACCGATAGGTATTTCATTCTTCTCATTCCAAAGCGTCACCTACACATTAGATACTTACCGCGGCATCAACGAGCCTATGGAACGTCTTACTGATTATATGTTATATATCACTATGTTCCCTCAACTCATCGCCGGTCCTATCATCCGTTATTGCGACATAGCCGACCAGATCAGAGAACGCGAGTCGCTGATGACCGACCGACTTCACGGCTTCTATCGCTTCGTATTAGGTCTCGCGAAGAAGATTCTGATAGCCGACGTGATAGGTTATCAGGTTGATAAGATTTTAGGTCCTTCAAATTATGACGTATTGAGTGCGGCTCAACTTCAAGACATAGCCGACAAGATAACGAACTTAGACTCCACAACAGCATGGATCGTGATATTGGCTTTCACCTTCCAGATCTACTTCGACTTCTCCGGTTATTCCGACATGGCGATAGGTCTCGGCAGAATGTTAGGATTCCGCTTTCCGGAGAACTTCGACAACCCATACGTCTCGACATCCATCTCAGAGTTCTGGCGCAGATGGCATCAGACATTCAGCGTCTTTATGAAAAATTATCTCTATTTCCCATTAGGTGGAAGCCGTGTCAAGACAGAAGCCAGGAAATATTTCAACTTATGGATCTGCTTCCTGATTTCCGGATTATGGCACGGAGCTTCCTGGAACTTCGTCGTCTATGGCGCGCTACAAGGCATCTTCATCTGTGCCGACAAATTGTTCCTCGTCAAATGGATGAGCAAGTTAGGAAGAATCCCTTCTGTGATATTCACATTCGCGATTATAGTATTAACAAGATGTTTCTTCCGAATAGAAAGAATAGATTTGTCGTGGGCATTCTTGAAACGACTCTTCGCCTTCGACTTCGTTCCTTTCCATTTCTCCGACAATCCGCATTTCTATGTGACAATGATTGTAGCAGCGATATTCTCGTTCATCACTTTAACGAAATTCGGTTTAAAATGGCAAGACAAGGTCTATTTCACAGAATATAATTCAAGACAACATATCGTAGCATTCGTGCTTTCAATAATAGGTTTCATTTTCTGTTTAGGAGCTATCAACGCAACAGGATTCAGTCCGTTCATCTATTTCAGATTCTGATGAAAAACAGATTGTTCCATGAATAAAAACAGATTATATACGATATTATTCTCTTTGTTGATGGCATTTCTTTTTATGCCGATCATACAAGAACAACTTGGAATATTCAACATCAAACCATTGACAGGAGTAATACATAAAACCGAAAAACCTGAACTTACTTATCAAAATTATTCAGAAGGGAAATATCAGACTCAATTAGAAAGATACACATCAGAAAATTATGGTTTCAGGGAATTTACCATTCGTTTATATAATCAATACTTATGGACATTCTTTAAAAAATTTAACAATAGAAATGTAATTTTAGGTAAAGACAAATGGTTATACGACAGAATCAATGTTGAAGAATATTGTCAGAATCTGAGCGATGCCAAAACTGACAAAATGCTTAGCGATCTTGAAAGACAGACCATGCATTTCTATAAGTTACAAAAGATATTAAAAGAATACGGCGTTAATCTTTTCTTTAATATTTTACCATCCAAAACAGATTTATATCCTGAACATCTCAGTGAACAACATAAAAAAACAGATTGTTTCAGAGCAATAGACTATCTTCCTAAGAGATTTGATGAATTAGGTGTCGATTATCTTAATCTACATGAACATTTTATGAATATCAAAGACAGTGTCGATTTCAACCTGTTTTCAAGAACAGGATTACATTGGTCATCAATTTCCGCATCGTATGTCTCAGACACTTTAATCAGATATATGGAAAAACTGAGCGGTAAGAATATTCATAATGTTAGAATGGGAGAAAAGTACCACGACGCTCCTAAAAATGCCGACAACGACTTGGAAAATATGCTCAACCTGATATTTCCTACAAAACCATCAGATAATTATTATATCGATTTGGAAGTCATTCCTGACTCAACAGCCATCAAACCTAATTTTGTGGTAATAGGCGACTCCTACTTCTGGAATTTAAAATATGTTATTCCTCTTGATGAAGTTTTTAATTATTACCATTATTGGTACTATTTCCGAGAAATTTATTTCGACCCGAAGTATAGAAATACAAAAGACATTGATTTAGTCGCTCAAATGCTCGACAGCGACATTATCATGGTTTCATTGTCAGTGAGACAGTTATATAATATCGATATGAATTATCTATCGGAGGCATTGGTACAGATTTGTTATGATGATGAATATATTGACGAGAAGAGAAATAAGATCATAGAAAGTATTAAATCATCATCCAAATGGATGGAAAACATTAAAGATAAAGCCAAGAAAAGAGGATTGGCAATAGACAAAGTCATCTGGAGTGAAGCCAATTATATGCTATACACTTTCCATGAGAGATACTTCGAAGAGTTGAAAGGCGACGGAATACCGACGTGCAGAAACAGTAGTATTGAGGAAATCTACAACAATTCCTTAAAAAGCAAAATCGCCAATAACTAAATTTTTATTGGCGATTTTCTTTAAGAAATAATCGACATTATTCTATTACAATCTCATAGACTCTACCTTCGATACCAGTTTTATTGTATGGTATCAAACCTTGTTCAAAAACGATTGGCGGCCACCATTCCGAATAATGATATTCTTGTGTCACGATGCACAACATCTGGTTGTTAGGTATTGCGGTATATTCGTCGTTCATATAACCGACAACCACCATCTCTTCCGGCGACGGACCGACACGCCAGATGATTTCCGTTGGACGCCATTCTATCTCATAATAATAGTAATCCTCTTTAAAGAAATCATTGCTGATAGGCGATTTTATTGTCAATGCCTTATACAGATCATACCATCTCATCGCCTCATATTCCTTTTCTTTATATGGAATATAATTGATGCCCGACGAAAACTTCTTAGGTTCTAAAGTCGCCAAATCCCAGTTGGTACAACAAAACATCACATCACTGTTTTGAGTAGCATCTTCAATCTTATTTTTAGCATCAGATTTATTATAATACGATTTTGGCCAATATTTCGACGCCTTAACAATTTCTATATCAATCTCAGAATAAAAATAATCATTATGTCGGACAGGATTTTTAGAGTCGTCACCTTTGTCGATATATCCGCCACCTGCTGTGCTCGTCCTTCTGTTATTCCAAGAGTGATTATCCTGATAAATAAGCCAAAAAGCGTATGTCAATCCATTCCAGATATTCTCTTCATTAAGCATAACCGGGAATTTAATCTTGCCGCGATACTTTCCGTATGTAAAACCGACTCTGGTGATAATACCTGTTGATTCCTTCTGTAAATTATTGACATCGTCATTACCAGGATTTATCAATGAAAGACTGTTATCTTCCTCATTATATCTGACAGTACTGCCGAGACAATCGGTGACAAAAGGATAATTATATTGCAGTTGTGTGCTATCGAATTTTGTCCTATTTGCCTCATACTCTTCGAGTGTATAAGGATCTTCATCAGAGACCACGTCCTTAATAACAGGAATATTTCTTAATGTATATTGCTGACTTACACTACTTAGGAATTGTTTGTACAAGGCATTAGAATAATATTCATCAGATGTACCGCTATTTTTCCCCGACCTATCAATGCTATAATCATCTGTTTTCATTTGTAACTCATCCAGAAACACACCGTATTCAGGAGTGATGACAGCTCTCGTCTTCAAATTTCTAGAACTATATACTACATCGATGTTTTTACTGGTATTATTTGCAAAGTAAGCATAAGGATTTACAAACTTACCTTCTTCATTTGTAACAGATATATTCTTGATATACTCAGGAATTTCATTCAATCCATCTTCATTACAAACAACCAACATAAAAGAATACTCTCCCACCCTAGGATTACGTTTAAATCTGTTATTAAAGTCACCTTTATTTCTGCCGTCGTTAATTATCCATAATGCGTCAAGGTGCAATTGCTTATCCAAAGTATATCCGTTCTTCTCCGCTTTCTTCTTTACAGATTCCAGCCAATCTGGAGTATTGTTGATAGCCGCGACCACCTTATTTACAGACTCTTCACTAAATGAATTTTTTGTCACATCAGCACCATAATATTTCTTCTCATCACGAGGGTTACCGACAATTCTTATGCTGTCGGTCACCAAACCATCAGATTTAACCTGTTTGAATCCAATATTGACATCTTCCCAACTGCCGTAGAAATTCTCCTCATTCAAAGGATTATCGTTATCGAATTTATAAGACTCGTTCTGATAAAAAATCTTGTAATATTGTCCTTTCTTGGCCTTAAAATTAACAATGAAACAACCTTCTTCGCATTGATTTGCCGACGGAATCACGATGCCGTTATTTACGACATTATATAAATCCATGTCAAGAGATACGATATTTTCTCCTGGAAAATTAGACATCGGGTCGAAAGAATATTTAGAATTATCAGAATTTTTGTTACTGCATGACACTAACAAAAAAGCGCAAATTATACAAACGATTTTTCTCATAATTACGAAATGATATTATTTATGCAAATATAATCATTTTAATGTTTTAAAAGGCGAAAAATAATGTACTTTTGCAAGTATGAAAAATAATATTCTATATACGATTCTATTTTCATTGCTGATGATTTTTCTCTTTCTTTCGATAGCGCAGAAAGAGTTAAATATTTTTAAGATTAAACCGCTCGAAGGCGTGACGGTAAAGTCAGAAAAACCGGATTTAAATCTCGACAATTTCTCATCAGCAAGATATCAATCAGAATTAGAAAAATATATTGCAGAAAACTTTGGTTTCCGCGAGTCTATAATACGTCTTTACAATCAATATGTTTGGACATTGTTCGACAAGACATATTGCGATAACGTCATCATAGGAAAAGACAAATGGCTTTTCAACGAGAAATCCGTCAAAGACCATTACGAAGGATTGACGACTGAATACGCCAAGAGCGAAGAAGAACTCATCAGTAAATTCGACAAAGATGTGAGCCGACTCAAGAAACTTCAGTCATTATTGAAAGATCACGGCACAGAGATTTTCGTTTTGATGCTTCCTTCAAAAGACTTGATTTATCCCGAATATCTTCCGAAGAACAACAGATACCAAGAAAACAACAGCGTGAGAGCCTATGATTACTATTCGAAAGCCTTAGCGGAGAACGGAATAAATCATCTTAACGTCGTAGATTATTTCAATGCGATAAAAGACACCGTCGATTATCCTCTCTTCCCTAAGGCAGGAATGCACTGGTCGAACATAGCCTGCGCTCACGCCTCTGACTCGATAATACGTTATATGGAACATCTGAGCGGGAAGAACTTCCCTAACATAGAAGTCGGAAAGACTTATCTTGCAGAGACGAGAAAACCCGACAACGACATGGAGAAACTCCTCAACCTCAGCTTTCCGATAGATAACAATCAAAACCATTACGCCGACATCAAGGTCGTTCCCGACACTTCAGCGCAAAAGGCGAAGATGATTGTAATGGGCGACTCTTTCTTCTGGAATATGGCTTATACGCTTCCTATGAACGACATCTTCGATTATTATCATTACTGGTATTATTTCAACACCATTTATTACGATTCAGAACATAACAACGTCAGTGAGATTAATCTCGTCGAAGAATTGAAAGACGCCGACATCGTGATGATTTCTCTAAGCGCGACGCAACTTTACGACATAAACCACGGATTCATCTCGCAAGCATTCGTCAACCTCTCGCTCGACAATCCTGAAGTCATTGACGGAATCTTAACAAAGATTAAGGATAGAATTAAAGGTGATGAAAATTGGTACAATAATATCATCAAGAAAGCAAAAGAAAAAGGCATCTCGGTTGAGGAATCGTTACACCAAGACGCCATGTATATTTTGAATTTAGAGCCGGAGAAATATATTTGAAATTGAAAGTTGAAAATTGAAAATTAATGTAGAGACTGCCATATTACACCTTTAAACACGATGTAATTGGTGCATCTCAATTAAATTGTTAATTGTCAATTGCCTTTTGTATTTTTCTTCATATCTTTATAACTTCCGTCGAAGATGTCGAATTTCACGAAGCGACAATCCAAGGAGCCGTTATATACTTCTATCTTCTTAGAAGGTTTCAATCCGATGAGTTTAAGAACTTCCAAGTTGCTGCTTATCACCCAAGCCTCATAGCCTTTGAAGTTACGTTTCAAAGCATTGCCTATATTCTTGTATAAATTGACGATGTCTTTTTCTTCAAGACGTTCGCCGTAAGGAGGATTGATGAGGAGGATTCCCGGAGCTTCCGGTGGTGTCATCTCGAACATGTCTTGTTGACTTAATGTGATGTCGTGCGAGAGATGCGCGCCTTTTATATTTGACTGAGCTATTTGAATTGCCTTAGGCGAATGGTCGGAGGCGAAAATCTCATAGTCGAAGTCACGGATTTCTTCGTCTGCTGACATTCTTACTTCTTTCCAAAGTTGTTCATCGAAATCACGCCATTTCATAAAACCGTAGTTTTCTCTGAAATAACCTGCCGGGATATTCATCGCTGCCATTGCCGCCTCGATAGGAATTGTAGCTGAGCCGCACATGCAATCGACGAAGTTTCTGTCGTAGTTCCAGCCTGTGAGTTTGATGAGACCTGCAGCCAGCACTTCATTCATCGGAGCCTTATCGACGGCTTTACGATATCCTCTCTTGTGAAGAGAATCGCCGGAACTGTCGAACGAGAGAGTCACCTTTTCATTTTCAATATGGATGTTGATTCTCAAATCAGGATTATCCGTATCGACGGAAGGACGTGCACCGTATTTATTACGGAACTCATCAGCGATGGCGTCTTTTACCTTAAGAGCCGCATATTGCGAATGCGTGAAATAATTGCCGCTCACAACGGCATCGATAGCGAATGTCTCTTCAATACCGAATATCTCATGCCACTTAATCTCGAAAATCTTCTTATATAACATCAATTCGTTACGAGCCACGAAAGTCTTTACAGGTTTCAAGATACGCAATGCTGTACGAAGACAATAATTAGCTTTATACATCAAAGTCTTATCTGCCTCGAAACTTACAGCACGATGCAAGATATTGATATTTTCTGCGCCCAAGGCTTGCAATTCGTCAGCGAGAATCTGTTCGAAGCCAGGCAATGTTTTTGCGACTAAAGTAAAAGTATTTTCCACCGTTTTATTTTTTTTGCAAAAATACGATTTTTTGATTCTATAAATCAATATGACATTATGTCTATATGTATTTTTTTTATTTTTGTGAAAACATTTGAATATGACAATAGAAGAAGCTCAGAAAATCGTTGACGAATGGATTAATACGCACGGTGTACGTTATTTCAACGAACTTACGAATATGACATTATTGACGGAAGAAGTCGGAGAATTAGCGAGGATAGTAGCCCGCACTTACGGAGAGCAGTCGTTCAAGAATTCCGACAAGGAATATAATATGGCAGACGAGATGGCTGACATTCTTTGGGTGTTGATTTGTCTCGCCAACCAAACCGGCATCGACTTGACAGAAGCATTTAAGAAGAATCTTGAGAAAAAGACGAATAGAGATAAGGAGAGACACCATAATAATTTGAAATTGAAAAATTAGCTGTCAGTTATTAGCTATCAGTTGTCAGTTTCCCGTTCCCATTTCCCGCCCCAAAAAAGCGTTAGGGATTGAAGCGGCATCCTTTTGGAGCGCAGCGGAAAAAGATATAGCGGAAAGCCCGACGGCGTAGCCGGAACGCCCAAGTCAATTAACAATTAACAATTTATAATTAAAAGGTAATGATGAAAAATTGTAAGTTCATATTAATCATACTATTGTCTTTCATATTCTATAATGTCATCGGGCAGGAAGACATAAGAGTTCAAAACGTCAAAGGTTCTGTGGTTGACGCTGCGACGAGAGAGAAACTAGCGTTCGTGAACATCGTCATCAACGAAGACGGCACTTTAGGAACAACCACCGACATCGACGGTAACTTCTCCATCAACACAAAGAAAGATATTAACACTCTGACCTTCTCTTTTGTCGGTTATGAAAAAAAGACTATTAATATTGAAGACGGCAGCGACATTCATGTCAAGTTAAAACCATTAACCATCAATCTTTCCGAAGTCGTTATCGATGGCAGCAACGACCCTGCGAACCGCGTCATCGACAGTGTTTTAAAATACAGAGATTCGAACAATCCGAAGAGCCTCGACTCTTATCATTATAAGATGTATGACAATATGGTATTTACGATGGATACGTCTCTGCTGATATTCGACGAAATTCGCGAGACGTTAAGACACAATGACATTTTAGCGATTGAAACAGTTTCGGAACAATATTATAAAAAACCAAATAAAAACAAGAAAATCATCTTAGCCAATAAGTTCTCAGGTTCAAAGAGTCAGATGTTCATTTATATGTTGGAGAACATTCAAAGTGTTGGTTTTTATGACGATTTGATAAGCATTGATGCGAAGAAATATGTCAATCCGATTAGTAAGGGAAGTAAAAACAAATACATCTTCGTATTGGAATCTTCCTTCAAAGATGAAAACAACGACAGTATTTTCACCATCTCATTCCGTCCATACAGAAACACCAACTTCAATTCCTTAAAAGGGACGTTAACCATCAATTCCGACAATTGGGTGATACAAAACATCAAAGCGAAACCGGCGAAAAAAGACGGAATGCTCAACATAGAGATTCAACAACTATATGAGAAAGTCGATGGGAAGTATTGGTTCCCCAAACAAATAAACACAATAATAGCCACATTTGACAGGGAAAACAGCAGAATCGATACAGTAATGACAAGCGACACTACGGCATACGTCGCTCTTTCTCTTGGCGGAGAAGTGACGAGTTCCGTCCCAATGTTAGGAATAGGCAAAAGTTACATCACGGATATTGAGATAAACAAGGAGATTGACAAAAAGATTTTCGACAATTCTAATTATACGATAAACGCCAATGCCGCAAACAATGATGACGTAATACAATATTATCGTTACGACACTTTAAGTAAAGAAAGATTAGAAGCCACGTATCAATTCGTCGATTCTATCATTCAGGAAAGCGGCTTAGACCTCGACAACATCTCAAATATACTTGCATCCACAATTTCGAGTCAGATTCCGATAAGTATTATCAATTTAGACCTCAACAGTATAATGAACTACAATATCGGCAATGGTTATATGTTAGGCTTAGGATTAAGCACCAACAATCGTGTCTCTAAAGTCTTTTCTATTGGAGGCTTCGCCAATTATTGGTTCAAGGCAAAAGAAGCCAATTATGGCGGTAATCTGACATTAAATATTTTACGTTCTAATGACATGAAATTAAGAATTGATGCATCACATAAATTCGAGCGATTAGGCAATTATGGATCTGAAGAAAAAGCGAGTATGTTGAATTCATCAAATTATAAGAGATTTTATATAAACGCAACGTCATTAAACAATTCCGCCTCAGCGAATTTATCGACTTATTTTAATAAACATCTAAAAGGATTTGTGAACTTTGAAGTCGCCGACAAAATGGTTTTCAATGGCTATCAGCTATCAGTTATCAGCTCTCAACCTTACCGTTTAAGCACTTTAGATTTAAAATTAAGGATTGCATTCGGCGAGCAGTTTATCAAATCAAGCGAAGGTTTACAGGTAGAAGGTAACGCCAATCCTGTGATTTGGTTATCATATCAAAAGAACTTAAAAGACGTTTTCGGCAGTCCATACAACTTCGATAAGATAGAGTTTCTATTTAGAGGCAAGAAAGACAGCAAATATATAGGCGAGACGTCGTTGACAGTGCAGGCTGGATATATCAACGGATTCGCACCGATTACGGAATTATTCAATCTTGAAGGAAGCCATTGGAACAGGTTCGATGTTTATTGTACAGAAAGTTTCAGTACGATGCGTCCCGATGAGTTTATGTGCGACAGGTTTGGCGCATTATATTTATCACACAATTTCAAAAATCTCTTATTAAACTATAAGAAATTCCATCCTGAGATAATATTGGTCACGAACATTGCATGGGGAACAAATAATAACGAAAACAATTCTCAGATTCTCAGGTTCTCAGATTCTCAGATTTTTACAGATTCTCAGATTTATAACGATTTAAGCAAGGGATATTTTGAAAGTGGCATTGTGATTGACAGAATCATTCATGCCGGCATAAGCAAACTTGGTCTTGGAATGTTTTATCGTTATGGTGCGTATTCTTACGATAATGTTTGGGACAATTTCGTCTTTAAGATTTGTATGGGATTTAGTTTATAGAATCTGAAAACTATAAAACCTGAGAATCTGAGAAAAAAATGAAAAAGGCTAAAGACGAATGTCTAAAGCCTTTTATGTTTTTTGAATTCTCAATTAGTCAATTTCTTAGAATTAAAAAGCTATTTTCTTTTGGATATCCAAAAATTCTTCTTCTGTGAGTTGAAGTTTTGTGCGCTTGAAGTCGAGGTCGCCTTCATTTTGCATTGGTACGAGGTGGATATGAGCGTGAGGCACTTCGAGACCGATAACAGCAACACCTACTTTAGTGCAAGGGATAGCCTCTTTGATTCTAACGGCTATTTGTTTAGCGAAGAGCATCATTTCTTGAATATCGTTATCATCGATATCAAAGATGTAATCAACTTCTTTTTTAGGTACTACAAGAGTATGACCTTTTTGTACAGGATTGATGTCCAAGAAAGCGAAGAATTTGTCGTTCTCTGCTATTTTGTAGCAAGGGATTTCGCCATTAATTATTTTTGAAAATATTGTTGCCATATTATTGTCGAGTTATTTCAATAATTTCAAACATCACTTTACCTGCAGGCACTTGTATTTCCACTTGGTCACCGACAGATTTACCTAGCAGACCTTTTGCTATTGGGGATGTAACGGAAATTTTATGATTCTTGAAGTCAGCTTCTTTTTCTGGAACAAGAGTATAAGTCATAATTGCATTTGACTTCATATTCTTGATTTTCACTGTTGAAAGAAGAAGGACTTTAGATGTATCCATTTTTGATTCATCGAGTACTCTGGCACTCATAATGAGTTGTTGGAGTTCAACAATTTTCATTTCAAGATGTTGTTGAGCTTCTTTTGCAGCATCATATTCGGCATTTTCTGAAAGATCTCCCTTATCACGAGCTTCAGCAATTGCCTGAACGACTTTGGGACGTTCCTCTAAAATAAGACGGTCTAATTCGTCTTTTAATTTCTGAAGTCCAGCCTGTGTAAAATATTCAATTTCAGCCATAATAATGATTAATTTTTTAAAAATAAAAAAAAAGAAGAGACCCTTACCGAAATAAGGGTCCTTTCTAATTAAACGTATGCAAAGATACGAATTATTTTCTTATGTAGGTAATCTTTTAGAAAATAATTCTTGCGCCCACTGTATGAGTACCATTCCAATGGTGTGTATCTTGGTAAGAATAATCGATAGATACTTTCATACCTTCTCCAAGAGGAGCTTGAACTGAAGCACCCAAAGATAATCCTGTGTTAACATTTGTACATTCATCAGTTTCTATATCACCCCAAATGCCATTTTCAATTGTATAACCGCCGCGGAGTACTAAGATATCTTTGAATGAACCTTCAAGACCTAATGTTACTTGGTCTTTAGAGAAAGAATTCGAAGAGAAGCATCCTGCTGCTGTAAGACGTGAACCATTTGTAAAGTTAAAGTCGTAAGCAGCTGCGATATTTAACTGAGTTGGTAATTCGAATTGATCAGCACGTTGAAGAACTGTAAGTGATGAACCTAAGAATGAATCAGGTTGTGATACGAATGCAAGACCGTCACCTTTGAATGTTACAGTAGGTCCAATGTTTTTCAAAGTAATACCGAAGTGGATATTATCAGTAATACCTGTTACATATTGGATACCTGCATCTAAAGCAACACCTGTACCAACCATATCAGAGATTGACTCGTTAATAATCTTAAGAACAAAACCTGCATGAATACTATTTGAGAACGATTTAGCAACTGCTACGTTGATGTTCATCAAATTAGGTTTGAAAGTATTATTCAATGGGTCTGGATTTTCAGTATCAGTTCTATAAATTTCACCAGGATTAAATGACATTACATAAAGACCTGCCACTACAGATTCTGATACTCTAGTAACGAAACCGAATGAATATGCATTAACACCTGAACCATTTAACCAATTGGTATAAGAAAAGTTCAAGTCTATTGAGTTAGTAGCAGTAATACCGGCAACATTAGACCACATAGCTTCTACGCCATGCACAGATGACATACCAGCATTACCCCAACCAGCTGTTGATGCCCATGGGTTAATCAACAATTCTGTTGCACCTGCTTGACCTGTTCTGTCCTTATTACCTGCGAATGCTGTATTGCTGTATCCTAATACTAAGATAGTCAAGCTTACTATAACGATAGATTTAAATAACTTTTTCATGATCGTACTTTTTAATTTTGTTCGCATAATAATTAGAATGTATTTAAGTCAACTTGACGCATTGCAGCATAGAATTTAACTGTCTTTTCACCTCCATTAACAAGGTCTTTTACATGGATGATGTAGAATCCACTTGCGATAGGAGTATTTGCATGGTTAGTCAAATCCCAGTCAATTGATGTAACGCTTGAATCCTTCTTGAATTGACGAATCTTAGCACCATTTACAGTATAGATTGTCACAACGCACTTGTCAGGGATGTTAGCAATTTTAACTGTGTGTGTAAGAGCGTTATTTTCATAACTTGAATAAGCGTAGTATGGGTTAGGTACTACTGTTATCAAATCGAGATCGCTCTCAGCTTTTTCAACATCTTTATAAGTTGGTGCTAAACCATTTGTTGAGAATGTATAATAAGGATTATATCCCAAGAATGTTGTATCAATTGTAAATTGAGAAGAATCAGCTGGATTAGTATAAAGAGTGTCTATACCTATGATTTGGTGTGAATAGTATCCATTATCCTCTTCAAGAGAGATGTTTGCAAAACCTGATTTATAAGGTTTAGTTACTCTAACTGAAATCTTAACCGGATTACCTTCTTGTAACCATTCTCTACCTTCTACTGCCATTGGCATACCAGCCCATATTGGTTGACCCCACAACATGATTCTATACAATTCTGAATTTGAAACTTCTTCAATTCGTTTTAATGTATTGCATAAATATGCACCAGCGTCATAAGCAGGACTTCTGAAATAAATAGCAGCACCTTTCTTTGAGAATTTATTCATAGGGAAGATATAAACAAAGTGTTTACCACCCATAACTGGAGTACCATCTACTGCGTCGAACAATACAGGATCTGACATTTGTGCTAATGGAGCAGACAACACTGTAGATTCTTTCAATGCAGGTGGATTGAACAACATATCACGTCCATTCAAGTCAGGATAGAATGAATCTTCAGAGAAACATAAGTTAAGACGTGCACCTGTTTCAAGGTCGATTGCATAACCAGGGAACCATCCCATACCTTTTGCTGAAATGTAGTTAGCAGCTTCAGGATCGTTACTTGGGTTCATATTCATATCTTCACATGGGTTACCATTTTTGTCAACTGAAGGAGCATTACGTAATGCGAATTGTTTAGCATTACCTTCTGACAATAATTCGTCATTACACATTTCGATAACCGGACAACGTGACCATTGTGATTTATCAGATGTCAAAACAATGTCAATAGATCCAACTAAACGGAATATAGAGTCAATTTTACAATTTTGCTTGTATAATGGAGCAGGAATGTATTGATCTGACTTGTTTTTACCTTGATAATTTGTTAAGAACATTGGTGCCCATGTACCATCAGCGATTTTTTCAAATGCTTCTGTTGGGTCATATGTTTGACTAGAACCACCAGATGTTGATGCAACATTATAGTCATTTTCGTAACTATTATCTTGGTTACCATATGAACCTGAACGAATCCAGTTTAATGCTGAACTAGGCATATTATCATCATCTCTAATACCACTTAACCATTTGTTAGAACTATCGGCATAAGTGACAGATGTTGTGATAAGAGCATTATTTGCTTCCATAATTTCATAATGAGCATTCCATTTACTGAATCCATTGTCCCACACTTGACCAATCTTATGTGGACCATGAGAATAAGGTTGATAAACTGTTACAGAGATACCTCTTTCAAGGAAGATATTTTCTGATGCGAAATCTGATGTTGTATCAGATTTAAACTCTTCTCCAGTATTAAGGTCTTTCAAAACCCATCTAAATACTTGTTTTTGGATTGAGTCGCCGTCAATAGTTTGATTACCTGTAACAGAATATCTTGTTTTATAATGGAAATCTTCAAACCAAACAGCATAGTCTGTAGCAACAACATTTAATGGGTCGATGATTTTAACATCAATAGGACCATTACCTGCTTTATAAGTTGGGTGATATGCCATTGGATATTCTGGAGCACCGAATCTTACTGTGTCAAAAATGTATGAATCTTCTGTTTCTACAACTTTAGCTGCAGGAGATTTGGCTAAGATTTCATCAATAGTTTTTTGACTTAATTCGAGTTGAGCACCGCCATTACCGACACCTGAGATACGTGTGATTTCTGGTTGGTCACCATAGTTAGATTCAATTATTGTACCATTAACTGTCTTATGAGGTACTGCAGAGTACAATTTAATATTCTTACGACCAGCTAGATAAGGAGCTTTTTGACCAAACAATCCAAAAGCACTATTTGGGTCATCAGTATATTCCATAAAGTTATTATAAGCATAAGAAATTGCCATATAATAATATGTTTTATGGTTGACTAAGTTAACGTCACCTGATGTTGCGAAAGCATCTTGTGTTACAACGAATGTACGATTGATACCTGCATCTTCACCTTCTACCATAAGAGTAGGGACAGCATGTTCTAAGTCTTCATTATATATGAAGTTAATGATCTTAGAAACACCATTTTCGATGTCACATTGATAAATTATACGAGCTTTTGTGATATCAGAAAGTTCATCAACACTAACTTCTTTATTAGCCAATTGGTAAACGATATAACCTTCAAAACGATAAGTAGAGTCATTACGTTCTTTATAGTATAATACATTGCCGAGTGAGTCTGTTACTGCAGAAGATACGAGGTCACCACAAATTTGAGGGTCGACTTCAGTGTATGATTCTCCGTAGTTATTTGAATTTTCTGAGTTAGAAATGTAAACAATCAACTTTCTATCTAATTCACGGAAAGTGAGGTCTGGAGCATCAGGACCATCAAGTACGTCGAAGCAGTTATCAAACATTGATTGACATTTATCGTCAACACGGCGTAACAATTCAACAGAAGCCCAAGCGTCATTTGAGTTAGCACGAGCCCATGGCACACCGAAAGTAATGTAGTTAACAGCACCTGGTTTCAATGTGAAAGGACCAGCTGATTGCATGAAACGACGGTCGGCAGGGTTATTATAGTCGCCATTGTTACCTGTTTCTTCACTCCAATAGCCGTTGAAACCATTTGGCAAACCACCAGTACCCCAGTTACAAGGGTCAGAATCATATGGGAACATGAAGTCACAAGGAACATCAGTTACACCTGGAGAACCAGGGAATGCGTTACCGCCAAAGTGCATCTTGTCACCATTTTTCCAAATACCTCTAAGATAATTGTAATATTCAGAAGCTTTTTCAGGGTCACCGTGGTCAGTATTGTCATTATCGTGATAAACGAATCGACGCATACCGAAACGTTCGTCATCAATAATACCATTACCAAAGTTAACACCATTAATACTTTCATCACAATTCTCTCCGGTTGCAGGGTTATACTTAGGATTATCGATACCATCAGGATCCAAATAAGGACCTTGGAAGAAGTCGACACCAACAGCAGGAGGATTTGCACCATAAGCTTCAGGTTGACCTTCACCATCAATATCTTTACCATTATAACCATAACCTAAACCGCGACTAACATCACAACCAACAAAGTCATCCTGAGCATAACCAAGGTCAACGTCGGTCCATGGAGAGAAGTAAGTATTTGTTAAAGTATAGGTTGAACGGTTGATGATTTCATAACTATAGAAAGTCATGTTGTTGATTTCATCGTTAGTAGCGAAAGCAAAAGCTTGAGCTCTGATTTCCATACCGATTGCGGAACCACCTGTTTCAGTGTGAGCATTACCTTTATCGTTGAATACCCACCAAATTGTTTGGTCACCTTTGATAACTTGGTCTGCCAAGATAGAACCTTTAACAGTTCCTTCTATTTCTTCATCCATAGTTGGAATTTGACTATGGCAGAGTTCATTATCAATATCGTAATAAGGATAATCACCATCAGTTGGGTCGTATTTACCATCATCATTAGCATCAAAGAAAGGAGCTAAATATTTACTAGTTCCTTTAGTAACATCACCATGAGCAGGCCATGTTGTTATTGATGTAGGAATTTCATAATCGTCACTTGGCATAAAATCACCAGTTTCAGGATCACAATGTGATAAAAATTCATCTACTTCAGCACGAGTGATAGTATACATTTTATCAAATTGCATACATGTTTCAGGATCAATAGCAGCTGTACCATCTGTAGTAAGAGGTCCTGTCCAGAAGTCGTTACCTACTTGGCGGAAACGAACAGCAGCACATTTTAATTGTTGGTTGATGTCAAGACCAGCAATCCATAATGAACCAGCATATAAAGATGTTGCAGAACCATTAGCAGGAATATAATATTTTGCTCCAGTTCCACCTGGTAAATCCCACCACATATCACCACCAGCGTTAACACGAACTCTAGCATTGTTGATATTCAACCAAGCAAATGTAGAAGACGGAGAACATCCGGCTGTTGTGCCTCTAAGAGCTCGAGTTTTAGAGTCGTCCATTTTGACTTTCTCCGCTCTTACTTCTGTTACATTCAAGAATAAGAATGCAACAACTAATAATCGAACAATAGTCTTCATATTTTCAGTAATTTTTTATTTCTGTTTAGAAGTTAAAGATTACACCAAATCTAATTTGACGTGGTTGTGAATAATGACCGGCATAATTAACATACAAGCTGTATAAGTCACGGTATGCTTGAGGATCTCTTTGAATTTGAATTTCACGTTGGTATTCAGGAGCTGTCAAATAACCGTCATCGTCTGGGTTACCTGTTGCTGCATAAACACCCATGATATTCTTAGAATTCAAGAGGTTCAAGATTTGGAAATATACATTCATATAAGCATCACGACCACCTTCACCTTTCTTATTACCAAGTTTAAAGTATATGTCTTTGTCTACACGAAGGTCAAAACGGAATGACCATGGAAGACGTGATCCATACATTGAACCTTTTAATAAGTTAGTTGATTGAGATATTGGTGATGTAATATTTTCAGCAGCAGTATAAGGGGTACCAGAACCACCATTAACTGTCAAACTAGCACCTGTATTAGTTAACCAATTTATAGGTTTTTTACCTGACTTCTCACGTTTTGTAACAGGACCATTATAATCTTTTCCTTCACCAAAACGATAGTCAAGAACAATATTAAATTGGTGACGACGGTCCCAAGGCATTGGGAATGTAGAACGTAAGTTAGGAACACCAGCATTAATCAATGACGACATTGTTGATGAACTAGCACCTGTAGCGTTAGTAAACTGCAATGTATAACTTGCACGTAAACGAACGTTACCTGTTCTACGTAAGTCGTAAGAAGCTGTAAGACCTTTAACTGTACCAAAGTCTAAGTTACTATATGATGTATAATCTTTTGGATAAGCACCTGTATAACGATACATCTGAATCATGTTACGTAACTCACGATAGTAACCTGTGATAGTCATTGAAGATGAATTTGTCAACTTTTGAGTAAAACCAAGTTCATAGTCAATTGTTTGTGTTGGTTTTAATGATGGGTTGTCGATTGCACCACTGATTTGGTCGAAATAATAATATGTATAGATATTTACATAGTTATTACCTGGACGTTGTGTTAAAACATCGTAGTGAGCAAAGAACAATGCTTCGTCAGAGATTGGGAATGAGAATGAAATACGAGGCATTACACTCCATTGTGGATCATAATCTTTGAATGATTTGATATCAATCTTACGTTGTTCCGGATCAACTAACCATGGTGAAATACCACTACCTTTGTCTAATACTGTTGTAGGGTCACTGATTTCGATACCTTCTGAGTTGTACCAAACATTACCGTTACGATAACCAACGATTTCAGTAATATCGTCAACTTTATTAACGTACACTGCATAATCATCACCAATGTTATCTGGGACATCAACTACAGAACCATCATTAAGTTCGATATCACCATTAGCGTTCATTAAATCGCCAGCTTTCTTATAGTCATAAAGGATATAAGGATCTTTCAATACTTTTTGGTTAGCGTCGAAACGGTCAACACGAACACCAACGTTGAAGATAAGGTCTTTGAAGGCAAACTTATCTTGGAGGTAACCAGCCATATAGATAGGTTTGAATGTACCTACAGGACGTGTATAATTACCATTTTCGTCTTGTTCATTGAAGAAATCTTCGATAGTAGGTTGACCTTTAATCTTATTACCTTTATAGTCATATCCATAATATGAAACATATGAGTTACCGTCTTGTGTCAACTCATCTGGGGTAAACATACTGATATCAAAACCATCTTGCAATGTAGCTGTATGCATAACACCATTTCTGTCATAGTATTGGATAGTGTTATCGTTGAAATCGTATGAGTCGATGTTAATCCAATCTAAACCATCAACAGAAAGGCCTAAAGCTTCACGGAGGTTCTTGTCGAATTGATATTGAGAAGCTTCGTCATATCTTCTGTAATAGCGGATTGTATCAACGAAACCATCATGACTTACTACTTCAGGATTTTGGATATCCAACTGTTGAATATGGAAGTTTGCAAGGTTTCTCATCAAGTACCACATACGTGTACCTGCGATACTATAACCTCTGCTGTTACGTTGTTCATATTGGAAACCTAATTTGATTTCGTGGTTACCAATTGTCATAGCGCCAGAGAGATTAACATTAAATTTATCCATTTCACTGAATCCATAGTTTGATTGGATAGAACCTGGAGCTGCATAAAGACCATAGAATGCTGAATTATAGTCACCATTCAAGAGACCACCACCGAGTTGGATGTCTGTAAAGTTTTGATAGTGTCCCAATGGATCTGTATACAAACCATAGTAATCAGATGTATATTCTGAAAGCAATGGGTTTCTGTCTGATGCTTGGAATGTTACCAATGTATCATAATCCCAAGATGTGGTAGCCCATACATTATTATAATAATGTGTTCCGTTAGCATCTGTTACAGTAATTGTTGAGTCTGCAAAACCATATGAAGGAGTTTTGTAGATAGTATATTTACCGAGGTAACCATAATCCCAGATATTATCCCAATGATCTGGATCGCCGTATTCGCTATTATAGCGTTCATAGTCAACTTGTAAACTATAGTAGAAGTTTTTAATCAAAGAAGTACTTTCTTGAGGAGTTGGGAATCTTTGAGTAAAACGACCATAAACACGCCATGTTTGAGCTTTACCTACAGCATTTTTGTCGTAGTTGAAGTAAGCATTATTTCTACTATATGAATTATACTTACTCATGTTGAATGTACCACCGAATGTCAAGTTAATTGTTTCAGTTGTACGAACGTTGATGTTACCTGCAATGTTAGCATCCCATCCTGATGTATTTTGAGAGTTCTTAATTGATTCCATAGAACCCATTCTAGTATACTCACCATTAAGATAAGTACCAGCACCTGAACCAGAAACACGAATAGGATTTTCTTGGATATACTCCAACCAACTATCTGTTGCTTTATAGTGACCAACAGCTGATAAAGCGCCGTCTCTGTCATAGTTAAATTCTCCTGACAAGAAGAAGCCTAACAAAGCTGTTTCACTATTTTTACCTTTGATTAATGGACCTTGAACATTAAGACCAACTCTGTTATGTCCATAACTATCCAAAAATTCAGAAGTTTCCAATTCAACTCCGGCTCCGAAGGTTCTTGAAGGACCTTTAGTAGTCATGTTGATGATACCGCCTGTAGCATCACCATACATAGCAGGAGTACCTGATAAGAGAACTTCCACTTGGTCAATAGCTGATTGAGGTACAGTTGCAGAACCAATAACACGCACACCGTCTACGTAATAAGTAGCGCCACCACGAGCACCACGCATGTTACCGGCTTCACCGTCACTTGAGAAAACGCCACCGACACTCGCTGCTACAGCTGCTGCTGAACGTTGAGGCATCTTAGCAATTTCTTCCGCAGTAATAGTAGCACCACCAGATGTATTATCCTTTGAAATCAAAGGCACCTTGTAGTCTACAATTTCAACAGCATCCAACATTTCTGATTGCATGCTCATAGACCCATCTTGGAAAGTGATTTTGTTGGCTGGGATAACAATACCTTTCATAATGAAAGTATTGTAACCAACGAAAGTCGCTTTCAAGTCGTAGGTTCCCGGAGGAATCGGGTTGATGTCATAGTTGCCATCAAAGTCAGAACTGGCACCACCAACTTGCGTACCACCATTTTCCAAAACAATGTTTGCAAATGGAATAGGTTCACCAGTGTCTTTATCAACGACAACACCTTGAAGTCGTCCGACTTGTGCATATGCTAACGACCACGATGTCAGCACAATGCAGAGGGTAAATAGTAATTTTCTTAACATACCTTGAAATTTTATGTTATACTACTCAATTGTTCGTTAAAAGGAGTTCAAAGATACTACAAAAATCTAAATGAATGAAAGAAAAATTTAAATAAAATTTATTTTTTTTGACATCTAGCATATATATCAAAATTAACACGTTGTAATTTAAGTTATTAAAAACAAAAAAAGAGATAAAAAAACATATTTTTCACCTCTTTTTTTTAGTATTTTAAGTATTATTTACAAACTATTTATAACCTCTAAAATATTCTCTTTTTTGCGTTTCGAAACAGGTACTTTTGAACCATCCGACATCAGCACCATCATCTCATCTTTAATGAAATTAATTATACATCTTATATTAACTAAATGCGACTTATGAGTTCTTACAAAGTCAAACTCTTCCAACCTTTGTTCTATTTCCTTCAATGTTTTACTAACCAACATATTAGTTCCATTTTTAAAATAGATTATAGTGTAATAGTTATCCGACTCACATCTAACTATATTATCGACTTCAATAAGATGAATTTTATCTGTGGTAGAAAGACTTATCTTTCTTACTGTCAGTTGTTCCGGATTCAGATTTTTCAACAATGTATCATATTGTTTCTTTAATGTCTTTTTATATTTTGCTTCCTTAACTTTTTCTACAGCAGCAACCAATTCTTTTGGATCGACTGGTTTCAACAAATAGTCGAGGGCAGCATGACGTATTGCTTTTATCGCAAATTGTTCGTATGCTGTAATAAATACCACTTCAAAATCAGCATTTTCGATACCACTCAACAATTTAAATCCGCCGCCACCCGGCATCTCAATATCCAAGAAAACCAAATCAGGACGAAAAGCATTTATCATCGTCTTACCTGATTCAACATCGTCTGCCTCAGCACATACCATAACATCCGGACAATATTGCGCCAGCAAAGATTTTAAAACATTTCGTGCAATTTCTTCATCTTCAACAATAACACATCTTATCATAACATTTCCTTTCTTTATTTTTACTCTTGATAACTTATAATAATATTGACGCGTGTTCCTTCTGGTTGATTATAATCATCATACAAATCAATAATTTCAACACTAAAATCCTCATTTGAAATCTTACTTAGCATCTCCAATCGACGTCTCGTAATACTCATGCCGTATGATTTATGAGAACCGCCTGTCTTCTCCTTCATTTTTTCCGAATAAATACGACCTACTCCATTATCTTCTATCACGCATATTATCTTTTCCTCTTCTGGGATTTTCGAGACTTCTATCTTCAAAAAACAATTATCTTTTTTAGGTACAAGTCCATGAATGATAGCATTTTCCACAAAAGGTTGAATAATTAATGGTGCTATTTCTATATTATCAACATCCAATTCTGGATCGACAATAACTTCATAGTTAAAACGATTTCCCAAACGCATCGACTCTAATTCTAGATATAAGTTTACAGCATCCAATTCATCAGACAATGAGATGAATCTTTCGTTAGAATTATTCAGAATCCTCCTCATCAAACGAGAGAAACTTGTCAGGTAGCCAACAGCTTTATTAACATCATGATTGATAATATATTGCTGTATACTATTAAGAGTATTGAAAATCACATGAGGATTCATCTGCAATTGTAATGTCTTCTGTTTCAATTGTGCCATTTGTGTTTCCAATTCATCAATCTTACGTTTTTGTTCCATTTTCTGCATCTTCATCTTAGTTCTTTGTCTTATAATAATATATATCACTAAAGAAAAGATGAAAATCATTGTTATATTAAACGAAAGTCTCTGATACCAAGCAGGATGAATTATAATAGTAAGTTCCAATGGATTATCCATCCAAATATTTACCTCATTTGAAGCTTTCAACTTAAATGTATATGTTCCTGGACGCAATTTATTATAGTCAACATATCTATGGTTAGATTTATAAAACATCCATTCATCATCATAATTATCCATCATGTAGGAATAATTCACCATATTCTTTCTCAACAGATTAAGTGTAGCAAAGCTTATCTCAAAAGAATTCTCATTATATGACAGATGAATAGTATCTCCATGGTTTAGATAACGTATTTTCTTACCAGCATTTGTCTGTATCTTTGATATAATAACTTTAGGCATTCTGGTCTCTAATTTAATTTCTTTAGGTTTGAAATAGTTAAAACCATTGAAGCCACCGAAAAAAACATAACCATTACTACTTCTCAAAAAGGCATTTGGCGTAAACTCACTTCCTTGCAGTCCATCTGTAACATCATACATTCTTGTCTCCTTAGTCTGCAAGTCATATTTCATAACTCCTTTACTTGTGCTTGCCCATAAGAATCCATTGTTATCAGGGAGAATGGCATAAATCATCATTCCGAAACTATCTTCTCGCTTAGATGTCTTAAAAGTTTTTGTATCAGGAGAGAAAGCCAACATTCCATTAGAATACGAACCTATATAATAACGACCATCACCGCCATCAACAATATCGAAGAGTCCATTGTTTTTCACAATGTCTTTCTTTGTTAAAGAATCTGGTAGATGATGGGTCGTGAAATCATCAGTATCGTAATGATAAATTGCCAAACCATCACCTGTTGTTACATAAAGAACATCATCTGCAAGCATCAAATCAAAAACATCGTCATAAGGAATCGTCTTATCATTATTTCTATCATTATTGTAGAAAACATGACTTTTGTCATTTAAGTTGATACAGCACAACCCCCTATTAGTAGCCACCCACATATTATCAAATTCATCTCTAACCACCTCACGAACAACAGCATGATTAAGATCCTGTATATTAAACTCTTTCGAGACATTTATAATAATATCTTTCTTAATATCATAAATAAATAATCCATCATTTCGCGTTCCTACCCAAAGACAACTGTCTTTATCAAGATAAAAACTATATACATATAGCGACTCAAAATAATTCTCCTTTGAGTTAAAATATGTCTTAAAATCGACAATTGATTCATCTTCAATATTGAAGACTTTTATTCCAGACTCAGTTCCAATTAAAATGTTTCCATCATTCATTTCGATAAAATAATTTATTGAAAGCAATGAACCATTCTTAAAAATATTAATTGTGGAGAAATTTGCCAAGTTATTTTCAAAACGATTCAATCCTGTAAAAGTAGCGACCCAAACAGAACCGTTCTCATCTTTAAAAACATCATAGATATAATTGTCTGATATAGCATTACGTCTATCAAATTTTGATATGTGCGTAGCTGTATTATTTTTGAAATTGTAAATATAAAGTCCATCGGTATAAGTACTAAGCATTATTTCATCATCATTAAAGGAAATAATCTTCGATACATCCAACCTTGGCGACTGATGATTTGTTAATGTTGCCAGATCAATTCTCCTAAATATCTTATTCTTAACATTCAGAACACACAGTCCATCAGATGTTCCTATAAAGACCTCATCATCGTCTATTTTATGAATACAACGCAAGTTATTGTCAGGCAATGTTTCTTCAATGTCTTTAACGGAATAGAAATGTTGTAACGATTGATTCTCTTTCTGATATCTCAAAAGACCTTTTGACGTCGCAATCCACCACGAATCATCATACTCCATATATTCGACACTTCTCACCTCGTAATCCGGGAAATAATTGTTAATTTTTGGAACATAAAACTTCTTGGTTCTCAAATCATATACCGATGTTCCTCCTTTTGTACAAATAGTTATCCTATTATTAACGGGGTCAGAAATACTATAAATATGATTGTTAGGTAAAATTAAAGAATCTGCTTCTGAAAAATAATTCGTTGTTGCCTTATTCTTTATATCATAAATACAAAGACCTTTTTCGGTGCCGACAAAGAGCGTGTCACCAATAGGTAAAATATCTGTGATTGTCGCATTAATAATTCCATCAATCTGATTGTATTCCTCAAAATTATAACTATCGAATGAATTCAAGCCTCGGCGTGTACCAAACCACATCACTCCATTCTCATCTTGCGCTATAGCAGTAACAATATTAGAACTTAAATAACTGTTAGACATATTACTAGTTGCAATATCTTTATTCAGCACATAAGAATCCATACTATTCTCCTGAGAGAAAACTTCACAGAAAAACATCACAAATATCAATGATAATATGTATTTAATCTTATCCAACATAATTTTCCACAAACTTATAAAAAAAATTAAAGTTAATTACAATAAAAAGGATATAATAATTCGTTACTATTTGTTTTTAAAAATTCTGTTATACATTTTATTTCTTAAACAATAAAATTATATCTTTGTTTCTTGATTATGAAATTAATTTTTGCGATAATTATAACACTGCTGAGTATGTTTTCATGCAATGATACTCCGCACAATCCGAACATACCGGATGCGTATATCAATTTCAGCATATACCCCAATTCAACAATGTATTACGAATTAAATACGGTAAGTGGCTGGATGTATGTTTCTGCGCCGCCTCAGAGCAGAGGCATCATTATTTATAGATATTCTATGGATGAATTTAAAGCGTATGAGCGTCAGTCGCCAAACGAACCTAATGCTTGCGGCGAAGATTCTCGTCTAATAGTCGACTTTCCATTCGTGGTCGACACTTGCCTTAATGTAAAATACAGTATTTTAGACGGTTCCATCTTCACGGAAGATTATAGTGGCTATCCATTAATACAATACCACACTCAATATGATGGAACGACATTGAGAATATTTAATTAATGTAGAGACGCCACAGGGGTGACGTCTCTACATTAATTTTCAATTATAAAGACGCCACAGGGGTGACGTCTCTACATTAATTTTCAATTTTAATTAGTATCTGTAAATATCAGATTTATAAGGTCCGTCAACTGGAACTCCGATATAGTCGGCTTGTGCTTGTGTGAGTTTTGTCAACTTAACACCAATCTTTTCCAAGTGTAATCTTGCGACTTCTTCATCCAAATATTTTGGCAAACAATAGACATCGA
The DNA here is from genome assembly GCA_045606865.1 of Bacteroidales bacterium. Classification (GTDB taxonomy): domain Bacteria; phylum Bacteroidota; class Bacteroidia; order Bacteroidales; family F082; genus Limimorpha. Next base: position 54,556 of record JAZUST010000147.1, read on the forward strand.
CAGGATAGTTGCCTCTGTTTTTCCATAAGTCTAATTGTGCCAATGTCTGGTTGGTGAATGAGTTGCTCATCACGAAACTTGCGTGACCTGTAGCGCAACCAAGGTTAACCAAACGACCTTCTGCCAAGATAAAGATAGCGTTTCCGTTAGGCAAGATATATTTATCGACTTGCGGTTTGATGTTGACTTTCTTAACGCCTTCGAGATTTTCCAATGCTGACACTTGGATTTCATTATCGAAGTGACCGATATTGCAAACGATAGCCTGATCTTTCATTTGAAGCATTGTCTCGAGAGTGATGACATCACGGTTGCCTGTACAAGTGACGTAGACATTACCTTCCTTAACAGCTTCTTCCACTGTTGTGACTTCGAAGCCTTCCATTGCTGCCTGGAGAGCGCAGATCGGGTCGATTTCAGTAACGATGACTCGTGCACCGTAAGAGCGCATTGAGTGAGCGCAGCCTTTGCCGACATCGCCATAACCGAGAACGACAACCACCTTGCCGGCTAGCATAACGTCAGTTGCGCGTTTTATACCGTCTGCCAATGACTCGCGGCAACCGTATAAATTATCGAATTTAGATTTTGTGACGCTGTCGTTGACGTTGATTGCAGGAACCAAGAGTTTGCCTTGTTCTTTCATCTGATATAAACGATGGACGCCTGTCGTTGTCTCTTCTGAAACGCCTTTCCAGTTAGCAACCACCTCATGCCAGAAGTTAGGATTTTCTTCGTATGTAGCTTTAAGTACCGACATAAGAGCAGTTTCTTCAGCGTTAGCTGTTTCTACGTCCAAGAGACTTGGGTCGTTTTCGCAGTCGTAGCCTTTATGGATTAATAATGTAGCATCGCCGCCGTCGTCAACAATCAAATCCGGACCTTTACCGTCAGGGAATGTGAGAGCGCGTTTCGTACACCACCAATAATCTTCGAGTGTCTCGCCTTTCCAAGCGAAGACAGCAGTACCTGTTGCAGCGATAGCAGCTGCCGCGTGGTCTTGTGTCGAGAAGATGTTGCAACTTGCCCAGCGCACTTCAGCACCGAGAGCGACTAAGGTTTCAATCAAGATTGCTGTTTGGATCGTCATATGCAAGGAACCGCTGATACGAGCGCCTTTCAAAGGTTGTTCTTCGCCATATTTTTTACGAAGCGCCATCAAGCCAGGCATTTCGTGTTCTGATACTTCGATTTCTTTTCTTCCCCAATCGACGAGATTCATATCTGCCACCAAATAAGGAAGGTCGATTTGTCTTAATTTTTCGTTCATGATATGATGATTTTATTATTTTCGTTGGAGTTGCAAAGATAAGAAAAGTCAACGGACAACAGTCAACGGACAACAGTTTTTTTTAGCTGTCAGCTTTTAGTTATCAGTTGTCAGTATTTGGAGTTACATATTACAGAAGGCTGACATCTCATAACTCGAAGCATTATCTATGGAAGATGTCCGTTGCTGTTGACTTCTTAACAAAACTTAACAAAACTTAACAAAATATTCATACTTTCATTAACATTCACGTTAAAAATTGTTAAAATCATAATTTTTCCTTTACAAACTCTTGACAAAAAGATGACGGCTTTGTAGTTTTGCAAACGAGAATACAAACTTTTTTTAATTACCAAAATTTATGTTAGTATGACTACATTAATTAAAATTGATGGCGAATACGCCGATTGGATTAAGGATTTGAGTTTACGTTTCAGACAGAGTCAGATTAAGGCTGCTATTAGAGTTAACAGTGAGATGCTGAGATTTTATTTCTCGCTCGGTGCTGATATCGTAAATAAAAAAGCAGAAAGTCGTTGGGGCGATGGTTTCTTCAAAAACTTAAGTCGCGATTTGCAAGATGCGCTGCCAGGAATTAGAGGGTTTTCTGAAACAAACTTAAGATATTCAAAATACTTCTATTTATTATATAACCAACAACTTACAATTCATCCCCAAGTTGGGGATGAATTTGATATATTTAAAATACCATGGAGTCATAACAAATATATCATCGACAAATGTAAAAACAATGTTAACAAAGCTGATTTAATTACGGTTTCTGTCGCACCTACTGCGCTATGATGGAATCTGGTTGTTTTTTTAGCAGGCGTTCCGTGCTATCGCACTTCACACCTGCCTATTATCTTACGCCCTTACAGGGCTACTTAACCCATTTCCCGCTCTCCAAAATCCCGCTCCCGCTCCTGTTCCTGTTCCCGTTCTCGTTCCCGCTCCCGTTCCCAGTTCCCAACTCCCAAACGTAAGTTCCTCTTTGCCAATTTGAAGCGTCTATTGAAGTAACATCATCCGTTATTTCTTGTTTATGAACCATTCTTCCTTGCATATCATAGACTTGCAATGTAGCGTTGCGCAAGCCGGTTCTTATATTCAAAACATCACCGCCCGGATTAGGATAAGCCACGGCGAGATGCAGGTTATGAGCGTGAGCCTCTTCGATGCTGACAAATGCTGATGCTGGGAATTTGGAAATTGACTGTCCATTTACAACCAACAAACCACCATCTTTTGTTGTTTCAATAGAACTTATTCCATGTTTATAGAAATAGGTTGATATTGTATCCAGATCTTTATTCAGATATTCTATTTGCGCCCACGTTGATGATTTATCAGGATAAAGTTCTAAATCAGAATTATGAGCGATATTTAATCTGTTGTTAGGATTTATAACGGAATTTCCCTTAGTTGGGCAATCATAATTACATGCAAAATATAACGAGTTATTAGGTGCGATATCAACAGCTCTCATATTTGGTGATATTTCGTATGTATTTGCAAAACCTCTAATTATATAATCTTCTATTGGTAGGAACTCCGACGAATTCTCCAAATTATCATCTAACTTATATAATCTGACATCATTGAATTCGTAGGAATGAGGATTTCCAACACAGTGAGCCGTGGTTGACAAATAAGTAATATTATCGGAGCATTTCACAACGGAAACATCCATTAAAGGATGAGGATCGATTATTGGATTGTTATAATCAGGGTGCTTGATATATTTTGTCGCAACATGATTAAATTCTTTATCATAGTATAGTACCCTCCCATGTTTATAAGTTTCGTCCCATCTCTCATACAATATATAGTGAGATCCGGTCTTTACCATTTGATTCCTACGATAAAATGCCTGATGCCAATCACCTTGGCTGGGTCTTTCATATCCTTTTAAATTTATCATCTCCCCATTAAAATTCATTCTAAAAAAGAAAAGTGTATCATGTCCACGAGGATTATCAAAATCTGCACTTACAGTTTTGAAGTATGCACCAACTATATCACCTTCATCTTCAAAAGCTGAAAACAGAAAGACATTTCCACTATATTCGTTCGGCAGAAATTCCCATTGCATATCTCCTCTATTCTCGAAAGTATCTATTGGAAAACTATGTTCATAACTTTCAAGTAAATTTAGTCCTTCATCTAACTTAGACAACACCAATTTGGCATCTGTCGGAGGGTTGTCGTAGTTCATGAAGTAATTAGGACATGTGTAATCATGTTCAGGACTATATGTCGAGAGAGCAAATAAATATCCGTTGTTTTCAAAAAGATACGGTCCATACGACATTGTGGTATAACCTTCGCGTAAGAAACTGTTTCGAGCGAGTTCCACACCATTAGGAGAAATCAAGGT
>JAZUST010000148.1:0-69834 GCA_045606865.1 Bacteroidales bacterium
TCCAAGTTCTTCGTATGTGAAATCATAAACGCACGACAGTTCGAGTTCGTGGCTTTCATACCCTGGAACGTATTCACTAAAGCCTGTGATCATATTGACGTGAGTTGGAACCGGAAGATAATCATTGTCAGGATCGTTGAAGGTATATGTCGTTTCCGTATTTATGTCGAGGTTGTGGGAATATTCTTTCCTTTGATACACTGCGCCTTCATAATATACAGTTTCCGCCACACAGTTGTCGCCCTCGTATTCATATTCATTATAACTATACATAATCCAGTCCCAGTCTGTTTCCATATAGATATAATATTCATCTTTTACGAGATTTCCGTTTTCATAGTAATACTTTATTTTTTCATACGATGTGAATCCCCAACCGTAATCTTCATACACGACTTTCTCCGTAATCAGACCCTCGGCATTGTAGTCGAACTCAATTTTTTCTTCAACGACTTCATCATACATAAATTCTATGCGTACCAATCTGTTGTTGTCGTCATAGAAGTAATTATGTGTTGATACAAGATTCAATCCGTCACTATCATTTGAGAAATATTCAACACTCGTCTTAAGGCCATCGGCATTATAGGTATATTCCGTATGATTGAGATATTCAGTCTCGCCTTCGAAACGTTCATAGTAATCTCTGCTCATCACTTTGCCGTTCTCATCATAAAACAATGAGTCGATGCGTTCAACACCCCACATGTCATTGTTTTCATATACGCAACAGGGAACGATACTATTTCCAGATGCATAATGATAGATAATTTCATTATCACAGTCTACTGAGTATTCTTTCTTGATTCTGTACTCCGTCTGAGAGAAAACCGGCAACGCCATGATTGCCACAATTAATAATAAAAATAGCTTTTTCATAATGAATATTATTGAAACTGAAAATCTGAGAACCTGAAAACCTGAGAAACTTTTAGGTTCTCTGGTTAATTTTATTTTTTAACTATTTTTTCAACTGATGTCTTTCCTTCTGAATAAATCTTTATGAAATATATTCCGTTGGCGAAACTGGTCATGTCGATTCTTACGTTATCGTTTATGTTTTCATAATATAATTTTCTTCCATAAACATCATAAACTTCAACGAGTTCGATATTTTCTGCTTCAACGTTAAGGATGTCTTCCACCGGATTAGGATAGATGTTAGATGATAAAGACAGTTCCATTACAGAAACTCCAAGTTCTTCGTATGTGAAATCATAAACGCACGACAGTTCGAGTTCGTGGCTTTCATACCCTGGAACGTATTCACTAAAGCCTGTGATCATATTGACGTGAGTTGGAACCGGAAGATAATCATTGTCAGGGTCGCTGAAAGTATATACATATTCTGCGTTGATGTTAAGGTCGTGAGTGTATTCTACCTTATTATATACTTCTCCATAATAATATGTTAGTTCTGTTATGCAATTGCCGTTATCGTATTCATATTCATTATATGCATATAAATCCCAGTCTGTCTCCATGTAGATATAGTATTCTTCTTTAACGAGATAGTTTTCTTCGTAATAGAATTTTGTTTTCTCGTATGATGTGAATCCCCATCCGTAGTCTTCGTATGCTATCTCCTCCAACATCAGACCTTTATCATTGTATGAATATTCGTATTTCTCTTCAATAACGCCATCTATAGAATATTCCATTCTGATCATCTGATTGTTGTCGTTGTAATAGAAGAAAACCTCTTCCGAAGGTTCCTGTCTATAGCCATCGCCATCGAAATATTTTACATTGGTTTTCAATCCTTTTTCATTATAAGAATACTCTGCATGTACTATATGTTCTGTCTCTCCTTCATAATACTCGTAATAGTCTCTGCTTATCAACTTGCCATCAGCGTCATAGAACAAAGAATCTATATTCTCTTTTCCCCATAAGTCGATGATTTCTTTGACACATGATGGGTTGATGCTTCCGCTCGAGTTATAAGCGAAGAGCGTCTCTTTGTCACAATCTATAGATTTCTGACTTGTGATACGATATTCTGTTTCCTGCGCCAATGCCGGCAATGCTATGATCAACAATAATGGTAACAATAATTTTTTCATAACAGATTTTTTTCTAGAATCTGAAAACTTGAGAATCTGAGAACATGAGAGAAATTTTCAGATTCTCAGATTCTCAATTTCTCAGATTTTAATTACATAAGTTTCTTATATTTAAACTTCTTAGGAGTTGAGGTTCCAAGACGTTTGATTTTGTTTTCTTCATATTCTGAATAAGTTCCTTCGAAGAAGTAGACTTGTGAGTCGCCTTCGAAAGCTAGGATGTGTGTCGCGATTCTGTCTAAGAACCATCTGTCGTGAGAGATGATGACGGCGCAACCGGCGAAGTTTTCCAAGCCTTCTTCCAAAGCACGTAATGTGTTAACGTCGATGTCGTTGGTAGGTTCGTCGAGGAGAAGTACGTTGGCTTCTTGTTTCAATGTCAACGCCAAGTGCATTCTGTTACGTTCACCGCCCGACAATACGCCGGCTTTCTTTTGTTGGTCGTTGCCTCCGAAATTAAATCTCGAGACGTAAGCTCTTGAGTTCATGGTGCGCTTGCCTAATTGTATCAACTCATTGCCGCCTGATATTACTTCCCATACTGTCTGTTCCGGATCGATGTCGGCGTGTTGCTGGTCGACGTAGCCTGTCTTCACTGTCTCGCCCACTTCAAACTCTCCTGAGTCAGGTTTTTCCAATCCCATAATGAGACGGAACAATGTCGTCTTACCTGCGCCGTTAGGTCCGATGACGCCGACGATACCTGCCGGCGGCAGACTGAAACTCAAGTTCTCGAACAACAATTTATCGCCGTAGGCTTTGGTGATATTCTTAGCTTCGATGACTTTATTGCCGAGACGATCGCCGTTCGGGATATAGATTTCTAATTTCTCTTCTTTCTCTTTCACGTCTTCGTTAAGAAGTTTCTCGTAAGAAGCGAGACGTGCCTTACCTTTGGCGTGACGTGCTTTAGGTGCCATCCTTACCCATTCGAGTTCGCGTTCCAAAGTCTTGCGGCGTTTGCTTTCTGTCTTTTCTTCCATCGCCATGCGGGCGGTCTTCTGGTCGAGCCATGAAGAATAGTTGCCTTTCCATGGAATGCCTTCGCCGCGGTCGAGTTCGAGAATCCAGCCGGCTACGTGGTCTAAGAAGTAACGGTCGTGGGTGACAGCGATGACTGTACCTTTATATTGTTGCAAGTGTTGCTCCAACCAGTTAATTGCCTCAGCGTCCAAGTGGTTGGTAGGTTCGTCTAACAATAAAATGTCCGGTTCTTGGAGAAGTAGTCGCACCAATGCCACGCGGCGGCGTTCACCACCGGAGAGGTTTTTTACAGGAGTGTCGCCGTCGGGACAGTTGAGAGCGTCCATAGCTCTTTCTAACTTGCTGTCCAAATCCCAGGCGTCGTGTTGTTCGATGAGGTCGGTGAGCTGACCTTGTTCTTCAACGAGAGCGTTCATCTCGTCGTCGGTGAGTTCTTCCATGAAGCGAGCGTTGACTTCTTCATATCTCTTCAAGATGTCGACGATTTCCTGGATGCCTTCCTGCACGACTTCCTTAACGGTTTTGTTGTTATCCAATTCAGGTTCCTGGTCTAACATACCTACGGAATATCCTGGGGAGAAAACCACTTCGCCGTTGTATGACTTCTCTTTTCCGGCGATGATTTTCAACAATGTTGATTTACCGGATCCGTTCAAACCGATGATACCGATTTTTGCTCCATAATAAAATGACAAATAAATGTCTTTCAAAATCTGTCTTGATGGCGGAATTATCTTGCTCACGCCAACCATTGAGAATATAATCTTCTTGTCGTCTGCCATGATTTTTTATAGTTTATAGTTTATGGTGTATAGTTTAGAGTAGTTTTAAAGTTAAGGGTTTAAAGTTGTTAGTTTATAGTAATCCTTACCCACTTTAAACTATTAACAATAAACTTTACAACTGCTCTACACTCTAAACTTTACACTCTACACTTTATTTAATTATCAATTTCATTTCATTTTCCATAATCTTCGTCGCTTCGCCCCAGTCGTAGACACGATGTACGAAATCGTAGCCGTTTTGTGCTACGGATTCTGCTTTTTCTTTGTCGGTCAATAATGTTATGATATTATTTGCCAATTCTTCAGCATTATTACCCACCAAAATCTCCTTATTATCTTCTGCGTGTAAAGAATTGTTTGCCAATGACGTTGTGATGCAAGGAAGTCGCATCGACATTGCTTCGAGGAGTTTGTTTTGCAGTCCGGTTCCTATTCTCATCGGCGCGATGAAGATTCTGCTTTGAGCATAAGCATCGCGCATATCATCGAGCCAGCCGCTTATTATTATTTTGTCTGACGCAACTTTTTTTACGCGAGGGTCAGGTGTTGCACCTGCTATGTAGATATTTGTCTCTGGCAACTTCTTCCACACTAAAGGGAGTATCTCGTCGGCTAGATATTCCACTGCGTTAACATTAGGTGCGTACGCCATATTACCCGTAAATACTATATCGTATTTTTTCGTGCGTTCTTGTGGTGTATAATATTCATGGTCGACGCCATTAGGGACAATAAGTATCTCATCTCTATTTGGATGGTCGATATCGTCTCTATCCTGATTACTTATTATCGTCTTGACATCGAAGTCATCAAATATTTCACGTTCATAACGACGTAATCTTCTATACTCCATATTAAAGAAAGGTCTCATATAGCATGAGGCGATTTCTGCTCTTCGTTTCATTCCCATGGAGAAGACATCCTGATAGTCGATGGTCTTTGGTGTTTTCTCGTAACGGATATATTCCGCCACTCTAAGGAGTTGACCGAATAGCATATCGGGGTTATGTTGCTCGATGAGTTTACGTATTTCTTTATGGATTCTTTTGTTGTAGAAATATCCACATTGCATCGGCAATCCATTAAGGAATGCTTTCGCCAGATTGGTCAATATCGACATTTTTCCGACATTGAAGAAGTGTATCGAGTTGCAGTAATGTTTCAAAGCATTACGGGCATCTTCCTCATCAATATTTTTATCAGTATTAATTGCGCACAATATCAGTTCATTATTTTGGGCGAGTTGCTTAATTTGGTTATAAGCTCTCAGCTTGTCTCCTTTTTCGAGAGGCCAAGGTATTCTCGGCAATAGTACAAGTATCTTCATAATATCGTGCTTAATTTATATGTGACATATCTTTTTTGTCCTTGCCTATTTCATCGTAGAAAATGAGCAGTCTGTCGATTATCTTTTTATTGTCATAAATATCCTCAACAAGTCGTCGCGCATTGCATCCTATTCGTTGTGCCTCATTAGGTTCTTTTATAATCTTACATATAACTTCCACCATCTTACCAGGAGTATCTGCTATAATTATGTTTTCATATTCCGAATATTGTATACCTTCGGCACCCACCATAGTTGTAACGACAGTCTTTCCCATTGCCATCGACTCGATAATCTTGATTCTTATGCCGCTACCGGAAAGCAAGGGGACGATAGCGATGTCGTTATTCTTCACGAACTCCTTGGCGTCTGGCACTTCACCTATAACATTAACGTTTTTCTTTTTCAGTTTAAGCAGCCATTTAGGCATATGACGTCCGGCAAGATTCAGTTGCAGGTCAGGATTTCTCTTCGCCACCTTTTCCCAAACATTAGAGAGGAACCAGTAGATGCCTTCTTCGTTAGGCATCCAATTCATTGAACCAATATGATATAAGGTAGGATTAGATTTCACCTCATAATGAGGTACGAACTCATCTGGATTAACACCGAAAGGAATGTCAATTACCGGAACTGCAGTCTCGCCACGGAAAAACGCCGCATCACGATATGTTATAGCGGCAATGCCATCAACTTTATCCAATACGTTCATCTCATAATTTTTCAGTGTACGCACGAGATGATTGAGATACCACTTCTTGGGTAAAAACTTGGTTTTCTTAGCGATTCTATCCCAGATAAGATGTTCTACATTATGCGCACGCAAGACTATGATAGCATTAGAATTTTCTCTAATCGTCTCAATATACGGTGCCATATAAATCATCTCCAACTGAACTATATCATACTTATCTTTTTTTAATATTTCGATAAGTTTCTTTTTAAAGTTGTCGGAAATAAATCTTTCCACATGATACGACTTGTCGGAGAAGAGATTCTTGAACGCGTCGATGGGTTTTATTCTCAAATCAACATCGACCAATTCGATACCTGTTTCTTTCTTGTATGATTCCGGAATATCATCCTCTTTGATATGATATTTCTCGCTATTGACAGCAAGTATTTTAACATTATGACCAGCGTCTAAGAGTCCTCTCACGATACTGTTCATCGCCATCGGACCGCCTTCACCTGCGGGATAAGGCGACTTGTTGCAAAGCATTAGAATATTCATATTCAGAGTTTTTTATTAATTTATTTTCTTTTTTCTAAGAATCTTACCAAATGTCTTTTTCCAACTTTCGCCATCAAGAAGCGCAGAGTCTGTAGTCGCCTTTGTGGTTAAGAAAACTCCTATCGGTAATATTATTATAGACGACAACCATACCCCCAGAAATACAGGAATGTCGCCAGCAATTGCAATACGTTGACTTGTAATGGTTATTACATAATATATCACAAAAAATATCACACTGATAACGATTGGAAGTCCGAGTCCGCCTTTACGAATGATGGCTCCCAATGGCGCTCCAATAAAAAAGAACAGCAGACAAGCGATGCTGAGTGAAAACTTCTCATGCATAACCTGCTGATGTTTCCTGATGTTAGTCTGTTGTCGTTCAAAATCCTTGATATTTATGTCGATATTATCAATCTGATTTTTTACGGCCGAACTTGCCATATTAACAATAGACTCTTGTTCTTTCTTGCTAAAGTTTTCCAATAGAGGCCATTTGAATACCGTAATAGTATCAAGTTCCGACTTCTTACCTTTGTCTGATTTTACGTTATCTTTAGACGTAAGATGTTGCATTCTATGCTTGAAGGAGTTTTTATACGTATCGAGACGTTCCGAAGAAACCGCTTCCAACGAATCTATCGCGACAACCAACTGACTGATATTCAGCATCGACTGATGACCTTTCATAGTACTCTCATCAGTTTCCGTCATATTAAAGTCAGATATATCGAAAGTGACAAGCTGCTTCTTAAACTCCATTTTCTCAAAAGGGCGTCTCGATTTATATTCCTTATCATCAACAACTTCACTGTAATTGAATCCGCTGTATAATGTAAATATTATTTCCGTCTGATTTGGAGAGAGTGCCATCACAGCAGAATCAGCTGTAGTAACCTTTGCGTTTCCTTTATAATCTGTATGATCATAAATCATCAGGTCGTAGAGAGTGTTACCGTCGGCACCTTTCTTTCCTGCTCTTATCGTGTAACCGTCGATACCTTTATAGAACCTGCCTTCAGGTATATCGAACGACATCTTTTGTTTTCTAACGTCGCGCAGAAGAACCTTCGACTTCAGCGTAGCAACTGGCAACACATTATTAGAGAATACAAAAGCAATAAGACTCATCACGATAGAAAAGATAAGCAGAGGACGCATCACTTTCCATACAGAAATACCAGATGCTTTCATTGCGACAAGTTCATAAAACTCACCAAGATTGCCGAAACACATCAGAGACGAAAGTAAGATGGCGAGAGGCAACGCCATAGGCACGAAAGTTATTGACGTGTAAAACATCAACTTACCCAAGACATCAAATCCCAAACCTTTGCCAACAAGGTCGTCCAGATAACACCATAGAAACTGCATCAATAGGATAAACACAGCGACAAAGAAGGTAAATACAAATGTGCCTATAAATGATTTTAATATATATAGATATAGTTTCTTCAAGATTCGCGAATTTGTTTTGCAAATATAATATTTTAACCCGTTAGTTCTATTTATTTTTTTTATTTATAACGTGTATTTTTTAAAAAATATTTCTTTTTTTTGCATTACAATTTAATGATAATTTACATTGTTATGGAAAATAATATTTTTGATTTTTTCAAAGAGATAAATGTAAGTATAACTATCTCTGACACAGAAGGAAATGTAGTTTATATGAATGACAAGGCAAAGAGCGTTTTCAGCGACATGGTCGGTAAGAACATGATGGGATGCCACAAAGCATCATCGCAGGAAACCATCAAACGACTCATAAATGAAAAAGAGACCAATGTATATACCATTCAGAAAGGTGATGTGAAAAAAATGATTTACCAGACACCTTGGCATGTTGACGGAGAAATTAAAGGTCTCATCGAATATTCTATCATATTGCCCGAGAATATGCCACATTATATAAGATGAAAATTGAAAATTAAGGTAGAGACGTCACCCCTGTGGCGTCTTCAAATTGAAAATTAAATATTAAAAAATGATAAAACATATTCCAAATTCGATTACGTGCTGTAATCTCTTGTCGGGTTGCATCTCCATTGTTTTGATGTGTAACGGTTATGCTGTAGCTGCCGGCATAATGATTTTTGTTGCTGCCATATTGGATTTCTTCGACGGATTTGCAGCTCGTTTGTTGAAAGCATACTCGCCATTAGGCGCACAACTCGACTCACTTTCCGATGTCGTTTCTTTCGGCGTGGCACCGTCATTTATAATGTATCATTATCTGAGCCAACTGCCAACAGTCAACAACCTTAGTTTAGAAATATCCGGATTCAACATCATCCCATTCGCAGCATTCTTCCTCGCTATATTCGCCGAATTGCGTCTCGCGAAATTCAATATCGACGACCGACAAACGACTTCATTCATCGGACTCCCGACTCCGGCGATGGGACTTTTCGTGGCATCATTACCTTTCACCTTGAGAAACGACTCTCTCGCTTTTATGGCGAATAACATGACAAATATTTATTTTCTTTTGGCAATAGTGGTGATATTCAGTTATCTTATGATAAGCGAGATTCCATTCTTCTCGTTGAAGATAAAGAATCTCAAGTTCAAGGAAAACATACACATCTACATATTGGCAATATTCGCTATTGCAGCATTTGTTTTCTTAGGATTCGCCGCCATACCATTCGTGATGCTGTTTTATATTTTGGAAGCAATATGTTTAAATCTTAAAAAATAAAAACAATAAAACCTGAGAAGTTTTGTCATTAACTCAGCGACTAACCTCTCAGGTTTTCAGATTCTATAATTCTAATCAGAACTCTTTTCTTCTCAGTTCGAAGTTACTTCCTAAGTAATGCGAACGCACCACTTCGTCGTTGGCGAGTTCTTCTGGTGTTCCCGACTTAAGCACTTGTCCTTCAAAGACGAGATATGCTCTGTCGGTAATAGATAAGGTTTCGTTGGCGTTATGGTCGGTGATGAGAACACCGATGTTTTTATTTTTAAGTTTGGCGACGATACGTTGGATATCTTCCACAGCTATAGGGTCGACGCCGGCAAATGGTTCATCAAGGAGAATGAATTTAGGGTCGACGGCAAGAGCACGCGCTATCTCTGTTCTGCGACGTTCGCCACCGGAAAGTTGTATACCTTTACTTTTTCTGATATGCTGCAAACCAAACTCATCGAGCAAAGATTCTAGTTTTTCTCTCTGTTGCTCTTTGGTCATATTCTTCTTGAATTGCATCACAGAAGAGATGTTGTCTTCAACACTAAGTTGACGGAACACCGATGCCTCTTGCGCCAAATAACCGATTCCAATCTGCGCTCTCCTATACATCGGAAATTGAGTAATATCTTCATCATCCAGATAGACATGCCCAGAAAATGGCTTGATAAGACCGACAGTCATATAGAAAGTTGTAGTCTTTCCAGCTCCATTAGGTCCCAACAAGCCAACTATCTCACCTTGTTTAACTTCCACACTAACACCTTTAACAACAGTACGGTGTCCATATTTCTTTACCAAATTGTCGGTTCTAAGTATCATATTCTAAAGTTTAGAGTTAATAGTTTAGGGTTTAGAGTAGTTGAAAGTGGAGAGTTTTTTAGTTTATTGTTTATTTGTCAAACCTCAACTTTCAATTTTCAATTCGAAGACGCCACAAGGGTGACGTCTCTACCTTAATTTTCAATTATCAATATTTTCAATTATCAATTTTCAATTCGAAGACGCCACAGGGGTGACGTCTCTACCTTAATTTTCAATTATCAATATTTTCAATTATCAATTTTCAATTCGAAGACGCCACAGGGGTGACGTCTCTACTATAATTTTCAATTATCAGATGATTCCTTCTTTAATAATATCGTGAATATGAATCATTCCAACATAAACGCCGTCTTCCATCACAGGAAGTTGAGTTATCGATTTATTCTGCATCAATTCGAGAGCGTTAACCACCAAGTCGTTTTTATCGATGGTCTTTGGATTTTTCGTCATAATATCCACGGCTTTCACCTCTTCTATATTAGGATGTTTCATCAACATTCTTCTGAGGTCGCCATCTGTTATTATTCCGGATAGTTTTCCATCTTTCATAACAGCGGTAGCTCCAAGAAGTTTATGAGATATTTCAAGGATCACATTTGTCATGATGTCATTTTCATTCACCATAGGCACAGCATTTTTCACACATACGTCGCCGACTCGCAGATACAGACGTTTACCTAGAGCTCCGCCGGGATGGAATTTGGCAAAGTCTTCCGAGCTGAATCCACGACATTTCAGCAGTGCGATGGCGAGAGCGTCACCCATCACCAGTTGCGCAGTTGTGCTCGCTGTTGGCGCCAGATTGTTAGGACATGCCTCATGAGGAACCGTAGTGTCGAGTACATAATCGGCCTCAGCGGCGAGATACGACTTCGTATTTCCTACGATAGCGACAAGTTTGTTATTTCTAATCTTTATTAGAGGTGTCAGAACTTTGATTTCCGGAGTCTCGCCGCTTTTGGAAATTATTATCACCACATCGTCGTCTCTGATGATTCCCAAATCGCCGTGAATGGCGTCGGCAGCATGCATAAAAACAGCCGTCGTACCCGTGGAATTTAAAGTCGCGACTATCTTTTGTGCTATATTTGCGCTCTTACCTATACCTGAAACCACCACATTACCCTTGGAATTTAATATTAACTCCACTACTTTAGTAAAATTATCATTCAACAATTCCTTAAGTCGCAATATAGATCTTGCCTCTGTATCAATAACTTGAATCGCGATATCTTTAATATTTTCCATATTTAAAAAAAAAATTATTTTTTTCTTGCATGATTAAAATTAAAAATCATAACTTTGTCATTGCGACAAGCACAATATTTTAACTTTGAATAAAACTTTGCAAATATAATTAAAATTTCATTGAAGTTATTATGGCAAAAATTGATGAAAAGAATTTGCACAAATTATTGAAAGACGTTTTTGGTTTCGAATCTTTCAAAGGAAACCAAGAAGCCATCATAAAAAGTATTTTATCAGGAAACAATACTTTTGTTTTAATGCCTACCGGCGGAGGCAAATCGTTATGTTATCAGCTGCCGGCATTGATAACCGAAGGCACCACCATCGTTGTTTCGCCTCTTATCGCCTTGATGAAAAATCAAGTTGATATGATTCGTAACTTCGGTGCCGACTCTGGTATTGCTCACGTGATGAACTCCTCGCTTTCAAAAGCCGAGTTGTTACAGGTGAAACAAGACCTCTCGAGTGGTAAGACAAAACTACTTTATGTCGCACCCGAATCACTCACTAAAGACGAGACATTGGAATTTCTCCGCGGGTTGAAAATCTCATTCATCGCCATCGATGAGGCTCACTGCATCTCAGAATGGGGTCACGATTTCCGTCCTGAATATAGAAGACTGCGTCCTATCATCAATGCTATTAATCCAAAATTACCTGTAATAGCACTTACAGCGACAGCGACAGTGAAGGTTCAGAAGGACATCTTAAAAAACCTTGAGATAACAAACGCCAAGATATTCAAATCATCATTTGACAGATCCAACCTTTATTACGAAGTCAGACCAAAGACAAAAGACGTAGTAAAAGATATCATCAAATATATAAAAAGTAATCCTGGCAAGTCTGGAATCGTATACTGCCTCAGCCGCAAAAAAGTAGAAGAACTTGCCGAGGTATTAGTTGCCAACGGAATCCGCGCATTACCTTATCACGCAGGACTCGACAGTCAGACACGTCGCGAAAATCAAGATAAGTTCTTGATGGAAGAAGTCGACATTATCGTGGCAACAATCGCTTTCGGCATGGGCATCGACAAACCGGATATCCGTTTCGTGATTCATCATGACATTCCTAAAAGTCTCGAAGGTTATTACCAAGAAACCGGTAGAGCCGGTCGTGACGGAGGTGAAGGTAAGTGTATCGCATTCTACGACTATGAAGACATCCATAAACTAGAGAAGTTTAACAAAGGTAAAGACGTAGCAGAACAAGAAATAGCAAGAGAACTTCTCAACGAAACAGTAACTTACGCCGAGTCATCAGTATGCCGTCACAAACTTCTGTTACATTATTTCGGCGAAAGTTACGAGACTGAGAACTGCGGCGCCTGCGACAACTGCGTCAACCCCAAGACTCGCTTCGATGGTAAAGAAGACGTAAAACTCGTACTCGAAGCAATTGTCGCAACAAAACAATTGTTCAAAACAAAGCATATTGCGGAACTTCTTGCAGGAAAAGCAACAGGCGACATCATCACCGCAAAACATGATACTAACGAATTTTTTGGAGCCGGTGATGACAACGACGAGAAATACTGGACATCAATCATTCGACAATCTATCGTCAATGGATTGCTTTCCAAAGATATAGAAGAATACGGAGTACTTAAAGTCACCAAAGAAGGCAAAGACTTCATCAAGAAACCTTATAAGATAATGGTGGCAAAAGACCACGATTACGAAAATAATGAGGAAGACGAATTTGATGAAGAAAGAGTAACCTTTGGCAAGGACAGTGGCACCGACAAAACCCTGTTCGCGATGTTGAAAGACCTTCGCAAAACCATGGCTAAGAAGATGAACCTTCCTCCTTTCGTGATTTTCCAAGACCCTTCTTTGGAAGATATGACCATCCAATATCCTATAACGATGGAAGAGATGACGCAGATTGTTGGCGTTGGTCAAGGTAAAGCACAAAAGTTCGGTCAACCTTTCTTAGACCTCATTAAAGAATATGTTGAAGAAAACGAAATCACTCGTCCTAATGACATGGTGATAAAATCTTCTGTCAACAGATCCGCGATGAAAATAAGCATCATACAAAACATCGACAGAAAGATTCCATTGGAAGATATCGCGCATTCAAAGAACATGGGATTCGACGAACTTCTTACAGAAATAGAAAGCATTGTGGCAAGCGGAACACGTCTCGACATCAACTATTATATTGAAGATGTTATCGACGAATATCATCAGGAAGATATCCTTGAATATTTCCGTGAAGCCGATTCCGACACTGTTGAAGACGCTTTGGATGCTCTTGGAGTAAATGAATATGAGGAAGAAGAAGTCAGATTGATGCGAATTAAATTCATATCAGAAGTTGGAAATTAAAAAAATTAAAATATTAGCATTAACGGTGCTGTTGTCACTGATGTCGTGTAGCGACAACAAGACAGAGGCGACAGCACCTTCTGTTTTGTTATCGGAACAAGAAATGGTTGATGTTATCACCGACGTACAGATTATAGAGCAAGCCATCAACTACCGACGTGGCAAAAACATAAAAACCAAAAACCTAAAGACAAAAGGATTCGATGCTGTCTTCTCACATTACGGCATCACCGACTCCATCTTCTACGAAAATCTCGACTATTACAACAGCAATCCTGAAACAATGAAAGTCATCATGGACTCTGTTAATGTGTATTTTGAGAGGATGAAGACAAGCAAATAGACCGCTGAGCGATATCTCAAGCAATGGTGCCTCTCCACTCAACTAAACCGAGTGAAACACGATAGTATAGGAAATAGTGAAACAAATAAGAGATTTGCCAGAATTACTCTAGGCAGATCTCTTAAGTCTATCATCAATAGTACATCTCTATATATTGATAAGCTGGGAAGCTTAATGGAGTAAAAGGCAGTCCGAAACTTTTGTAGTTCGCGAAAAAAATGTTTAATTTTGAAAGCGAAAAAAATTATACTATGGGCAAAGAAAATAAAAAATACCATATGGCACATTTTAAACCTTGGGAGGGTGCTTGTTACAAACATGGCATTATAGGTTTTAACAAAAATGGTCATATTGTTTATGGAACAGAAGATAATCCTGGAATAAAAATTTTAGTACTAGGAGATAGTCACTATTGTGCCAAGCCTGAAGATGACAAATCTTCACTAACAAATGATATTATAAGAGACCTATTGAACCCCTCGTCTGAGCACGAATCTTACAAGAACACCTATACAAAATTCATAAAATCACTTACTGGATATTATGATATTTTGACTAATGACCAAAAGCAAGATGCTTGGGAGCATATAATGTTTTACAATTATGTGCAGACCCCAATGTCCGCTGCCCGAATAGCTCCAACATCAGATGATTATAGAGATTCTGATGATGCCTTTTGGGGGGTGCTAAAAGAATCTGATGCAGACCTTGTCATAGCGTGGGGTAAGATGCTATATAATAATTTACCACAAGACGGTGAACAAGGCGAGGATTTAGAGATCCTCGATGGCGATTATGAAGGTGAAGGTATTGAGGTGTGGCGATATAAAGTTAAACAAGGCACTGAGAATAAATGGGTGCCAGTAATAGGGATCTGTCATCCTTCGGCTGCTTTTGTTATAGAGTATTGGGGAACTTTAATATGTGCGTTTATTGAACGTACAATAATTCAAAAAGGGGAATAGTATGGGCTTCATGGAGCAGAGCATGAAGGGACTGTTTTTCAGAGGAGTCGGAATGGTGAGGGCGACATTCTACATCGGATTCACAAATCTGGTCTATAATATGTGCCGATTGGTTCAGATAAAGAGGTATCATCCCGATTGGATTATGAATTAAATAATAGATAATCAACAAGTTACCACCCTCGGATTTATTTTAAAAAATATTTAAAAAAGTTTGGATTATTGAAATATAATTACAAGATTTGCAGAACGAAAAATGAAAGGAAACAACATGGAAAATAACATACAAATATTAGGCAAGAACAGATTTATTAAATGAAAGTCTCTGCTGGATATGAATTACAGCATTCATCTACAGAGACTTTTTTATAATTTGATTCAATATAAATCTTCAATCATGGGAATAATGCGGTTCTGCCCACGATTAAGGATAAAAAGTTAATAAATAGAACCCGCCATAATATTAATTCTAAACGGCTATGATTATTCTTGCAATTATTATTGTTGTATTTGCACTCATAAGATTGGTAACTGCTATTGTCGGTGGAATCTCAAAAGCATCTGATTTGACTTATTATTTATGCAGACCATTTATCTTCTTTTCATTTTCGATGAAGTGGGGATTCTTAGGGTGGCTAATACTATTTGCTGGCGTAGGATGGGCTATCAACTATATCATTAATCATTGTATGTTATAACATCTTATTATATATTGGGCTAATTCAGTCATTCATTCAGGTAGGTTTCAAGACCTACGCACAAAAGCAGTCTGAGTTCAACGCTGCCATGTCTTACACAATGAAGAACGTCATCAAAGGCACTTACCCAAGCTTCACCATCGACTATACACAAGTGATGGTTTCAAGGGGAAGTCTTGCAAAACCTTTGAACATCCAAAAGTTGAACAACGACAACGAGATTGCGGTCTCTTGGCAAGACAACAGCGGAACAGCGAACGCGCTCGACACAGACTTCGCCATGCTTTTAGCATACAACGCCGAGAAGCAGGAGGCGGTTTACGACATGCACACTGCCTGTCGTGGCGACGAAGGAGTAGGAGTAAGTTATCCAGCAGACTGGTCAGGCGACACGGTACACATCTACTTGGGATTCGTCTCCGAAGACGGAACACTCGTTTCCGATTCAGACTATGTAGGTAGCGAAACTATCGCCTAAATCTACAAGCAAATCTAATTTAGCGTCTAATCATATTAGGCGGTTTTTTATACTCTATTGATAAAATCCTTATCTTTGCATTGTTGTTTTCATGCAACAAATGTTTGACACTTTAAGCACCGAGACACTATTGTTTTGGTGCTTTTTTATTACAATATCAAATCATGGTGGACAAAATGTGGACAAAAACATATAAAGCAAAAACGCCAACCATTGAACTTCAACGAATTGGCGTTTTGTTTTGTGCTCCCACCTGGACTTGAACCAGGGACCAACTGATTATGAGTCAGCTACTCTAACCGACTGAGCTATAGGAGCAGGAAGACTGTTACTTTTTTTGTTAATAACTTTTTGTCTTTTCCCTTGTTTTTTCGAGTGCAAATTTACAAATTTGCAGCGAATTACAAAACAAAAAAATGAAAAAAATGAAAAAAAATTTTCCAACCATAAAAAACATCATATTCGACTTAGGTGGAGTCATTATCGATATTGACCATAATCAGATAGTTAATCATTTGAAAAAGAATGGTTTTACCAACTTAGAATTACTCGAATCTCCTGAAGTAAAACGTACTTTAAATCAGTTTGAATGTGGAATAATTTCAGCAGAAACATTCAGAAAAACGCTCTGCTCACAACTGAATCTTAAAGTTTCAGCTGCAAAATTCGATGAAATATGGAACTCTATGATACTAGATATTCCACAACGACGCATCGATTTGGTAAAAAAACTGAAGAGTCATTATCATGTTTATCTTATGAGCAACAGCAACGAAATCCATTACGACCTCTTCATCCGCGACCTTCAACTTCGCTTCGGTTATCGTGAATTCGATAGTCTCTTCGACAAGTCATTCTTCTCTTTTGACGTACATCTATGCAAACCTAATCCAGACTTCTTCACTCTCATCCTCGACCGTTACAAAATGAAACCTGAAGAAACTCTCTTCATCGACGACACTCCAGAAAATATCCTAGCAGCACAAGAACTAGGAATACATACATATCACAACCTAACCGGAGCACGCGTCGTAGATTTATTCGAAAAAGGAAAACTAAAAGAAGATTTAGAATTAGACGTGATTCATAATAGTTAATAGTTTAAAGTTCATAGTTAATAGACAGTTATGAGTTGAAAGATATAAGTTCAACTTCAAAACCAACCATAAACTATTAACTATGAATTATTTACTATAATAAGCAGCAACTTCATCCAAAATAGCGAATACTTCTTCTATGGTCTTCACCTCCATTAGTCGCATCTTGAATTGCTTGAAGTTGACGAATCCTTTGAAATAAAGTCCCCAGTGCTTGCGCATCTCCATCACTGCATAAAACTCGTCTTTCTTATATTCCAAAGAATCTGCGAGATGAATCTTCGCGACCCTCACTCTTTCATTCACATCAGGAGTCGGAAGAATCTCTCCTGTATTTAAATAATGTTTTATTTCTTTAAAAATCCACGGATTGCCGTAAGTTGCACGTCCTATCATAAGTCCGTCAACGCCATAATTATCCAAGAAATATTTCGCAGAGGGTCCGTCAACGACATCGCCATTACCGATAATTGGAATCGTCATGCGAGGATTGTTTTTCACCTCGCCTATCAATGTCCAGTAGGCAGGTTCTCCCCATTTCGTAGTTCTCAGACGTCCGTGAATCGTCAACGCTTGTATTCCGACATCTTGCAATCTTTCTGCTATATCTACTATTTCCTTATGTTCGCTATCGTAACCAAGACGGGTTTTTACAGTAACAGGTTTCTTCACGGCTTTCACAACAGCTTCCGTAATAGCAACCATTTTAGGAATATCGTTCAATATTCCGGAACCTGCACCTTTGGAAGCGACTTTCTTAACGGGACATCCGAAGTTAATGTCAATAATATCAGGATTATAACGCTCCGCATAACGAGCAGCTTCCACCATAGGTTCAATGCTGTTGCCAAAAATCTGCACACCAAAAGGTCGTTCCTCTTCAACGAAACCCAATTTCCTAACGCTCTTAACAGCATCGCGAATAAGTCCATCAGAAGAAATGAATTCGGAGTAAACTATATCAGCGCCCTGTTCTTTACAAGCGTGACGGAAAGGAGGATCTGTAACACCTTCCATCGGAGCTAACAATAAAGGAATATGGTCAAATTCTATATCTGCAATTTTTATCATAATATCTCGTTTATTCTGCAAAAATAATCAATTCATTTTATCAAAAAATATTAAATTTGCAAAAACTTTTTACACTATGAATTTCCCAATCATTAAGAGAACAAGCAGATTAGAAAGAATCTTTTTATTAGCAGCTTTAGTAGTAATAGGTCTCATAGTAGGATCTGTGATAGGATTATTATATGCCATTATTTCTGGCAATGATATTATGAGTTTAAACTCATTACGATTCATGCAAATCAGCAGTCAGATTTTCACATTTGTCCTCCCTCCTATTTTATACGCAATGCTTGTAAAAGAAAGACCTTTCAAATCATTGGGATTCAGCAAATCCACGATTCTATGGCTGATATTGGGTGTTACGATGATGTACACCATTTTACCTTTAAACTCTATCTTCACAGAATGGAATGCCAACATAAAATTTCCGGAATCGTTGGCATCTTTTGAGAAGCTGATGCAGGATTTGCAGGAAAATGCCACCGAAATAATGATGAGATTCATTAACGTCGACACAATCGGCGGACTGATTCTTAACTTATTTATGATTGCCGGTTTAGCAGCTCTTGGCGAAGAATTATTATTCCGTTCTGTCATACAGACTTCCTTAATAAGAATTTGCAAAAACGCTCACATCGGAATCTTCATCGCATCAGCAATATTTTCATTATTCCACATGGAATTCTACGGATTACTTCCTCGACTCGTTCTAGGATTACTAATGGGTTATATGTACTATTATTCACGAAGCATCTGGATTCCAATGGCTATGCACTTCGCAAATAACGGAACGATAGTATTCTTATATTACCTTAATAATATCGGTGCGATAAATATTGACGTTGAAAGTTTCGGCGAAACAAATGTCGGCATTCTGATGTTAAGCATTGTAGCAATGGTTGCGTTATTCTGGTTTACAGTAAAACTTAATAAAAAAGAAGAATTGGAAATAGATAATCAGTAAGCATAAATTGATGAAATTGTTATTTAGCATAGATAAGTTATTAATTTCCAAGTTCATTAAATTTGGAGTAGTAGGTTGTTCCGGAATGATCATAGATTTCGGACTGACTTATTTATGTAAAGAAATTTTAAGAATAAACAAATTCATCAGCAACGCAATCGGCTTTGTTATTGCAGCCACATCAAATTATTTTCTTAACAGGATTTGGACTTTTGAAAGCGGGAAAGAAGAAGTTGGCATCCAGTACCTTCAATTTATGATTGTTTCAGTTGTCGGATTATGCATCAACTCCATGGTCTTATATCTGCTCAACGAGAAAATGAAATGGAATTTCTATCTTAGCAAATTATTCGCCATTGGAATAACGACAATATGGAATTTCTTCGCAAATCTTTTATTCACATTCGCCTGATTCGGATTCCTTGGCAAAGACCAAGAACGAATTGAAATAAGCGAATAATGTCACACCAATCTGAGTCTCCAAAGTATCTTCAGTCAGCATAGACAACATCATTATAAATAAAAACACAAAATAGACATAGTTACGATTCTTCTTATCGGCGATAAAAGGATAAATCATTGATAACAAAAACCATATCAAACCAATCATACCAAAAGCGACCGCCATCGCCAAATATTGATTATGACTTCTAAATCTATATTCAGGAAGCAACTTTGAGTTTGTTTCTTCATAATATTTAGCGAAAGAGTCAGCCAAATCACCGGTTCCAACACCTATCATAGGATTTTTCTTAATAATATTAAAAGAGGCCTTAATATATTCAACACGTTGAAACACGGAACTTCCATTTGCGTTACCATCTTTTTTATAATTTGCAAAAGCAATCATAACTTTCATGATTCTGGTCTTAAAACCCGGATTCTCAATGTAATTATAATTAGCCACGCCATTCTCAATATTTCTTATATCATCTCCCGAAAGTTGTCCTACACCTTCTGCATCTTTTCTCAAATCTTTCGATGTAAGATAACGCACCAACGTATAATAAGCAGCGTCATATTCTGTAATTTTTTTAACACTTCTATCATTCCATGCATTTATCATCTCATTTTTAGCAAGATATAAACCTACATAACGAGCATCCTCCACACCAAAATGAACCGTATCAAAAACATAAGGATTACCTAATTTTGTATGTGTATCCAACTGTTCTACATTTATTTGAGTTGGATTTGTATAATCATCAATGATTTTATATGGTAAATATAGTGATATAAACGCCACTACCACAATTGTCACGATCATACAAATCTTAACATATTTTTTCGTGCTTCTAAAGACATAATACATCATCAGGACAAAACACAATGCCAAAATAATTATAACGCTTATAAAAGACTCCAAAATAGTTATCTGCCACAAGAACCATAAAACCAGAAATACTACAACCGCTTTGAGTATTGCTTTGTAATGTCTCTTAACACAAAAATATCCCAATATAAATATAGAGAACACTATACAGAGGGAAACTCTTATGTGACTAACAAAAACCGATAATTCGCGTACATCAACAAAATCGCGGCGTATATATTTTATCGCTCCTAATATAGTGACGAAGAATACCGACCCAATAAAAAACCACAAGACTGTATCAAATTGTTTACGGGTCAATGGTTTCATTGTCGACAATATTAGAGGGAATACCAACAGAGGTAATTTAATACGTAAGTCTTTAAAAGCATACTGAAAATCTGAGGTATATATCAAGCCTATAAAATGCATAAGATAGATTGACACCATCACAACAGCAACTTTGTTATGGATAAAATCGTTAAATCTGGTTTTGATATTATACCAAATTACATTGAAGGAGAATGCGATTCGAGATAATATTCTGGTAACGAATGGTTTTTCGGGGAACATTTTATTAACAGCACGCATATCGAGTCCGAGCAAAAACCACAATGCGAGAAGATAGAATTGCGATACACTCAATCCAAATTTCGATGTAGGAAGAAAGATTCCGACGAGAATCAATCCCACCCAATAGAAATAAGTTCCAGTTTTACCGTATTCCACTTTCATAATGCCACCGAACCTAATATATCGTAATTGTTAATCGTCAATTTTCAATATCGTTTTGTACTCATTTTTGCCATTGGAGTTAAGAAGAATTTCAACGGCACGATTCAATTCAACGTCATCTTTCAAAGAAGAAATAATTTTACCTTTTTGGAAATAATAACGTCCCACTATCTCCATCTTAAGAATCTCCGATATTTCTTTTTTATTATTAATCAAATCGTTATCCTTATGATTCTTTAATTCATTTTCTAAAATATCGAGTTGTTCTTTGATATTATCATAATAACCTTCTTGTTTTGCTGTCTTCACTAAGACTTCAAAATCCTTTTCACTTTCTGAAGTATATTTGAAATCTTCATTTTCAACAAACTTGACAAAATCATCATATATTTCATCAGTGATTACAAATTCTTCAGGACTTGCAATTGATTTATGTTCTCTGTAGAATTTATTTGCATATTTGAAAATCATGTTTTGAGCATAAAGATGTGCGGTAATTGTTGAAAGCATTTCAGGTTCAATCTTTACGTCAGGTTGAATTCCATGACCTTCATAAACGATTCTACCATTGGCAGTTCTAAACTCTTGACCCAAGGTATCTGTTTTTGTCAAGGTATCATTTTTAGATTTTTTAGAATAATCTATTTCTTGGATACAGCGCATACTAGGGATGTAATATTTAGACACAGTAACTTTCATCTGAGTGTTATAATTCATTGGCAAGATATTCTGTACCAATCCTTTTCCAAATGTTCTTTGTCCAACTATGATACCTCTGTCGAAGTCTTGTATAGAACCTGAGACTATCTCACTAGCGGAAGCGCTCGATTCGTTAACCAAAATAGCGAGAGGAATTTCAGTATCTTCGGCCTCAAGTTTCGTATAATAGTTTCTATTTTGGTCAGCGGTTTTTCCTTTAGTATAGACGACTAGTTTATTTTTAGGCACGAAAATATTCACAATATCAACGGCTTCATTAAGCAAACCACCTCCATTACCTCTTAAGTCGATAACGAGACCTTTAAGTTCATTTTCGGATTTCATTTTGAGGAACGCCTCTTTCAACTCTTTGGCGGCGTCTTTAGTAAACTGATTAAGAATAATATATGCTATACCGCCATCTAAGACCGTATAATAAGGGATATTATCAATTTTTATTTTTTCTCGTGTTAAAGTCTTTATCAAAACATCTTTTTCACCATCGCGTCTGATCTTGAGAGTTAATTTAGAACCAGGTTGTCCTTTAAGGAGTTCACTCACTTCACTGACAGATTTTTTTTCTGTGTTGACGCCATTAATTTCCAGAATAGCATCCCCGGGGAGCAATCCGGCTTTATGTGCAGGAAAGTTTTCGTATGGTTCAGAGATGTGAACATTATCGTCATAATATTGAATTATTGAACCAATTCCGCCATATTCGCCCATTGTCAGAAGGCGAACGTCTTCAATTTCAGATTCAGGGATAAAAACAGTGTAAGGATCCAATTCCTTAAGCATTGCTTTGATAGCGATTTCATTGAGTTCGGCAGGATTTATCTCATCAACATAATTCATGTTAAGATACCTTAACACGTTGTTGTATATGTCCAAACTTTTTGATATTTCGAAGTTGTTCTGTTTTTCCTGAGAGAATGACAATAACGGGAAAAACAACAGTGCGAGAAATAATAATCTAAATTTATTCATAAGCTCAAAATTTATAATTAAAAAAGCAAATATACGACTCACATAATTTTCAATTTTCAGTTTTCCATTGTCAATTTAAGGTACGGGGTCATAACCGCTACCGCCCCATGGGTTACACGATAATACTCTTTTAATTGTGAGCCAACCGCCTTTTATGGCGCCATATTTTTTTATTGCTTCTATCCCGTAATTAGAACAAGTGGGTGTATATCTGCAGTTTCGGCCAATAAATGGAGATAATGTATACTGATAAATCCTTATCAGCAGTATTAGAAATTTAGCGGGCAGTTGCATTATTGTCTTCATCACGGAAATAATCTTTAATCAAACGCAAAGATAAATGTTTTATTTTCTTTTCTATCTCTTCGTATGATAAAATTACTGTAGCGGTATAAACAAGGGCGAAATCGAATGTGACTTTATGTTCCTCGCAATTAATCATAAGTTGGGACTTATTTTTTCTCCATGCCTCTCTCACCAGTCTTTTGATTCTGTTACGTTTGATGGCATGATGAAATCTTTTTTTAGAGACAGACACGAGGAACCTGGGAATGGAAGGTTCATCATTATCAGAAGGGTGCGCAAAAACAACAACTCGGAAAGGATAGAAGTTGAACCCCTTTCCTTCTCCGAATAGTTGATCGATAGCTTTCTTTTTAAATAAACGCTGTTCTTTTGGCAGACCTTCGTTCATTGAGAATTATTTTTTCTTTGCTTTTTTATTTTCGTTAGTTATAAACTCCTCTATCGCCATATTCATTGAAGGAGAAGTAGATTCAGGTGTACCTGCGCTGAAGTTTAATGTAAAACCGGCATCGATTATCGCCTTACATGTTGATTGTCCGAAACCTCCGATGGCGACGTTTTCTGTTTGGACGAAATCAGGGAAGTTTTCTTTAAGAGAGTCGATACCTGCAGGACTGAAGAACACCAACATATCATATTTGTTGATATCTACGTGTGACAAATCTGATGATACTGTACGGAATATAACTACTTTTTCATATTCCAATCCAGCTGCTTCAAGCATACCATCGTGATCTTCTGTCACTAAATTTGAACTTGGCAAGAAGAACTTCTCTTCTTTATGTTTTTTCATAATCTCAACGAGGTCGGCGAAAGTTTGCTTGCCGTAGAATATCTTTCTTTTTCTATATTGGATATAATTTTGAAGATAGAGAGCTGTTGTTTCTGATACACAGAAGTATTTCAAATCTTCAGGTACAGTGTAACGCATTTCTTTTGCGATACGGAAAAAGTGATCTATCGTGTTACGACTTGTCAAAATTACTGCGGTAAAATCAAACTTTACCTTATCTTGTCTCAACTCGCTTGCAGAAACTTCTTCCAACTTAATAAATTTCTCGAAATCTATACTAACGTTGTGTTTTTTTATAAGGGCTTCGTATGGTGTTTTGGTTACGTCAGCAGGTTTAGGCTGCGACAAAAGGATTGATTTAATCTTCATCTACAATTTTTTTATCTTTTACTAATCAATAAAATTTTAAAGAAGATTTAGCAACATAAAATTGATTAACAATAATTTACACTACCATCAAAACAATTTTTGACATTACTAAAATCGGTAAAATTTCGACGGTGCAAAGATACAAAAAAATATTTACAAAATTTAACTTTGAGAACATTAGTACCTCAATTAATAATTTTATAAAACGTATTATAAATAACATTAACAAAATCACTAAGATGAGTATAAAAAACCATTTATATGGATAAAAAAGCAACACCATGATCGTCGGGATAAGAATCAATGTTGACGATGCCATCGTTGATATAAGCAAACTAAGGTAAAGCAACAACATTCCTTCTGATTTAAACAGCCATGAGTAAAACAAAGTCAGGAGATATTCAAATATCAACAAAGTTGTTACTACAAGAGTTACTTTCCAAAAAAAATTCAGATTATCGTGCAAGATGTTATGTCTTCCATATATGATGTAGAACTTCTGTATAAACATGGAAATCATCATGATAAAAGAAACGACTATCGACAACGAGACAAAGTTTAAGAATAGATTATTATCTCTAATCATTTTCTCGCCGCCACCACTTTGAAAAGGCAAAGTTATTATAGCAGCAAAACGTTTCGGAGCAAAAAACTTATTTATCACCACCAATATCATAACGACAAACAAGATTATGAAATTCCAACCGGCACTTACGAAAGTAACTTCACGTTCAATCGGACCCTCATATTTGTATGCTTGCTCTGTTACGAATTTAAAGTCCTTATATAATTCATAATTCTTAACGCATAATGCATAATCACTGCTATCGGAAATAGCATTGTTTATCGTGTCTGCGTTATGGAAAAGAATAGTGTCGTTCATGTTGCAAATTTACATCATTGTTTCGTTCTTGACAAATATTATTATTATTTTTTATTATTTTTTTGGAAAATATAGAATAGATTATTAACTTTGTGCTTTCGATAATTTTTAATATAAATCAAACATAAATCATTAAATATCATGGATCTTATAGAACAAATAAAACAGAACGCACGTGAAAACAAGCAACGCATTGTGCTTCCAGAAGGTGATGAAGCAAGAACTTTAAAGGCTGCCGACCAACTTATTGCCGACGGCATTGCTGACGTGATCCTCATCGGACCGGCACAAACAATCAAAGATATGGCTGCTGAATTCGAATTAAAAAACATCGACAAAGCAAGCATCGTTGATCCAAAGAACAATCCTGACAGAGATAAATATGCCAACTTGCTTTTCGAGATCCGCAAGAGTAAAGGCATGACAATTGAACAAGCACAAGAGTTGGCAGAGAACTTCATGTATCTTGGTGTTTTAATGCTTAAGGCCGGTGACGCCGATGGTCTCGTAAGCGGTGCTCGTAGTACAACAGGCGATATGCTCCGTCCTGCATTGCAAATCATCAAAACCGCTCCTGGCGTTTCTTGCGTATCAGGTGCATTCATCATGTTCTTACCTAACGACAAATACGGTACAGATGGGAAAATTGTTTGCGCCGACTGCGCTGTTACACCGGTACCAACAGCAGAACAACTCGCTGAAATTGCAGTATGTACCGCCGACACAGCAAAGAACATCGCAAAAATAGACCCTAAGGTAGCCATGCTGAGTTTCTCGACAAAAGGTTCAGCAAAACACGAAGACGTCGACAAAGTTATCGAAGCAACAAGATTGGCAAAACAAATGCGTCCCGACTTATGCATCGATGGTGAATTACAAGCCGATGCAGCAATCGTTCCTTCAGTAGGCGCAAGTAAAGCTCCAAATAGTGAAGTGGCAGGTAAAGCAAACACATTGGTATTCCCTAGATTGGAAGTCGGCAACATCGCCTACAAACTCGTTCAACGTCTTGCCGGCGCAGAAGCTGTTGGTCCTGTTCTCCAAGGATTCGCAAAACCATGTAACGACTTGAGCCGCGGATGTTCAATAGACGACATCTACAAACTCGTCGCCATCACATGTAACCAGGCTATTGCTCAGAAGAATTCATAATTCATAATGCATAATTGTAGAGACGCGTCAATGCATCTTTTAACATTACACATTGACACGTCTCAATATAAAATCAATTTAATTTAACATATAATTACAATCAAATGAAAATCTTAGTTTTAAACTGTGGCAGTTCTTCTATCAAATATCAACTTTTTGATATCGACGACAATCAACATACTGTCATGGCAAAAGGTCTCCTTGAACGCATCGGTCTCGAAATGGGAGAATTTACACATAAATGGAATGGTGAGAAGTATTACGAACAACTTCCTATCCCGAATCACACAGCAGGTATCAACATCGTATTGAAAGCATTGCTCGATGAAAATCATGGTGTAATAAAATCATTAGACGAAATTGGAGCCGTTGGTCATCGTTTGGTTCACGGCGGTGAAAAATTCACCAAAAGTGTTCTCATCGACAACAGTGTAATGGAACTTATGGAAGAACTCATCGACCTCGCACCTCTCCACAACCCAGCATGTATGGCAGGCGTTAAAGCCGTAACAGAATTGCTTCCTAACGTAAAACAAGGCGGCGTTTTCGACACAGCATTCCACTCAACAATGAAACCTGAGGCTTACCTCTATCCAGTCCCTTACGAATATTATGACAAATATCGCGTACGTCGTTATGGATTCCACGGAACAAGTCACAAATATGTCGCTGAAAACGCAGCTAAATTCGTAGGCAAAGACTGGAAAGACCAAAAAATCATCACATGTCACCTCGGCAGCGGCGCTTCTATAGCAGCTGTACAAAACGGCGAGTCTGTCGACACTTCAATGGGATTCACTCCGGTTGAAGGTCTTATGATGGGCAGTCGTACCGGCGACCTCGACCTTGGCGTATTCATGTACATCGCTGAAAAAGAAGGTTACGACTTGAAACAAATGAACACTCTCGTTAACAAAAAATCAGGTCTAATCGGTATCACAGGCGACAAACAAGATATGCGCGACGTTAGAGCAGGTAAAGAAGCTGGCGACGAACGTGCAACATACGCTTTCAATATGTTCAAACACCGCGTGAAGAAATACATCGGTGCTTACGCAGCAGTGATGAACGGCGTTGACATCATCGTTATGACCGGCGGCATCGGCGAAAATGCTTGGTTTATGAGAGGTCCTATCTTACAAGATATGGAATATCTCGGAGTCAAGATTGATATAGAAACCAACGATGCCACAATGGGCGAAGCACGCGTCATCTCAACACCAGATTCAAAAGTCACTGTAGTTGTATTCCCAACTGACGAAGAATATATGATCGCTAAAGATACTTACGATCTCGTAAAGTAAAATCTGAGAATCTGAAAACTTGAGAATCTGAGAATAAAAAAACGGGTAGATACATTATCTATCCGTTTTTTTGTTATGATGTCATGGCATTTATCTCAGAAAGTCAGAGATTCTATTTCCTGAGAATCCTTCACATCCAAAGCATGATACTGATATTCCACCTTTGCGAAATCTATTTCCTTCAAGTCGATTTTTCTTATAGCGTTATTATAAAATGTCTTATAATAAACCTCTTTGTTAGTAAGGTCGATGACCGAAGTCCATTGTGTAGCACTTGGCAAGTCAGGGATTTCGTTTTTAGGGAAGTTCATACCAATAGGAATATCGAAATTATTCAAGATGTGAAAACATTGTAACATCGTCTCTCTTGGCGTTGCCAAAACTGGAGCCGTAGATTTAAAAAACGCTGCTCTCACGAATCTTGATGGCGGAGTGAAGTCGCCAGGAAGTCCCAAAAAACCATTGCCGTGACCAATAGGATTTACTTTAAATTCGTACATCTCTTTTGCAGGCGGATTCACAGGAGTGAGGTTGATATAGTTGCTTAAATTAGTGAGATGCCATTGAAAACCAGGAGCATTGGTAATCACACCAATAGGATTATCATAAACATGTGCAACACCTTTTTCGATTTCAATGACGATTTGTTTGCCGGAACTGTCGCCTACCCTCCAATGTATAGCTTCTGCACTACCATCGCCACCCATTAGCGAAACAACACGCACATTATTAATATTAGCACGCACCTCATCAACAGTAGCAAACTGCGACAATATCCACGACACTAACTGCAAGTCGGCAATTGTTGTAGCGTTATACTTCTCGTCATAAAGATGATAACTTCCGAAGTATGGAAAGTAAAACAGTCCGGCGGACAAGCCTGCTTCGTTGAGACCTTCCGCAATAAATTCTTTTTCTTGAACAGCGAGACCCACATAACCATACTTAGACTTGAACGTCATCCCATTCTTTCCTTGCGGAGTGAATGAGGTCTGACTGAAGTTACGTGGCACAACGACATAAACACTGTTGAGGTTAGACCCCGCCCATTCAATTGTTCTCGCTTGAAAATAAGAGCCGTTAGCCGAAAACATAGAAATGCCTGTACAAGCCTCAGCTTTGAATTGCCATACGAAGAACAAAAACGCAATAACCAATAATTTTTTCATAATCTTTATTTTGTTTTTTTATTTTAGAACATAAACAACAATCAGAGAAAAAAGTTTTCCTAGAATATATCAATATTTTGACGAGAAAGGAATAGTCATCCATGCTGGTAAAGCAAAGAATTTTAAACCTATTCTCCACCAAACAAAAAAAGGTCGCACAATGCAACCTTTTTATATTATCGTAAATTGTATTTCATTGTTAATTTTTAAGGGGACATCTATAAATCCCCTTAATAGGAGTTCCCTTAAAATGGTCTAACACCGATGCCTATCGACAATGGTTTGATTTCAGGACCTAAACCATTTTTGAATGTATCAGAGAATTGATATGATGCATAAAGATGAACACTCTTATATGCCACTCTCAATGTCAATGAATAAACATATTTCTCCAAATTGTCTATTCTGTTAGCTTTCAATCTGTATGTTTGCTCATCACTATAGAGTTCACCAACAAATTTGGATTTACCGCCTGTCAGAATACCAAACTTAAAGCCGGCACTAACTTTAAATTGATTTTTAATCTTCACGCTGACTTCTATTGGTATGTCAACGTAATTAGTGTTAACCTTACTGATTTTGTATTCGAAAGGCACGTCAACAAACTCTGTCACTTCGTGATAAGGTTTTCTGATATATGAGTCTTTTAAGTAAAAGTTATGCCCTGTATAACCGACACCTATCGAAGCAAAGACGGGTGATTTATCCGACAAGAAGTTGAACATGGTATAAACGCTGACGCCTTGATTTATTCCACGAAGACTGAAGTTTTCGTATGCCGCTCCTGTAGCAAAATCGGTAAATATGTCAGCACCGATAATTACTTTGTTTTCGGTTCTTTCTGATATAGTCTGTGCTTTTGATAATGAAACAACGAAAAATAATAAAACTAATAATAACGATGTCTTTTTCATAAATGATTTTATTAACTATGTAATTGTTTTGAAATAGTATCTTGAATTTTTCTTCTTTTATCTAACAGTTCATCAATCTCTTCCATCGATATATTCGGTTTCTTGAGTTCTGCGTCGATGGCATCTAAAAGAGCCACATATCGGTCTTCGGTTGGAAGTTGTTCAAATTCTTTTTCTTTCTTATCTACGATAGAAAGTTGTTCCACCTTCACATCATCTTCATAAGCGTCTTCTCCCAATTGATCTCGAAGTTGTTGGATTAATTTTGTCAGGATTTTCTCTGTCATTTCTTCATCAAAGAAACCTCCGAACATATCAGAAGAGAAACTTATCTCCATATTTTCATAATTCGACATCATCATCTTGAGTTGTTCTGCCTGTGCTCTATCTATTCCCGGCATCGACTCTGGTGGATACTTCTCCATCATCTTCTTAAACAACCTGAGAAGTTCTTCCATCTTCTTTTTTATACTTTCACTTGCCATATCATTAAATTTTGGTCTTATTAATCAAAAACTATTCCTATTTATCACAAAACGTTCACTGTCAGATAATAGTATACATTTTGTTAATTATTCGTCATAATAATAAATTTCCATATTTATAGTGTCGTTAAAATTATCGATAATAGTATCATTATCAATAGTTTCTTCTTCAATAACAACATTAGGGTCACAGAAAATATTATATGGAAGTTGAATTCTGTCGGAAGTAACAAAGGCTTTTTTGTATTCTTTAACCAAAATTCTATGCATCTTTTCTGCTTCTAAACGAGTTCTGAAATCGCCAACACGAAGTCTGTAATAAGGTTGTCCGAAGACCAAATAGATTGGAATATCAGGATAATTAAATTTAAATTCTTCCATAGCCGCATTAGCTTTTTCCACAGCATCGTTACCCGACTCCATAAAAATCTGGATTCTAAAACCATCTATGGTACTATCGTTCACATGAATCTCTCTCTGTCTCTGTATAAGTTGTTCAATACGTTGATCTTGTTCTAAGATAAGATACCCTTCATTTTGCGAGAAGCAATTAAAGGAAAAAAAACATATTAACACAGCAAAAATTTGTCTCATCATCGACTTTCTTTTTTTTTGCGAAAATAACGAAAAAAGTGATACAAGTAGTATAAAAATATGTAATTTTGTAGAATACGATTTTATTTATGAACGAGAATTTAGACGCATACGGTAAATCATTCAGCAAGCAAGAGTTTGAGATAGAAAGAGCTTTACGTCCGGAGGCTTTTCAGAGTTTTGCAGGACAGGAACAAGTTGTCGAAAATTTACTCATCTTCACTCGTGCCGCCGTACAAAGAGGCGAGTCGTTAGACCACGTCTTGCTTCACGGTCCTCCTGGTTTAGGTAAAACCACTTTATCGCACATCATCGCCAACGAATTAGGCGTGGGAATGAAAATGACATCAGGACCGGTGCTAGACAAACCCGGCAACCTCGCAGGACTTCTAACGAGTCTAGATAAAAACGATGTGCTTTTCATTGATGAGATTCACCGTCTTAGTCCTATCGTAGAGGAATATCTCTATTCTGCGATGGAAGATTTCCGCATCGACATCATGATCGAAAGCGGACCTAACGCTCGTTCTGTACAAATCGCTCTTAACCCTTTCACCTTAATTGGTGCAACCACACGTTCCGGTTTGCTTACCGCACCGCTACGCGCCCGCTTCGGCATCAATATGAGGTTGGAATATTATAACGCCACGACATTATCCGGAATCATAAAACGCTCTGCTTCAATATTGAGAGTCCCTATCGAAGACGAAGCCGCTTTCGAGATAGCACGTCGTAGCCGTGGTACGCCGCGTATCGCCAACCTATTGTTGCGCCGCGTGAGAGACTTCGCCCAAATTCAAGGAAACGGAACAATAACTCTCGACATCGCACGAATCGGACTTAAAGCACTCAACGTTGACCAACATGGTCTCGACGATATGGACAACAGAATTCTATCTACAATTATAGACAAATTCAAAGGCGGTCCCGTCGGACTCAACACCATAGCGACAGCGGTAGGCGAAGAAGCGGGAACAATAGAAGAAGTTTACGAACCATTCCTGATACAAGAAGGCTACCTGATGAGAACTCCTCGCGGAAGAGAAGCAACAGAATTTGCCTACCGACATTTAGGCAGAACCAAAGGTGCCGCTAACGGAGAATGGGAACTATTCTAATTGAAAATTGAAAGTTAAAATGGAAAATTATGGTAGAGACGTCACCCCTGTGGCGTCTTCAAATTGAAAGTTAAAATGGAAAATTATGGTAGAGACGTCACCCCTGTGGCGTCTTCAAGTTGAAAATGGAAAATTGAATTATGAAAGACGTAATGACTTTTTTAAACGGAGTCTTGGTCAACAACAACAGACCTTGGTTTCAGGAACATAAGGACTTATATCAAAAAGCACACGATAAGATAAATAATATCGCCGTTGAACTTATCGATGGCATTTCAAAATTCGATACTTCAATAAAGAATCTCACTGTAAACGACTGTACTTATCGCATTTACCGCGACATACGTTTTTCGCCCGACAAACGTCCTTACAAAACCCACATGGGAATATACGTCTGTCCGCAAGGCAAGAAATCGGGACTTGCAGGATATTATCTTCACTTTGAAGCGGAAGGTTCCGAATATCTTGGTCTCAACGGTCTTTTTACTGGAATGTACAATCCTAGCAAAGAAGCACTTAAAAACATAAGAGAAGACATTTGCTATGATGGAGCCGCTTTTGAAGAAGCAATCAGGAAAGCGAAAAACTTCACCTTAGATACATCATGCAGTTTGTCGAAAACTCCAAAAGACTTCCCGAAAGATAGTCCTTACGATTATCTGCTTCGACTAAAACAATACAACATGATACAGACGATGCCAGAAGAAATGATTTATAGCGACCACCTAATTGATTGGGCTTTAGAAGAATTCAAGACATCAATGGAATTCAATGCATTGTTGAACAGAGCGGCGACGTTTAATTAATGATGTACAATTATATCAATAATTATAATAAACAAAACCGTCAATTGTTAATTGTTAATTATCAATTGCATTTCACTTCCACTCCATCGTTGAAATGAGATGGCGTATATCATCGGTAATGAAATTGATGACAGGTGCGAGCGAGTCGTTGTTTGTCTTTACGTTGAAATATAATGAGCCTCTCAAAAAGTGAGTTGTGCTGTCGGTAAGATAAAATTGCAATGGCGAGGCAACGCCTTCTCCTTCCAGGAAATAAACCAAACCATATACATTTTTATCTGGATTTATGATAACACTATCATGTATTCCCATGGCACGCGAAATATGTTTCGTCATCATATAATGAGAGTCTTCAAGATATTTATCCAAGTTACCATCAACCGACTTATAACTAATATGAATGGTTCCTTTAAAAGCAGGGAACTCCACATTAACCCATTCTTTTTCTTCTGGCGACAAATAATCGGGAGTTATCTTGGAATAGACCGGATATTCGAAACTATAATGGGGCATAGTATCTAGACTGACATATTCTTTATCAGGAAAGTCGATTCTGAAATACCCTCTTGGTTTTGGTTGATAAGTCTTATTGTCGCAAGAGACGAAGAGAATTAACAATATACAATTAACAATTAACAATGATATTAATCTTCTTAAAACTGATTGCTGACTGCTGACTGCTGATTGCTTATTCTTCATTTTTACGAGTGACTTTAATTTTTATGATGCGTTTCTTATCCGATTCGACTATCTCGAAAGCATATTCCTTGTAATTACATTTGAAACCGACCTCCGGGATACGACCTTCCATTTCCAGTATCATACCAGCAAGAGTATCCGACTCACCTTCTATCTCCTTGAAATAATCGTCATCAACACCAAAGACCTTACAAAAGTCGAGGAGACTGATTTGAGCTTTGAAGACATAGGTGTCGTTGTCAATTTTTTTATAATTATCGTTTTCAGGTTCTTTGTCAAACTCATCACTGATATCACCAACAATTTCCTCCACTATATCTTCCAAAGTGACGAGACCCGAAGTTCCGCCGTATTCATCAACGACGATAGCGATATGAATCTTCTTGGCTCTAAAATCCTGGAACAAATCATTGATCTTTTTGTTTTCTGGGACGAAGAAGACAGGGCGTATCAATTCTTGCCATTCGAAGTTTTTCTTCTCGAGATGAGGAAGAAGATCTTTTACATAGAGTATGCCTTTGACATCGTCGAGATCTTTGTCATAGACAGGAATTCTTGAAAAACCTTTGTCGATAATCTGCGGCATGAGTTCTTCAAAAGTCGTTTCCATCGATAAGGAGAACATATTGACTCGGGGACGCATAATGTCGCTTACTTCCTTTTCACCGAACGACGCTATACCTTTTAGCATATTTTTCTCCTCAGGCGTAGAACCTTCTTCTGTTGCGATATCCACTGCAGTAGAAAGGTCACTTAATGAAATAGTTCCAGTTTTCTTTACCAATTTCTTGTCGATAAATGATGTCGAACCGACAAAAATCTTACTTAATGGTTTAAAGAATTTTACAAGGAACCTAAGTACCGGTGCCATCATTGTTGCGATAGACTTAGCTTTTTTTGAGGCATAGACTTTAGGTATCATCTCACCTACCAATAAAATCAAGGAGGTAACGACTCCCACATTAAGGATGAAGGCTGCGACAGGATGCGCGCCAAGATTAAAAATCATATTCATAATGTAGGTCGATAATATTGTGATTGAGATGTTTATCAAATTATTGGCGATAAGTATAGTAGCCAGGAGGATTTTGGGATTTTGGCGTAATTCGAGAACCATTTGTTCATTTCGGTTTGACGAATCTTCCAACTCATTTATGTCGTTAGGCTGAAGCGAGAAATATGCGGTCTCGCTTGACGATGACATTGCCGAGCATAACAGAAGTATGCACATTATTATGGAATAAACTACCGCCTTAACTGAAATTCCGATAAAAAAAGGTTCCGATGTGGTTACTGTAAGCAGTTGTATAAGAGGGTCTATTGAAAGTATTTCCAAAATATTTTATTTTAAAGTTACGAATTGCAAACTTACAAAAAAATCTCGATTCGAGGAAAGAACCGAGATTTTTTATTTGGATTTTCTTTTTTACCAATTAAGTATTTTCTTAAAGTCGTAATCTTCAGGGTTAGCGACATATTTCTTGGCGGCTTCATAGTCTGCTTCTGAAACATATTGCAAGCAGTGGTTGAATACGAGTTTAGCCTTTTCGCCGTTCATATTAACGAGACGAGGTTTAACCTTTCCGTGTTCGTCTTCTACATCTTTAAGATACAATGGTTTGACTTCGCCTTTATTATCTGCAGAAACCATAGCACCGGAGACGCCTTCGTCGAACAACTTCTTCACGCCATAACCCAAGATGCTACAATAGAACAAGTCGAATGCACCTGGATCAACGCAGCGGACTTCATATCCGATTTCTACAGGACGACTCTTGATTGAGAGACCCAATTCTTTAACGCGTTGTTGTAATAAAGTATTAAAGATATGAGCCTTACTTACGTTACCGAGTTCTGGGTGACCATGGTCGTCGTATGTAAAGTTTACTCCGGAATTCTTTATTTCTTCGTCAGTCATGAAATGGAACACGCCTTCACTGATGATTGCAACTCCGTAATCGATACCTAAGATTTTACGTTTAATCATGGCACTCAGAACGAGTTTGAGGATACGGTCGAATGTCACATCTGTCTTATTGAACATTTCAGGGATGATAATCATAGGATAATGGCAAGCGGCACCCATGCCGAAAGCGAGGTGACCAGCTTCACGTCCCATTGCAGAAACAACGAACCAGTTGCCGCTTGTACGTGCGTCTTCATAAACAGTCTGAGAGATTCTCACGCCGGCTTCTTTAGCGGAATAATATCCGAAAGTTGGAGTTCCTTCAGGAAGTGGAAGGTCGTTGTCGATAGTCTTCGGAACGTGGATATTTTGAATCTTTACATTATTGGAAGCCAAGAATTTAGAGATACGATTTGCTGTTGATGCAGTATCGTCGCCACCAATAGTAACAAGAAGTTTCACATTATTTTTAACGAAGAAATCTGTATTAAACTCTTCGTCTTTTGGTTTATAACGGCTCATCTGCAAGGCAGAACCACCCATCTTCATGATTTGGTCGGCATAGAAGAAATCCATATCGACGAATCTAGGATTTTCTTTAAAAAGATTTTTATAGCCTTCTTGGAGACCTATAACGCGATAACCGTCTTTCAAGAAAGTCTTTGCTACAGTACTGATAACCGTATTAATGCCAGGTGCAGGACCACCGCCCGCAAGTATAACTATTGATGGTGTCATAATATTAAAATTTGAATTATTATCTTATCTGCAAAGATAAAATTTTTATCGCTATTTTCATCAAAATTTCATCAAAAAAATAATTGATTTTAGCATAAAAAATCTTAACTTTGTCGATTATTTACAATAGTTCATTTTTCACGAAAAAATTGATATCATTTTAGGTATGTATAGTTTCATTTCCGGTAAGATAGCAGAAAAAAATCCTGCTTATGTTGTTATTGATAATCATGGTATTGGTTATTTAATTAATATAACATTGAATACATTTTCTGCCATTGGAGAGCAATCGGAAGCAAAGTTATACGTACATCTCGCCATTCGTGAGGACGCACACACTTTGTATGGTTTCTACACCGAAGAAGAGCGTTCGCTGTTCCTACAACTCATCACAGTTTCAGGCGTTGGTTGTAACACAGCCCGTCTAATATTGTCATCATTAACAGTAAAAGAAACCGTGGATGCCATTATGTATAACAACACCAAGGCGATACAAAACGTAAAAGGCATAGGTGCGAAAACCGCACAAAGAATTATAGTAGACCTTCACGACAAGGTCGCGAAACTTAACATTTCGGAAGGAGAAAAAACTCCTGCCGGATACAATACATTAAAAGAAGAGACGTTATCTGCATTGATGGTTTTAGGCTTCGGCAGGGCAAGTATCGAAAAGGTTTTAGACAAACTATTGTCACAGATGGAAAACCCTAGCGTTGAACAACTTATAAAAGAAGCTCTAAAATCACTATAAGTCATTGTAATTTAGTATGAGAAGATTGTTTTTAAATACCAAGAACCTACTTACGCTTGTTTTATTATTAAGCGTTGTTTTTACCTTCAATATAGAAGTCAATGCTCAACAGTCGAGCGACACTTTGAAGTTGATATATCCTATTCCACAAGATGACGGGAATCCATTAAACCAAAACAACACCTCTGGTTTTTATCTTAAAGAACCGGACAATATCACTCGTGAAATTGTGTATGACCCGATAACAGGACAATATACATTCTACAGCAAAATAGGCGACTTCATGTATCGCGAACCTCATACCATGAGCCAGGATGTTTATGCCAAATATCAGAACAACAAGTCCATAAGTGAATATTGGAAAGAACGTCGCGAGAGTGCAGCAACAGGTGCCGATAAAGGAAATCAACTAATACCTACCATTTATGTCGGAGGAAAGGTGTTCGACAAGATATTTGGAAGCAACACTATCGACATCAAGTTACAAGGTTCTGCCGACGTAACATTCGGAATAAAACACCAACGTCGTAACGACCCATCAAAACCTATAAGCAAACAAAGAACAACCAACTTCGACTTCGAACCTGCCATGCAGTTGAGTGCAGCAGCTAAAATCGGCGACAAAATAGAATTCAAACTCAACTACAACACAGAGAGTCAGTTCTCTTTCGACCAAAAATTCACTTTGAAATATGAAGGCGACGAAGACGACATCATCCAACTTATCGAAGCAGGTAACGTCAGCATGCCTCTAAGCAGTTCTTTAATTACCGGCACACAATCTTTATTCGGTATCAAGACTAAATTACAATTCGGAAAAACCACTGTCACCTCTGTCATCTCTTATCAAGAAAGTGAGACACAGAACATCTCAGTAAGCGGAGGCGCGTTAACAAACGAATTCGAAATAGAATGTCTCGATTACGAAGAAAATCGACACTTCTTCCTCAGTCAATATTTTAGAGACAACTACGAAAGAGCATTACAAGATTTGCCTCTCGTCACTTCCGACATCAACATCAACAAGATTGAAGTCTGGGTCACAAACACAACATCTAATTACGAAAACAGTCGCAACATTGTTGCTTTCACCGACTTAGGCGAAGGCAAAGAAGAATGGATTTATAACGACAACAAAGTATATCCAACATCCAACATCGGAGCACAATATCCTGACAATTATTCCAACACGATACTCAACGATATGGATTACAATTCCTTAAGATCGTTAAATTCCGTAACATCATATCTCACTTCACAAGGATACACATCAGGAAAAGATTTCGAGAAATTACAGAAAGCAAGGAAACTGAGTCCATCGGAATATGTACTCAACAGCAAATTAGGCTTCATCACATTGAACATCAGTTTGAACGCAAACCAGACACTTGCCGTTGCATATCAATATACCATTATAGGACAAGACAAGGTTTATCAGGTTGGTGAATTTTCAGACCAGAGCATCCCCGACCCTAACGTTTTGGTAACTAAGTTATTGAAGAGTACATCCATCAACACCAAGATGCCTATGTGGGATCTTATGATGAAAAACGTATACAACATGAGAGGTTATCAGGTAAGTCAAAACGACTTCGTGATGAACATTTTGTATTTAGGCAACGAAAATGGCGTAGCGACAGGATATTTCGCCGATGCCGAGGGTGACCTCAAAGGCAGATCGTTGATTAACTTAATGAATGTCGATAACTTAAACTCTCAGCAGAA
The DNA here is from genome assembly GCA_045606865.1 of Bacteroidales bacterium. GTDB lineage: Bacteria > Bacteroidota > Bacteroidia > Bacteroidales > F082 > Limimorpha. The sequence goes on from JAZUST010000148.1 coordinate 38,565, forward strand.
TCCTGTTGAAGGCGGTGATGGTGTATTCGACTTCATTAACGGCGCCACCAGCAACGGAGGTACAATCAACTCTGCCACGGGTCGTATCTACTTCCCTGTTCTTGAACCTTTTGGTAGTCATATCAGAAAGATATTCGCCGACAATCCGGTTTTGGCGGACAAATATGCATTCGACTCATTATACACCCTTACCAAGACTTCCGCAGAACAATATACAGAGAAAAACAAATTCCGTTTAGAAGGACATTATTCATCATCATCGGGAAGCGAAATAAATTTAAACGCACTTAACGTCTCCCCTGGTTCTGTGACAGTTACAGCAGGAGGAGCACCTCTCACGGAAAACGTGGACTATACAGTTGATTACACATTAGGTAGAGTAACTATCTTAAACGAGGCTTTACTTAATTCAGGTGCCGCAATCAACATCTCGTTGGAAAACAACACCGGACTATCCACAATGAAGAAGTCGTTTATGGGAGCGAGAGTGGAACACGAGATAAATCCTGACTTCTTAATCGGAGGAACGATTTTACACCTCTCCGAGAGAGCATATACTACAAAGGTAAACTATAACGACGAACCATTATCAAACACAATATATGGTTTCGATTTCAATTACCAGACAGACTCCCAATTACTAACCGACCTCATCGACAAATTGCCATTCATCGAAACAAAACAAAAGTCAAGAATCTCGGTATATGGTGAATTTGCGCATTTCATACAAGGCATCAACAAAGAAAATGGTCAAAGAGGAACTTCATACATCGACGATTTTGAAGGCACCAAATCAACCATCGACCTTCGTCAGTGGTCATTGTGGCATTTGGCAAGCACCCCACAATATCAACACGACCTCTTCCCGGAAGCATTTTCAACAATGGGAAGAGATTACGGCAAAAACCGTTCAATATTAGCATGGTACACCATCGACCATTCAACATTCTACAATCGTAGCACCAATATCTTACCGGCAAATATCACCAACGACGAGTTGTCTGACCACAGAGTAAGACAGGTTCTCGAGACAGAAATCTTCCCTAACAGAGACATCCAAGCAGGTACAATGACTAACGTTTCTGTATTGAACTTGGCATATTATCCAAATCTCAGAGGTCCATATAACTACGACACCGAAAACCTCAACGATGACGGAACGTTCAGCAATCCGGAAGACAGATGGGGTGGTATTATGAGAGCCATCGAATCGTCAGACTTCAATGCCACCAACGTGGAATACATTGAATTCTGGATGATGGACCCATATTACGAAGACGGAGAAAATAGTCCAAATAAAAACAATACCGGTAAGTTGTATTTCAATTTAGGTGATATTTCGGAAGACATCTTACGCGATGGAAGAAAATCGTACGAACATGGTCTCCCAACAACAGAACAGGTTACAAATGTCGACACAACATCTTGGGGACGTGTACCATCCTTACAAGCACTAGTTGACGCCTTCGATACCAATCCTGCTTCGAGACCATTCCAGGATGTCGGTTACGACGGATTATCAAATAGCGATGAGCAGTCGTTCTACTCAGATTTCCTCAGAATATTACAAGGTAAATTGTCGCCGGAGGCATACGAACAAATAGAACGCGACCCTTCATCGGACGACTATCACCACTACAGAGGATCAGATTATGACAGCGATCCTCTGTACACAAGCATTTTGGAACGTTACAAAAAATATAATGGCAACGAAGGCAACTCCCCTTCAGAGACACAATATACGGAGAACTATTCGACCAACAACACATCACTTCCTGACGTGGAAGACATCAACAACGACAATACTCTAAGTGAGTCTGAGAACTATTATCAATATGAAATAGAAATCGATCCTAACAAGATGTTGACATCCGGACAAAACAGAATCTCCGACATCAGAACCACTTACGTTACTACAATCAATGGTGAAGTTAAAGAAATAAAATGGTATCAGTTCCGTATCCCAATCAGAGAACCAGACAAAGTCGTTGGTAACATAGAAGGTTACTCATCAATACGTTTCATAAGAATGTTCATGAAAGGATTTAGCGAAGACATCGTACTTCGTTTCGGAACACTCGACCTTGTTAGAGGCGAATGGAGAACATATACACAAGCAATACAAGCACCTGGCGAATATATGCCCGGCGACCAAAGCAACCACACTCTCTTCGAACAATCGGCTGTCAACTTGGAAGAAAACAGCAGTCGTTCACCAATACCTTACGTTTTGCCTCCTGGCATCATACAAGAAGTTTATAGAGGGACTATGTCAACAGTGCGTCAAAACGAACAAGCATTACAACTTTCTGTGGAGAACCTTGTTGATGGCGACGCAAGAGCCGTTTATAAGTCAACTAGTTTCGATTTCAGGTATTACAAAAAACTCAGTATGTATATCCATGCTGAGAAGATGTTTGAACATGACGACATTGAAGATGGCGACCTCACCGTGTTCTTACGTTTCGGTTCCGACTTAACCGACAACTACTATGAATACGAAGTTCCATTGAAGTTCACACCATGGTATACTCCGGCAACGCAAGACGTCACAATCTGGCCAGAGGAGAACACCATCGAAATAGACTTCGAAGAACTCGTCCAAGTGAAAAACAATCGTAACAAATCTTTGGGAACCAACAACGTTCAAACCAACAGGGTTTACTCTGAACTTGATGGACGAAACAAAGTAAAGGTCTTAGGTAATCCAACTATCAGTGAAGTTAGAAGTATGATGATTGGTATTCGTAATCCTAAGAACAATAATGAAATAGATACAGACAGAAGTGCCATCATATGGATTAATGAATTAAGACTCACCGACTTGAAAAATGATGGCGGTTGGGCTGCTACAGGACGTATAGAAGCAACATTGGCCGACTTAGGTCGCGTAACAGCAGCAGGCACATACAACTCTGCCGGTTATGGAGCATTAGAGACAAAACCTACCGAGTCGAGTATGGAATCCAATAGTTTCTATAGTGTATCTGCCGACATCGACCTCGGCAAATTCATGAAACCGGAAAAGACAGGTATCACAGTGCCAATCCACTACGATCACAACCAGACTACTATCACTCCGGAATACAATCCTTTCGATCCTGATGTTAAGTTCAAAAACGCTCTCGACATCATAGAAGATCAGGCAGCAAAAGATTCACTCAATAGTGCTGCAAGAGACATCGTTAAACAAACCAACTTCAACGTCACAAATCTTAAAAAGAATCGTGTCGGAAACAAGAAACCACACTTCTGGGATATAGAGAACTTCAACGCCACTTATGCATACACAATACAAGAACAAAACAATAGTGATATTGAGTATTCCATCGACAAGACCTACAGAGGCGGATTGGGTTATACATATTCGACAAACGCAAAACCTGTTCAACCTTTCGCAAATGCAAAATGGGCATCGTCGAAATATCTACAAATCATCAAAGACATCAACTTCTACTATATGCCTAAGAGTTTCTCATTCTCAACAGAGATGTTCCGTCAGTATCAAGAACAAAAGTTGAGAAATAAGAGTTCGGGGGATATTATCATTAGACCAACATATGCCAAGAATTGGGACTGGAATCGTAACTACGACTTCCGTTACGACATCACAAAAGGTTTAAACTTCACATACAACGCAAATGCGAACGCATATATCTATGAACCTGGCGGCACACCAGAAAGAAACACTGACGAATGGAATGCCAACAGAGATACTATCAAAGATGAGATATATAGTTTAGGCACAATGTCAAGATTTAATCAGACCTCAAAATTAAATTATACTATACCTATTAATAAACTACCATTACTCGACTGGGTCACATCTAATGCAAGTTATACCGGCACCTATCGTTGGACTGCCTCTTCGCGTGCAACTCAGGATGTCATGGGCAATTTAAACGAAAATGAAGCAGCAATACAACTCAATGCCAACGCCGACTTCTCCAAACTATATAATAAGGTACCTTATTTCAAGACACTGACAACACCTAAACGCCAAAGCAGCAGAGGCAATAACCGACAGACAAACAGAGAAGAAACAAAAGAAACCGACACTATTAGCAAGTCATCAAAGAAAAACTACGGCAAGATTATCGGCGACAATGCCTTAAGAGTACTCTTAAGTGTGAAGAAAGCGTCATTCTCATTCTCACAAAGTAGCGGCGTTTCATTACCGGGTTTCATGTACGAACCAAGTTATCTGGGCATCAATGGAGTGACAGGAGCGCCGGGATGGGGTTTCATCTTCGGTTTTGACAACAATGCACTTGATAGAGCTATTGAAGGCAACTGGTTAACAACAGACACTACATTTAACCAACCATATTCCAGAAGATTCAACGAGACATATAACTACAAGGTAGTGCTCGAACCATTCCCTGATTTGAAGATAGATGTCAGTGGCAACAGAAGTTACGTAGAGAACTTCTCCGAATATTTCAGAGCAGATGCTAATGGAGTATTCAACTTCTACACTCCTACAAACGGAGGCAACTTCAACATCTCACACCTTATGGTGGCGACATCATTCAAAAACGGCGACGATTTGTTCAACACCATGTTAGACTATCGACAAGATATCGCCAACCGTCTCGCAAATCTAAACGAGACATGGATTAACATGGATTCGCCTATGGTTTACGACTCGATAGGAAACGGGTATTTCCCATTAGGTTATGGAGCCAACTCTCAAGAAGTTCTTGCATATTCATTCATCGCAGCATATTCAGGCTATGAGCAAAATGAAGTTGAATTGAGTCTGTTCAAAAAAATCGCCTTACCTAACTGGTCGGTCAACTTCACAGGTTTAACAAAGATTGCCGCTTTGAAGAAAATATTCAAGACCATAAATATCACACATTCTTACAGATCTAACTACTCAATCTCGTCTTGGGCAACAAACCTCAACTATTCGGAAGGAAACAATATGCAGTTGTATGATGGCACCAACCTGAGAGTACCTGAATTCGACATGGCACAAATAGTCATATCAGAACAATATGCTCCGCTGGTCGGTCTCAAACTAACCTTCAACAATAGTCTGTCACCATCATTAGATTTCAAGAAAAGCAGAACTGTCACTATCAGTTTCACCAACAACCAACTCACAGAAACAGAAGGACAAGAAATAATCATCGGATGCGGATACACATTCAGAGATATCGCATTGTCATTTGGAAACAGCGGTGGAAGTGGTGGTTCTCCTGCATCAAACGATTTGACCATGAAACTAGACATAGGATTCAGAAAAGACATAACAATATTAAGAAGCATTGACGAAGACTATAGTCAGATATCATCAGGACAGAACAAACTCAACATTTATCTCACTGCCGACTACGACTTCAGCAACCGTCTCGGTATGCAAGTGTTCTTCCGTCACGATATGAACGACCCATTTATCGCCAATTCATTCAAGACAAGCAACACATTTGCAGGCGTGACAATGAGATTTAGTCTGACACAATAAAAATTTTTGAATAAGTAATAATCATACAAATAAAAATTGTATTTTTGGAGCAATAAAAAGTAAACATCATTAACAATTTTAAAATAAAACAAAATGAACATCCCAGCAGAATTAAAGTATTCAAAGGATCATGAATGGATCCGCTTAGAAGGCGAAACAGCTTACGTAGGTATCACAGACTTCGCACAACATGAATTAGGCGACATCGTTTTCGTTGACATTGACACTGTTGATGAAACTCTCGAAGCAGACGAAACATTCGGTACAATTGAAGCTGTTAAAACATCATCAGACTTGTTAATGCCAGTAGCAGGTACAGTTATCGAATTCAACGAAGGTCTTGTTGACGCATACGAAAAAGTTAACAACGACCCTTATGGCGAAGGTTGGATTATCAAAGTTCAAGTTGCTAACCCAGCTGACCTTGACAACTTATTATCAGCAGAAGCATATAAAGAATTAATCGGCTAATATTTTTAGCATCTAGTTTTCAGCGGTCAGCCATCAGTATCAAGATTGCTGACCGCTACTTATTAATAATATAGATAATGAAAAGACTGACAAAGGACTTCTATCCGGGACTTATAACTGCCATTATTATCATGATATTAATGGGCACACCCGGCAATTGTTTTCCCAACGTCACAAGTTTCTGGGACTGGTTAGGTCCAGATAAGATTATACACTTGATTGTATTCGGCGCATTATCTTTCACCATGTTGTGGGGTTATCGTGAAAAAATCATATACCAAAACACCAATATCAAAAAGAAATCTTTTTTATTGACATTACTACTGTCAATTTCATATGGAGGACTCACAGAATTATTACAAAAATACATATTCATTAACAGATACGGCAGTATATACGACTTCATCGCAGACGCAATAGGTTGTGTTTTAGGAGTTATCATCTTCATATATTGTTTCAAAAAAAAATTAAAAAAATAAATTATTCACTGAATAATATCTAAGGAATTTTATTAACTTTGTGGCGCAAATAAGTTTTCGAATTATAATTGTAAAAAAGATAGAAAATGGAAGTAAAAAAATCACCCAAAGCAGATCTTGAAAGCAAGAAATTGACTTTTACGTTGATAGGCTTGGTTGTAACATTATTCGTCATCTGGCGTGTATTTGAATACAAGAGCTACGACAAACAAGTATCAGATTTTGCTCAACAAAAAGTAGAGGTCATTGAAGAAGAAATGGTTGAAATCACAAAACAAGAACAACCAAAAGTTCAACCTCCACAACCGAAACCACAAGTAACAAAAATCGAAGTTGTTGAAGACGACGTTGAAGTAGAAGACGAAATCGACATCAACGCTGAAGTTGACCAAGATGAAGTCATCGAAGAATACGAATTCACTCCACCAGAGATTGAAGAAGAAGAAATCGTTGAAGCAGAAATCTTCAAGGTAGTAGAAGAAATGCCAGAATTCCCAGGCGGCCCTGCCAAAATGATGGAACATATCCAAAAGAATATCAAATATCCTATGATGGCTCGCGAAAGTGACATCCAAGGAAGAGTATTCGTAAACTTCGTTGTTGAACCAGACGGATCAATTACAAATGTAACAGTGATGCGTGGTATAGGCGGCGGTTGCGACGAAGAAGCAGTGAGAGTCGTTAACAGCATGCCAAAGTGGAAACCAGGCAAACAACGTGGTAGCGCTGTACGTTGTTCCTTCACAGTGCCTATCATCTTCAAACTCCAATAGTAGAATTTAAAATCTAAACAGATATTTTAAATCGCTCTACACTACGCAGGGCGATTTTTTTTGTATATTTGCAAACATGAGCGAAAACATTAAGAAAAAATATTCATTACGTTTCGGCAACAAAGATTTGCCTTCATTCCTACTCACAAAAGAAAATATAAGAAGACTTATTTTCTTTACAACAATATATTCTTTGGTATTTATCAATATATTCCGTCCGTTTAACTCTGACTCTTGGATCCCTGGAATCAATACTTTCAATTATTTCATATACTCCTCACTTATGGTGTTGGTCGGTTTAGCACTTATCTCTATAAGCCGAATTATGATGTATTTCTTCGTAAAAAAAATATCTATAGGTTATCTGGAATACCTGATATGGATATTCGCCGAAATAATCATACTAAACGGATTCTATGTATTCATCGCATATAAAGTAGGTTTCATAGACAACTTCATCGCTGAAAATCCGGAATATGCTTATTGGGAAGCTATATTCGAGATTTTCAGAAGAGCCATAGCCAATACAACGTGGATGCTCCTCATCCCTTATGTTGTTTCTTTCCTTTATCTCTATAACGAACATCTGACACGCGTGGTTATCAAAGAAAAAGACGAACAAATTGAAAACGAAAAGATAAAAATCATCGAATTAAAAAAAGAATACGAAGAAAAATTTAAGGAAAAGGAAAAAGAAAAAGATGAGAAATTCTTGATACAATTTAAAGATGAAAGAAACGAACTACGTTTCACATTGGCATCAGATAAGATTATCTATATAGAATCGTCAGATAATTATTGTTCCATTAAATATACAAATAATAATGAAGTTGTTGATTTTCTTCTGAGAAACTCCTTAAAACGATTGTCGGAAGAATTAAAAGACACCCCAATCCAACGTTGCCATCGTTCTTATATGGTTAACTTCGAACACGTGGCTTCACTGAGAAAAGACAATAGTGAGATTACTCTCGAATTCGATGTAAAAGGAATAAAAGACATTCCTGTTTCTAAATCGTATAACGAGAAAATCATGGAGTCGTTTGTTAAGTTCTCAAAACAAAATAGTTTCAACCTAATATGAAACTGACACGTAACATAATATTACTTCTATTACTTATATGTAGCAGCGAAATATTTGCTCAACTAAACCATAAACATTATATCACGATGGGTCGCATCGACTTATCGGAGGAAGATTATTCCGAAGCCATACTCAATTTTAACATGGCAATAATAGCCAAACCAAATGATTTTGAAGCATATTTCCTTAGAGGCATCGCAAAATTCAGTCTCAACGACTTTACAGGTGCCGCCAACGACTTCACAAAAACCTTGGAACTTCATCCTCTGTACGTGAGGGCATATCATTATAGAGGAATCTCCAACGACCAATTAGGCAATTATGCCGACGCAAAAAAGGATTATAACCACGCCATAAAACTCGACCCATACGACCCGGAACTGCACATCGCCTTAGGGTCGACAAAATTACACCTCAACGAATTTGAAGACGCTATAGCAAGTTTCGACACCGCACTGATTATAAGTCCAAGCAACGCCAACGCATATATCAACAGAGGCGTGGCAAAAAGATTTCTCAATAAACTTGATGAAGCTGTCGCAGACCTCGACAAAGCTGTCTATTACGACTTTTTCAACGTTGAAGCTTTGGTGAGAAGAGGAATCATACAAATGGAACGTGAAAAATATGAAGAAGCAATGCTCGACTTCAACAACGCACTTAAAATGGACAACGACAACCCTATCATCTATTTCAACAGAGGAACCGTATTCCTTAATATGGGTGACACGACATCTGCTCTCAAAGACTACGAACGAGTCAACAACCTCGACGAAAACAACGCACTGACTTATTTCAACAGAGGTATTATTTACGGACAGTTAAATGAAAACGACATCGCTCTAGCTTTATTCGACAAAGTTATTGAGATAAATCCTGATAATATATACGGATATTTCAACAGAGGTATCTTATACTACAAAATGAATGACTTAGACAGTGCCGAAGACGATTTTACAAAGGTAATTGAACTCTTCCCCGACTTCATTGACGCTTGGGTGAACAGGTCGGTGATACGATACGAAAAAGGTGACATCAAAGGTGCTGAATACGACCGTTACAAATCTAAAGAGATAATAAATCTGATAAATGATAATGAAGAAAACATCGACTCTCTATATAATGCATACTCCAATTCAATAAATTACGACAAAATCATCGCTTTCGACTCCGACTTCTCTAACGGCGACAAAGGCGGAAAACTCGCTCAGTTCTCGGCAGTAAATATAAAACCTTTCAATAATTATATCGTGAGCGTCGCCGAATTTAACACAAAAGACAAAAACAAGAAAAACAAACAGCACTTCTTAGATGCTACCCTAAGTCACATAAATGAAAACAAAGAACTTAACGGATTGACTCTCGTATATAAAATAGAAGACTTCTTCGATGAAAATCATCAGTCGACACTTAATGATTCCGTAATAGAATCCATTAGCGATAATAATTTAAAAACCTTCCTAAAAGGTCTCTCAAACTATGAGATTCATAATTATCAACATGCAGAAAACAATTTCAAATCGTTGACCAATAATGATATCTTTGAGATTTATGCCGAAATCAATATTGCCGCGATACAAAAAGACAAGGCGGAATTGGTATTGGCAAATCAAAATTATAACGACCCAATTAGCATAAATCAGAAAAAAACAACAGAGAAAAAAGGTATCAAAAAAAAGGAAAAACCTGACTACAGACCTGCGCTGAACACCCTGATGAAACTGGCAGAAAAAAACAGCAGCAATGCTTTCATTTGGTACAACTTGGGAAACGTACATCTACAAATGCAGGAATTTCACAAAGCTATCGACAACTATAGCGAAGCGATAAAACTCGAAAGCAATTTGGCAGAAGCATATTACAACAGAGGATTGACATTATTATTCCTAGGCGAAAAAGAATTGGCAATTAACGATTTAAGTAAAGCAGGCGAATTAGGAATAAAAGAAGCATACGCCGTCATTAAAAGATTCATCAACAATTAAACCTATAATTATGAAAAAGAAAAGATTATTCATCGTGATATTGATTATCATCGTATTATGCGTACTCGCATTATTATTATGGAAAAATAATCAACCTAAAGAATATAAACCTGAGATTATAGAACCGGAAGTGTTTGAAGATAAAGTTTACGACACCGACCTAATCATCGGATTATGGCAGTCGGGAACGGTGTTTTACAGATTTAACGAAGATGGTAGTGGCAGAACATGGGACATCGCTGACGACGTAACAGAACTCGAAGGAAGCAAACTCACATGGGAAGTCAACAAGACAAGATTCATACATTACCATCAGATGGAAGTGAACGATGCCATAATACCGAAGGCATATAACATCAACAATTTGGATCTGATGAACCTAGAAATAGAAGACGACTACGACGTCAAGACAACGTTTATCAAAGTGGAATAAGTTTTTCACATAAGTCATCAGTTCATAACATCTTTATAATCTTCGGCATTTTATCTTTATATTGCGGCATTGTCATCCCTATTGACGCATTGATATAAGTTGGGTCGCAGACGTAATATTTTCTTCCTGCATAAGAAAATTTATCTCCATCAATTTCAACTCCGTCGCCGAAACATACTGCGGTAGCGAGATGTCCTTCATATTGCAATCCTACAACTTTTGCATCAGTATAAGTTGACACCAACCAAGCGAACAATGCAGAACGATCTTCACAATCGCTATAAGGATAAGCAATAACTTCTTCTGGATAGAAATACTTCTCATAACCAAACTGCTGCTCATCGGTTTTATAGTCGAAAGCTGTTTGCACGAAATTAAGAATTATATCTATAAATTGTACAGGTGAATATTGTTGTTTCAACTCATTAAGTTTAGAGTCGAATATCTGTTGAGCCTCAATAGAAATCGGCGAAGCGAAATAGATTGGGAATATCGTCATTGGAACATCGTTGAGATATGCGATATGCGCGCTATTGTATGGAAGTTCTATCTTAGTGTTAATCTTGGCAAACTCCAGTTCACGCTTCACATCACAGTTTCCCATATTTAATGTACTATTAAAATCCAGACCTATCTGTTTCATGTCTTTATCTTGTTCGGCAAAATCATATGTGAAGATACTTTCCTTAGCATTGCCGCCTCCATAAACCAAATAATATTTAATCTGTTTTCCATTAGGTTCGTCAAAACGGAAGAAGGTATAAGAATAAACTTCCTTGCTATTGTCGAGTGCTGCCAAAAGCACCAGTTTATCAGACGATTTACCTCGTGCCACCTTAACTTTGAAGTCGCCTTCATTTCGCAACAAATAAAAATTGAACAAGACTCTGCTATCAACGTCTTCGATGATATTCTCCGAAATGTTACGTAACATACAGAAGTACCCCCATTCGTTAAGACCCATCATTTTCACATAAGCATCAATCTGCCGCCATAATGAAGAGGTTTCATTTCTCAATTTGGCCATCTCTTTAAAATAATCTGCAACATCCGACTCCCCATTCCCTTTCACTTTTAGGCGCAATTTTCCATCAACATTGAAATCCAGTTTCTTACCATAGAAGTTAATCGTAACATCTTGTCCAGGAGTTACTCTTTTTTTCAACATAGAAGAAAAATCTTCTTTCGTTGTGATATCTTTCACACCATTATCGGTAACCACTTTCCTTACCACATAATTATCGGTACGAGGAGAATTATTGACTCCATATCCGTCATTTACATTTTCTATATCAGCAACTTGAGGTAATTCTTTCGACTTTGCATATTTTACGTCATTAGAATTAACATTGATAACATCCGACTGTTTTGTCTGAGGCACGACATCAATTTTAGGTACCGACATCGACAGTTCCTGAGTCTTAAACTCTTCGAAGAGTTTCCATTCTTTTGAGATAAACTCGGCGAACTCAGCATTGGCCTTTGCCTTGAAATCTGTATATTCTTCACCAAGTTTCTGTGCTTCGATATCTGAATTCATCTGAAATTCTGTCTGTTCTTTTTTCAAAGACTCCAGATATTTCTGATATTCATCATCTTGAGCATATAACAGAAACGTCACGAACGATAGCATTAACAAAACAGACAATTTTTTCATATCAAGAGTATTTTATTGTTATATTTCCACACTATTCAAGATTCCGGTCAGTGCGGCGATGGCGATACCATAGTTGGTGATTGGTATATTTTGCGCTTTGGCACGACGCACTCTCGACAACACATGACGACGTGTGAACATACATGCACCGCAATGTATTATGAGATCATATTGAGTTAAATCCTCAGGAAAGTCATTGCCCGACACTATATCTATCTGTAGTTCCTCGCCAAATTTATTGCGCAACATCCGAGGCAGTTTCACTCTTCCGATATCTTCATTTTGAGGTATATGCGAACATGCCTCAGCAATAAGCACCTTTCCATTTCTAGGGAGTTCCATCAAGGCTTCGGCACCTTCGCGGAAACTGTCGATATCGCCTTTATGACGTGCCATCAACACAGAGAAGGAAGTAAGTTTTGTTTCTTTGGGAGTAAGTGCCTTGACTTGAGCAAACACCTGCGAATCTGTTATTATCAGCGAAGGAGGAGTTTGGAGGTTCTCCAGCATCTGCGGCAGTTCTTCAGGAGCACAACATAATGCAAGAGCATGCTTATCGAGAAGGTTGCGCAACGTAACCACCTGCGGTTGTATCAGTCTGCCTTTAGGTGCCTGAGCGTCTTGTGGCATCACAAGAACAACGACATCACCTGATTTCACCAGCGTATGTGTTATGTCGTCCAAGTTGTCGTCATTTTTATAAAGTGCCGCCATCTTCCCTAAAAGGATATCGAGTCCCCTACCCTCTTTGGCGGAGACACAGCACAACTCATGTCGTAAGATTTGGTTCCAAAGTGCGAGGTTCTCATTATCTTCGCTGTCACATTTTGTCATAACCAACACTACAGGGATGTCGGCGTTTTTAAAGAAGTCGTGCCATTCAATTTCGTAGGTCGCGTCGTCAGGTTTTCCGCTCACCAATATCAACGCCATATCAACCTGTTGCGCTGCACGTTTTGTTCTTTCGTTACGCATCCCGCCGAGTTCTCCAATATCGTCGAAACCTGCGGTGTCGCCAATGACCGCCGCACCAATTCCAGGCAGTTCAATATTTTTCCATACTGTATCTGTTGTAGTGCCCGCCACATCAGATACTATCGAGACGTCTTGTCCCGTAAGAGCGTTCAACAATGTAGACTTACCGACATTACGTCTGCCGAAAATTCCTATATGATATCTATTTGAACGTTGAGTTTCTTTCATTTTTGACTATGAACTTTGACTATGAACTATGAACTTTGACTATGAACTATGTTACAAAGATAAATAAAAAAGATAAATGTTCAACAAAAAAAGGGCGCATAATCACGCCCTAAAAAATGTTAATTGTTAACTATTAATTCTTACAATGTTTTCCCCCGTGGTTGAAACTTTGTTTCGGATGATTATTCCTATTGACTTCAACACGCGATTGTGTCGGATAACTTAGTTTGTCTAACTCTGTCACCGCCATTCTGATATCGGTCAACAACATATCTGCCATGTCGCGACTAAATCCCTGACGACAAACTATTCTCATAACCACGCATTGTTCCAGGTTCTTAGGCAGTGTGTAGGCAGGAACCATCCATCCGTTTTGCTGCAGTTTATATTGCAAGTCGTACAATGTCCAGTTAGCGACCTTGTCGTATTTTGGATTCAACGACCAGATGAAGAGAGGATTTACGACCTCTGAACTATAGTTCTTGAACTGTGGCATTTTACCAATCTCGTCATGCAGATATTCCGCAATCTTCATGGAATTCTGCTGTATCGCCTTATATCCTTGGAATCCCAATCTGATAAACTGATAATACTGACCCAGCACCTGAGCTGCAGGACGTGAGAAGTTAAGACCTACTTGGGTGATGTCGGCTCCGAGATAGTTGACACTGAACGACATCTCTGTAGGAAGATAAGTCTTGTCGCGCCATATCGTCCATCCGAGACCAGGATAAACAAGTCCGTACTTATGACCTGAAGTACTTATAGACGCCACGTTATCGAGACGGAAATCCCATTTGAGATGAGGTTTCAAGAATGGCAAGATAAAACCACCCGAGGCGGCATCAACATGAATACACAGATGATTACCTGTTTCTTTGTTAAATCTGGTCACTTCTTTGTCTAACGCCTCAATATCGTCGTTCATACCTGTCCAGGTACAACCTGCAATAGGCACGATGCAAATAGTATTTTCGTCACACATTGCGATAGCGCTCTTTGGGTCAAGCGTCGGATTCTCTGTTGTTAGAGGAACTGTCCGCATCTCAATCTGCCACAACTGGGCAAACTTTTCCCAAACAACCTGATAACCTGTCGACACCACGAAGTTTGGTTTGTCGTACGGCTTGCCTTGTTCCATCCTTCTCTTGCGCCAACGCATCCACGCAGAAACACCACCCAACATACATGCCTCAGAAGAACCAATACCAACAGCACCGGTCTTCCATTTGTTGACTTCAGGTGTATTCCACAAATTAGCAATGATGTTGATACACTTCTGTCCCATCAAAGCTATACGAGGATATTCTGTCTCATCGATATAGTTGATACTTATGGCATCATTCATAAGTCGTGTAGCATATTCGTCCATATAAGTAGTGACGAAGGTAGCGAGATTTAGTCGAGGTTGGGTTTGTGGATATGTCTCATCCTTAACCATCTGATAAGCAATCTGTGGAGTTGTCGGTCCTTCCGGAATTCTATCAACCGGCGAAGGATTAATCATGTCGTTTGTACCGAAGACATCGCTCTTGGCGTCTCCTAATCTGAAATTGAAATCTTTCATAATGTTGTTTTTATTTAAAATGTTGACATAAAAACACCATGAAAGAATTAATGTTTGTTAATAAAAAACTAAAGACAACTAATATTTACCGATCACATTTTGAAGTTTCGCCCCAACACAATCGCTCTATTATCATAGACATGTCCTGCCGGGAAGTTAAATATTACAGGTATATTTTTACCATTCACCTTTTCCTGTATTATCTCTTCGGCAGTCTTGCCAAACGGAACCGCATTGTCGTGCATCTTGGTCAATCCGCCGACAACCAATCCTCTTATTTCATCAAGGACCCCGGCACGCTCAAATGCCATCATCATCCTGTCGATATGATAGAGATATTCATCCAAATCTTCTATAAACAAAATCTTATCTTTTGTATCAGGAAATATGTCAGAACCTAGAAGACTATAAAGTACAGATATATTACCACCGACAATAATTCCTTCCGTCTCACCTTTAATACTATATGGTGACTCCGGATAATCATAGGTAACTTCTTTTCCCATCAAGGCATCAAAGAGAGTGTCGAGAGACTCGATGGTATTCGTCGGGAAATTTATCGGCATAGTAGCATGCAAACTCTCAACACCTAAACTCTGCAACTTACAATGCAAAACCGTGACATCGCTATAACCTACTATCCACTTAGGATTCTGCAGAAATTTATCGAAGTTAAGTTTGTCTATTATGCGCACCGTACCATAACCTCCTCTAACACACATAATAGCATCTATATCGTAGTCATCAAGATAATATTGCAAAACGGCGGCTCGTTCATCGTCATTTCCAGCAAACTGATTGTGCTCAATGAAGAGTCGCTCGTCATAAACGGGAATAAAACCTCTTTCTCTAATATAATCAATAGCAAAAGAAATCTCATCGAACAAGATTTTCTTCGCCGGTGCCACAAGAGCTACCTTTGAACCAGCAGTCAATGATTTTGGTGTTATCATATTCAAAAATTAATAATTGTCAATTGTCAAAACCTCATGCATCTTGATGTCATTATCTTCAGTAGGAACTTCATCAACAAACTGGAAGTCGAAACATATTCCTATTCTTTTAACTTCAAGATGTTTACACAAGAATCTGTCGTAATAGCCTTTACCTCTTCCTAAACGGTTTCCGTTTTTGTCGAAAGCCACACCAGGAACAACAATCAGGTCGTAAGTCCCAGTGTATGCTTCGTTTTGTGGCTCCAAGATGTTGAAGTCACCGATGGCGAAGTCTGTATCTTTTGTAAGTTCAACTGGGATGATATCGTCGCCGACCACAGTAGGAAGTATGATCTTTTTCTCGTTACGCCATTTCGCCAGAAAGTCGTGAGTCTGTACCTCGTCAGGAAGTGAACTATATAACATCACCGTCTTCGCTTCAATAAACGACTTATGATTCTCTAATTTTTCAAGAATCAATTCAGATTGTCTTTTCAATTCATCCTTCGAATGTTGCTTCTTCAAAGTCTTTATATGCAGTCTTAATTCCTTTTTATCCATAACATTAATTTTCAATTTTCAATTCAAAGACGCCACAGGGGTGACGTCTCTACCATAACTTTCAACTTTCAATTTGAAAACGCCACAGGGGTGACGTCTCTACCATAATTTTCAATTTTCAATTTGAAGACGCCACAGGGGTGACGTCTCTACCATAACTTTCAACTTTCAATTTTATTAATTACGTCCTTTACTTTATTGATTTCAAGGAATGTATTTCCGCCTCCTTGTCCGAGACTGCCGCTGAGATACGCAACTTTATCATCAATATTTATGTAACCTTTCTTCAGCAACATATCCAACGATTCTATATAAAGTTCGCGTGTTGAAGATGTGTTGCACAATGAGAATGGTATTACTCCATAACTGAGTGCCAGTTGTCTAAGAATTTTGTTGTTAGAGCATAACGAGATTATCGGATTAGGTCCACGGAACGCCGATAGATTACGTGACGTTTTTCCTGTCACGGTATCAGTGATAATGCATTTCACTCCGAGTTGTTCTGTTGCTTCGATGGCATTTCGTGATAGGAATCCTGTCACGTCGTCGGAGTCGCACAATGGAATCTTGATATCATTTTCCCGCAATTTGTCTCTCTCCGCCTGCAGCGCAATTGATGCCATAGTCTTAACTGCTTCGAGAGGATATTTTCCCGAGGCAGTCTCGCCGCTAAGCATCAAAGCGTCGGTACGATAATATATTGCGTTAGCGATGTCGGTTACTTCCGCGCGGGTTGGACGCGGGTTGTTAATCATGGTGTGAAGCATCTGTGTCGCCACTATGACAGGTTTCTTTGCCAAAACGCATTTGCGGATGATACGACGTTGGATGCCCGGAATGTTTTCGATAGGCACTTCAATTCCGAGGTCACCGCGGGCAATCATGATACCATACGAAGTCTCGATGATTTCGTCGATGTTATCTACGCCTTCTTGGTTTTCAATCTTAGATATGATTTGTATGTCGCTATGATATTCGTCGAGGATATCCCGGACGGCTTTCACGTCGTTGCGGTTTCTAACGAAAGAATGAGCGATGAAGTCGATGTCCAGTTCAATTGCCAATTTGATATTGGCGATATCTTTCTCGGTAAGTGCCGGCAACTCTATATGTACACCTGGAACATTGACGCTCTTACGTGAACCCAAACGTCCGTCATTCTGAACTTTAGCGACAAGATAATCTTCTTTTTTATCGATGATCTTCATCGAGAGTTCTCCATCGTCAAAAAGGACGTTATTGCCGATGTTCAAGTCGTTGACGAAATTTTTGTATGATACGTTGACGCATCCATAGTTTGTCATGGAATCGGGGTCGCCGCAGATCTTCAGTATGTCGCCAGTCTTGAAATAGATGTGTTCTTCAACAGCTGTTGTCCTGATTTCTGGGCCTTTGGTATCGATAAGAATCGCAAGGTATGGCGAGACTTCCCTAATGTTTTTTACTATTTTTTTAATACCTTCAACAGTAGCATGAGCAGTGTTGATTCTCATCACATTGACACCTGCCTTATACAATTCTTTCAAAAAATCGACATCACAACGAAGGTCGCTAATTGATGCCACTATCTTTGTATGTTTCATATTGGTGTTGTTTTTTTATTTTAACAAACAAAGATAGTAAAAGGCAAAAGACAAAAGGCAAAAGACGAAAGATTTTTTTAAAAACTGAGAACTCTAAAACCTGAAAACCTGAGAATGTTGCCACAATAATTTTCAGTTTTCAATTTGAAAGTCACACGTCCGTGTGCCTCTACGAGAGATATCCTTCGGATGTCAACAGACAACAGACTTTGTCCATAGTTTTTTGCTATGAGCATTGAGCCATTTGTTCTTCTTGATACTTTTTAGCGCGTTTATACACACTACGATTATCTACAACTGCTTTCAAAAATTCAGGAGAGAATACTAAATGATTCTTGATAGAAGCTATATATGTGCCAAATGTAATGGATTTTGTAATGAAGGATGGAATTTATGGAAGTAGATTATAAAGAAAGTGCTATTATATGGAAATAGAAATGGGAAAATCGTTTTATTTATGGAAATAAGTTGCGGAAAATTTGCCATTTTATGGAAATAGAATTATTTTTGCAGTAAAATAATATGAATTATGAATACTCAGACATTACTATCAATAGTGGCAGACCAGCGTGAGGAGTTGCTAGCGGAACATACATAAAAACGCGATGAACTTTTTTAAGTCGACGGACAATGGATGAAAGATTTTTTTAATAATGAAGTTTATAGTTCATAGTTTATATAATTGATATTAACTCAGTAACTTTCAACTATTAACTTTTAAACTACCATCAACTATACACTATAAACTATAAACTTTTGATTTAAAGGAGTATCTCTTCTCCGTTTTTATTAAGGAACTTATATTGTGTGATGTGAAATGATTTAACTTCCTTAATATCAATTTTTCTGTTGTATCTCCATTTCCATTTTCTTCTTATTGAGAACAGACCTTTGTTGAGGTAAGCATAGAGGAATGGATGTACTTGCAATGTTATCTGCTCTTCGTTTTGATCTAAAAGCAAGTATCTCATATTGTTCTCGATTTCGTCTATAAGAAGATATGAAGATCTGATTTTGCCTGTTCCGTGACAAGTAGGGCAGTTTTCTTGCACTGTTACCTCGTTTTCCGGTCTTACTCTTTGACGGGTTATCTGTATGAGACCGAACTTTGATGCAGGTAAAATGGTGTGTCGGGCACGGTCTTTCGACATTTCTTCTTTAAGTTTGTTGTATAGTTCTTTTCTATGTGCCGCTTCCTGCATATCGATAAAGTCAACGATAATAATTCCTCCCATATCGCGGAGTCGTAGTTGACGTGCAATTTCTGTAGCTGCTTCTAAGTTGACAGACAAGGCGTTTTCTTCTTGAGAGTTTTCTTTATTGACACGATGTCCGCTGTTGACGTCGATGACGTGCATAGCTTCTGTGTGTTCAATGATGAGGTAAACACCATTTCTGATTGTGACTATTCTGCCAAAGAGACCTGCCAATTGTTTGTTGACACCGAATTCGTTGAAGATGTGTTCTTTGCCTTTATGTAATTTTACGATGTCTGACTTTTGGGGTGCTATGGTAGAAATAAAGCTTTTGATTTCTTCATAAAGATTGTTGTCGTCAATGTAAATTCCATTGAACGATTCGTTGAGAATATCTCTAAGTACGACAGATGTTCTGTCTAACTCGCTAATAAGTTTGGATGGTCCGTTGTTGCTGTTTATGACGTGACTCATGCTGTGCCATTTGTTGAGTAAGGTTTTGAGGTCGGCATCGAGTTCTGCCACTTTTTTGCCTTCTGCAACGGTACGAATTATCACGCCGAAGTTATTCGGTTTAATACTCTGTATGAGGAGTTTGAGTCTTCTGCGTTCTTCGTTGCTCTTGATTTTTTGAGAAACAGAGATTCTGTTTGAGAATGGTACCAAGACGATATAACGTCCGGCAAAAGAAATATCGGATGTGATGCGAGGACCTTTTGTATTGATAGGTTCTTTGGCAATTTGTACTGGTATTCTATCGCCAACGGACAGGAAGTCTGATATCTTGCCTGACTTTTCAATGTCTTTCTCTAGGGTAAAAATATCCATGTTCAACTGAGCATTGTTGCCTTCCTCAGCGAATTTGGTGAATTTTTTAAGAGATTTTATTTGAGGTCCTAAATCTAAGTAATGTAAGAAAGCATCTTTCCTGCAACCGATATCAACAAAGGCAGAGTTTAAACCCGGAAGGATTTTCTTGATGCGACCCATATAGATGTCGCCAACCGAAATATTGTTGTTTTTCTGCTCTTTATGAAGTTCTACAAGCTGTTTGTCTTCCAACAAAACAATATTAACCTCCGAAACATCAGAACTGATGATGAGCTCTCTGTTGATTTGTGTCGTGTCCATTTTTCAGTTAAATATTTACAAAGGTTTATGAATTAAAAAAATAACACAACATTATTAAAAATTGGCAATTAACAATCTACAATTGACAATTATGTTTTGTAATGTTGTGTTATTTAAGAAAAACAATCTCAGATTATTTTTTCTTCTTATGTCTGTCCTTTCTTAAACGTTTTTTACGTTTGTGGGTAGACATTTTGTGTCTTTTATGTTTTTTACCGTTTGGCATAATTATAAGTATTTATTGTTATTTTACTTCGTTTGCAAAAGTTTTTGATGGTTTGAAAGCTGGAATATTGTGAGCTGGGATAACGATAGATTTTTCTAATTTAATGTTTCTACCAACTTTTTCTGCTCTGGTTTTTCTGATGAAGCTACCGAAACCTCTTAAGTATACTGGTTCGCCTTCTGCAACTGATTTCTTTACGATATCCATGAATGCTTCAACTACAGCTTGTGTGCTTGATTTTTCAAGACCTGTTTTTTCAGCGATTTGTGCTACGATTTCTGCTTTTGTCATGTCTTTTATTTTTAAAATGTTAATAAATAATTTTTTAGGTTGCAAAGGTAACAACTTTTTTGATTGAAAAAGCAAAAAAAAATATTTTTTTTCTAAAAAGCATTAAAAATGTGAGAAATAGATTTTTTATTGCACTTTTTTAATTCCATACATTATAATTAATGAGAAAATAGTGTATTTTTGTTAATAAATTTTAACGTTTAATATATATTTATGGCAAGTTTGAATAAAGTAATGCTTATAGGACGTCTTGGAAAAGACCCGGAAGTTATATCATTTGAGAATGGAAGTAAGAAAATGTCGGTCTCGTTGGCAACATCAGAACGTTACCGCGACCGTAACGGTGAGTGGGCAGAGCAAACCGACTGGCATAATCTCGTAGCCTTTGGGCCTCTCGCTCTCGATATCGCCGAAAAAAGACGTAACTACGTAAAAGGTGATATGATGTATGTTGAAGGACGACTCAAAACACGTCAGTATGTCGATAATCAAAATGTAACACGCTATGTAACTGAGGTACTCGTCGATAAAATGATGAGCATCGGCGCAAACCGTATACAAAATCAAGACCAGCAGAATGCTTCTTATAATAGCTATCAGCAACCAGCAACTAGCTATCAGCAACCAACAACTAGTTATCAGCAACCTGCAACTAGTTATCAGCAACCAATACAACAGTCCGTACAACAACCTCCTCTACCACAAATGCCGGATCCTGGCTACGATGGAGACGACCTCCCATTTTAACTAACAAAAAACATAATTATGCATTATGAATTAAAAAAAAATTTATATCTTTGTAGAGTAAATTTGTAAAATTAGAAAACAATGAAAAAATTATTTTTAGTATTAGGATTAGCTGTAGTATTATTGGCAAGTTGCTGCAACAACAATCAAAAAGGCGCACAAAAATGTGACGGCAAGGCAGAACAAAAATGTGAGCAAAAATGCGACGGCAAACATGACCATCAAAATTGCGAAAAGAAATGCGCTGATGCACAAAAATGCGATGGTCAAAAACACGAAAGCTGCACAGGCGAACACAAATGCGA
Source organism: Bacteroidales bacterium (assembly GCA_045606865.1). Taxonomy (GTDB): domain Bacteria; phylum Bacteroidota; class Bacteroidia; order Bacteroidales; family F082; genus Limimorpha. The sequence continues at coordinate 60,665 of JAZUST010000148.1, forward strand.
TGGCAAACATGATCATCAAAACTGTGAAAAGAAATGCGATGGTCAAAAAACCGAAGCATGTCAAGGTCACAATCATGAAGGTTGTGAGAAGAAAACTGAAGGTTGCACAGGCGAACATCAACATGGAAATTGCAACCATCAACACAATGCTGAGACAGCAAAATAATTTTGTAGAAAACATTTTTAATCTATAATGGTTAAAGAAGGCGGACATAGTTCCGCTTTTTTTGTTTATACATCTAAAAAATAATTTTTGAATTTGTCATTCGTGTATAAAAAAAAATTAAATTTGCGAGTTAAAAAGTAACTTTCGATAAGTTAAACTTATTCATCTCAATCATATCTAAAAAAATTAACAATTATGGCAGAAAAAAAATTTATGACATGTGATGGTAACTGTGCCGCTGCTCACGTAGCTTATATGTTCAGTGAAGTAGCCGCCATCTATCCTATTACACCATCATCGCCAATGGCAGAATATGTTGACGAGTGGAGTGCAGCAGGCAGAAAGAATATTTTTGGTGAAAACGTTAAAGTCGTTGAGATGCAGTCGGAAGCCGGTGCTGCTGGTGCGGTTCATGGTTCGTTGCAAGCCGGTGCTCTCACCACTACATATACAGCATCACAAGGTCTCTTGTTGATGATACCTAATATGTATAAAATTGCCGGTGAGTTGCTTCCTGGCGTATTCCACGTCTCAGCACGTGCTTTGGCAGCTCAGGCATTGTCAATCTTTGGCGACCATGCCGACGTAATGAGTGCCCGTCAAACAGGTTTCGCTCTCTTGGCAACAGGTTCAGTACAAGAAATCATGGACCTCGCCCCGGTGGCTCACTTGGCAGCTATTGAAGGTCGTGTTCCATTTATGCACTTCTTCGATGGTTTCCGTACATCACACGAAATCCAAAAAGTTGAAGCAGCAGACCAAGATGAAATCGTTAAACTCGTCAACTGGGACGCTCTCAAAGCTTACCGCGAACGCTCATTGAATCCAGAACATCCTGTAACACGCGGTACGGCACAAAATCCTGACATCTATTTCCAAACACGTGAATTACAAAATAAATACTACTATGCTCTACCTGATATAGTAGCTAAATATATGAAAGCAATGAGCAAGATCACTGGTCGTGAATATGCTCCTTTCACATACTATGGCGCAAAAGATGCAACAAACATCCTCATCGCCATGGGTTCTATCACCGACGTCATCAAGACTGTTGTTGATAAACTTAACGCTGAAGGTAAGAAAGTCGGTTTGGTAAGTGTACACCTCTATCGTCCTTTCAGCGTAAAACATCTCTTGGCTGTCGTTCCTAAGACCGTTGAACGTATCTGCGTACTTGACAGAACAAAAGACACCGGTTCAAACGGTGAACCTCTCTACTTAGATATCGTTGAAGCATACAACGACTTGTTCAACCACCACAGTGCTAACTTGCCTCACATCATCGGCGGACGCTATGGATTGTCATCAAAAGACACAACACCTGCTCACATCTTGGCAGTATTCAAGAACTTGGAACGTCCAGAACCACGCAACAGATTCACCATCGGTATCAACGACGACGTGACATTCGGTTCTCTCCCAATGCTTCCAGAATTCTCAATCCTTCCAGAAGGAACATTTGAAGCTAAGTTCTACGGACTCGGTGCTGATGGTACAGTAGGTGCAAACAAGAACTCCATCAAAATTATCGGTGACAACACAAACAAATATAGTCAAGCTTATTTCGACTACGACTCAAAGAAATCAGGCGGTTACACATGTTCACACCTCCGTTTCGGCGACCGTCCAATCTTGGCACCTTATCTCGTAGGTACACCTGACTTCGTAGCAGTTCACGTCCCTTCATACTTAAGTAAATATGACTGCTTACGCGGTTTGAAAGATAATGGCACATTCCTCTACAACTCACCATGGGATGTTGAAGAAACCAAGAAACACCTCCCGGACTTCGTTAAGAAATATTTGGCAGTACATAATATTAATATGTATATCATTGATGCTACCAAGATAGCTAACGAAATCGGTTTAGGCAATCGTACCAATACAATCCTCCAATCAGCATTCTTCAAGATTTCAGGCGTTATCCCTTACGACCTCGCTGTAGAACAAATGAAGAAATTTATCGTCAAGTCGTATGGCAAGAAAGGTGAAGACGTTGTTAGAATGAACTTTGCGGCTGTTGATCGCGGCGGTGAAATTACCAAGTTGGAAATCCCTGCAGAATGGGAAAACTTGGCATGCAAGACTGACTTCGTTCTTGAACCATTGAAAGGCGCACCAGAGTTCATCAACAAGATTATGCGTCCTATGACAGCTCAGTTGGGTAACGACCTTCCTGTCAGTACATTCGAAGAAATCATAGATGGTACATTCCCTGCAGGTACAACAGCATACGAAAAACGTGGTATAGCTACATTCGTTCCTGAATGGAAATCTGAAAACTGTATCCAATGTAACCAATGTTCTTTGGTATGTCCTCACGCAGCAATTCGTCCTGTAGTAATGAACGAAGAGGAATTGGCAAACGCTCCTGAATCAATGAAGTCTATCGACATCAAGATGCCAAAAGAATTCGCCGGCATGAAATTCCGTATGCAAGTATCAGTGATGGATTGTACAGGTTGCGGCAACTGCGCCGATGTATGTCCAGCTAAGGAAAAAGCATTGGTAATGCAACCTTTCGAAACACAACTTGGTGAAGCAGAAAACTGGGAATACAGTCAACATAAAGTTGCTTATAAAGACGAACTCATCGACAAATACGCTAACATCAAGAACAGTCAGTTCGCACAACCTTTGTTCGAGTTCTCTGGTGCTTGTGCCGGTTGCGGTGAGACACCATATATCAAGACTATCACACAACTCTTCGGCGAAAGAATGTTGGTAGCTAACGCAACAGGTTGTTCTTCAATTTATGGTGGTTCTGCTCCTGCAACACCATATTGTAAGAATTACAGAAGCGGTAAAGGTGTTGCTTGGGCAAATAGTTTGTTCGAAGACAACGCAGAATTCGGTCTCGGTATGCAGACTGCAACAAATAAACTCCGCGACCGTGTTGAACGCATCATGAAAGAAGCCATAGAAGAATGCAGTTGTTGCTCAGCAGAATTAAAAGATCTCTTCCAACAATGGATTGACAACCGTGAGAACGGACAAGTAACAGAAAAACTCGCTCCTCAAATCCTCGACATGGCAGGTAAATGCGACTGCACATACTGCAAGCAAATCGTTGAGTTGAAAGACCATTTAGTCAAGAAGTCACAATGGATTATCGGTGGTGACGGTTGGGCATACGACATCGGCTTCGGCGGTTTAGACCACGTTTTGGCATCAGGTGAAGATGTTAACGTTCTCGTTCTCGACACAGAAGTCTATTCAAACACTGGCGGTCAGTCATCAAAAGCAACTCCAACAGGTGCTGTCGCTAAGTTTGCTGCATCAGGTAAGAAGTTGCGTAAAAAAGATCTCGGCATGATAGCAAAGAGCTACGGTTATGTCTACGTTGCTCAAGTAGCTATGGGTGCAAACCAAGCACAATACTTCAAAGCCATCAAAGAAGCTGAAGCTTATCCGGGACCATCACTCGTTATCTGCTACGCACCATGTATCAACCATGGTATCAAAGCTGGTATGGGACGTACTCAAAATGAAGAAAAGTTGGCTGTTGAATGTGGTTACTGGCACCTATATCGCTTCAACCCATTGGAAGAAGAAGCAGGACAAAATGGTTTCCACTTGGACAGCAAAGAACCAGATTGGAGCAAGTTCCAACAATTCATCATGGGTGAAGTCCGTTACAACTCATTGGTAAAGACATTCCCAGAAGAAGCAAAAGAATTGTTTGCCAAGACAGAACAATATGCTAAACTTCGCTACGAAGGCTACAAGAAACTGAGCGAAGGTAAATAAGATTGAACTAAAAACAATCTTCCCCATTAATGTGTTTCATAGGAAAAATTATCTATGAAACACATTATTTTTATTATCGGATCGTTACGAAAAAAATCTTTCAACAGACAACTGGCACATGTTGTTGAAGATATGCTTAAAGACAAATTTGAGATTTCTTATCTCGACTTTGAAGACATTCCTTATATGAATCAGGATTGGGAATTTTCTGTTGTCAATACACATCACTCGACGGAAGACGAACAGAAATCTCATCTCGCTGAGAATGGTGAATTGGAAGCAGGTTGTCACAGGTTGACAGAGTTACACAATGATTCAAGCACACGAGTCACTGTTGACAGAATACGACAAGAAATTAAACAATGCGATGGTATATGGATTTTTACACCGGAATATAACCATAGTTATCCGGGGTTGTTGAAGAATCTTTTCGACTGGTTGTCACGTCCGATGGATATTTCCAATTTTGCAAATCCTACTGCTGTCCAAGGAAAGAAAGTCACAGCAAGTGGAGCGGGAGGGAAAAATAAGACGATGTCGTGTCGCGAGAAACTCAACGAACTTCTGGAATATATCAAGATGGACGTAATGAAAGAACCTCAAGTCGGCATAGAACTGGGTATGGACGCTTGGGTTAAAGGTGAGTTTCATCTCACGGAAGAACAAACCCTACAATTGAAAGAGCAAGCAGACAAATTTGTCGCTTTTATTTCGAAGGAGTAGTGGATACAAACCCAAAACTCCATCTTTGTCCTTTGAATGTTTTGGGGATATAGAGTCTGATTTCATTATTACCTTTATTTAATTTTAATGTCACAGGTTCGCGCATCCAATAGAATTGCTCGTCGGTATATGGCAACTCTTCTTCAGGTTGATGCCAAGTGTTATAATGGAATCTGTATTTTTCAGGTTCATTCCATTCCTGAGCAGGAAAATATTCTTCTCCATTGACGAACAAACGTCCGTTGTTTTCCCATCTGCCTTGAGGACCTATACCGCCGGAGATTCTGTTGGAACGTGCTGCTGCTTCGAACCCCACCCATGCCTTAATGCAACAATCTTCGTCTGAATATATTTCCGTCATTGCCCATGCAGAAATAGTGTCGCCAACAGTAATAGAATTTTCAGTGCATAAATCATTGACGTCCACTGCTCCGCCACGTGCTTCTAAAATTTCATGGTCGCCAATCTTGATTTTCCATAAGGTGTTTGCGTTAGGATACCAGCGAACATCGTGGTTGTTTACGATATTGTCTTTGTGATATAACATCTTATCTTCAAAGTCAACTAGTTCATCCCATGTTCCGTTGCCGCCATTCCAGAATCGTTCGGAGAATGTCATCATGCCGTTTATCATTCCGTTATGGAGAGCAATACGTGATTTATCGTCGACGCGTACGTCGTTCCACAGACATAATATACCTCCGAGAGCGTTTGTAGTGTCAAGTATGTCTTGAGCGCATGCTTTATGTAAAAAAACTTTGTTTGTGAAATAAATAGGGTCATAATAGTTGAGATAACCCATGAATGAATCTACATACTTGCCTCCTTTTTTAGTCTGGGCGGCGTTGGAACCAGCGGCGGTGTTCCAAATCTGGCGTACTGTAGTGGAATCGGAAGGAAGTCCGGGATCCCATGCCATGGCGATGCGATTGTGTTTCTTGCACAGACTTTCTGTAAATTGCATAAAACCTTTTGGATCTGCTATATAAACCTCATCAGAACCGACATGTAAATAAGGACAAAGAGAAACAGGTATCTCGTTGCAGAATTCATCTATACATTTTTCAAGGACTTTCATTCCTTCTTCAGAATCCATACTGAAACCGAATGCGCTTCTGAAATAAGCGGAATGTCCGGGCATATCAATTTCCGGCATGATTGTGATGCCTCGTTCTTTGGCGTAAGATATTAGCTCGCGTATTTCGTCGTAAGTATAAAACTTGCCGCAATCACGACCGGGACGTTGATATTGCGGGTCGTTGAGTTGAGGATAAACATTACATTCTATTCTCCAAGCTGGATTGTCGGTGAGATGCCAATGAAAATAATTTATCTTGTATAACGACATTAAATCTATTGTCTCTTTTAACATCTCGATGGACTGGAAGTTACGACCTGTATCATGCATAAAACCACGGAAAGGATATGCCGACCAGTCGTGAATAACAACATCAGGGATGCGACCTTTTTCATCGGTGAGTTGAGATAAGGTCTGCTTCGCCCAAACAGCATTGCCTTCGATGATGACTTTTCCTTTTTCCGACTTGAGATAATATTCGTCTTTGTTTTGAGGATAGATAAGATTGTCACCGCTTTTTAAAATAATTACATCCTTAATAATATGTAAATCATCATTGATAACGGTCAACTCTTTAGGAGTAGGGATAATACTTTCTACTTCAAAAACCTCTTTTCTGTTACATGAAAAAAGTGAGATTGTAATCAATAATAGTGTTAGTGCTCTCTTCATAAAAACTTTTTTTGCAAAACTAAGAAAAATGTGGATTAGAATATTTTTTCAATCATAAAATATTGTACTTTTGCACATCAAAAAAAACATACGATGAATTTTAAAGAAATTATCAGTTACTTAGGAACTAAGAAGTTCTGGGTAGAGTTGATTATCATGACTTTAGGTATGATAGTCACAGCTTGTGCAGTTTACTATTTCCTCGTACCAAGCAAACTTATCATTGGTACAATATCCGGTCTTTCAATCGTAATTAGCGGAGTCTGCGAGAAGTTTTTCGGGTTTCCGCTTAACGTATCAACAGTAATTTTCGTAATCAACGCCATCCTTTTGGTTTTAGCTTATCTCTTAATCAACAAGGAATTCGGCACCAAAACCGTTTATACAGCTCTCATTTTAGGTCCATTAATGAGTCTCTTGGAAAAATATTTACCATACGAAAAATTCATTGACCCATCATCAGAAATACCTTCAATTATGGGAGACCTATGGCTCGACCTCTGCTGCTTCGTTCTCTTGCTGAGTTTGGCACAAGCAGTATTGTTCAAGATTAACGCATCTACTGGTGGTCTCGACATCTTAGCAAAGATTGTTAACAAATATCTACACTTCGACATTGGTACATCGGTATCTGTCGCTGGTTGGTGCATCTGCGCAACAGCATTCTTAATCAACGATGCACGTTTGGTCATCATCGGTTTGATTGGCACATGGATCAACGGTTTGGTAGTCGACTATTTCACTGCAAGTTTGAACAAAAGAAAGAAAGTTTGTATCATCTCTAACGAATACGAAAAAATCAGACAATATATCATCAACGATTTATATCGTGGTGTCACTCTTTATAATGTTGAAGGCGGCTATAGTGGCGAGAAGAAAGTAGAACTCGTTGCTCTTTTAAGCACAGACGAATTTTCAGATTTGATGAAATATGTCAATGAAAATGAAATCAACGCTTTCATCACAGCAGGCAACGTAAGTGAAGTCTACGGACTCTGGGGCGACAAGAACAGACGCAAGAAACAAGTGAAAGCATAAATCGATTTAAAAAAAACATCAGCGCATCATTATTTAAAGTGATGCGCTTTTTTTATCTCTCAAGAGTTAACAGAAATAAACACAACAAAAACCAGATGTTTCTCATTCTCAAAGCTGTCTGTCGATAGAATCTTTATGTATCAATTCAAAGATGTCTTTGACCATATCTTCTTTCAGCCCGAGGGTTTTACCTCTCTCTATATGGTTAGATAGTATAGTATTCCATCTATCAAGTTGAAGTACGGTCAGATTGTTTTCTTTTTTTATGTCACCTATTTGGGTGGAAATCTTGCTTCTTTTTGCAAGCAGGTTCAGCAGTTCCTCATCGATGCTATCAATTTGACTTCTAAGCTCATGAAGGAGTAAGTCGGCATTATTAGACTTAGATTTATTAATGATAAGATTAGAAATCAGCGATTTGAGACTTTCCGGAGTGATTTGTTGTTCAGCATCGGTGAGAGCCATTTCTGGATTACAATGAGTTTCTATCATGAGACCGTTTGTCGCGAGGTCGATAGCTTTTTGTGCGGTAGTATGTAGTATCTCGCGGCATCCGCATATATGACTTATGTCGGTGATGATCGGTATTTCAGGATTTTGGCGATGGAGTTCTATAGGAATCTCCCAACGCGGGTTGTTACGATAAGGCGAGGCGTTAATATCTTGGAAGCCGCGATGTATAGCGACGAGATGTTTCAGCCCTGATGAAGCGAGACGCTCAAAAGCTCCAATCCAGAGTTTAAGGTCGGGAGCGATAGGATTTTTAATAAAGACCGGAATATCTGCACCTACGAGAGAATCGGCAAGTTGCTGCATCGAGAAAGGATTTGCTGTGGTACGAGCTCCTATCCACAATGCGTCGATATTATATTTTATCGCGAGCTCGACATGTTGTGGAGTCGCCACTTCCGTCATGACAGGCAGCCTCGTCTCTCTCGAAATCTCTTTCATCCATTTCAAACCCTCTTCACCAATGCCTTCAAAACCATTAGGACGTGTGCGTGGTTTCCAGATACCACCTCGTAAGATATTAACCTGATGTAATTCAGATAGTTTCAACGACGTCTTAAAGAATTGTTCCCTACTTTCAACGCTACAAGGTCCCGCGATGAGCAGCAGCTCATCGGGATTTTCAATCCATCGTTTTATGTCGAAACTATCACTCATCATTTTTTTGCAAAAATAAGAAAAAAACTTTCGCCTTTAGTCTTTAGCCTTTAGACTTTTTCTTATCTTTGTCAGTTAATTAATATTTAGAATAATTTTAAAAACATATTATAGTGAAACGTACAGAAATTAAAGAAGCATTGCAAATGCAAGAGCTTGACAAAGAGATAAATGTCAGGGGTTGGGTGCGTAACAAACGCGGCAGTAAGAACGTAGCTTTCATAGCTTTAAACGATGGTTCTACCATCAATAACCTCCAGTTGGTCATCGACCTTAATGTCATTCCAGAAGAAAATCTCGCTTTGATGCACACTGGCGCATCAGTATCGGCAGTCGGCAACTTGGTAAAATCTGCAGGTAGCGGACAGAACGTAGAGATGAACGTGACAAGCATCGAGCTCATCGGTGCCGCCGACCCAGAGAAATATCCATTACAACCTAAGAAACACTCTTTGGAGTTTTTACGTGAGATAGCTCACCTCCGTTTCCGTACCAACACTTTCAGCGCCATCATGCGTTTACGTCACGCTATGGTTTTCGGAATACATAAATTTTTCAACGATAGAGGTTTCT
>JAZUST010000149.1:0-18189 GCA_045606865.1 Bacteroidales bacterium
AAGTGTTCAACGCACTCGGCGTAAAGGTTGCAGAATACCAAAACGTTGACACCATCGATGCTCTTGAAACAGCAGGTATTTACGTAATTAGAATTACTAACGACGGCAATGTACAAAATTGCAGATTAGTAGTGAAATAATTCATAATGCATAATTCATAATGCATAATTGCTTTGAGCAGCGAGCTATGAGCTATGGGCATTTGCTCATGGCTCACGGCTCATAGCTCACGGCTAAAAGAAAAGAAAGTTAAATCAAAATCAAACAAAAAATTTAAATCAAAAAGATGAAGAAAGTTTTAACAACACTAACGTTACTTATCACACTATGTTCTTTTGCTTTCGGGCAAGACGACTATTATTTTGATAAACCTGATAATCGTCAATACAACATGACAATGACATCTGTTATCTTTATTGATGGTGAGGAAGATTCAGGACAAAACATTGAGATTGCTGCATTTTGCGGTGAAGAAATTCGCGGTAGAATGACAAATCTTGATATGGAATATATAGATATTCCAGATGTGTTTGCCAGATACTTTAGATATCTTCATGTTAATTCAGAAGTGACATCTGGTGAAATAATTACCTTTAAAGCCTATAATCATGATTCAGGATATGAATTGACATCAGATTTTACTATAGAATTCGTTGCCGATGCTATGCATGGTGATTTAGATAATCCTGTCGAGATCTATTTCACAACTCCAGCTCAACCAGTTGCTCAACTTGGCACAGAAAAATTTATGACTCTTGCAGACGCAGTAGAAGCAGCAACAGAAGGTAATAATACAATCACTCTTCTCCGCGACGCTGAAGGCACAGGTGTGGTTATCGATAAAGATGTAAAAATAGATTTCGCAAATTATACTTACACTTTCGTTGAACATGGTGTTGGCGATACTCAAACAAAATCTAACGGTTTCCAAATCAAGAAAGATAACAATGTCACTTTGAAGAACGGTACTTTGAATGTATCTGAAGAATACAAAGACAAATTCTATATTTTAATTCAGAACTATTCAAACCTCACAGTTGAGAACATGGAGTTAGACGGTACCAACTTGGATATGTGGTCAGCAACCGATGGCGATTCATACGTTCTTTCAAACAACAGCGGTAATGTTAATGTAATTGGTACAACAAAAATCATCGCTAATAACGATGGTGATCTTGCTTTCGCTTTAGACGCTTGTTATAATCCTGCATACACAGTTCCTGTTGTAACACTCGGCGAAGGTGTCAATGTTCAAGGCAGAGTGGAACTCACAGGCGGTCAGCTTTACACAACAAACGAGAACCTCACTGTTGTCGCAAAGAAAACCATTAACGGTGTAGATAATGGTCAAGGTTCAGTAGAAGGTTGGAACACCATCAGCACACCTATAGTAGGAGGTGTCACAATCAACAATCCGGCAGAAGGAGAAGGCATTCACGACCTCTATCGTTACAATGAAGAAACAATGACATGGGAATATTATAAAAACACATTCTCGACATTGGATTTAGGTCGCGGTTATCTCTACTCAAACGTAGAAGACATCGACTTGGCATGGGAAGGTGTTCTCAACATTAATGATGTTACTGTAAGTCTTAGCTATACAGACGCTAATTCTCTCGCAGGTTTCAATATGGTTGGTAATCCTTTTGCATACAACATCACAAAAGACAACTTCAAGACAACGTCAGCTAATCTCGCTGATGGCTATTATGAGATTGGTTATGATGGCTCATGGAATGCAACAACTGACGGAGGAAGCATAGCTCCAATGTCATCTGTATTGGTCAAGACAGATATGGCAGAAGATATTACAATTGCAGCTAAAGCTCAATCAGTTGCAAAACGTAATGAGTCGAAGTCATATCTCGCTATCAACGTAGCCAACGACAACCACAGCGACGTGGCATACGTCTCATTCGACGAAGGTTTAGGTTTGGATAAGATCAATCACCGTAACGCCGACATTCCAATGATTTCAGTTCCTGTTGAAGGTAAAGAATATGCTATCGCAAAGATGAACCAAGACGTAACGGAAATCCCTGTTACATTCAAGGCATCAGCAATGGGCGAATATACAATCAGCGCCAGAAGCATAGCATGCGAGTTCAGTCAGATCACACTCATCGACAAACAGACAGGCAACACAACAAACATGTTGTTGGAAGATTATTCATTCATCGCAACATCAAATGACGATGCAAACCGTTTCGTACTGAAGTTAGACAACGGTCAACAACCAACAGGCGACAGTCATTTCGCATACGTCAACAATGGTGAGATTATCGTCAGCGGCATTGAAGGCAATGCAGTTGTAAGAGTAATGGACGTTACAGGTCGTCTTGTTACAGAATGTAGCGCAACAGAATCTGTCAACATTCCAACGGCATCATTCAGAAGTGGAGTCTATATGATTCAGATGATGGATAACAACGGAGTCAAGGTACAAAAAGTTATAATTGATTAATAATGGTTTAAGGTCTCAAACTTAAATAGAAATAAAATGAAGAAAATAATAATAACATTAACACTCGCAACAGCAATGTGCTTTGGTAACGCACAAGCACAGAGCACTAACGGAACTGACGGTTTCTTCTCAACATCAACTCCAGGTGGCAACTACCGTGACGGTTCAGCCACAGGTGACGTTTCATTCTTCCCAGGAGCTCCAGGACAACAGATTTACGGCAACCAAAATGCACCTATAGGTTCAGGATTATTGATTCTGGCTGGATTAGGTTTGGCATACGGACTCAAAAGACGCGAAAAATAATTCATAATGCATAATGCATAATTAAAGGGTGCTGCTTTTCAATAGTGGCACCCTTAATTGTTAATTATACAGACGCCACAGGGGTGACGTCTCTACCTTAACTTTCAACTTTCAATTGTACAGACGCCACAGGGGTGACGTCTCTACCTTAATTTTCAATTTTCAATTCAAAGACGCCACAGGGGTGACGTCTCTACCTTAATTTTCAATTTTCAATTATACAGACGCCACAGGGGTGACGTCTCTACCTTAATTTTCACCTTTCAATTGTACAGACGCCACAGGGGTGACGTCTCTACAATAATTTTCAATTTTCAATTATACAGACGCCACAGGGGTGACGTCTCTACCTTAATTTTCAATTTTCAATTATACAGACGCCACAGGGGTGACGTCTCTACCTTAACTTTCAACTTTCAATTATAAAGACGCCACAGGGGTGACGTCTCTACCTTAATTTTCAATTTTCAATTGTACATTGATGTTCCCCATCGCTGTGGCTTCAACCTCGCCTCTTATCACCTCGCATTGTGTGAACTCTGCAGTGAGACGATTCAGCAGAGCGTTACGAGAACCGCCGCCAACGATGTAAATCTTGTTAATCTTCTTGTTCGTACATCGTTCCATCTGTGTCTTGACCTCGGCATACTTCTTCGCTAAAGAGATGCAGATACATCTCATGTAGTCGCCTTTTGTTGTAGGAACTTCTTGATTATTTTCTTTGAGATATGAGACGATAGTTTCCGACATCTTGTCCGGATTCATGAAACGTGCGTCGTCCACATTGAAATATGACGACAATGTCGATTGCTCGGCTTCTCTTACCAAGTCAGAATAGTCGCATTTATAACCTTCTTGTTCCCATTCTTTGACGAGTTGCTGTATGAGCCAGAGTCCTGTGATGTTTTTGAGGAATCGTATTCTTCCGTCGGTCATACCTTCGTTGGTGAAGTCTGACTCTAGGACTTCTTTTGAAATAATCGGTTCTTTTGTCGGTGTTCCCATGAGCGACCATGTTCCGGAACTGATGAAAGCCCAGTCGTCGGAAACGTCACTGATGGAAGCTACGGCACTCGCGGTATCGTGTGAACCGACAGCAACTACATCAGCATTGCCACCTACTTCTGCCGCAATCTCATCGGTGAGACGTCCTATCACAGTGCCTGGATAAATAATATCTTGCATCAGACGTTTAGGGAGATTCAGCCTTTCGAAGATGACATCATCCCATTGATGTGTCTTAGTATTTAACAACTGTGACGTTGATGCGATTGTAAATTCGTTATAACATTTTCCCGTAAGGAAATAGTTGAACAGATCCGGCATGAAGAGCAGTTTGTCTGCGCGATCCAACTCCGTAGAGACGTCACCCTGTGGCGTCTCATGATCGTTATTGTTTAAGACGTCACCCTGTGACGTCTCATGATCGTTGTTGTTTAAGACGCCACAGGGTGACGTCTCTACAGTGGATAACAACTGAAACACAGTGTTTATTTCCATGAACTGGTTGGCGGCGTGTTGGAAGAATTCTTCTTTAGGCAGTTTCTGAAATGCGAGTTCCATCATGCCTTGTGTCCTGCTGTCGCGATAGCAGATAGGGGAGGAGATGAGCTTTCCTTCTTTGTCGAGAAGTCCGTAGTCGACGCCCCAGGTGTCGATGCCGATGCTTTTTATCTCATCGCCGTATTTAGCGAAAGCTTTCTTCAAACCTATTTTCAACTCATTGAAAAGAGTGTCGAAATCCCAACGGAGATGACCGTCAATCATCTTCTGCTCGTTCCCGAAACGATGTATTTCTTCTAATTCGATGGTTTTGGACGCGGCAAGCCACGTCCCTACGATGACGCGACCGCTGCCTGCGCCGAAGTCTGCTGCTATGAATCTCATCTTATTTCTTCTTACCTAATATATATACGTTCAAATCGTCGATTTCTTCCTGTGTCAAAGTCGAGTAGTTGCCGCCCGACTGTACGATGATTCTGCAAGCCATCTCGAAGAAAGTGGCGCGTTCGAATACCTCGTCGAAGTTCTTGCCACATACCACCTGACCGTGATTTGTCATGAGACATGAGTTATGCTCTTTCATTGCTTCAAGTACAGCGGCCGCTAATTCCGGAGAACCGGGACGATAATAAGGTATTACCGGAATCTCTCTTCCGACATGAATTGGAATCTCGGCAGTGACGTTGAAGTTGGTAGGTTTCTCTTTCATGCAAGCTATCGCTGTGGCATATTCCGACTGGAAGTGAAACACCACGTTCACCTCAGGACGCTGACGCATGATGCCGAGATGAAAAACGCTTTCCATAGATGGCTTCACGCCGTTAAGAAATTCGCCTGTCTCGATATTGCAAAGCGAGATGTTTTCTTCTTTTAAAGTCGGAACCCAAGAACCCGTTCCAGAAACCAGAGCTATGTCATCATCAATGCGCCATGAGAGGTTGCCGCTACTGCATAAGGTCAGCTTGGCATCACCATAACGATGAGCCTGCTCCAAAAATTCTCTATAATGTTTTTCGTCTATGATACCCATGATGTTATTTTTTATGTCAACAGACAACGGACAACAGTCAACAGACAATGTCCACTTCTGCAAGATTTTTCAATTATAAATTTTCAACTGCTGTGAGCCGTGGGCTGTGAGCTATGGGCTTTTATTATCATCTTTTTACGCACTTCACGAGAATATACTTTCAAAAGTTCAACAGTCTTAGCTCAAAGTTCAAAGCTCAAAGTTCAAACAATTATCTCACAAAGATACAAAGAACTTGCGTAATAATGACATGATTAGGGTAAAATTTGATAAGAGGTTGGTACATACACCATTTTATGTCATCCACCATATTGCTAATTTCGGCAGAAGGAGCATCTTTAATCTCTTTCATATACCCTACAACAGCCACAAAAAAACGCTTGTTTTTCTATCATTGCGCTGATAAAGGTAATCGTTTTTTCTCGTTGGAAGAAAAATACACATCGGTTACGGACACAAACTCATGCCACACGAAAACCTGACAGCAGATATTACCGAAGAACAGGCGGATTCTTTGCTCAGAGCTGACCTTTCGAGTGTTTGTCGGAATTATGTTCCGCAAATATCCTTTTGAAAATATTTTTTGGAAGATGTTGTATTACTTGTGCGAAAAGTGTTATATTTGCCATTGGCAAGTTTGTTTGTTTTTTTGCACTACTAAGGTAATAATTTTTACCTCACAAATTAAACTTCCACTTTTTTTTAAATTATTTTGGACACTATTGCTACATGACAATTCGAGTCTTATACAATTATTTCCTTAAGATATTGGGAATTCGAGAAATGCTTCCAGGTGATATCCTGCATTCCAAACTTATCAAGGAGTGTAATGAACCAATGGTTAATTTAACGTCGTGTGATGGGCTTTTTCTAAGTGGAGATACAATGCTGTGTCGCCAATCGGTTGCTGAAAAACTTAAAAGGGTTGCAAGACAACTTTCAGATAGAGGATTAGGGATATACATTTATGAACTATATAGAACACCAGAGCAACAACAAACAAGATTGCAAGAAACCTATAATCACTATGCTGATAAATTTTCGGATAAGGATGAATTGGAAAAGTATGTACGACGTTGTACGGCGGGTGTGGGTGGCGGACATCAAACAGGTGGTGCTATTGATTTGACTCTTTGTGATAAAAATGGAATTCCTCTTGACATGGGAAGTGAATATCCTATTAAATGTCCAGAAATGGTTACTTCATGCCATTTGTCTCCTATTGTTAATAAACGACGTAGATTGCTTTGTAATGTGATGTATAAGGAGGGATTCGCCAATTATCCGGGAGAATGGTGGCATTTTTCGTATGGTGACCAACTTTGGGCTGCATACCGCTACAAACGTTATGCTATATATGGTTCAATAAATAATCATTAATCAAAGAGCATTTAAGATTTATTCGAAATAATATAATTACTCAATTACTTAGTCGGTTGCCCAGTATTATTATCAAGGACAACCGACTTTCCCTTTATGCAGTTTGCACTTGCTTTGACTGCCACGCCTGATGAGCATAATAATTTTTCATTTGAACATCAGATGATACCACTGTCAAACAGCGCAGGGGAATAGATGGTCCTTCCTTTTACTTGTACTGAAATAAAATCACATTGTCATTCCTCTGCGCCTTTGCGAGAAAGAGAGAGAAATAATGAACCGAGCTACATCCGACAAATATACTTCAATCCCTCTCGCGCCCTCGATAACATTAAAAAACGCTGCGAGAAGTTAAAAAATGTTAAAATTGTAGAAGTGAAGGTTTTTCTTTATACTTTTGTGGGAAAACTTTAAGGATCAAACCAAAATAAAAAACCCGGATTCATCACCAGCATCGAATCGCTGGGAGAGGAACTACCGGGACTGCAGTGCAAAGATACAATTTTTATGAAACACAACAAACTATTTTTTGAAAAAGTTTTTTCTGAAAAACGAATGGAACGCTATTTCATCTTATACCCCAATGATGAAAGCAGAGCTGTTAAACATTATCAATCTAACATAAAACTTACAGAAGCGTTTTACACTTCACTCTCTGTATTGGAAGTCGCTTTGAGAAATGCCTTAAGCCGTGAGTTGAAGACAATGACAGGACGTGATGACTGGTACGCCATCTTTGCGAATACACCAGAACTGACAGGAAATTCATGATGAATTACTACTTGTATTAGAATGGATAAATAAGGATTTGCCAGAATGGCTGACGGAAATAGATAGATTCGAAAATGTACAAGAGCAGATAAAAATAGAAATGGGATGGTTGTAAATTACAATGTCTCTCCTTCGTATCACAGTCGTACCAAGTCCGTACCAAGTCCGTATCAACTTCGGACAGAAATTCCCACAAAAAAATAAGGAGCACTCTATTCAAAATGCTCCTTGTATATTTTTTATCAAGACGTGTCAATTACATTCTTGTTTAATTTTTAAGGTATCATTGACGCGTCTTTACAAATTGTCAACTGTTAATTGTCAACTGTCAACTATTTATACATTGGTCCGAAGTTAGCGCAGGCTCTGTAGTCTTGTCCTTCTTTATCCATGCCGAAGGCGTTCCATGCTGCCGGGCGGAAGATCTTTTCTTCTGGCACGTTGTGCATCGAGACAGGGATGCGTAACATGGAGCAGAGAGTGATGAGGTCGGCACCGATGTGACCGTAACTGATAGCGCCGTGGTTTGCGCCCCAGTTGTTCATCACCTCGTAGGCTGTCGTGAATGCGCCTTTGCCTGTTGTACGTGGAGCGAACCAAGTGCAAGGCCAAGTGTAGTCGGTGCGTTTCCATAATGTGTCGGAGACTTTTTCCGGGAGGTTGACTGTCCATCCTTCTGCTATCTGGATGCAAGGTCCGAGACCTTTTACGAGGTTGAGGCGAATCATTGTGACAGGCATCTCGGCTTTTGTCTCGAAGCGTGATGAGAAACCGCCGCCGCGGAAGTAACCATAGTCGGCAGAGCACCATTCTGTTGCACCTATCATAGCGTCTTGGTCAGCTTCTGTTACTTCGTACCAAGGTTTCATCACGTTGTTGCCGTTTTCGTCTTTGCAAACGCCTGAAGCATCGACGCAGCAAGCACCTGAATTAATAAGGTGTATGATACCTCCTGATTGTTGAGCGACGCCTTCGAGTTCGTAACCTGTAGCTTTCTTGACAGCTTCTGGACTCCAGTAGGTACGTACGTCGGCGAACATCTGTGGACGGTTTGTCAAGAGTTTCATGAACAACATACCGATACCGTTGAGCACGTCGTTTTCTGTTGCGAGGATATAAGGTTCGCGGGCGCCGTTCCAGTCGAATGAGGAGTTGAGCAACGACTCGGCGAAGTCGCCGTTTGGATAGAAGTCGGTCCATTGACGTTGACCTTGGAAGCCAGCGGCGATGGCGTTGTGACCAACCATCTCTTCTTCGCAGCCTTCAGGTAAGTTAGGATTGCCGTTCATCATATCTTTGATTATGACCATCATCTTGACGACAAATTCCCACATCTCTTCTTTTTCTTCTGCAGTCTTCTTGAGGTTATCCGGATTCTTATCTAAACCTTCTTTACATTTGGCTTTAGTCCAGGCGAGAGCTTTTTCGAATTCTTTCTTGTCGTATATTTCGTTTGTCATGCGGCGGATGATTTCCACTTCGTCGACTGACTCGACGCGCATTCCGAGATATTCTTCAATGAAGTCAGGGTCGATGATAGAACCGCCGATGCCCATACAGATAGAACCTATTTGGAGGTATGACTTGCCACGCATTGTAGCGGCGGCGACGGCAGCGCGAGCGAAACGTAAGAGTTTCTCTTGTACGTCGGCAGGGATTGAAGTGTCGTCAGCGTCTTGTACGTCATGACCATAGATGCCGAAAGCGGGGAGACCTTTCTGAGCGTGTGTAGCGAGTACAGAAGCGAGATATACAGCACCCGGACGTTCTGTTCCGTTGAATCCCCAAACGCCTTTTATTGTCATAGGGTCCATGTCCATTGTCTCAGCACCGTAGCACCAGCAAGGAGTGACGGTGAGAGTGATGTCGACGCCTTCTTTTCTGAATTTGTCGGCGCAGGCGGCGGCTTCAGCCACGCGACCGATGGTAGTGTCGGCGATGACGACCTTGACAGGTTCGCCGTTAGAATATTTTAAATTATCTGTGAAAAGCTTAGCGGCAGCTTTTGCCATGTTCATTGTTTGATCTTCAAGAGACTCGCGTACTTTGAGAGCACCGCGACGACCGTCAATTGTTGGACGGATACCGATTACAGGGTAATCACCGATAAGTCTGTTTTTTGCCATGATATTTTTATTTATTATGTTGCTAAGTTGTTGAGACGATGGTAAAGACGACGCATAGTCTCAGTGTTTGATGTAAAAATTTATTATCTACAAAGATAGCAAATTATGTGAAGAGATATTAAGGAAATATCAATGAAATAGAGAAAAAAAATTAGAACTTGCAATAAATATAATTTTAATAATCAGCACCCTTAGTTTTCGGTTTTCAATTAAAACAGTATCCTGTAAATCATTTCTTTATATAAATCCTTTTGTGTGATGTCGGAACTGCTGTTGTAGCCTTTCGACCTTAAATCGAATTCACGAAGGACTTCGATGCATTTCATGCAGTCGGTCCATGAATAATTACGTGCTGCGACGAGATAATCGTTTACAAAATAAGGATTCACGCCGAGCATTGTGGCGAGAGTGTTCTTGTCTTTGTCTTTCGAGAAATGCAGTTTCAGGAGTTTTGTGAAATAACCATAAAGAACGACAATGGTCATAAAGATAGGATTGTCGTTAGGATTGTCGCCGAAATAATTTATTATCTGGTTTGCTTTTACGAAGTCTTTTGCTCCGATGGCTTTTTGTAGTTCAAAGACGTTGAAGTCTTTCGATATACCTATATTATATTCTACGTCAACGTCGTCGATCTTCTTCGACTTTGGTACTGCCACCATCAGTTTCTCGAGTTCGTTTCTAACCTTATGGAGGTCGTTGCCGAGGAAGTCGGCTAACATCTGGGCTGCTTTTGGTGTGATATTATATTTCTTGGATGCGAGATATTTCACAATCCAATCGGGAATGTTATTATCGTATAATTTCTTCGACTCGAAGAGAATTCCTTTCTTGTCGATTTGTTTCGCGAGAGTTTTACGTTTGTCTAATTTCTTGTATTTATAGCATATTACCAATATTGTTGTCGGAGGAAGTTTGTCTAAATATTCGGCTATGCTTTCGATGTCTTTTACGTTTTGCGCTTCTTTCACAATGACTACGAGATGTTCTCCCATCATTGGGAAGGCTCGTGCCTGTGTCATAATATCTTTGGCGTTGACATCGCTTCCATACAAAATTATCTGGTTGAATGAGCGTTCGGCCTCATCGAGGATGTTGTTTTCTAATTCGTCGCTGATGCTGTCAATAAAGAAAGGTTCTTCTCCCATCAGAAAATAAATAGGGGAGAAGTTCCTTTTCTTAATATCAGATAATATTTGCTCGAAAGTCATAAAAATATTTTATTGCAAAGATAAAAAAAAGAGTTTTTGCATTATTGGTTTTACGAAATAATATTACATTTGCAAACAGAACCGCTAACTTAAAATTTATGAATATAAAATATAGCAATTACAAGGATGTTGAGTGTTATAGGGATTTTGTTTTGAACCCTGACGATAGAATTTGCTCTAGGAATTTCTCTAAAAGATTTGGTGTTTCTTTGATGGAACCTGCCATAAAACTACATGATAGATTAGTGAACTACTCTTCGGTAGGAGATTACAATGCAGTATACGGCAGAACTGAAAATAGAATTGAGATAAAAAAAGCAACACATTCCAAAGAACCGATGGTGTTTAAGGTTAGGGTTGGAAGAGTAGTACGAAAATTTTTCAATCAAATTATAAATGAGAATAATGACTTATTAATTACATCAGATTGGAAAGGAGATTTTGATTCTATAAGAACGATATATATTACTTCAGTAAATAATCATAATTATAATATTTGAAATGGATACGAACATTAATAAGAAGGTCTCAGTATTGAATCCATTGTCGTTGAGGAATACAGTTGGTGCAGAACTTGCTGATGTCTTTGAGTTATATGGTATTGACAATTATGAAGAATTGATAGGAGTTCCCAATTTAAGATTGAAGGAACATCTATCCTTAAAAATTATTAATAAGACTTCTGAAATATTAGATAATGCTCAAATTGTGGAATTCCTTACCTCATTCCAGGAGGATTATCTAATGGAAAAATCTCGCTACTTATCAAATTATAAGAAAGCAAAGAAATCATTTTCTAAATTAAGGAAAGCATTACATTTTCTTCGTGATGAATTTACGAATGGATATGATTTGCTGGAAGACATTTTTGACTTTTTCAATGTTGATAATGAAAATCAGATTTATGAATCTTCAGAAAAATATTTTACTTCGTTCAAAGATCATAATAATGTTGATATTGACCCTGTTTATCTTTATGCTTGGCTGCGTCGTGGTGAGTTGGATTATATAAAATTAGAATTGACTTCATATAACGAAAATGATTTGATAGAATGGATAGAATCTGATGAATGGTTGTTACATAATAATGATAAGAGATATTTAAGATCGTTGCCGAAACTAATATCTGATTTTGGTGTCGGAATTGTCTTTGTGCCTTCAACTATCTTGACAAAAACAGTTTATGGAGTGATTCGTTTTATTGATGAGAGACCGTTGATTCAAATCTCGGATAAACATCGTTATTCCTCTTCATGTTGGAATGTCGTTATTAATGAATTGTCAAATGTAATAAGACATAAAGATATAGAGAATCATTGGTTAAGTAAAACTCAAAGTGTTTCGGCATATCAAATAAGAAATACAAATAGAGTTTATCCAACAGCCAATATTGAATGTAATACTAAATTTGTTTTAGGAGAAAGTGAAAATATCCACTGATAATCGCATTAATCTCTCAAATAATCAGCGAAAATCAGTGGACATATTTATGATAAAATATATAGACTAAATCTATTCAGCGTAAATCTTTTCTACCAAGTCGGCGTAGTTCTTCATGATTTTGCTACGACGTGGTTTAAGACTTGCAGTCATCTCACCAGACTCGATAGTCCATTCCTTGGCAATCAACTCAAACTTCTTCACTTGTTCGTAATCGCCTAAGGTCTTATTATATTTGTCGATTTCTTTACGGTAACGCATGATGATGTCTTTGTTTTGAATCATCTCCTCGTCGGTAGAATAAGGGATACCTTTTATATTACACCACGATTTCAGGTGTTCGAAGTTAGGATAGATGAGAGCAGCCGCGAATTTCTGTCCTTCGCCAATAACCAACATCTCGCCGATGAAAGGAGATTCCTTGATTCTGTTTTCGATGAGAACCGGACTTACATATTTACCCATAGAAGTCTTGAAGATTTCCTTGATGCGTCCAGTAATCTTAAGAAGACCGTCTTCATCGAAGCAGCCTTTGTCGCCGGTGTGGAAGTATCCGTCTTCGTCTATCGCTTCTTTTGTCTTTTCCTCATCTTTATAATATCCGAGCATCACGTTAGGACCTTTAACGAGGATTTCGCCGTTTTCAGCGATGACAACTTCTTGGTTATCCATTACTACGCCGACGGTGCCTGACTTAAGTTTACCTAATGTCAAGCTGTTGGATGCTATAACAGGTGATGTTTCTGTCAAACCGTAGCCTTCTGAAAGTTGTATTCCGATGGCGGTAAATATTTTTGTGAGACGAGGTTGGATAGCGGCACCTCCAGAGATGATAAGTTCGAGGTTGCCACCAAATACTTCTCTCCATTTTGTATAAACAAGTTTGTCGGCAATCTTAAGTTTCTGGCGATAGAACCATCCGTTATGTCGTTTTGTCTCATCATAACGTTCTGCAAGACGTAACGCCCAGAAGAAAATCGTCTTCTTGAAACCTGTCAGTTTCTGACCTTTTCTTACTATGGTATGATAAACTTTCTCTATCAGACGAGGTACGGATGTAAAATGTTTTGGTTTGATTTCCGCCATAGTATCGATGATGGCTCCGAGATTATCTACGTAATATGTCGTGCAACCTAAATATATATGACAATATTGAACTGTTCTTTCATAGATATGAGAAAGAGGCAGATAACTTATTGCGTCATGCTTCTCGTTGATAGGGTAGAGCGGGCAGAGATATTCCACCACCGACAAGATGTTGCGATGAGTGAGCATCACACCTTTAGGTGTTCCCATTGTACCTGAGGTATAGATGATTGTAGCGATGTCTTCATTTTTCACTTCCGCTTTTCTTGCCTCTAATGTTGCTTCGTCCTTGTTTGCATTACCAAGGTCGATGAGTTCTTGCAGCGACTTCATCCCTTCGCTTTCTCTGATGAGATATACGTCTTTTATTGTTGGGATGGTCTCTATGATATCTGCTACCTTACTATATAAGAACTTGTTTGTTACGAAAGCGATGCTTGCTTCAGAATGTTTGAAGATATAGTCGTAGTCGTCATGACTGATTGTCGGATATATTGGAATACAGATGGCACCTACTTGTTGTATAGCGAAGTCAATCATGTTCCATTCAGGAGCATTGGTTGCTATCAGAGCGATGCGGTCGCCTTTCTTCACGCCAATTTTTAAAAGTCCATAACTAATGGAGTTAGTCATTTCATAGAACTTCTCTCCATTATATTTCACCCACTTACGGTCGACTTTTCCGGCGAAGAGGCAGTCTTTATATCCATATTTTTCTACATAACGAGGTACAAGGTCGAATAGTCTCGGAGGCACGTCAGGTCTGCCTTGTATACCTAATTTCTGTGACTTATTCATCATTCTTGATTATTCTTGTTTTTAATCCAGTTGTATGCGTTCACGAAAGCTTCAATCCAAGGAGCTACCTCATCATTCTTTCTGTCTTCTGGATAATAAGGCCATTGCCATGGTAAGAAGGCGCGTTCGATGTGAGGCATCATCGCGAGGTGACGTCCATCGTTAGAACATATTGCTGCCACGTCCCAGTCGCTGCCATTAGGATTACCAGGATAATCATTGAAACTGTAACTCATAGCGATGTTGTATTTATCTTTATAATATGGGAAGTTGAACTTACCTTCGCCGTGAGCGATCCATACACCGAGACGGCGTCCTGCCAATGACGACAACATGATGCTATTGCTATGATTGACATCAACATTGATGAAGTTAGATTCGAACTTATGTGAGTCGTTATGTAACATAACAGGATGTTCTTCGTGGTCTGGATAGACGAGTTTCAATGCTGTCATAAGTTGGCAACCATTGCATACGCCGAGACTTAAGGTATCTTCGCGAGCATAGAATTTCTCGATGGCAGTACGTGCTTTTTCATTATATAACAATGCGCCTGCCCAGCCTTTTGCAGAACCTAATACGTCGGAGTTTGAGAATCCGCCAACGAAAACAATCATGTTGACATCGCTCAAATCTTCCTTACCATTGATAAGGTCTGTGGTGTGTACGTCTTTCACGTCGAAACCTGCGAGGTATAATGCGTAAGCCATTTCACGGTCACCGTTAACGCCTTTTTCTCTGATGATAGCTGCCTTCACTCCCGATGGCTCTCTTCTGTGCATGTCGATGCCCAAGTCTGCCGCTTTGCCTGTAAACTTAGAACTGAAATCGTAACGTAAATCCTGCTTCTTGTAGTTTTCAAAACGTTCTGTAGCTTTTGCTTCGCCGCTTTGTTTCTTATCTAAGAGATATGAACTCTTATACCATACGTCACGCAATACATTGATGTCTAAATTGTATGACTCTTCATCTTTCTTTAATGTGATTTCTCGTTTGTCTTGTGGTTTGCCGATGACAACGAAATCTATATTGTTGTTAGCAAGAATTTCTTTTGCCTTATTGTCTCTTACTTGGATGACGACTGCCGGTTGTTCGCTGAATGCAACAGAGATGAGGTCGTTGTTGTTGAATGCCGAGAGGTCGATGTTGATACCGCCTTCGCAGTTGGCGAATGTCATTTCTAATAATGTGGTAATCAAACCACCTGCTGATACGTCGTGACCTGCCACGATAAGACCCTGCTCTATGAGACTTTGAATTGTGTTGAAGCAATTTTTGAAATATTCAGTGTCTTTTACGTCAGGAGTGTTGTTGCCTATCTTGTCTAAGACTTGTGCTAAACTGCTGCCTCCGAGTTGGAAGTCATCTTTTGAGAAGTTGACATATAACAATTCTGTTTCTTTATCTTGACACAAAACAGGTTTTATGGTCTTACGGATGTTAGATACTTCGCCTACAGCTGTCACGATGACTGTACCAGGAGACATAACTTTTTGTCCGTTAGGATATTTTTGAGTCATCGACAATGAGTCTTTACCTGTTGGCACGTTGATGCCTAATGCGATGCAGAAGTCGCTGAGAGCTTTCACTGCTTTGTATAGACGTGCGTTTTCACCTTCGTTCTTAGCTGGCCACATCCAGTTTGCGCTCAATGAAATACCTTTTATGTTTTCTTCGATTGGTGCCCAGATGATATTTGTAAGAGATTCTGCCACTGCGAGACGTGAACCTTTTGCAGGGTCGGCAAGTGCTGCCACCGGAGAGTGACCTAATGCTGTGCCGATACCTTTTATACCTTGGTAGTCGAGAGTGCTAATGCCTAAGTTGTTAAGAGGAAGTTGGATAGCACCGGCACATTGTTGTAAAGCTATACGTCCTGTTACCGAACGGTCAACTTTGTTTGTCAACCAGTCTTTACATGCCACTGCCTCCAATTGAAGCACTTGTTCAAGATATTTGTTAAATTCTTCTTTCTTATATTCTATATCGTTGAAATGATATGGTTTATCGGTGTCGTGGAGAACGGTTTTTGGAGTGCTGCCGAAGAAGTCAGACAGAGTGAGGTCGATGGCGTTTTCGCCGTTTTCTCTGATGAAACGTAGACGCTCATCGTTTGTTGCTTCACCAACTAAGAAATAAGGAGCGCGTTCTCTGAGTGCTGTCTGTCTGATTATTTCAGTATCTTTCTTATTAACTAAGAGACCCATTCTTTCTTGCGACTCGTTACCGATTATTTCTTTGTCTGATAATGTAGGGTCGCCTACAGGGAGTTTACCTACGTTAATGACGCCGCCGCTTTTGTCGATGAGTTCAGAGAGACAGTTGAGGTGACCGCCTGCTCCGTGGTCGTGTATAGAACGTATTGGGTTGTTGCCGCATTCTGTCATGGCGCGTACCACGTTGGCGACGCGTTTTTGCATTTCAGGGTTTGCTCTTTGTACGGCGTTAAGTTCGATGGCGTTGCTGTATTGTCCTGTGTCGACACTTGATACTGCGCCGCCACCCATACCGATGCGATAGTTGTCGCCGCCTAATACTATGATGAGGTCGCCTGGTTCCGGGTCTTCCTTGAGACTGTCTTCCTTTCTTGCGAAGCCGATACCGCCGGCGAGCATGATAACCTTGTCGAAACCGAATTCTTTGCCATCTTCCTGATGCTCGAAAGTGAGAAGACTACCGTTGATGAGAGGTTGTCCGAATTTGTTGCCGAAGTCGGAGGCACCGTTAGAAGCCTTAATGAGGATGTCGGCTGGATCTTGATACAACCATTCACGTTCTTCGAAACCTTGTTCCCACTCGCGTGTTTCTTCTGTGCGAGGATATGATGTCATATATACTGCGGTACCTGCTAAAGGGATACTGCCCTTGCCACCTGCAAGACGGTCTCTGATTTCACCGCCACCGCCTGTCGCCGCTCCGTTGAAAGGCTCAACAGTAGTAGGGAAGTTGTGTGTCTCAGCCTTCAATGATATCACAGTATCGATGTCTTGAATCTGGAAAAAGTCGGCTTGATGTTGTGTCTTAGGAGCGAATTGTTCTACCTTAGGACCCAAGATGAAAGCGACATTGTCTTTATATGCTGATACTAATCTGTTAGGATTTTCTTTTGAAGTCTTCTTGATGAGAGCGAAGAGAGACGACGGCATTTCTTTTCCATCGATGATGAAAGTGCCGCCGAAAATCTTATGGCGACAATGCTCTGAGTTGACTTGTGCAAATCCATATACTTCACTATCTGTTAATGGACGACCGATTTTAGCACTGATTTCCTTTAAATAATTGATTTCTATTTCGCTTAATGCCAAACCTTCTTGTATGTTGTATGACTCTATGTCATCGATGTTTTTGATAGGTTCAGGTTTGCGGTCTATGAAGAATAATTTTTGGTCTAAGTTATTATATTTCGACTGAAGCATAGGGTCGAAGCTGTTGTCGTCGGCGGCAACTGGAATGAATTCCTCAATACGGGTTATCCCGCTGATGCCCATATTTTGTGTTATCTCCACTGCATTGGTGCTCCATGGGGTTATCATTTCCTTGCGAGGACCGAAGAAATAACCTTCGATGGTAGGAGACAAGATTTGTTTTGCTTCGTCGAATAACCAAACTAATTTGGAAATTGTTTCAGGATTCAAACGTTCATTGCTTTCTAAAGCGATGATATTACGTTGTTTATTTTCAAAGAATACTATCATAGTATATGATTTATATATATCATTGTACAATTTCGCAAAGATAAGAAAAACTTTGAACGAAGAACTAAGAACGGATAACTTTTTTTGAACCGAGGTACGGGAGTTGGGAGCGGGAGTGGGGACGGGAGTAGGAACGGGAACGGTATCTATAGTCATAGTTCAAAAATTAATTTTCTTCCGTATGTTTTTCGTATCAAAAAAAAATGTACTTTTGCAGTCCGAAAAATCAGAAATAAATTTCAACTTAAATTTAAAGAATGTACGCAATTGTAGAAATCGCAGGGCAACAATTCAAAGTTAGCAAAGGTGACAAGATCTATTGCAATCGTTTGAATGGTGAAGTCGAAGGCACAATCACTTTCGACAAGGTGTTGTT
>JAZUST010000150.1:0-19116 GCA_045606865.1 Bacteroidales bacterium
TATATCAGTTGTTAACAAATTATATACTTAATAAATACAAAATATGAAGAATTATAAGGAAAATTTAAAAGATATTACAACTTTTATCTTTGATTATGATGGTGTTATGACATCCGGTGATGTTTTGGTTGATGGTAATGGCGTGCCTTTACGCAGTAGTAACGTTAAAGATGGTTATGCTTTGCAACTTGCTGTGAGATTGGGGTATAACGTAGCTGTTATTACTGGGGGGTATTCTGTTTCAATAGAAAAACGAATGGCGATGTTGGGTGTGAAAGATGTTTTCGTTCGTTCTGCCAATAAGGTTGAAGTCCTTCAGAAGTATATGGAAACCAATAATTTGAAACCTGAACAAATTGTTTATATGGGTGACGATTTGCCTGATTATCCTGTAATGAAAATGGTTGGTCTGCCAGTGTGTCCTGCTGATGCTTCTCCTGAAATTAAAGATATTAGTTTATATATCAGTCATTTCGGAGGTGGAAGAGGTGCGGTTCGCGATATTATTGAACAAGTACTTAAAGCACAGGATAAATGGATGAAAGATTTTAGTTGTTACATATGGTAGTATATGATAATGAATAAGATAAAAGCGTTTTTTAAACTGATACGTTGGTCTAATCTTTTGATGATAGCAATAATGATGCTTCTGGTTTATTATTGCTTGATGTTTCCTATGTTTGAAACTGGTATTGTGGACGCAATGCCAGCATCGCCTGCATTTACTTTTCTTATCATTTCTATGATTTTCATAGTTGCGGGAGGTTATGTAATCAATGATTATTTCGATGTGGAAATTGATAAAGTTAATAAGGCGGATAAACTTATCGTATCTAAAATTTTTTCCGAAGATGTTACCAGGTTTTTTTATATAATATTGACGATTATAGGTTTAGTCGCTGGTCTTGCATCAAGTATATTGATTCTAGATACTAAGTTTTATCTGCTTTTTGCTATTTTGGTTTTATTGGTGTGCTTGCTTTATTCTTATTCTGTTACATATAAAAAGAAATTGATAATTGGTAATCTGATAGTTTCAATTTCAGTGGCATTTGCGGTTTTTCTGCCTTGGCTTTTTGAAATATTGTATCTGTCAAATAATGCCTTGATACTTTATGCAGTAAAAGATACAATAATGTCAATACTTCCTTATGTGTTGATTTACACATCTTTCGCTTTTTTAATGACGATGATAAGAGAGATTATAAAAGATGCTGAGGATTTTAAAGGTGATTCGGTAACTCGTTGTAGAACTATACCGATTGTATTCGGTGTAAAAATAATGAACATAATATTGGGAGTGCTTACCTCGTTGGTATGGTTACTTTTACTATTTTATCAAGTGGTTTTGTATAAACTTGATTTTTATGTTGCGTTGGTAATTATGTTTGTGATATGGAATAGTTTGACAATCTTAATATTTCAATTCTTCAATAAGAATGTTGAAATGAATTATCATAGAAACTCTGTTTTCTTAAAAATAATTATGTTATTTGGAATTTTATCAATGATTTTTATATAATTATGTTAACTAATCTTAAAAAATACAATATTGTTTTAGCATCTAAATCGCCAAGACGTCAGGAACTTCTTAAAGGTATTGGTGTCGAGTTTTCTGTTTTAACAAAAGATGTTGATGAGTCGTATTCAAAAAATATTTCGGTCTTTGATGTCGCACCATTTTTAAGTCTAAAAAAAGCGAAAGCTTTTGAAGAGTCTGAACTTCCTGAAAATTATCTGGTTATAACGGCTGATACGATTGTCGTTGTTGATGATAAAATTCTCGGAAAACCTGTAGATGCTGAAGATGCAACTAATATGTTACGTCTTATCTCTGGTAAGAAACATTCTGTAATTACTGGTGTTACGATTCGTACTGCCGAGAGAATCAAGACTTTTTCTGTCACATCAAAGGTTTCTTTTGATGTCTTGGATGAGGATGAGATAGAATATTACGTAAGTGAATTCAAACCTTTTGATAAGGCAGGTTCATACGGTATCCAAGAATGGATAGGTTATATTGGAGTTAACAATGTTGAGGGTTCTTATTTTAATGTAATGGGTTTGCCTACGCATAAGTTGTATCAAATGTTAAAATTTTTTTAGATGAAGATAAAAGATAGTTTTTTAATGGGAGTTGTTTCTTCAGTCGCGATTTTTTTCGCGTTATATAGCATAATAAATATGTTTACAAATTATGCTTATTTTTCACAAAGTCGTGACGCTCTTTGGGTTTATATCGTATCTCTTATACCAAATCTTTTGTTGTCTAGATTTATGTTGGTAAAATGGGATCTTGAATCGTTTGGTAAAGGGATGATGTTTACAACTTTGATAGGTGTTGTGTTGATAATGTATATTGTTTTAAAATGAAATATTATATCATTGCTGGAGAGGCTTCAGGCGATTTGCATGGTTCTAATCTGATTGCCTCTATTAAGAAAAAAGATCCGCGTGCTAAGATTCGTGCATGGGGCGGTGACCTTATGAAAAAACAAGGCGCGACCTTGGTGAAGCATTATAGAAACCTGGCATTTATGGGTTTTGTGGAGGTTCTGATGCATTTGAGAACCATATTGAATAATCTTAAATTTTGTAAGAAGGATATTTTAAAATTTGCTCCTGACGCAATTGTTCTTATCGATTATCCTGGATTTAATATAAAGGTGGCTAAATTCGCTCATAAACATAATATTAAGGTGTATTATTATATTTCGCCACAAGTTTGGGCGTGGAAAAAACGTAGAGTCCATACTTTGAAGAAAGTTGTTGATAAGATGTTGGTTATATTGCCTTTCGAGAAACCTTTCTACGAAGAATATAACGTTGATGCTCAATTTGTAGGTCATCCTTTGCTTGATGAATTATCGAAATTAAAAAATATTAATAAGAAGATTTTTGCCAAGCAGAATAATCTTGATTCCAAGAAAGAGATAATTGCATTATTGCCTGGTAGTCGTAAACAGGAAGTGTCGAGAATGTTGGAGGTGATGTTGAAGATTGTGAATCTATATCCTAAATATCAATTTGTTATAGCTGGCGCACCATCTTTGGATGAGGAGTTCTATAAATCGATAATTGGTGATGAAAACGTTAGTATTGTTTTCGGTAAAACCTATCAGTTGTTGCAAGTGGCAAGCGCTGCTGTGGTTACTTCCGGCACCGCTACTTTGGAAACGGCTTTGTTATATGTTCCAGAAGTGGTTTGCTATAAAGGAAATCCGATCTCTTATATTATTGCGAAGAATCTTATTAAGGTTAAATATATTTGTCTAGTTAATCTTATTATGGATAAACCAGTCGTTAAAGAGTTGATACAACACGATTTGACGCCTGATAATATAAAAAATGAATTGGATCTGTTGTTGACAAATCATAAGAGACAGCGCGAAATATTGGAAGATTATGATGAATTGCGTCATGTACTTGGTAATGCGGGTGCTTCAGATAATGCAGCTTCAATTATTGTCTCTAATCTTAAAAATAAATAAGAATATCTAAATAATTTTAACATAAAATATTGTAAATAAATGTTTTGTGTGTTAAAATTATTCTTATCTTGCGGCGTGAATCCAAAATTTATGAAGCAAGATGGTTACTTGGTGTAAATATCCTTTTATCAGATTGTTAATTCCTTTTGCTTTAGGAATATGGACCGCTTTTTCTTTTATAAATATACCGATATCAGAAAAATTGTTGCCGCTTCTCTTGATAATTCTTTCCTCGTTATTGGTATTCCTAATAATTATATCATCATTAATAAAGAACTATCGCAATAGATGGATGTTTTCTGTTGTGTTGTTTGCGTATTTGTTAATGATGGGTATCTTTTTTGTAATGGTTAAGGATTTCAAATTACAAATCAATGATATATCAGAGATTAAGAACGCTTCTTATTATGTGGCTCGTTTGGTGGAGTGTCCTATAACTAAAGAGAAATCTGTAAAAGTAATGATGGAACTCGTTGCTGTTAAAACAGACAGCAATTCTATTTTTAATATTGATTCAAAAATAATTGCATATTTTGAAAAAGGAGAAATGTCCTTAAATCTTAAGTATGGCGATTGTATATTGATTCTTAAAAATCCGGAAGAAGTTGAAAAACCTCCTAATCCGGAGCAGTTCAATTATAAGGAATACTTATATAAAAAAGGTGTCACTCATCAGGTGTATCTAAAATCGGAAGATTGGATTGATTTGGGTTATAATGATGCGAATCCAATCTATAGATTTTCATACTTTATCAGAGATTATCTTTTGGAAACAATGCAACGTCTCGGAATCCGAGGTGACGAATATGCAGTTGCCGCAGCTATTTTACTTGGTTATGATGATAGTTTGCCTTATGACCTACGACATAGATATGTTGCGGCGGGTGCTATGCATATACTTTGTGTGTCGGGTCTTCATGTGGGTGTGGTATTTATGGTGTTTTCATATATGTTGCTGTTCCTGAATGATAGAAACAAAACTCAACGTGTTGTGAAACAAATAATTCTTCTTCTTCTGATTTGGTTTTATGCGATGCTCGCCGGATTGGCACCATCTATTTTGAGAGCTACAATAATGCTTTCGTTTGTTATTGTCGGTAATATCATCAATAGGAAAGGTATATTGCTTAATTCATTAGCGGCATCTGCATTTATATTGTTGTGTATTAATCCTGCAAATTTGTTTGATATTGGTTTCTTACTGTCTTATGCCGCAGTTATTGGAATTGTTGTATTACAGACACCAATAACAAGGATGTTTTATTTTAAGTATAAGATATTTAATAAAATATGGGAAATTACTGCAGTTACAATAGCTGCTCAGATTGCTACTATTCCTTTTACGATTTATTATTTTCATCAATTCCCAATATATTTTTGGTTGAGCAATCTTTTTATGACTCCTATGTCTTCTGTTGTTATTGTTGGTGGAATGATTATGTTGTTGATTTCCTTTATTCCTTTTTTGAATAACATTGTGGCGTATTTTGTGTCTAAAATGATTTATGTAATGAACATTGCAGTTTCTTGGATTGAATCTTTGCCATATTCCATTGTGAAAGGTATTTACATTGACGAAAACCAGTTTTTTATTTTGTTGTTGATATTATTGGCAATATTATTTTTTGCTGAGTTTAAATCTGGTAAAATCTTGATTTTTATTATGTCTATGGTTTGTATTTTTTTGATTGTAAATATCAATAATCTATATCACCAAAACAAACAGAAAGAAGTGATAATATATTCTGTAAATAATATGACAGCAATTGATTTCATTAATGGATGTTCGCATATTTTGATGACGGATACAGCTTTTATTAATGATGAATCAGTGTTTTCTTACAATATTGAAAATTTTTTGGTGAGTAGGGGAGTTTTTAATAATGGAGAAAGTAAACTTTTGGAAGACGATTTTGATTACAATTTCGTAAAAAAGAGAAAAAATGTCGTAACTTTTGATGGAAAGTTGATTGGATTGTCCGATGGAAGTGATTTTTATAAGGAAGATTTAGATTATCGTATTCCATTGGATTATATGCTTATTTATGGGAGAAAAAGACATAAATTGTCATCGCTTTTAAAAGCGTATGATTTTGATAATCTTATAATTGATGGCAGTGTGCCATATTATTTGGTGTCAAGAATAATTGAAGAATCTAATGATTTGGGAATAAAATATTATAATATTAGAGAAGATGGTTGTTTAATTTTAAAATAATTATTTGTTATTTAAAATATTGATAATCAAATTGATAAAAAATAATTGAAAAATATTGAATTTTTTTTTGAAAAAATGCTTGCAGATATGAAAAAAGGTTGTATCTTTGCACCCGTAATCAACAACGAAATAACGAAGTTGATGAAATAAAAAAAGCAGGTGCTGTAGTTCAGTTTGGTTAGAATGCCTGCCTGTCACGCAGGAGGTCGCGAGTTCGAGTCTCGTCAGCACCGCAAACCGCTCAAAGTCTTGAGCGGTTTTTTTTATATGTACTTTATTAGTCTTAAGATTCGTTGATGATAAGCAACAAAAAAAGAGACGACCATCGTCTCTTTAATTATGCATTATGAATTTTAATTATGCATTATTCAAATATTGCCTTTATAGCAACTAAATTCTTTCCTTCTTCAGTAGCGGTTCTAACTTTAGAATGTCCTCTGAAAACAAAGAATTTTCCATCTTTTTTTACGATTTCAATTTCATCGGAATTTACATCTTCTTCATTGGATATATTCTTGCTCAAATCAAGATTTTTTGGAGATAACCATACCTTATCGTATTCCTTGCCTTGTTCAAATGCATTAAAACTATCTAAAACCAAGTCGTTGACCTCTTCCTTGGTGGCGTGACTTGTATCGATGATGAAGTCATAGTTTTTGTAATTGTTAATGTCAGCATTATAGAATGTCTTATATCTCAACACTTCACTTTGTCTTCTCTCTATAATTTCTTTCTTGGCTGTTGCTATATCGGAATATGACTCGCTTATACGACCTTTATCGTTAAAGATACGTTCTGTAGCGACATCAACGTCAACATACATATAAATCTTAAATGATTTAGGAACGAAAAACCATGCGAGACGGGAGTCGAAGATGATATTTTCTTCTTTTTCCCCCATTTCTTTAATGGCATCATCTACCATATTATCGTATTTAGGGTTGCTTTCAATGAACTGGTTGAATTCTTTGGCGGTCATTCCATGTTCTTCGGCTAATCTTCTGAATATCAATCCTGCAGATTCTATTCTGTAGTTGATATTATTTATTAGATGATTGGCAACTGTACTTTTGCCGCTGCCGAGGTCGCCTGCTATGGTAATATTTATCATCTTCTTTATTTGTTTATTATATTTTCTATATTGCTGATATCAGTTACTTTTCCTTTGATATTTTTGTTAATGTTGACAAAAACTTTAAGAGGGGCCATAATTATGAATAACATAAGTTCTAAGATGTATATTACCCATATATGGTTCTCTGATGTAATTAATTGAAAAGCAAGTAGTATTATGGTAAAAATCATAAATAGGAACTTGCCATAGTATTTCCTCTTAAACAAGAGTATTATACTAACTACAATCATACCTACAATAAACCATAATATTGCTGACATTAACATACCTTGGAATAATGTTTCTCCAGAATATTTCGGATTATAGACGTTTCTGTAAAAAATACCGAATACTGTAAGTAACAAGAAATATAACAGGTAATAAGTAATTGCAAAAGCACCAAATAGTTTGACTCCTAAAGTCAGTTTTCTGCCTCTGATGAAAATATCTGTTATGTCTTGTTTCTTCTTGCCCATTATTGCATAGATTTCTTATAATGTGGATAATACATTGCTATAAACAATGCGGTCCATAAAACTGGTCCGAATGTAATTTTGGTAAATACTGTTGTTACTATCAGCATGACGATCTGTGCTATGGCATACACATGAAATCCTTTTTTCTGTAATTTCCACATCATGCGGACACCGATGAATGATGCGATGAACAATATCATCTCTAAGAAATAATATCCTCTGCTTATTGAAGATGCCATTTCTGTTGCTTGAACCATAACATCCCAATTGTCGCCCATCTGCTCTGCCATGTCTTCATAGACACCTGAACCTTCTCTAAGCTGAGTGAACAGGTTCTGGAAAGTATTGTAAAAAGCAAATGAAACGAAATTCGATAATGTGTTCCATGCTGCGTTGATGAACGACAAAACGCACAGCACTGTCAACATTTCCGGACGTTTAGGCTGCTCTTGTTGCTCTTCTGCGTAAAAGGTGTTGTCTTCCATGTTTTTAAAGTTTATAGTTTAAAGTTAATAGTTTATAGTAGTTGTAAAGTTTATAGTTCATAGTTTAAAGTTTAAAGTTATTTATTCAGATAAACTCTTATACTTAAAAACTTTTAACTTCTTAACTACTATGAACTATAAACTATCAACTATGAACTTTATTGAATCTCAACATTGTAGTTTTGTAAAAAGTTCACTGACTTAGCGATTTCAGTGTACATGACTTTGTCGGTCTTAACGAACTCGACTTCTTTACGATATTCTGCTACGAATTTTTCGATTGCTTCTGATGACTTCAATGGTCTTCTGAAATCTAAAGCTTGTGCTGCGTTGAACAATTCGATAGCGAGAACTCTTTCCAAATTGTCGGCTACACGTAATGCTTTTGTTGCTGCGTTAGCGCCCATACTTACGTGGTCTTCTTGACCTTGTGACGATTCGATGCTATCGACTGATGCCGGAGCGCATAATTGTTTGCTTTGACTTACGATAGAAGCTGCTGCGTATTGTGGAATCATAAAGCCTGAGTTGAGACCTGGTTCTGCGACCAAGAATGAAGGGAGTTCGCGTTTGCCGCCTATGAGTTGGTAAACTCTTCTCTCACTGATATTGCCGAGTTCTGCCATTGCTATTGCCAAGAAATCTAATGTGATGGCGAGAGGTTGTCCGTGGAAGTTACCTGCCGAGATGACTAAATCTTCGTCAGGGAAGATTGTCGGGTTGTCGGTAACAGCGTTGATTTCATTCAAGAATACAGAAGCTACATATTTGATAGCGTCTTTTGAAGCGCCGTGTACTTGTGGGATGCAACGGAATGAATATGGGTCTTGAACGTGTTTCTTTTCGCGAGCGATGAGTTCGCTGCCTTTTAATAAGTTACGGAAACGTTCTGCTGTCTTGATTTGTCCTTCGTGATGACGGATCTGATGTACTTGATCGTAGAATGGCTCAATACGTCCGTCGAAAGCGTCTAATGAAACGGCGCCAATGAGGTCGGCGAGATATGAGAGACGGAATGCCTTGAGTAATACGTATGTTCCGTATGAACTCATAAATTGTGTTCCGTTGAGAAGTGCCAGACCTTCTTTTGATTGGAGTGTGATAGGTTCCCAACCGAATTCTTTCATCACTACTTCAGCAGGAACGATTTCACCTTTGTAATGAACTTCGCCTAATCCGAGTAAAGGTAACATCAAATTTGCCAATGGAGCCAAGTCGCCTGATGCGCCGAGTGAACCTTGATTATAAACTACAGGAAGCACGTCGTTGTTGAAGAAGTCGATGAGACGTTGTACTGTAATGACTTGTACGCCGGAGTTGCCGTATGAAAGACTTTGAACCTTCAATAAAATCATAATGCGGATAATTTCTTTAGGAACGTATTCGCCTGTTCCGCAAGCGTGTGACATCACGAGGTTCTTTTGAAGTGTGCTGAGGTCTTCTTTAGAGATGCTGTGGTTGCATAAAGAACCGAAACCTGTTGTGATACCGTAGATTGGAGTTTCCTGAGTCTCCATCTTCTTGTCTAAATAGTCGCGGCATTTTTGGATGCGAGCCTTGGCATCTTCTGACAAAGCAAGTTTATAACCTTTTGTTACAATTTCATTAACTCTTGCAAATGTTAATTTTTCTGCTGAAATATAATGTGTATTCATTTTTAATATATGTTTTGATTATTATTTTAATTCTATATTCAAAATCCAAAGGACGCATTCGATGCGTTCTACCATTTTTAATTCCTAATTATATCTAATAAATTTTCTGCTGCAACATTTTCCTGTCTTCCTTCTTTCATGAATTTGACGGTGAATGTCTTGTTGTTCATCTCGTCTTCGCCGGCCATGATTACTACAGGGATTCCGCGTTGGTCGGCGTATTTCATTTGTTTTTGAATCTTGGCTGAGTCAGGATATATTTCTGCGTTGATACCGTTTCTTCTAAGTTGTTGAAGATAAGGCAAGCAATAACGTTCTTCTTTACTTCCGAAGTTAAGGAATATCACTTCAGTGCTGTCGACGTTTCTTTCCGGGAAGAGGTTTAGTTCTGTGAGAACGTCGTAGATACGATCTGCACCGAAGCTGATGCCTACGCCGGAGACGCCTTGCAAACCGAAGATACCTGTGAGGTTGTCGTAACGACCGCCGCCGGAGATGCTACCCATTGCGACGTCTTTTGCCTTGACTTCGAATATTGCTCCAGTATAATAATTCAAGCCGCGGGCGAGGGTGAGGTCGAGTTCATATTCGATGCCGACATTCATATCGTCGATGTAATTGAATAATGTCTCTAATTCCTCGATGCCTTTTTCACCGACTTCGATGCCTGCCATCAACGACTTAAGCTGAGCGAATTTCTCGCGGGCGTCGCCTTTCATGAAGAGAATAGGTTGTAACTTCTCAATGGCGTTTTCGTCGAGACCTTTCTGTGCGAGTTCTGCGTTAACAGCCTCGATCCCGATTTTATCTAATTTGTCGATCGCCACGGTGATGTCAACCAATGCATCAGGTTTGCCAATATATTCAGCGATACCTGCGAGGACTTTTCTGTTGTTTATCTTAAGGACGACGTTAATCTTCAAGGCGTTGAAGACTTCATCTACTATCTGTACGAGTTCTGCTTCGTTAAGGAGAGAGTTGCTTCCCACGATGTCGACATCGCATTGATAGAACTCGCGGTAACGACCTTTCTGAGGACGGTCAGCACGCCATACAGGTTGGATCTGATAGCGGCGGAACGGGAATGAAATCTGGTCGCGATATTGTACCACGAAGCGGGCGAAAGGCACTGTGAGGTCATAGCGGAGACCTTTCTCACAAATCTTACCGGCGATCTTTTCAGATTGAAGCGTCTCGCCATTTTGTTCCACGCCCGACAAAAAGTCGCCAGAGTTTAATATTCTGAAAAGAAGTTTATCGCCTTCCTCTCCGTATTTTCCGAGGAGAGTGCTAAGGTTTTCCATTGACGGAGTCTCAATAGGTTGAAATCCAAAGCGTTTAAAAACTGTCTTTATAGTATCGAAGATATAATTACGACG
This sequence comes from Bacteroidales bacterium, assembly GCA_045606865.1. Taxonomy (GTDB): domain Bacteria; phylum Bacteroidota; class Bacteroidia; order Bacteroidales; family F082; genus Limimorpha. The sequence goes on from JAZUST010000150.1 coordinate 10,819, forward strand.
AACCATGACTTCAGGTAAGAAGTCGCGAGTTCCTTTCGGTATAGAAGGTTTCTGAGCCATTTTAATAAATTTGTTAACGAAGTGACAAAGATAATAAAAAGACAAAAGACAAAAGAAAAAAGGAGAAAGATTTTTTTGATACTGATTGTTGAACTTTGTCTATTGACTAAAATTAACAATGAATCTATCTACTCTCTAGAAAATCCAAATTGAGGTTTATTGTTAATAAGCTCCATCAGATTTACATTGTAACTCTTTGCATATACCGAACATATCTTAACCCATTCATCCCATAAATCTGCTCCTTTCAACAATGACGGATTATAATCATGTATCAGCATCATCAATTCTGATGAAGGATTTTCAAGCATTTCTTTAATCAAATCTGAACAAATAATTATTTGGTTAAAGACCTGAGGCAATGCAACTTCAAGTCTATTACCGTTTATATGAGTGATTTTTCCTCCTGCTGTATATAAATCTCTTATATTCGGCATCACAATCTGCTTGTAAGAACACAACCATAATGTCGTCTGATTATATTTCTTTTGTCCTCCTTTAGGATTTATGGCTTCCGGGAATAATATCATACACATTGCTTTCAGTTTCTTCTTTTCATCAACAGACAGATTATTCCACAATGAAATGTTAAATGGTTTTTCTTCCTCTGAGTTCTCCGATGTAACCCACCATGGCATCTCCAATTTGTTATCATCTATTGATTTTTGCCTATAATAATTTCTGACCTTATCTATGGAATGTGGATCTGTTCTGAACTCGTCATACGACACATTCATCTTATCGAAAATGGTATGACCATTGTCCAACTTCATATCGATAAGATAACGAGGAGAATGACTTACTACAATATCGTACATGACATCTTGATATGGACGACATAAAAACTCAGGGAATTCTCCGCCCATCTTAGCAAAAAGAACATATATATTCTCAACGTATTTATCTCTAGTCGATTCAACAATGCTGCTTCCGATGGAAGTCCAATGATTCTTTTTAGTCATTTTCACCTCAATTCCATAATATTTATCAGCTATGATATCAGGGAATTTCTGTCCAGAAATAAGTTTCACTTCATCTGCATCAAAAGGAGTATTTTCACAAGCCAATTTTATCTTTTCCACAGAACATTCTTCCAATTCCGATGTGGAATATGATTTATATGTGTAAGGATTAAGCTTGGCATCCTCATTTAAAATTTCCTTTGTCTTATGCATCAAATCAGCGAACGCCCGATGTGCCAAATCAACATCTTTTTTGCGGATTGCAATAATACGACTCTCTTCCATATAATCATCCTCCAAAATACAAAGGCCAGACTTCCTCAATACGTTTTGCCAGATTAAAAGCCAGCATAGGCGGAACTGCATTGCCTATGACTTTATATGCACTTGACGGACTGACCGCATATTTTTTCATATATGGCTTATAATGAACAAAAGGGAAATCCGGAGGGAAAGTCTGTATCAAAGCACATTCACGAGGAGATAATCTGCGTTCTTTCTTACCATCTTCCAACTCTTTGTAATTACGGCCGCCATGTTCTGCAGACAATCTTCTAAATTCAATATTACCATGATGTTCCGAACGAATGGTCGGACCTAATCCGTTCATATTTATTTCAGTTTGACCCTGACTGCCATTATTAAGGAATTTCGCCTTCGAATAGGATTTATGCGACAGATCTTTGGATTCTTCTGGTTCTAATAATTTCCCCAATATGTCATTACACGTAACATGATTGGAATCCGGACCATTGTCTATATTATGCGTTGGTTGTGGATAAGGATTGTATTTATCCGGTATTATTTCTTTTTCCAAAAGTTCTCTTACTTCTGGCAATAAAGCTGATTTCTTTATTCCGATAAATATCACACGCTCTCTTGTTTCTGGAACTCCATAATTTGCGGCATGTACTACCTTAGGTGTCAATACGATATAATCATTACCATGAGCTGTGGAGAAATCATGTTGTATTATATCTTTAACATCTCCAAGACTTACCATGCCTTTGACATTCTCCGCAATAAACATTTTAGGCTGAACAATTTCAATAACCTGCTTCATCCATAAATAAAGCTTACCTCTATTCTCTTCGGTTGTTGTTTCATTGTTCTTTTTGTCTCCATCATGGGAAACCAAAGAATTAAACCCTTTACGCTTACCCGCCACGCTGAAATCTTGGCAAGGAAATCCACCCGTGACAATATCGATATTTTTAGGGAATATATCTTGACCGCTTTTGTGTAACTTCACCAAATCCACAACACTCTGAAGATGATATATTTCAGGATTAACATCAAATCTGCTGAAATACTTCAGCCACGCAGCTTTTGCTTCCGGCAAAATATCACAAGCGAAGACCGTACGAAACAATGTTCTCTTCAACAGCACCCAGTCGTCATCAATATTTCTATCAATATATTCATTATTGATAACAGATTTTTTATGACATATAAATCCGCCTTCCAAGCCTAAATCCATACCCCCACATCCAGAAAATAAAGAAAGAACACGAATACATCCTTCTTCGTCACGTTCAAAAGAACCATTTTCAAAAAACATATCAATCTGTGGTTCTTTAAGGATGTCTGAATATTCGTTTTCTTCACTTACATAATTATTGGATACATTCTCTTCTTTTCCCATCTCGACACTTACACTTTTACATTTATATGATTTATGCAAAGATAATAAAAAGACAAAAGACAAAAGAAAAAAGGAGAAAGATTTTTTTAAGTAAACAGACAACAGACTTTGTCCTTAATTTTCAACTTTCAATTCCAAGACACACGTCCGTGTGCCTCTACGAGAGAGTCTTCAGCTGAGACCAGCAGATATGGAGGATCTACTTCTTTCAACACCTGTTTTATCAATGTCGATTTTCCGATGCGTAAAGATAATAGTTTATTCTAAACGATGGACTTCTTTTAAACTGAAAAATTGAGAATATGAGAATTAAACATAAAATTTTTCAACTCCTCTTAACTATTTATTATTTATATTTGCACAAAGTCTGTTGACTGTTGACAGTCAAAGACTGACATAAACATCTTTCGTTATGATTAACAGAATCAAAGAACTTGCTAAAAGATTTCATAAAGACATCGTAGATATTAGACGTTATCTGCATGAGTTCCCAGGATTGAGCTTCGAGGAATATAATGCCATCCAGGTGATTCATAACTTCCTGACATCATGGAATATAGAGCATGAACAGATGACACCGACCGGTATCGTCGCTGTTATAAGAGGCAGGAATCCGGAAAAGAAAACCATCGCCCTTCGTGCTGATACCGACGCTCTTCCTATACAGGAGAAGAACAAATGTCCTTACAAATCGTCGGTTCCCGGTGTGATGCATGCCTGCGGTCATGATGCGCATACCGCCATGTTGCTCGGAGTTGCCAGGATTCTGAATCTGCTGAAAGATGAGTTTGAAGGTACCATCAAGTTGATATTTCAGCCGGGAGAAGAGAAACTTCCTGGCGGTGCTTCCCTGATGATAAAGCATGGCGTGTTGAAAGACGTCGATGCCATCATCGCTCAGCATGTCTATCCGGATCTTCCATGCGGGGAAGTGGGATTTCATGCCGGCGAATATATGGCTTCGTGCGACGAGATAAATATCACGGTAAGCGGTAAAGGCGGTCATGCCGCTAAGATAAATGAACGTTCCAACACTACGGTGGCGGCCGCTAAGATATTGTGCGCCATCTCGGAACTTAGCTCTGAATTTAATGACGAAGAAAGAGACAACCCGATAATAATCGCTTTCGGAAGTTTCATCGCCGACGGCACTTATAACGTGATACCCGATAAGGTTCATCTTAAAGGCACGATGCGTACTTTCAACGAGGATGATAGAAAGTCAATAAAGAATAAAATCAAGAAGATATGCTCTCATATCGCCAAGACCTACGGGGTGAAGTCGAGAGTCGTGATTGAAGAAGGTTATCCTGTCTTGATAAACGATGTTACTTTGACTAATTCTTTGAGAGATAATGCCGTCGATTTTCTTGGCGAGGATAAGGTGAAGAATATCCCGCAGTTGATGACGGCGGAAGACTTCGCCTGGTATTCTCATAAGGTGAAATCTTGTATGTATCGACTCGGCACTTCAAACGTTGAGAAAGACATAGTCTCAAAACAACATACACCTACATTCGACATCGACGAAGATGCCATGGAGATAGGAGTGGGAATGATGGTTTATCTGGCGATGGAGGAATTGAAAATTGACAATCAAGGTAGAGACGTCACCCCTGTGGCGTCTTTGAATTGACAATCAAGGTAGAGACGTCACCCCTGTGGCGTGTTTGGATTGAAAATCAAGGTAGAGACGTCACCCCTGTGGCGTCTTTGAATTGAAAATTATGGTAGAGACGTCACCCCTGTGGCGTCTTTGAATTGACAATTAAGGTAGAGACGTCACCCCTGTGGCGTCTTTGAATTGACAATTAATGCAGAGACGCATCAATGATTCCTGCAAAAAAAAACATTGATACGTCTCAAATATTAGTAAGAGTAATGGACAAAGTCTGTTGTCTGTTGTCTGTTGACCTACACCTACTTCTTCACGATTCTTCTAATAACATCGTAACTTTCTGTTTTGATGTTGACGAAATAAACTCCGGCGTTAAGATTCATAACATCAACACCTTCTGTGTTATATTCTCACGAATAAACCATGACGCCGTTTAAATTATAGATGCTGATTGTCTCGATGTTTTCTTCTGAACTAATGACGAGTTGGTTTTCAACAGGGTTAGGGTAGATGTTGAAAGAAACAGCGTTTTCTGCTATTGACTCGGTATTCATCAGTTCTACATTGTCGATTCTGATGCCGTTGGCTGTTGCGCCGCTACATTCATAGTGAAGGAAACCGATGTACATATTCTTTCCTGCGAACTCGCTGAGGTCGACGAATTCTTCGCCCCATTGTCCGTCTGGATAAGGCTCTTTATATCTTTTGCTCCATATTACCAAGAAGTTGATTCCGTCTTCTGAGACAATCACACCGAAGTTTTCTTCAAAATAAACCAAGTCTGACTGACAATGGAAGAAATGCAGCTGCGATGTTTCTGTAATCAAATATGATTCTGTGGTGTAAAGATAATTCTCAGGAGTGAGTTCCCCGCTCATATAACATGACGAATATACGCCGTATGTCCCGTCCATTCCACCTGATATAGTGGTAGCGTGCAATTCCCAGTTATATCCGTCACCATCGGCGTCATATCCTTGCCATCCTGTAAATTCATTGTCGTTAAAGTCGTAGAAGAATGTGGTTTCCTGTGCGTTTATCGTCACTAAACCAAATAAGCATAATGCTAAAAGTAAAGTCTTTCTCATATCGTTAAATTTTTGTTAGTTAATGATACGACAAAGTTAAAGAAAAACTTTGAATGATGAACGATGAGCGATGAACTTTTTGTTTAAGGTTGAGAAACGGCGATTTTAAATTTTCAATTCGATTTGGGCGTTCCGGCTACGCCGTCGGGCTTTCCGCTATATCTTTGCTCGCCAAATATTAATCTCGCTCTCCAATTCTCCCATTACACAAATTCCGTTTCCGTCTCCAAAACCTGTTCACTCGCAAAGGATGCCGCTTCAATCCCTAACGCGAAGGGGAGGTATTATATCCTTTTCCCTAAAACGATTATCTTCTTTTCTCCTTTCATCGTGGTGCCGAAGATATAGAAATCATCACCGTCTTTGAAACCAAGCTGTTTTCTCAACTCTTCAGCCGATAACGGGAAGTTACGAACTGCGATACTGACTTTTGGTTGCGAGCTGCGAGCCATGAGCCGTGAGCCTTCGCCTTCGACAAGCTCAGGCACTATACCGGTCACTGAGTTTGTAGAAGTGCCAGCTTTGGACTGACTACTGATAGCTGACAGCTGACAGCTGACTACTAAACTATTCTTCGCTTTCTTGTCAAAATTAACGACATTTATCACTTCAAATATCCTTCCCGGAAAATCAGTGACCAACTCATCAGAAGTATAAAGATGACTGTTTCTGTGTAACTTCTTGATATTAAATCTTTGCGACAATAACTTAAACGGTGCTGCTTTCATGCAAGCGACTCCTGGCTCGTAAAGATATTTCCCAATCTCATCAGCAAAAGAAACTACTGCTTCATTCTCTTCCTCTTCAGTGAAATTAAATCTCCAATTCTCACGAAGGTCAATAGCTGATAGCAGATTATTGCACGAAGTCTGTTGACTGTTGTCCGTTGTCTGTTGACATACAACAAGCAGTTCCTTGCATTCGTTTCTCACCGCGACGATATGTATCTCCTTAATATTTTTTAACTCTTTCTTGATGATGTCGATGTCGAGCATCGGAGATAGTTTAACTATCAAAGTATTAGATTTTTCAAATATCAAATCTTGAAGTTCGGCGACATCGGGACTACAGTCGTGAAGAGAGACCATTTTACGTCCGTATTCATCTCTGCGAGCGGGGTCGAGATAAATGCAATCTACATTGTCACATTGAGAAAGGAAGTCTTCTGCTTTGGCATTGACGACTTTAATACTTTTATTTAATATCTTGAAATTATGACGTGCCAACTCACAGAGTTCTTCTTGTGCCTCGATGTAAATCGTCTCATCGAAATTATCAGAAAGAAAAGCAGTGTCGACGCCCATTCCTCCGGTGAGATCTGCCAATGTCTTTGTCTCAACCACAGATTGACACAGATTTTCACAGATGGTATCAGAAGTAACTTCACTCTGCGACTCTGCGACTTTGCGACTTATATTCCTTTTATATTTCGCTGTAAGTTCCGACGAACATTGTTCCAAAGAGAGTCGTCTCGGGAAAAGTAGTTCATCGTTTTCAGACCAAGAAGGCAACTTCTTCTTCAGCATCTGCCTCGCTTGTATCTGTCGTATGACAAATTGTTTGTCGATATTATCAGGGAACTTCGACAACGCCAATTTGTTTATGTCGTCATTCAGATGTTCCTCAATATATTTTCGAGTTGAAACGTCCATTGTTTATAGTTTATTTAAATCTGAAAATCTGAGAATCTCAGAATCTGAAAAGTTTTTTCTAAACATTCTCAATTTTTCAGATTTTCAGATTTTCAGATTTCTACAACGTTGTTTCGTTTTTCTTCTTCCAGCTCGCAAACCAGACGATGGCTGTTATCGTAGCGGCGCCACCGATTATGTAGGCTATCGTCTCATTCATTCTGAATCCTTCTGGCGCAATGCAGATGTATGTCGTGACGACGCAGGTCATGAACAAGGCTGGAATCAAAGTCACGAAATAATTTTTCTTCTCAAGGACGAGATAAACCGTTATCGCCCAGAGCGTGAAGACCGACAGGGTCTGGTTGCACCATGAGAAGTAACGCCATATTATCGTGAAGCCGTCGTTGTTCGTAATGCTGAATATCAACAATCCTAATGATGCCGCGAACAATGGGGCGCAGAGTAACAGTCTCTTCGAGATGCTTTTCTGTTCCATCTTCAACATGTCGGCGAGTATAAGTCGTGCCGAACGCATGGCGGTGTCACCCGATGTTATAGGTGCTGCTATCACGCCGAGTACCGCGAGTATTCCGCCTATCACACCAAGCCAATCTTTACAAATGAAATCAACGACTTGCGCTGCGGTGAAGTCGGTTCCATGTTGTTCAAAGAAAGCTGTGGCTGCTGCCGCCCATATCAAAGCGACTATACCTTCTACTATCATGGCGCCGTAAAATACAGGGCGTCCGTGTCTTTCGTTTTTGATGCATCGTGCCATGAGAGGCGACTGCGTGGCGTGGAATCCGCTGATGGCTCCGCAGGCGATAGAGATGAACATCATAGGAAATATCGGTCCTGGCTCGTACTTGGTGCCGAATCCGTTCCACATCTCAGGAAGTGCCGGCTGTTTTATGAAAAGAACAATTAATATTCCTATCGCCATGAACATCAGCGCTGCTCCAAATATTGGATATAGGTTTCCAATGATTTTGTCTATCGGCAATAATGTCGCGATGAGATAATAGGCGAATATCACCACAACCCAGAAATATACGTTAAGATTTGTCGGTGTCATATTGGCGATGAGCTGCGCCGGCTGCAAGACGAAGACGGCTACAACTAACACCATTAATAATAGGGTGAATATTATCATCACCTTTTCGGTTCTGCTTCCGAGATATTTTCCCACTATCTGAGGAAGACTCGCGCCGTCGTTGCGAAGCGACACCATACCAGAGAGATAGTCGTGGACGGCACCAGCGAAGATTGTTCCGAGAACAATCCACAGATA
>JAZUST010000151.1:0-21218 GCA_045606865.1 Bacteroidales bacterium
GTTCAGATTATTCAGGTCGCTGAAGACGCTTATCTTGCTGAACTTGGTGACTCCCGTTAGAAGAACGAATCTCAGATATCCGTCGGCGCTCTTCAGTGTGCCGTAGAACGCCTTTAGCATATTGCGGAACTGTATCTGTAGCTCTTCGTTCCCTATCGCCTGCAGCATCGGCTTGTCATATTCGTCGATGAGGACAACAACGTTACGTCCGGTTTTCTCCTTGGCAGATTTTATCACACCAAGAAAACGTCTTGAGAAACTCTCGTTATTGCTTTCATCTGAGCCATATATCTTTTCCCATTCGCGAAGATATGTGTCTATTATATTGCTCAATTCCTCAGCCTTAGCATATCTCTCTGCGTTAAGGTCTATATGCAACACCGGATATTCAATCCAGTCTTTCTCCAACTTCTCTATCGCCAAACCTTCAAAAAGATGTCTCTTTCCTTTGAAATACGCCTCTACCGTCGACATCAGCAGACTCTTCCCGAAACGTCGAGGACGACTGAGGAAGAAGTACTTACCGTCTGAAGTTAATCGATGGATATGGGTTGTCTTGTCAATATAAACCCAATCTCCATTTCGTAATTCTTCAAATTGTTGTATGCCTATGGGGTATTTCATTTTTGTAAAGCTTAGAGTTTAGATTTAATAGTTTAGAGTAGTTCTAAAGTTGAGAGTTTTTGAGTTGTAAGTTTATTTGGTTTAAGGTTTAAGATGGTGATTCTATAAATTTTCAATTACGTATAGCTACAGCTACGCCTCCTCACTCACAAACTAATTTCATAATCTATTGAAATTAAATCCAATAGAACAATCTGCGGCAAGTACTAAATTCTTATTATCTCAATTTACAAATATAGAACATTTTTATATTTTAAACTCAAAGTTTTTATTAAAATTTTCTCAACCTTAAAACTTAAATCAAATTTTCAGTTTTTAAACATCTAATCTCTCTTAAAAATGTCTCTTGTATATACTTTCTCTCTTACGTCATCGAGACAGCTGTCATAACGGTTTGCTATGATGGCTTGACTTTGTTTCTTGAACTTCTCTAATTCGTTGACAACGACGCTGCCGAAGAAGGTACTACCGTCTTCTAATGATGGCTCGTATATTATCACTGTCGCTCCTTTTGCCTTCACTCGTTTCATCACTCCTTGTATAGAACTCTGTCTGAAGTTGTCGGAATTGGATTTCATCGTGAGTCGATAAACGCCTATGACCGGCAGTTCTGAACTTTGAGACATGGGCTTTGAACTATAGGTGTTGTTGTCACTATAAGCATACCAACCTGCCATCTTCAGTACTTGGTCGGCGATGAAGTCTTTACGTGTTCTGTTGCTTTCGACTATCGCCGACATCATATTTTGCGGGACGTCTTCGTAATTAGCGAGAAGTTGTTTCGTATCCTTTGGCAAACAATATCCGCCATAGCCGAAACTCGGGTTGTTATAATGATTTCCAATACGCGGGTCGAGGCAGACACCTTCAATGATTTGTTGGGTATCGAGACCTTTAAGTTCGGAATATGTATCGAGTTCGTTGAAATAACTTACACGTAAAGCCAAATATGTGTTAGCGAACAATTTGACTGCTTCCGCTTCTGTACTGCCCATAAACAAAACCGGCACGTCTTCTTTTATCGCGCCTTGTTTTATGAGTCGCGCGAACTGACGTGCCGCCTTATCCAATCGTTCGTCGCCTTGTTCATAACCGACGATGATTCTCGATGGATATAAGTTGTCGTATAATGCCTTACTTTCTCTCAAAAATTCCGGAGAGAAGATGATGTTGTCACTTCCTGTTTTCTTACGTATGGATTCTGTATAACCAACAGGGATGGTGCTTTTTATCACCATTATCGCGTCGGGATTATATTTCATCACCTTAGAGATGACATCTTCCACCGCAGAAGTGTCGAAGAAGTTCTTCACGCTGTCGTAATTCGTTGGTGCCGCTATCACCACAAAATCTGCGTCTTTATAACCGGATTCAGCATCTAATGTGGCGCGAAGATTCAACTCTTTATTGGTTAAATATTCTTCTATATAATCGTCTTGTATAGGCGATTTCTTATTATTAATCATCTCAACGCGCTCCGGCACAATGTCAACGGCAATAACCTCATTGTGCTGCGCCAATAATGTCGCGATTGATAATCCGACGTATCCGGTACCGGCAATTGTTATTTTCATATTACAAATGTCAACAGACAACGGACAACAGTCAACAGTCCTTGGGGATGCTGTTTATTGTCAGTTTTTCTGATTGTTTTTTAGGAATTCTATTAATTTATAAATTTGCCCAGATATGGTTAATAATTTTGATTGTAATTCTTGACGTTTTTCTGAAGTGCAATATTTCATATCCTCACATAGATATAGCATACTTCTAACTTCGGAACAACTTCCTTTTGATATGTTTAAATAACGTATATAAGTTCTGTCTGATCCACTTTCTGAACCTTCCGCTATGTTATTCATAATTGATATAGATGCCCTTTGCAACTGATCCTTAAAACTATAATCTTTACATGTTTGCATCATCTCATAAATTGCATTGACAAAGAGTCTGGTCTCTTGCCAAACTCTTAAATTTTCCAGGTTTCTAACTTTCATAGTTTTAAAATTTTGGTTAATATAATTTGTGAACAAAGTCTGTTGACTGTTGTCCGTTGTCTGTTGACCACAGTCAGCGGAGCTGACTGCTTACTTCCACCCAAACGGATGCTTGCTCAACTCTAATTTCGCTAATGGATGGTAGTCGCCGACAAGTCCTATCGGTTGTGCGTTTCTTATGTCGTAGACCATCTCGATGCAGTTGCGTGCTTCTGATATTCTGAATCCTTCGCCGTTCAAGATTTTCTTATAACTCTCGGTATGTAACTCTGTAAATCCTTGACTGAACTCGAATTCGCTGCCGTCAATCATGATGGTTCTGTATGTTCGTTTTTCTCCTTGCACAGCGTTCTCCGGCAATGTATCCGCATTGATACTTAAAAAATAACGTACTCTTGCTTTCTCAAGTTCTAAATATCCTGCCACTCTGTCGTGACTTGAAACGTGAACTACGCTTTTTCTCACGCTACCGAAAATCCATTGGAGCATGTCATAGAAATGTATTCCGATGTTAGTCGCCACGCCGCCGCTTTTGTTGATGTCGCCTTTCCAGGAAGTATAATACCAATTACCGCGAGCAGTGATATATGTGAGGTCCACATCGTAAATCTTATCTTTCGGACCTTCGTCGATTTTCTTTTTCAACGCCACGATCGATTCATGTAGACGGAGTTGTAAAATCGTATATGCCTTTTGTCCTGTCGATTTCTCCACAGATTCTAAAGCATCGATATTCCAGGGATTTAACACTACAGGTTTCTCGCATATCACGTCGCAACCTAATCTGAGTCCGTAGCGTGTATGTGCGTCGTGGAGATAATTCGGCGTACATACGGAAATGTAATCTATCTTCTGACCTTTTTCTATTAAACGTGTGTTGTGACGGTCGAATAATTCTTGTTCCGTGAAAAAAGAAGCCTGCGGGAAATAACTGTCCATTATCCCGACGCTGTCGTTTTTATCGTAAGCAGAAACCAAATTGTTTCCTGTATCTTTTATCGCTTTGAGATGTCGTGGTGCGATATAACCGCCGACACCGATGATGGAAAAATTCATAATTTATTAAATTGAAAGTTGAAAGTTGAAAATGGAATTTTCAATTTACTGCATCATCCATTTCCATGCAGGAATGATGTTAATCATTTTTTCTTCTATTTGAATTGTTCGTTCTTCTTCTATTGTTATAATATTAAGATTATCACAATTAGTAATTTTTGATGCTTCCAGTAACCCTCGGATTTCTCTTTTAAGAGTTTCCTTTTCTGATATATCCCAACAAACTTGTATCAATTCAACAACATCTTCCATTCTTTGAACAACAAAATCGCATTCATAATTTCCTTGGAAATATGTGATCTTGTCATCAAGATGTTTATTCCTATTCAGATGAAGAAGAACACTGTTCTCTAAATATTTACCATTATCATTACTTTGAGGCAACAAGACTGCAGAACGTAATCCATTATCAATACAATAATATTTATTTAACGATTTCTGTTCTTTTGACAATGAACGTTCATATTTAGGAATCCTTATGAAAAGGAAAATATTACAAACATAGTTTGCCCACAAATACAAATCGTCTTTTGATACTTTTGCGCCTTGTGACTTAATATCATTATAAATACTATTGATCGATGTAGGCTTACTCAGATTTTCCATTATCCTTTTAACAAAATATCTCAGCAAACTGATATTGTATATCTTATAATGTTCTGCTACATCTTTCAACAACATTGTATCAAAATATCCGTGAAGCAATTTTAATTGTTCCGATTTAGATTTGGCAAGTACAATCTCCGGGAAGGAACTCTCGGTATTATATTTTAGGAACGCATTTTTTAAACGAGCGACATCCTGTTCAAGATACGATTGTGTTTTTATGCTATTAAATTGACAATATTCATAAAAAGACAAAGGATATACTTTATACTCAACAGGATAACCTCTAAGAGCAGAACTTAATTCCGTGGATAACATAGTGGCATTACTTCCACATATAAATATGTTTTTACAATAATTTTTGTAAAGTCTTAATATGAAATATTCCCAATTTTTAATAAGTTGAATCTCATCAAAAAACATATAAACATCATTAAGAGATATATCAGGATACATCTCCATATATGATTCTATTATTTGATTCAACTCATCCGAATCCATGTTAACAAGACGTTCATCATCAAATCCCAACCACAATATCTGCTCCGCTTTAACACCATTTTTTATCAAATCATTAATGGCAATTTCCATCATTGTTGATTTTCCACAACGACGTACTCCAGGAATAGTAATTATTTTTTTACTATCAATAGGCAATTTCTCCTTCCTGACAATTACATCAAAAGGAATCTCACTCTGCTTAATTGCAATCAAAGATTTTATGACGTCTTTTTTTATCATCTGATTCTTTTGTGCAAAATTACAATTATTTCCTTTATTTTAGGAAACTATTTAAAATATTTTCACTAATTTAAGGAAATAACTACTCGTTATTATTACTTATCAGTTTTCCATTTTCAATTACAAAACTGCGTTCGCACTCGCAAATGAGATTCTCGTCAAGTCGTCTTCCGCATTCGCAGACCCAGCCTATTTGTCGCGCCGGAACGCCTACCATCAATGCATGATCGGGAACGTCTTTCGTCACGACGGATCCTGCTGCTATCATGGCGTTTCTTCCGATGGTAACACCACAGACTATAGTGCAGTTGGCTCCCAACGATGCGCCTTCCTTCACGAGTGTCTTTTTATAAACACCATGCACAGGATATTTCGCCCGCGGAACAGTAACATTGGTAAAAACGCAACTTGGTCCACAGAAAACATAGTCCTCCAACTCGACGCCTTCATAGATAGAGACGTTGTTCTGTACCTTCACACCATCGCCAATCTTGACATTATTCCCGACATTGACATTCTGCCCGAAAGAACAATTCTTGCCGATTACAGCACCCGACTGCACATGACAGAAATGCCATATCTTCGTGCCTTCGCCAATAGTTACATTCTCGTCAATATATGAAGACTCATGGACGAAATATTTATTAGACTCCACAGGAGTGACGTCTCTACCGTCCGTTGACTGTTGTCTGTTGTCTGTTGACATTATTAAAGGTTGTCTTTTTCTATATCTTTAAAATAATTGACAGTGCCGACTTTCAACTCGTATGTTGCGAGGTCGTCGCAGACGATGATTCCTTTAGGATGCATCTGCAATGCGCTAACCGTCCACATATGGTTGACGCTGCCTTCGATGACTTGTGCTATCGCTCTTGCTTTGCCGTGACCGTTTGCAAGAATCATGACTTCTTTTGCGTCCATCACTGTGCCGACACCAACAGTCAAAGCCGTCTTCGGAACTAAGTTGATGTCGTTGTTGAAAAATCTCGAATTAGCGATGATGGTATCTGTTGTCAAAGATTTCACTCTTGTTCTTGATGTCAAGGAAGAACCTGGCTCGTTGAAAGCGATGTGACCGTCAGGACCGATGCCGCCCATAAACAAATGAATGCCGCCGTATGACTTAATCTTGTCTTCATAACGTTGGCATTCTGCTTCTAAATCTTCGGCATTGCCGTTAAGGATATTGACGTTTTCTTTCTTCACATCGACATGATTGAAGAAATTGTTCCACATAAATGAATGATAACTTTCAGGATGGTCTTCCGCGATACCTACATATTCGTCCATATTGAAAGTGACGACATTCTTGAAAGAGACCTTGCCTTGTTTGTAAAGTTCTATCAAAGCTTTATATGTACCGATTGGTGTAGAGCCTGTTGGCAGTCCCAATACGAAAGGTTTATCTTCTGTTGGATTAAATTCATTTATTCTTTTTACGATATGATTAGCTGCCCACTGTGACATCTTATCATAATTAGGTTGGATAATAACTCTCATATTTTTGTGTTTTACTATGACTATAACTATGACTATAGCTAATTAATCATTGAAATAATTTTATTTATTCTTGTGTTATATTCTTCTGTTTCTTTTCTTATCTGTTTAACAAAGCTATTGTCGTCGATGTTTCCTACTACGGCAATTTTTTCTTCTTCGTTGCGGAAGGTGCAACTTCTTATCTTATTGTCATAGTCTTTTTTGCGGGATTGATATACCTCTTCACAGACATAATTCTGAATGTTAACAGATTTTAACAAAAGTTCCTTAAACATCTCTTTCGTTATCTCTTTATTCTGAAGCACGAAATATAACGACAAACAAGCGTGTTTGATTTTATCTTTTGGATAGCGTTGCCATATCTCGTTATAACGATTGTGAATCTCTTCCCATGAATTAAGGACACCTTTATTAATATCATCACGTAGTTGGTCGACGTCTTCTTGCGTCATCATCTGTCCGCCGAGATTAATCCAGACTTTCCTTCTCAGTCCGTTAAACTCTTTATACATAGAGTCGTTGTCGAAGATGTTTTCATTGACCATATATTTTGTTATGGCATCCATCGCATATATGATTATCATGTCGTGATAAGCATGATACGCTTTATATGCTTTTAATATGACGACCTTACGACTGCTTTTCTCAATATTCTCTCCTAAGATTTCAAGTTTATTGACAATCTCAGGTTTCGTCATCAAGTCGCGACCTAAAGTTCTAAGTTCATGATATTCGTATTTATCTATATCTTCATTTTTGGAACGGAGATAAGCCTTTGCTGTCCATACTTCAAGCATCTTGCTAGCAGCGATAATCTCTTCTATCGTATCAGGTGCCAGTGTCTCGAATTCTATATTTTGTATTCTGCGTTTACGTGTGTCGCGTTTGTGATATTTTGAAGTGTTACGGGCTATGGCGTACATATTATACATCCACCAATAAGCCGGCATTATCTCAAGCTGGTCTTTACTGACATTGTTGTTTACCAAACTGAAAGGCAGACTTATATTCATCTCGCATGGATAATCTCCTTTTGAAAGAAGAGTAAACGAAGCGAATCTTGATGAGTGTTTTATGCTCGAACATAATCCCGGCCAGAAACCACGACTTGCCACAATCTCGCCGTCTGTTGCACGACTGTTATGATTAGAACCTAAGGTGGCTCCGGCAGCCATATTGCTTTGTCCCATGATACAAGCGGAAATAAGGAACGAGTTGTTATGATGTTGCTCGTGTGCCGGGAAGATCAGGTTATTCAAGACCTCGCAACATGAGATAGTGGAGTTGTCGCCAAGGATAGAATTGATGATTCTCGCTCCGTATTTGAGATTACATTTGTCGCCGATAACGAAACGTGTCGCCACTGCAGAATAAAATATTCTACATCCGTAACCGACAATTCCGTTTACCAAGATGACGCCCTCGCCTATCTGCGACGGTTCCTCCTCCGAAGAATTTATCGTGATATTCTTAAGCTTGCTTGCACCTTTGATATATGTGTAAGGACCGATTTTGGCATCCTTCAAAATCCAGGAGTTCTTGATAACCGTCGACTCTCCTATCGTTCCATAATAACCTCTTCTCGAATCGAATGAATTTTGTGTTATATCAAAGAGACGTTGCTGAAGTTGTTTGTCGTCGACATATTTCGCCCAGAGATAAGCGTCGGCAGTTATCATACCATCGAAAGGAAGAATCTTACGTCCGCCAGCTTCATTCATCACTTCCAACCAGACACGCACGTCTTCATCTTCGCCTTCTTTAAGGATACCGTTACCGAACTTGGAGTGGTCGGTCGTTGAAATCTCGTTAACATTAAAAAGTATACATCTGTCGTTGATGATATAATTGGCGAGATAATGAACATTATGTATCGCCACGTCATTACCGATGTCGCAAGAGACGATGCTACTGTCTGTTATTCCGACAGGAATTCTCAAGTCGTGATATTCGAGAATCTCCCTTTTAATTCTTCCGATTCTGACAAGCCCGAAGAAACTATTACGTTTCACCATACTAGGATCGAATTCATCAGTAACCAAGATGTCGTCCCAATTTGTGGCTACATTCTTATTATTGACCAAGCGTTCTATCTCATCAGCTCTGAGATGGCGCCATTTCTCTTTCGGGAACGTAGTCTGTTCATCACGCAGATGATACTCATCTTTTCCTTCAGGAATAAATTTAGGATCAATGAAATTTTTGTAAATCCTATCGTATTGAAGGATTCTAACTTTATCGTCGTTTGCCATCTTTGTAAAGTTTATAGTTCATAGTTAATAGTTAATAGTAGTTTACAAGTTTAAAGTTTTTAAGTTTATAAAGTCATAGTCATAGTTCATAGTCATAGTTCATAGTTCATTAATAGCTTCGCCCTCTGAGTCACAATTGAGCTATCAGCTGTCAGTTTTCAGCTATCAGCACTGAACGCTGACAGATAACCGCTGATGGCATTATGACCAGTTAGCGTACATAATGTTAACCTGCAAATTTACTTAATATTTTTTATATTAAAAAAAATAATAAGGATTAAATTTTTAACTTTGCAAAAAATATTAACGATGATACTTTGTATAGAAACTTCCACTGCTGTATGCTCGGTGGCACTTGTAGAGAACGGTAATGTCATTGCTTTGAGAGAGAGTTTAGACGGTCAGAATCATGCCGAGAAAATAACGATTTTCATTGATGAGATAATGAAAGAAACTAATGTAGTTTACAAAGATCTAGACGCTATTGCAGTAAGCATGGGACCAGGTTCTTATACAGGATTACGTATCGGCGTAAGCACTGCCAAAGGTTTCTGCTACGCATTAGAAAAACCACTCATCGCAGTTGATACTCTTGCCGCGATGGCACATGGATTTATTAGCAGTCAGCAATCAGCAATCAGCAATCAGCCAACAGCTATTTTATGTCCGATGATTGATGCTCGACGTATGGAGGTTTATTCTGCTTTCTTCAATGAGAAATTAGAAAGAACTTCTGAGACTGAGGCACTCGTCATTGACGAGAATTCTTTCATGGAGCTGAAACAAAACAATCATTTGTATTTATTTGGCGACGGTGCCGACAAACTCGCGACACTTTTTGAAAACGATAAAAATATCACAGTCGTTGAGAAATTCCATTGCTCGGCAGCATATATGGCGACATTAGCTGAAGAAGCATTCAAGAACAAAGACTTCGTCGACGTGGCATATTTCGAACCATTCTATCTCAAGAATTTCGTTCCCGGAATACCGAAGGTGAAAGGGTTGAACTAAAAGGGGATTTCTACAAATCCTCTCAATTTTAATCGTTATTCTTTATCAGTGTTGGTGCTTGTATTATAATATTCATTCCACTGTTTAAGAACTTCCTGCCAGTTTTCAATCTCCTCACCATTAGCGATTGCTTCCGCCTGATTAAGCGACTCTTCATGCTGTTTCTTCTCGGCATAACGCAGTTTCATAGATTCTATAGTAGCTTCATCGAGAATATGAATTCTGCCACGAAGTACGCATTCGTCTAAGTCATTAGGACCGAAAGGCTGCCCTTGTATGTTAAAGTCAGAGATATTGAAATTGAATACAGTGCGGAGAGTATGTCGCACCATCTTCTGACCGCCACGGTTACCTACGACCTTACATTTCAAGAGTTTACGAATAATATCAATCTCGCGTTGTGAAAATTTATTTCTGCCCATCTTTTATCAATTAACAATGTACAATTTACAATTATGGTAGAGACATATCACATTACACCAATAATAATTAACAATATGTAATTGATGCGTCTCAAAATTAACAATTGCAAAGATAGTGAAAAAAGTTAGGGTGTTTGTAATTCATTTTCATTTAATTATTACTTTTGCTTTTGATAACATCAGAGTAACTTTTCATAAAAAATAAAAATGTCGATCTGGAGTAAAATAAGAGGTCTCATAGATAATGATTCCACAAATAATAATACAACAAGTCATTATAAGAACTCATACGATTCCTCTCGCTATGCAATGATCGATGTAGAAGTAGGACTTAAAGATCGTAAGATACACGATATAGGTGCTTTGCGTTATGACGATGCTATATTTCATAAAGCTTCTAAGAAAGATTTTCTTGATTTCATTAGTGATGTGGATTATCTGTGTGGTCATAACATCATACATCATGATGCGAAATATTTATTTGGCAATGAAGAACATCGATGGCAGTTGGTGGATACTCTATATATGTCGGCATTACTTTTCCCGGAACGTCCATATCACAAACTCGTCAAAGATGACAAGCTCGTCAGCGAGCAAATGAACAATCCTATAAACGATTGTCAAAAAGCAAGAGATCTTTTGTGGGATGAGATTGCGCGTTGGCGTTCATTATCTGATGAAAAACGTAAGATATTTACTGCTTTGTTGAAAGGCAAGAAAGAATTTGACGGATTCCTTAATATGGTCAATGCAGAAGACTCTGTTTCAAATCTCTACGAATTGATAATCGATGTTTATAAAGATAAGATCTGCCGGCATTCATATTTGGATTCGATTATTCTTCAGTCGCCATGCGCATTGGCTTACGCGCTCGCACTTATCGACACAACAGATTATCGCTCCATCACTCCAAGTTGGGTATTATATAATTATCCCGAAGTTGAATATATAATCAAGACACTTCGTCATACTCGTTGTAAAAAAGGCTGCTCTTATTGCGACACAAAATTAGATATATATCACAACCTCAAGGTGTTCTTCGGTTACGACCGATTTCGCACATACGAAGGAGAAGCACTTCAAGAAAAAGCTGTTCGATCCGCTGTGGAAGGTAACTCGTTGTTAGCGATATTTCCTACAGGAGGAGGAAAATCACTTACTTTTCAATTACCGGCTTTGATGGAAGGTCGTACAGTTCACGGTCTTACGGTAGTTATATCTCCATTACAGTCGTTGATGAAAGATCAGGTAGATAACCTTGCCAATCAAGGTATCACAGAGGTGGCGACTATCAACGGAATGCTTGACCCAATTTCCAGATCTCTGTCGATACAACGTGTACTTGACGGAGAGGTTTCCTTGTTATATATAGCTCCTGAGATGCTACGTTCCAAGACTATCGAGAGAATCCTGACAGTTCGGCATGTGGTACGTTTTGTTATAGATGAAGCACATTGCTTCTCATCATGGGGACAAGACTTTCGGGTTGATTATCTATATATCGGCACATTCATACGCAATTATCAGCAGAAGAAGAAATGCAAAATCCCTGTATCTTGCTTCACAGCTACAGCAAAGCAAAAAGTTATTCAAGACATCCGTGATTATTTCAAACAAACTTTAGATATAGAGTTAGAGTTATTTGCCTCTACAGCATCCAGAACCAATTTGCATTATTCCGTTATACATGCAGACACTGATGATGACAAATATTTAAAACTCAGAGGACTCGTTTCCGAAACAGATTGCCCGACTATTATTTATGTTTCTCGAACAAAACGTAGCAATGAACTTGCGACACGCCTGTCGAGCGATGGTTTTCACGCACTGCCTTTTAATGGAAGAATGAATTCTGATGAGAAGAACGCCAATCAGGAAGCATTTATGACTGATAAAGTACGCATCATCGTCGCTACTTCAGCATTTGGAATGGGTGTCGATAAAAAAGATGTGGGATTGGTCATTCATTACGACATCTCAGATTCATTAGAAAATTATGTCCAAGAAGCAGGACGAGCAGGACGAGATCCTCAACTGAACGCCCGTTGCTATGTTTTATATAGTGATAACGATTTGGACAAACATTTCATTCTGCTTAATCAGACTAAATTGAGCATTAGCGAGATACAACAGATTTGGAAAGCTGTAAAAGGCTTAACCAAGAAGCGCATGAGTATATGCTGTTCGGCTCTTGAATTGGCAAGGCAAGCAGGATGGGACGACTCCGTATCTGACATCGAAACCCGCGTGCGCACGGCGTTGTCAACACTTGAACAGGCAGGCTATTTAGAACGCGGAAATAATGTTCCTCATGTATATGCGACAGGCATCACTGTGAAAGATATGAATGAAGCCAGGAAGCGTATCACAGAATCCATTCTTTTTAGTGACGATGAGATAGAAAACGTCATTCGTATTATCAAATCGCTGATATCTCAAAAATATATCAGTAAGGCTCAAGATTCCGAGGCGGAGTCACGTGTAGATTATCTGGCAGACATATTAGGATTGAGTAAAAGTGAAGTCATTTCCTCAGTTGAGCGCATGAGACAAGAAGGAATATTAGCTGACAGCAAAGACATCTCCGCTTATTTGCAAGAAAGTCATAGCGATACAGAACGCAAGGCAAAATCTACACTTGAAAATTTCGCTAAAATTGAACGGTATCTTCTCAATAGAATTTTAGATGAGTCGTTGGTGATTTCATACAAGCAACTTAACGATGATGCCCATAAGAGCGGAATAGACACATCTAAAGAAAGAGATATCCGTACATTACTTTATTTTCTTACCATAAAAGGCTATATCCACAAAACAGAAGATGCCGCACACAATATAGAGATTTCTCGACAAACAGATATTGAATCAACAATCAATAGATTTGAAAAACGTTTGGAAATATGCACTTTCATAATTGAATGGTTATATAATCAAATCAATCAGAATCCGTACAAGAATCCTGAAGACAAATCAATACAATTTTCAGTGGTGGCATTGTTAAAAGATATTAAGAAAAATACGCAATCGCTGTTTGCAGATATTGATAGCATTCAATTGGAAGACATAGAAGAATCTCTTTTATATTTATCAAAAATAGGAGCACTAAAATTAGAAGGCGGTTTCCTTGTGCTTTATAACGCAATGAATATCCGACGTATTAAAGACAACAAGGTTAGATATAAGATTGATGACTACAGAATGCTTAACGAATTTTATAAGCAGAAAATACAACAGGTGCATATTGTCGGTGAATATGCTAATCTTATGGTGAGAGATTATGACGCCGCATTGCAGTACGTAAAAGACTATTTTCAGATGGACTATAAGAAGTTCATCGCAAAATATTTCAAAGGTACTCGTAATAAGGAAATTGAGCGGAATCTCACACCTAACAAATATGAGCAGCTCTTTGGTCAATTATCTCAACGCCAGTTAGAGATTATATCTGACAAAGATTCCCGTTATATTGTGGTCGCCGCAGGTCCAGGCAGTGGAAAAACCAGAGTGTTGGTTCATAAACTCGCTTCCATATTGATGTTAGAGGATGTGAAACACGAACAACTTCTTATGCTGACATTCTCAAGAGCAGCAGCAACGGAATTCAAGCAGAGGCTCATAGGTTTGATTGGCAACGCCGCTCATTTTGTGGAAATAAAGACATTCCATTCTTTTTGTTTTGATTTATTGGGACGTATCGGAAATTTAGATGATGCCAAGGATGTTATTGCAAAGGCTACATCAATGATTGCGAAAGGAGAAGTCGAACCAAATAAAATAGGTAAGACGGTACTTGTAATTGATGAAGCGCAGGATATGAGTTCGGAAGAATACGCTCTTATCAAAGCACTTATGACTAATAATGAAGAAATGCGTGTGATTGCTGTGGGAGATGATGATCAAAATATATTTGAATTTCGAGGTTCTGATTCCAAATATATGTTCAGACTTCTAAATGAGGAAAATAGCAGATTGATTGAGATGACAGAAAACTTCCGCAGTTCACAGAATGTCGTAAACTATGCAAATTCTTTTGTCAATTTTATCAAAGGAAGAATGAAAACAGCTCCTATCATTTCGATGAGAGACTATGACGGAGCAGTGGAAGTTACAAAGCATGAGTCTAAATATATGTATGAACCTATCGTAAATAAAGTGATTAAAAATCAAGGAAGTGGGACTTCATGTATTCTTACTCAAACCAATGAAGAAGCTGCCATTATGGTCGCTTTGCTCCGCAAGAATGGTATAAATGGAAAGTTGATACAATCTATGGACGGCTTTTCTTTTTGGAATCTGGCGGAGATAAGATATTTTCTAAAATGCATCGACAAAGGAAAAATTACACCTGTCATACCTCAGCAGTTGTGGGAAGAAGCGAAAATTTCGACATATAACACCTACGCTGATAGTCATAGCATTATATATGTAAAAAGGTGTATAGAATTGTTCGAGAAGATTAATAAAGTTAAATATCATAATGATTTTCGAGAATTCATATTCGAATCATCGCTTGAAGATTTTTGTGATGTCTCTGATGCAGATGTTGTTGTATCGACAATTCACAAGGCAAAAGGACAAGAGTTTGATAATGTTTATATGATGCTCTCCGACGATTATTCAAAAGACGACCATCTCATACGACGTTATTATGTAGGAATGACACGTGCCAAGAATCACTTATTCATACACACAAATGGTGACATTTTCAATAAGATAAAAAACGACAGTTTCAATATTGACACTACAGAATATTCAATGCCGGAACAGGTTGTTTTACAGCTCACCCATAAAGATGTCTTTTTGGGATTTTTCAAAGAAAGGAAAAAAGAGATTCTGTCTTTGAGAAGTGGAGATATTCTTGAATATAAGGACGCTACATTTTTTAATGTCGCGACAAACAATCCTATCGCCAAATTATCAAAAAGCATGCAAGCTACACTTACCGACTGGCACGATAAAGGCTATGAAGTGAAATCAGCCTCAGTACGTTTTGTTGTGGCATGGAAGTCCAAAGATGCTCCTAAAGAAGAACCCGAGACGGCTGTAATACTAATAGATTTATTGCTTGCTCATAATAACTCATAAATGGATAAATTCACACCTGAACAACGGCATCGTTGCATGGCGGCGATAAAAGGCAAGAACACCAAACCGGAGATGTTGGTAAGGAAGTTCTTGTTCAGTCTTGGATTTCGTTATAGGTTGCATCATCCACGACTGCCTGGTCATCCCGATATCGTTCTGAGAAAATATAAGACAGTCATTTTTGTGAACGGATGTTTCTGGCACGGACATATTGGTTGTAAGAGTTATGTCATTCCCAAAAGCAATGTGGAGTTCTGGGAGAAAAAGATTCAACGTAATAAGACAAGAGACGTTGAGGTTTATGAAAAACTCGCCTTGATGGGATGGCATTGTATCACGATATGGGAATGTCAGCTGAAACCTAAAGTAAGGCAGGAGACTTTAGAGTCGTTGGTCAATACGCTTCATCATATTTATATGAAAGACAGAAGAAACAAAGACTACGAAATCCCGGATGAGAATTATGTAGTAGCCGCAGCGGAATACACTATGGAATACGAAGAGTGAGGAATCCTGTTCAAATTTTTTATCAAAACCATCTTCATTTTCATAAAATCTTAGTACTTTTGTTTTGAGAACAAACATTTAAAAAAACTAAAATTTATGTCAGAAAGAAGAATTTTCGCTTGGACGGATTGTACAGATTGCAAACTCGCTTGGACGGATCTCGCTTGGACGGATTTGCAACCCATCCACAAAGAAATAGAAAAGATATGTTATCGCATTTCAAATGCTAATATTCAAAGAGTTCAAAGCGTTCGGATTGCAAATCCGAACGAACAGTAAACGAACAGCAAATCCGAACGAACAGTATTAGGAAAATATTAGGGACAATTAAAGTAATTCTCACTGAATGCAACTTACCTCACAATCTCATGAGCTTTATGATTTTGTCCGATATAAAATATTCCGTCAAAAGATTGAGCCCATTTGCCGGACTTGCAATCATAACCTAAAAGCGTGCTGTTAAACGTTTTGTCTTTCAGATTGTTTTGTTTGCTTAAATCGTAATATGCAAATTTTACATCGTTTTGTACAAGATAATATTCAACAGATGTAGAGTCTTGTA
The DNA here is from genome assembly GCA_045606865.1 of Bacteroidales bacterium. Lineage (GTDB taxonomy): Bacteria > Bacteroidota > Bacteroidia > Bacteroidales > F082 > Limimorpha. The sequence goes on from JAZUST010000151.1 coordinate 16,367, forward strand.
TGATTGCCACGCTGTCGTTTTCGCAATAATATCCATAGTTTCCTCCACCGGAAGTAAACGCCAAAGAATAGACTTGCTCAGGGAAGTTGTTTTCAAGATATTCGCCTAATAGAACATATTTATTGTATAAATCCTTGTCAGGCTCTTTGCCATAATTGATTTGGTTAATTTCTTTCGCGCCATGGAAGTTTGCAGTCCAAATGATAATCTTCCTTTTTGGGAAACGTTCAAGATACCATTTTACGTTTTCTGCCATTTGCTTGTCGCGAATGTTTATGCCTTCGTTTTGAGCATCCCAATCGTCAAAACCCAATCTCATCATATTTGAAAATGCCAGCGCATTATCAATAGTCATATTTAAAATGGATTTCTTCTCTATGTCAATTTCATTGTTTAAAGCGGCTTTAATTAGATTCATCTTTAAATCAAAGAAACCCAATTCACTACCGCTAAGACTTGTGTCAAAATTGACGATGCGATCATGAATATTCGCAAGAGAATCTAAACATTGCTCGTCAAACATATTTGAAAGATAAGGAAAAGATTCTCGTAAATAAGGTATCAACCAAATGTCGCATAAAGAAGGCTGACAATCCATTCCCCAATATTGTATCTCTTTGTTTTTCATAGATGTCACCATTGACTGAGTTTCTTTAGATAGACTCCATAAAGGATTCCAAGCATTTTTAATGGCAAGATAATTTCTGTTGATACATAATGGAGGAAGAATCCCTTGCAACATGGCGCCATCAAGAAACCCCATTCCTTCTAATATGATGTCATAATCATTATTCTTGTTGAGGAATTCAATTAGTTTAGATTTAATTTCGAAAGTCATTCCATCGCCATGACCAGCTTCACCTAAAATCAAAATACGTTTATCCATCACGGCGTTTCTGATTATATCGAAACTCTCATATTCATTTGAAAAAGGAATGAATTCATCTGCGACCTGCTTTTCTATTGGATTTATTTTACAAGAAAAACAAGTTAGGAGCAATGCTAAATAGAAAAATATTTTCTTCATATCTTTAATTTATTGAAGTTAGAGGAATGATTAACGAATTGCAAAAATAATTAAAAATATTCTCCCAAAACCATCTTCATTTTCATAAATTATTTGTACTTTTGCTTTGAGAACAAACATTAAAAAACTAAAATTTATGTCAGAAGGAAGAATATTCGCTTGTACGGATTGGACGGATTGCAAATCCGTCCTAAGAGTCCTCGCTTGGGCAGATACATACCACTTCATTCGCTTGGACGGATTTTCAGATCAGTTTCGCTTGGACGGATTTGCAATCCGTCCACAAAGAATAATGCAATCCGTCCACAAAGAATATCAGTATTTTTAATGCAAAAAAGAAACAATAAAGAACTATGGCTATATTAAGATTGACAAAAGACCTTTACTTCACCACTTCAACAGTGATTGACTGGATGGACGTTTTTACACGCCCTTTATACAAGCAAATCATCGTTGAGTCATTGAAATATTGTCAGGCGCAAAAAGGACTTGAAATATATGCTTGGGTACTGATGACAAACCATCTACACATGATTGTGGGTGTAGATTCTAACCAATCAACTAATACAATTAGTGACGTGCTTCGCGATTTCAAGAAGTTTACCAGTAAAGCCATAGTAAAAGTCATACAAGATAACCCAACAGAAAGCTCAGGTAGTGGTATATAATAGAGAATGTTGTATTAAGTATAAAAAGGCTCCATATGACAACCAGAGAGCACCTCATAAATAAAATCGCCAGTACATAAATTCGCTAATGTCTTTTCCATATTAGGTAAATCTTTCATTATTTTCAGACAGTCGCCTTTATGTAGTTCTACCATAATTTGTCAAATTTATTCCCATATCTACAGTGTAACTAAAATTAGAGTATTTGGAAAATGGACCATAAATAAACGCATATGAATAAAGATTATCTGAATTTAATATATCATTCATATTGCTTATTTTATTACATTTATCTATCTTATATATTCCTTTGTGTATATTATATTGTTTGGGTATTGTAAGTTGTATGTTCATTATTTTACTAATTTCATAAACATATTTTACCACTTTCTCTAAAATACAACCATTTGCATCAGTTATTGTATTGAAAGCACCATCAATACCATCACAACCTAATGACTTAAAGAATCTACCTATATTTTCTTTATATTCCTTATTCTTATTGATGTCGCATAACTTAATAAAGTTCGTAAAATCCTTGATTGCTTTTGATTGACTTTGAGTTAGATATTCCCACCAATCTAACGCATTGTCCCTATATGATCCTAATGTGGAAAATAATGCATCATCAGCTCGCAATATAATATGCCCAGCATTTATATAAATATTATTTAAAGAATGATATTTATATAGGTCTGGCAACTCAACTTCAACACTTTCTTGTGCCATCAATGCAATTAGATAATGAACTGTTCCGAATGGATATTTGTGAGAATAATCACTTTGCATATCACCAACAAAGGTTCTTTCTCTATCTAAGTTAGGATTGATTTTCGTTCCATAACTTATTATTTTGTTATGGTGTTGTCGATTAAATGCAATGATATGCTGCTCTATACATACTACATTAGGTCTATTTACATATAAGTCTATGTATATAGGTGAGTATATATCTTTTATTTCAGGTGATACCCAAATCGTATCTCTACTATTGCTGAACCCAACAACCTTGCAACCGTAATACTTTTGAAGTATCATACCACAAAGAAAACCATCAACATCCGTATTTATTATGATATTTTTATTTTTTTCAAATAATTCTTTTAACATATTTTAATTTGTTTTATTGAGAATTGCAACTCTCAATTACAATTTTTACTCAATTCCGTCAGTGTCATATAATTTACTTAGTTTGTTGATAAGTTTGGTTTTAGCATTATATACTGCTTTTGATGTTCTGTATAATTATTATATTCTTTTGTCCATTTAATACCATCATAGTATCCACAGCCTTCACAAGTGCCTTGGAACATACATTCCATCGTAGTCTATCATGACAAGACTGCCGTCAGATTTCACTATGATATTGTCTGGTTTGAGGTCGCCATGAGCAATACCCTTGCCAAATTCCCTCGACGCTACAATCTGTCATACCATCAGATTCACCGGGAATAGGTATGTTACCATGAGGATAAAAAGGACTAAGTATTTGCCCGTATCTATAAGGAGAAGATGATGTAATGTCAAGTATATATGCGTTAGGATATTGTTGTTGAAGCTTTTCCAATTTACTTCTTTTGTTTGCCACGACTATCATACTAACTATATTTTAATATTTAGCAAAGTTCGTTTTATTTTTTACGTTATGATATGTTTGACATTATTTTTTTATCATGTTTGTTATGTAATTGTCGCTGGCATTTTTTACGTTGTTTTAAGGGTTAATAAATAGGGATTAGTTTGGATAGGTTGTACATTGCGGTGAAATAAGTCGCGTTGCAAATATGTAGCAAATAAGACAAAAAAATATCATAAATGAAAGCATTTATGGATATAATTTCAGACTAAAAAAGGTGTAACCTTTTGAGTTACACCAGTTTTGTTTATAATTAGTTGTTTGACCTTGCAGGATTACTTCACCTCTTCAAAATCTACGTCAGTCACATCGTCGTTGCCGTTGCCTGGGTTTTGTCCGGCGTTAGGGTCTTGTTGTGGACCGCCTTGTGCTCCGGCGTTCTTGTACATCTCTTCTGATGCCTTCTGCCAGATGGCGTTCATCTCTGCCATAGCTGCGTCGATGCCAGCGATGTCTTGTGCTTGATGTGCTGTCTTCAACTTGCCAAGTGCGCCTTCGATTTCTGCTTTCTTGTCGGCTGGCAACTTGTCGCCGTATTCCTTCATCTGTTTCTCTGTCTGGAATATCATAGAGTCGGCAGCGTTCAATTTGTCAACGCGTTCACGTTCTTTCTTGTCGGCGTCGGCGTTAGCTTCAGCTTCAGCTTTCATTCTCTTGATTTCTTCTTCGCTCAATCCTGATGAAGCTTCGATTCTGATACTTTGTGACTTGCCTGTAGCTTTATCTTTTGCTGAAACATTCAAGATACCGTTTGAGTCGATGTCGAATGTTACTTCAATTTGTGGAACGCCACGTGGTGCTGGTGGAATGTTGTCCAAGTGGAATTTGCCGATAGTTTTATTCTGATTTGCCATTGGACGTTCGCCTTGTAACACATGGATTTCTACGCCTGGCTGATTATCGACAGCTGTTGAGAATGTCTCTGACTTGCGTGTAGGAATTGTGGTGTTAGCTTCGATAAGTTTTGTCATCACGCCACCGAGTGTCTCAATACCTAATGACAATGGTGTCACGTCTAACAAAAGAACGTCTTTCACTTCGCCTGTCAAAACACCGCCTTGAATTGATGCGCCGATAGCAACCACTTCGTCAGGGTTCACACCTTTTGAAGGTTCTTTCTTGAAGAAATCTTTAACGATGTTTTGGATTGCTGGGATACGTGTTGAACCACCAACCAAGATAACGTCGTCGATGTCGTTCACTGTCATGTTAGCGTCTGCCAAAGCTTTGCGGCATGGCTCGATAGTAGCGCGGATAAGATCGTCGCAGAGTTGTCCGAACTTAGCGCGTGTGAGCTTACGTACCAAGTGTTTAGGTCCTGATGCTGTTGCTGTGATATAAGGTAAGTTGATTTCTGTTTCTGTTGATGATGACAATTCGATCTTAGCTTTTTCAGCAGCTTCTTTAAGACGTTGCAACGACATTGGGTCTTTTCTCAAGTCCATGTTTTCGTCGCGCATGAATTCTTCTGCCAACCAGTTGATGATCTTGCCGTCGAAGTCGTCACCGCCGAGGTGAGTG
>JAZUST010000152.1:0-6558 GCA_045606865.1 Bacteroidales bacterium
TATTGTATATGGACCAGTTGCAAACGACAAAGTATATGCATCCTTTGCATTATTCGAAGGAGGATTTATAAACAAACAAGCGCTTATCTCCGAGTTAAAAACATATAAATTAGTTGACCAATACCTATTTCACACAGAAGATTCTTTAAAGACTCTCAAATTCATTGAAGCGAAGGAGGAGATATTATGATTGACGTTAATCAAGATAATCTTTATCTGCTATTACCTTCGAAAATAAGTTGGTTAGCCGATATGCTCGTTGAAAACAAAGGACTTAGCATCGTAGAAGCGATAAAGAAAATATATTCCTCGAAGCTCTACGACAAGCTACAAGACGAAAAAACAAAAATGTGGCATTTAGGTCCAGTTGCACTGTATAAAGAATTAGAAGAAGAGTTATAACACAACTAAAAATATCATCATCAACCTTTAAAAACTTTAAACTAAGAAAAAGAAAAAAAAAGAAAAAAAATGTCGCAGAGACGCAAGGTCGCAAAGTCATAAAGGATGAAAGGAGTGAAAGGATTAAAGGAGAAATATCATCTTCTATGGTACAGTTACCAATGTTTCATTAAAGAAAGTTGAGAGCATCAATTCAACCTCACTCATAAACTTCGATTTTATTATATGCAGAGATAATATCAATATTTTACTTATAAGTGAAATTTGATATATTTTTTTAATCTGACATATTCCCCCTCCAAAAAAAATCTTTTCCCACTACTCCTTTGACTTCTGACTTTTTAATATCTTTGCAAAAGAAAAAATATTTAGATGAATTTTCCACAATTAGCAAACAATATCAGATTCACACACGAAATCTTGCAAAATAATGCTTTTCGTGCAATTAATCAAAATATTACTGTACGTAATTGGTTAGTTGGATTTTGGATTGTCGAGTTTGAACAAAATGGAGAAGACAGAGCTAAATATGGAGACAAATTACTTGATACAATTTCAAAAACGATAAGTGTAAAAGGATTGGGTGTAACAACACAACAAAATACAGATTTTTCAGTCAACAACTGAAAAATTCCCACAAATTGAACCGGCAAAATTATTCAATAATCTTTCGTTCTCCCATTTTGCAGAGCTGATATACATTGATGAACCTCTCAAAAGAGTGTTTTATGAAATAGAAACCATCAAAGGATGTTGGAGTGTGAAAGAGTTAAAACGTCAGATAGAATCATCTTGCTATGAACGTTCTAATCTAAGCAATAAACCAGAATTATTAACCTATTTGTATCAAAATATTTGCTACAACTCCCATCAAAGGAGTCTTTAATAGAATTTTTAAACAACGAATTAAAACATTTATAAAATATAACTTAATAAGAAAAAGAAAAAAATGTCGCAGAGACGCAAGGTCGCAAAGTCATAAAGGATGAAAGGCGTTAAGGATGAAAGGTGAAATATCAGGTTCTATGGTACAGTTACCAATGTTTCATTAAAGAAAGTTGAGAGCATCGCTATAGTTCTTAATGTGAAATTATGTTGTCCACTGAGCCATTTTGTAACCTCGCTAGGGCGTTTGCCAATTGCTTCTGCAAATTCCTTTTTTGACAAGCCCTTCTCTTTAATCAAAGCATCGAGACGAGTCGCTATAGCAAATGACAAATCCATTTCAGCGCTTATCTCTGCCGGAACTTCAGCAAGCATTTCCTTAAATACATTATCCATCATTCTCATATATCAAAAGTTTTATCAGATATTATTATATCATTACTTCCAAATAGACAAATCTCTCCAATCCTTCGGGAAACCCATATCTTTTAAATCCAAGAGACTTCCACTATCATCCATTATTGACAAAAGATTCTTTTTCATGTCATTCCCCGGACTAATAACATCAACAAGATATTTTGTACAACACAGCACTGCAAAAAATTTATTTGAGCGAATATGCTTTATTATTGATTTATCAACAAATGAATATTTTGTGTTATAAGGCAGCATCACATTCGTAACAAATCTTCTGTTCCAAATTCTTCCATGATGAGCACAACAGTTCCTCAATATTGCTATGGAATGAAGCCAGTTGACAAGAATCACATCATTAGGTAATCCGAAATCATGGGCGATCTTGCTTTTCTCTTTTGACTTTTTCAAAAGATCATACATCCTGCTAAGAGTGCCCAAAGACAACACTTCAAGAGTCATCCATGCAGGCGGCATTTTAGGATTATCATACTTCAACAAATAATGTTTTATAAAATCCTCATTACTCCTTTTTATTTCAGATGCAATATCTCTCATCAGATATTCATAAGCTTCAACCTCCATTCCGTCTTTACCCTTAACCATCTTATCCTTATACAATTCTTGATTAAGAAACCAGTGACTATCGTTCGTTGATTCGCTATAAACCTGCACTATCTTAGCCCTTACAGCAATTTCAATCTTTTCAATCGCATTAAACATTATATTCCTCAACCTTCTGTCAAAACAATAAAGATCAATAATATCCATAAAATGAATATCACGGCGCACAAACACGTGATCTGCCAATTCATCAATATTATTTTGAAATGGATAGGTATAAGCTCTTAATCTATAATAGCTGATATTCGACAAATAGTTATATGCCATTCCAACATCCTCAACTATCAGTCCTCGACGTTGCAGTTTATCAATTTGTTCCAAAATTGACAAAGGTTTCTTTTGGTAATTCATATCTCATAAAAACTCTAAGACCTCTCCAGGTGCGCTGATCCTACGAGAAGCGTGAGAGGTCATATTGATTGCAAAGATACACTATTTTTCAAAAACGAGATACAAAACACTCAAAAAAAATTCTTTTATCTCTCCCCTCCACCATTTACCATTTTTATTATCTTTACAGATGCTTACAAAACAAAAACACCCATATTTCAAACATCCTAAGCATAACCAAATAAACAAAAACAAGAAAATGTCAAACGTCACAGAAAATAATTGAATTGATAAAAGAAAACCCCAATATATCCACACAAGAAATGGCAGATTATATAGGCATCGACAGAAGAAACATCGCAAGACAGATTAAAAAATTACAAGATAAAGGTATAATATCTCGTATCGGTCCTGACAAAGGAGGATATTGGGAAATACTTCTTTACTAATCCAAAATCTGTTGTCCGTTGTCTAAAAAAACTTTAGCCTTTCGTCTTTCGTCTTTAGACTTTTTAATATCTTTGCAAAACAAACAAAATAAATAAATATTAACGATAAACAAATCTAATTCAAGAAACAGAAACAGAAAAAAAGAAAAATAATGTCGCAGAGCAATAAAGAAAATTTGAAGATTAGGAACCTTCAATTATGCATTATGAATTATGCATTATGAATTGATATTCTGCTGACAACTTTAAAATAACACATAACCATAGCGTTTGCTATTTGTTCGGTAACGTCCTTGAAACCTGAGAAATTTCAAAAAATGTATTGGATCGAACAAGTCGTGAATGCCTGCGCTTATAGCGTGGGCGTGACTTGTTTTCCAATACGGGCAATTCTCAGGGCCTCAGGACGTGGACAAGTTTTCGCCCACGTTTTTTTGTGTCCTGCAGAAAGCCCGTTTTGCCAAATAAGTAGCCGCGCATAAAACATAAGCGCATGAGTACAAAGTTCTTCAACAACGTACTCGGCAACACGCTATTCGACAAACTCAAAGGCATAGCTGCCTCGATGACTTCATTCGAGAGCTTCCTCGCCGTAGCCGGATTCTTCCGCTCGTCGGGTTACTACAAGCTACGCAGAGAGTTAGGCGACATTGCCGAGATCAAGATACTCGTCGGCATCAACATCGACGACATCTTCCGACATCACAACAAAGCACTGCTGATGCTCAGCGACGAGCAGAAAGCTAAAGAAATCTATAACGACGATTTCAAAAACGACATCCTCAACGCACACTATTCCCCCGAAGTGGAAGAAGGCATCATGCAGATGTGCGACGACCTCGCCTGCGGACGGCTTCAGATGCGCATACACGCCACCAAGAACCTCCACGCCAAATTCTACCTCTGCCTGCCGAAAAATCACAACGAAAACAGCGACGGCTGGGTCATCATGGGATCATCCAACATCTCCGACGCAGGATTAGGCATCAAGCAACCTCCGCAATACGAACTCAACGTAGCCATGAAAGACTACGACGATGTCAAGTTCTGCTCCGACGAGTTCTGGCGGCTCTGGAACGAAGCCATAACAATAACAGCCGACGACGTCAACAAATTCAGAAACGGCACCTACCTCAGCGACGACAGCCTCCAACTCACGCCCTACGAACTATATATCAAAGTCCTCATCGACACCTTCGGCGACCAGGTTGAAGACGACTTCTCCTTACAACTCCCCGATGGCGTCATCGACTTGAAATACCAGAAAGACGCCGTAATACAAGGCTATCAGATGCTTATGCAACACAACGGACTCTTCCTCGCCGACGTGGTAGGTCTCGGCAAGACCATGATAGCAACCATGATAGCAAAACGCTTCGTCGAAGCCAACGGCAAAAACACCAACATACTCGTCGTCTATCCGCCAGCGCTCGACGACAACTGGAAAAACACATTCAAACTATTCGGCATAAAAAACAAGACACAGTTCATCACCAACGGAAGCCTCTACAAGATACTCGAAGGACGCGACCAATACAAAAGCAAAGAAGAATTCGACCTCATCATCGTCGATGAAGCACACGGATTCCGTAGCGACAGCTCAGGAAAATACGACGAGCTGCAGAAAATATGCAAATCCCAACGCCGTAAAGACTCAACATCATGCGGCACAGCAAAGAAAGTCATGCTGTTATCGGCAACACCCCTCAACAACCGTCCCGACGACCTTCTCAATCTGTTGCTGCTCTTCCAGAACAGCCAGAGCTGCACCATCGACGGCATACCCAATCTCAAAGCGTTCTTCTCTCCCATCATTCAGGAATACAACAAGCTGATGCGCGAAAGAGACAAGACCGACATAACAGCTAAAGTCGATAAGATATACGACAAGATACGTAACAAAGTCATCGACAAGGTGACCGTACGACGCACGAGAAACAACATCGAAAACGACCCCGACTATCTCGCCGACATCAACAAGCAAGGCATCAGTTTCCCTAAGATACTGCCACCTAACGAACTCACTTATATCATGGACGCCGACACAAGCCGACGTTTCTATGAGACGCTGAAACAACTCACCGAGAAGATACACTTCGCACGTTATCGTGCCATAGAATTTCTCAAACCGCAGCTCCGGAGCAAATACAAAAACGCCGAGCATATCGGTCAGAGCCTCGCCGGAATCTATCGCGTCCACACCGTCAAACGATTAGAAAGCAGCTTCTACGCCTTCAAGAAATCGCTCGCCACCTTGCTGCGTATCACCAACGACATGATTAAGATGTTCGAAGAAGACAAGGTCATCATAGCGCCCGACCTTAAAGTCAAGGAACTGCAAGCCAAAGGAATGGAGTTAGACGAAATCATCGAACACGCCATCACCAAAGGATACCTCAAAGAAGACATACTATATCCCGCCGACGCCTTTGAACCCATCTTCCTTACCATGCTACAACACGACAAAAAAATACTCGAACACCTCAACGACGAATGGGCTCAAGAACACGACGACCCTAAATACGACCTCTTCAGCAAGAAACTCAACGAAGAATTCTTCAACACCAACATCAACCATTCCGGCAAGTTAGTGCTCTTCTCAGAAAGCGTCGATACGCTCAACTACCTCTACGACCGACTCACCAATGAGATGCAACGCTCCGATGTCCTGATGGTCAGTGCCACCAACCGCAGCAAGCTAACACCCGACATAAGAGAGAACTTCGATGCCAACGAAGCCATCGACCAGAAGAGATACAATATCATCATCACCACCGATGTCCTTGCCGAAGGCGTCAACCTGCACCGTTCCAACGTCATCATCAACTACGACTCCCCATGGAACGCCACCCGCCTCATGCAACGCATCGGACGTGTCAACCGTATCGGCTCCAAAGCCAAACACATCTACAACTATATGTTCTACCCCTCACGTCAGGGCGACAACGAGATACAACTCTACAAAAACGCCCTCCTCAAACTGCAAGGCTTCCACTCAGCCTTCGGCGAAGACGCTCAGATATACTCCAAAGAAGAAATCGTCAGACAATTCAAGATGTACGACAACACCGTCAAAGACAACATCGACAAGAAGATAGCCCTCCTCCGCGAAGTACGCGAACTCTACAACACCAACCGCAAACTATACCACAAAATAAAAAACCTCCCCATGAAAACCCGCCTCTGTAGAGACGCGTCAATGTATCCTGCATATAAACAAAACATTGACACGTCTCAAACTCAAACAATTCCATACCCAAAGTCTGTTGACTGTTGTCCGTTGTCTGTTGACCCAAAAACAATAGTCTTTATCTCCTCCGATGTCAAGACCGAGTTCTACCTCGCCGACGACAAAGGCGTCCAAGCCATCGACTTCTTAGAAGCCGTCAGCTACCTCAAAGCCACGCCACAAGAAAAAGCGATACCCTTCGACAAAAACACCTCACATTACAAC
>JAZUST010000153.1:0-4788 GCA_045606865.1 Bacteroidales bacterium
ATAGCATACGATTACGACAGAAATTATATAATTGTAAAACAAAGACCTCAATATAAGGAATATGTTATATATGATAGAATCAACTATCCGTTAGGTAAAAATTATACATATTATTGGATAATTATAAAACGAAATAAAGAAGTTATAGGACCTTTGTCGTACGAAGATTTCATAAAGAAAAAACAAATCTATAATGTACCAGACAAACTGAAGTTCAAAGATAGAATATGTAATCATTAAATTTGCCTACAATAAAATAACGTGAATTCGATATAATGAACTACCATATAATCAAGCAATAATCTTCATCAGATGAATCTGAACCCTGTAAGGGTTTACAGATAGAAGGCAGACGATGGAGCGACAGCGTAATCTCTGCTTAAAATGAGGCGAGACCAATCAAAGCGCTGTAGGCGCGACAGAGTTCTGTCGTTCCTCCAGGACTTCTATGATGGTCTGTCGTTGTTTGGCAGGTGTGTGGTGAAACGGAACGCCTGCTTTGTGCTCTTGCGTCCTTACAGGACTGCTTGTAAGTGATTGGAATAATATCAATTGATTTTGCCATCTTCGATTGAATGTTTTTTTACTGTTTCATTAAAAAAATTGCGGAAGACGTATGCCATGTAAAAAAAATCAATAACTTTGTTATCGGATAACATAAGGTTTTGTTCTTGTTGTTAGCACTTTAAAGATACAAAAAATATCGTTATATTATTCATTTTTAATGAATTATTTTATGTTAAACTCACGTTATCTTTAATTTTTATAAAATGAAACACATAGTTTTAACAATATTATTCCTATTCTCGATGTTCGTCTGTCAGTCTCAGAATCATAGGGACGGCTGTGGATACCATGCCACAAACGAACTCGGAATCTCATTCCGTTCGGAATATTATTGCTGTCCTGAAGAAGGATGTGAGCATATTATGGAATTTTGTGATGATTGTCGGAAATCATATTATATCAATGGATTGCCAATATCTAAAAATGAAATAATTTCTCTTAAATTAAAAAATAAAGATTTGAATATTTGGGATTGCATGTTTTATCCGAAGCAAACAGAAGATGATTGCATTTCTGAAGTCGAATTTCACATATCAACAAAACTACCAATTTATATGAACGGAACTGAATACTCGGAACAGAATACCGATGTTGACGAAGAATTAAAGGATAAAACATTGAATTTCAAAAAAGAAAAAGAGAGATTTAAAAAGAAGATAATGGTTAAATACGAAAACGAGAAATAACATGCGAAACCTCTTGAGTTTTAACATTATGAAAAAGATAACATTGATATTCCTGTTGTTTGCAAATATGATTGCAAGCGGTCAGATTTCAAGAATAAGACTTGACATGCAATTGATTGATACTATAAACAATGATGTGTCGTATAAATTTATTGGTACAAATAATGAAGACATCCTTTGTCTATCTGATGAAAACGGTTTATTTGACTTCTTAGTTGATTCTACATATAACGAAAATTCGTATATATTTTTTCATAAGAACCCTAAAGACACCTTATATTTAAAAGATCTTAAGGCATTTGAAAGCAACAATATGGATGGATATATTGTCAAGTTATTGAAAATAGAAACATTTACGAAAGAAGAGTTTGAGAAATATGCAAAAAAGAACTCATTGATACCAGAAAGGCAAGAGTATACATTGCTACCTTCAACAAAAATTGAGGAAAGCTCATCTTTAAAATTACATCTGTCCGTCGAACAAGATACCCTTTATGCAGAAGAGACATTGACATTATCATTTAGTCTATCAACTGACCGATGGCTCCCAAATAGGATTATATTGAATCCTGAAAGTTTTGAAGTTGTAAATACAAAAGAGAGTGTTCTTCCCAATGGTATTCATGTAAGCATAAAACACAATGGAGAAAAGTACGAAGAACCTCTTCCTGTCATTGTTAGAAGACTTAAACCTTTGAAATATTGGATTGCGAAATACCATCATGTTCTAATAGAGCAAGAAATTCATACTCCAATAAACCGCTTGTTTAATGTAAGGATGTGGGATACTGCGAAAGATATATTTGATACAGAAATGTCAAATGAAGAAAAAGAAGAAAAATTCCGTAAAATACAAAACCGCAATTACGGAGAATACGAAATACAAGGAGTCTTCGTTACTCAATTTAACGACACCATCCGTTCCGAAGTGAAGAAAATCTGGTATTTGGAGAAATGAAAACAAACAATAAGAATTTATATCATTAGAAAGTCATGAAAGAATTACAAATAGAAAATGTCAGTTCTATTTTAAATCATTTTTATTTTTTAATATACGAACATTATTCGGTGAAGGATATGACAATAGGATTGAGAGCATATCCTTCTGTGGTTTTCAAAAATCATCAATTGGGCCTTTCTTGTTGTTTAATACCTTTGATAAGTCGCGACTTAGATTTTCATAGAAACGAGAACCATATTTGTTATCGTATTTCCGTTCTTCAATGTCTTTCCCCAATTCCCAATAAAAAGCAAGAATGCTTTTGTTTATCTGCATAGAAGCTTTGATTTGATTCTGACGATAGCGCTTGCATAAATCCTGAATCCATTGCAGATAGTCGTTGTCAAAGATGTTAATAGATTTATTCATGATTAAAAAGTTTCATAATAAAATTCTGATTCTTTGCAAAGATATAAATTAGAATTATATGTTTTACAAAATTAACATTTTTTAACTTTTTATCTCGTTGACTTGTAGACCGCGTTAGGGATTGGAGCGGCATCCTTTGCGAGCGCAGTTTACGGAGCGAGCAAAGATATAGCGGAAAGCCCGACGGCTTGCCGGAACGCCCAAATCAATGAACAATTAACAATGTACAATTGAAAGTTGAAAAATGGTTTAAGGCAGGGAGAAATATTTACAAAATAAATCTAGAACTTGAAACTCTAAACATAAAATTGCTTTAGACTTTAACCCCAAATCTTTAAACAAAAAAAGTCTGTTGACTGTTGTCAGTTGTCTGTTGACTTTTATTATCTTTGTAAAAACAAAATTTCCTCGAAAATGAAGATACTTCCTGTTGATAAGATAAGAGAAGCTGACGCTTATACGATAGAAAATGAACCTATTGATTCCATCGACTTGATGGAACGTGCGGTTTCTAAGGTCTATGAGTGGTTTATGAAACGCTGCAAGACTAAGGAAGTGAATGTTAAAATTTTTTGTGGTATCGGTAATAATGGAGGTGACGGTCTCGCTCTCGCGAGGATGCTTTATTTTACGGGAATAATTCCAGAAGTTTTTATCGTACGTGTTTCCGATAAGATGAGCCGCGACTGTGAGATAAACTTCAACCGCCTGAAAGACTGTAGAGACGTCACCCCTGTGGCGTCTGAATGCTATAGAGACGTCACACTTATGGCGTCTGAATCGGAAATTCCTATGTACGAAATCTTTTCTGAAGATGATTTCCCGATAATAAAAGATGACGATATTGTCATCGACGCAATTTTCGGTTCGGGATTGAACAGAAATGTCGAAGGCTTCGCCGCAGAACTTATTTCACATCTGAATAATAACAACGCAATCAGAATCGCAATCGATATTCCATCGGGATTATTCGCCGATAGCGGACAACAGTCAACAGTCAACGGTCAACAGACTTTGTCCACGGTTTATAGCTCAAAGTTCATAGCTCATAGTATATTTAAGGCAGACTACACCTTATCGTTCCAATTTCCAAAGCTCGCTTTCATGTTTCCGGAAAATGATGTCTATGTAGGACAATGGGAAATTCTTGATATTGGATTACATAAGGATTTTATTGATGATGTCGAGACTTTGAATTTCTACACTACGGAAGACATGGCGATGCCGATATTACGCAAGCGTACAAAGTTTTCGCATAAAGGCACTTACGGTCACGCTTTGTTGGTAGCGGGTTCCACGGGTAAGACGGGAGCTGCTCTTCTCTCCGCGGAGGCGTGTCTCAGAACAGGTGTCGGACTTCTCACGACTCATCTTCCTAAAGACGCTTTGCTCCCGATGCAGATCT
The DNA here is from genome assembly GCA_045606865.1 of Bacteroidales bacterium. GTDB lineage: Bacteria > Bacteroidota > Bacteroidia > Bacteroidales > F082 > Limimorpha. The sequence continues at coordinate 4,028 of JAZUST010000153.1, forward strand.
ATCTCCCCGAAGCGATGACGAGTATCGATAAGTCTGAAACGCATTGTACTGAAATTGAAGATATTTTGCCTTATACGGCAATCGGTGTCGGTCCGGGTTTAGGAAAAAATCCTGAGACGGCAATTCTTCTGAAGAAGATAATTCAAGAGACGACGCAGCCTTTGGTGTTGGATGCCGATGCTCTGAATATAATCGCTGCTAATCCGACCTGGATTTCATTCTTGCCGAACAACACTATTCTTACGCCGCATCCAAAGGAGTTTGAACGACTCTTTGGAAAGACAAATAACTCTTACGAGCGTCTTGAACTTCAGAGAAATATGTCTGTTACGCATAATATCATCATTGTGTTGAAAGGCGCGCATACAGCCATTACATTTCCTAATGGAACGTGTTTCTTCAACTCTACGGGAAATCCTGGAATGGCGACGGCTGGCAGCGGCGATGTTCTCACAGGAATGATATTATCGTTTCTTGCACAACGTTATTCTCCTGAAGAATCTGCTTTGCTCGGTGTATATCTTCATGGAAAAGCCGGCGACAAAGCTGCAAAGGAAATAGGGGAGAACGCTATGATTGCGAGGGACATTATTAAATCAATTAGGAATTGACAATTTAAAGATAGTAGAGACGTCACCCCTGTGGCGTCTTCGAATTGAAAGTTGAAAATTATGGTAGAGACGTCACCCCTGTGGCGTCTTCGAATTGAAAGTTGAAAATTATGGTAGAGACGTCACCCCTGTGGCGTCTTCGAATTGAAA
>JAZUST010000154.1:0-1898 GCA_045606865.1 Bacteroidales bacterium
GTTCTGCTCGTTCATCAGACCGGAATCGGCGACGATGACAAAATCCTCAAGTTCGTATTTACTGACGAACTCCTCAATTACCGGCATCATGGTATGCCCCTCATACTTGTTGCCCTCATGTATGCAATATGCCAGCGGGTAACCGTTGAGACTCACCAACAGTCCCAGAATGATTTGAGGGTTCTTGTGACGTCCTTCTTTGGAGAATCCCGTCTTGCGCATGTCATCCTCCCTGTCAGCCTCAAAGTAAAGCGTCGTCACGTCATAGAACATCACTCCGATATTGCCGCCGAGCAGCTTCCTGGTGTGATGCACGCTTATGTCCTGAACCTTATCCTGCTGCGTATGGTTGAGCCGGCGCAGATTACAAAGAACTTAACAAATATGTAAGAAGTGTTATTGAAGAGTTCGCACCAGATACATATCCAGAGTCTTACGAACTGGTGTTTATCGACGAAGCGGTTGCTATACAATATTATGCGGAGAAGAAGTTATCAACACTCGTGACGATATTTACTTTGCTTTCGATATTGATTTCCATCATTGGTGTTTTCGGATTGGTTTTATTCGAGACGCAATACAAACGTCGCGAGATAGGAATACGCCGCATACATGGAGCGTCGGCGATGGGAATATTGAAGATGTTTAACAAGAAATATCTTTACATCGTAGCGATATGTTCCGCGGTAGCGATACCGATAAGTTATTACATCATCGACAGATGGATGCAGCAGTTTGTCTATCGCGCCGAGATGTCGGTCTGGGTTTATGTCGTCGCCGTCCTAATAATAACGATAATAACCGTCGCTACGGTCTCAATACGTCCCTGGAAAGCCGCTAATGAAAACCCGTGCGATTCGATTAACAATTAACAATGTACAATTTACAATTATTGTAGGATCTCTTGTAGAGGCACATGGACGTGTGTCTCTACAAGAGAAATGAAAATTGAAGATATGATGATATTTACAAGTTATGATAATTTATCAGTGAGAAATTTTTAAATTTCATCTCTTCCTCGCCCGAATATATAATGTATGATGATGATATTTCATCTCCTAACAATTTCTGTACGTAAGACATTCTCCAGAACGCTCATTTATGCTTAATTTTGACAAATTAGGAGTGGTATTCCTAATCTGCAAAGATAACAATTTTGATATATCAAACAATTCAATGTGGAAATATTTTTTCAACTGTCCAATTTTTTGACACTCACTGTCCAATTATTTGACACTTTATTTTTGCTTGAAATTTTAAATCGTTGATATTTAATGATATAAAATTTGGGCACAATAAATGAAAGTGTAAAGTGTAGTGTTGAGGGTTTAGAGTAGTTGAAGGTATGATAGTTTATAGATTGAAGTTTATCATAACTACAAATCCCCAAAGTCTGTTGACTAGATAAATAAACTTTTAATCTTAAAACTCTCAACTTAAAAACTACTCTAAACTCTAAACCTTAAACTATAACGTGAGTTCGATATAAGGAACTACAAATAATCAAGGAATAATCTTCATCATATGAATATGAACTCTGTAAGGGCTTGTTCCTATGTTTTTTGCCATCTTCGATTGAATGTTTTTCAACTGTTTCATTAAAAAAAATGCAGAAGTCGTCTGCCATATAAAAAAAATCAATAACTTTGTTATCGGATAACATAAGGTTATAGAAGTTCCCTTAAATGATAATAACTATGAAAAAGTGTTACAGCAATAAAATACTAATGACTATATTTATAGTCTTCGTGTTATCTCCTGACTTCGTCACTAAAATTTTAGTTGAAACATAAATTATTGAAAAGTAATATTTTAACTCTTTTGCGTCACCCAAAACGGGTGACGCAACTGCTTTTTTTACTATTTTTGCAATATGTTTGTAAGAAAGAAGAAAAACA
>JAZUST010000155.1:0-19375 GCA_045606865.1 Bacteroidales bacterium
AGCTTTTTTCAAATCCTTAATTTTTTCTTCAACATCTCTCATTCCTCTCAGATATTCTTTGAGCAAACCGTCGAGATGATAATTCCAAAGATCCTCGAAATTGCCTCCATAATTATTTAATTTTAAGAAATAGCTTGCGCCTATATGATATGCGGAAGAGAGACCTTCGATTCCTGAAATGGCGTTGTTAAGATTTTTTAGTCTGTTAATTGCTTTCTCTTTTAATGACTCATCATTTAATTCATCGAGCATCGATAATCTATCTTCTGCTTTAATTTCCACGAAGGCAAAACGGCGGCGGAAAGCGAAGTCCATACTTTCTACGCTACGGTCGATGTCGTTCATCGTTCCGATAATATAAACGTTTTCAGGAACATAGAAACCTTTTTTAAACACATCACCTTCTGGAACCAAGTTTTGATATTGAGTATAGACACGACCTTGGGTACCGCGATAACCCGGATCTATGCAATAGAACAGCTCACCGAAAATCTTTGAAATCTCCCCACGATTTATCTCGTCGATTATGAAGATGTATTTTATGTGAGTAATGCTACTTTTAGAAACATCAATATTATTTTGATTCTCTATTTTATATTCAGCAATTTTCATTAAGACCCATCTATACAATGTATAATCAAGAGATTCTGTATAATTTCTTTTATTGTTTTTTTTAAAAATATTTTCGATTTTATCTCTTTTCATTTTTTCAATATCGGAAGAAGTCTTTCCTTGGAACTCATTATCACAAAAAATCATTTTCACATAATCCTTTTGTGCTTTTTTAAATTTTCCACTAGGTTGTTTAAAACGAATATCATCATTTTCTATCGATACTGGATAATACGCTCTATCCGTTGAATATGCTTCATACCCATATTTCTTTGATTTAATGTCGTTAAGTAGTCTATTATATCTCCACTCAAATTCATCTTCTGATACGGAGTTAGACACCGAATCTAAAGGTAATGTAGAATTGTTTCTACTCTCAGATTCATTAACAGATACTGATTTTATTTCTTTTATCGCCCTCATACAAAACTCCTTAAAGACACCGTCTTTTCTCTCAAATCCGACATTGCCGTCTTTTTCAACAGGACGAAGGCCTTCAACGAAATCTGTATAATCGTAGGAAGGATGAAATTGAACTAATTTGTATTCAGCGTCCATCGTTTCTGCAATCTTTTTAGCAAGAAAAGTTTTTCCCGTTCCAGGAGCGCCGGTGAGAATGAGGTTGTGGTTCGCTTTTAAGATGTTTATGTATTTGTCGTAGTTTGAATTGTTCATGGTTGGTTTTGTATTATTGTTAATAAATTCTTTTGCATATTTCAACATTTCATCATCTCTCATTTCTTCAATGGTTTTTCTGTATGAGATGTTGTCAAAATCAATAGGTAGTTTATTTGTATTTAACCAATCAATATGAAATGTGTATTGATTCTTTTTGTCAATTACAATGCCAATTGCTTTTAGTTTTGTAAATGTAGTTTTATGATTTTTACCTTTTGTTGATGAACTTTTTATTAATAAAATATCACCTTTTTTTATTTTATCAAGAATCTTGATATTTCTGTCGTCATCATCAGCAGCGTAACCGTCAAACCAAATTTTATTTTCTATAAAGTATTTTGTTTTATCATCATTACTATTATTGAAAGATGAACCAACAGCCCAAAAAATTCTTGATGCTTCTATATCGTTCATAACCACAATGAATTTTATTGAAAAACAGTTTTGTTACGTTTTTCAAATTTAGGAAATAATTTCTGATAAAGATATTAGTATTGAAAATTATTTTTTAGAATCTTTATCAAGTTGTAAAATACATTATTAAGCCAACAGACAATCCTGAAATGATACTTGATACAATGCTGATTATCCATGTCTTGAATTTTTCTTTCTTCTTTTTTTTCTCGAACTCATCTAAGGATGGAATTATAGTATCAACTTTCTTGTCAATGTTAATTAATATAGAAATCTGATCGAAGTATGCGGAAAATGATTTCTCGGAATCAATCTTTTTGTCACTTCTCAACATTGCTACAATGTTTTTAATGTCAGTTAATTTTGGTTTTATGTCAGTGAAATAATAAGGAAATACTTCAGTAATAGTCTTCGTATTATATTTGTTTAATTTTTCCACTATAGAAATGCTGATATTTGCGGCTAACAATTCAAAAGCGTCATACCCGGCTCTGTCAAGATGTTCTTTAGCTTCCTTTAATTCATAGTCACAAGTTTCTATTTTGTCAACGCTATTAATAGCTTTGAAGATATGATCAAGCGCACTCCTCATTTGGTTAATGGGAGCGATATGTATTTTTCTTTCCTTATTAAAGTTTTCGGATAGTACAACAGCTTGTCTGACTTTTTCGTATAAAGAAAATAATTCTTCGAGTTTGTCGAAGCAGTATAATTTGTTTTTCATAAAGAATTTCGGTTTTATTTGGTTACTCCTTAATGTTTTATTCTAAGGCAATGTCATGTTTAAAAAATAATCTACAATTTTGTCGGCTTCTGATTTTGTCATAAAACGTCCTTCAAGCAAATTGATGTTGCCTATTGTTTTGTCAATATTATAGTCTTCTTTTGACTCTGGTAAGTCCATATATTCTACACTATCAATATCAACGCCTTTTAAATCATAGAAAGTCTGCCTTATTCTGTCGCTGAATTTTTTCATCTGTTTTGATTTTTGTTGGTTTAATTAACATGTTCTCAGGTAAATGATTCGACTGAAAACATTGCAAATTTAAATATAATTTCCTAAACAAACAAGAGACTAATGAACTTTTATACAGAAAAAGGACGCATTGAAACGTCCTTCTTAATTATATCCAAAAATTCGTGAGATACTTGCGATACGTGGAGTTTTCCTACTCCAAACCTCCTCCAAGTGCATGATACAGCGTAATCACACTTTGTATCTCTAAGTATTTGTCATTGGTCTCTGTGAGTTCTGCCTGTAACAGATTCTTTTGCGCTGTCAAAACTTCAAGATAATCGGCTTGTCCGTTCTTCATGAGAAGCTGCGTATTCATGACAGCTCCCTTCAGATACACAATCTGTAACTTGTCGCTGTCTAATCTCTTACGTGCTGTCTGCCATGAAATCAAGGCGTTGTTTGCCTCAGTGCCTGCGTCTAACAAAGTCTGCTTGAAATTCAACAAGGCTTCTTGTCGTTGCGACTCGCTTATCTTTAACCTCGCTTTGTTCTTGCCTTGATTGAAGATTGGCTGCATCAAAGAGCCTACTGCATTGAAAATGAAGTCGCCTGGATTGCCGCTGACACCACTCCAGCCACCGCTGCCGCTTAAGGTGATAGTTGGGTAGAAGTAGGAACGCGCTACGTTGGTGGTATAAAACGCCTCGACTAACTTATATTCTGCCTGTCTTACATCAGGACGGTTGACGAGACTCGATAATGGCAGTCCCATCAATAATGTGTCGGGGAAGATTTGCTCCGATAACTCGTTGCGCTCTAATTCCTGTGGCACAAGTCCTAATAGTGCTGATAATGAATTTTCTTGTTCTATGATCTGTTTCTTTAATGTCAAGATGGAAGCTTCAACATTGACCTTATTGGCTTTCGCTTGAAGCACAGCGGCTTCGTTGGTCTTGCCGGCTCTCTTCAATGCTTCCAATGTCCTGATGTTTTCTTCCCATGTCTTCTGTGTTCTCTTGCTTATCTCCAATTGTTCATCGAGCATGAGCAGCGTGAAATATGAGTCTGCTATCGTCGCTACGAGTTGTGTCTGAACTGCTTGCTGATATGATTTTGTCGCTTCCAATGCGGCTTGTGCACCTTTCTTGGTATTATGCAATCTTCCGAAAGCGTCGATTTCCCATGATGCGGTAGGAGTGAGGCTGTAATTAAATCCGTTCTGATTTACGCCTGCCTGTGCCGAAAATGATACGTCTGGATAAAAAGCTAATTTTGAAGTCTTTAATGTCGCTTCTGCTTGCTCTACTTTCAGACGTGCTATTTCTAAGTCTGTATTATTCTCCAATCCTAACTCGATAAGATTCTGAAGTAACGTGTCTCTGAATAATTCTTTCCATGTAAGCGATGCTATTGATTCATAATCGTCAGCGGTAGGTATTCTATTATAAAGACTATCGACGAAATCAATCTCTTGACGCTCGTAATCTTTATATAGAGCGCAGCTGTTCATCGCGACGATTGTCAGCAATAATACTATAGGTATTAATATCTTTCTCATTGTTCTATTTCTTTATTTCTTTTGGGCATTACTTTTTCTTCAATATTTTGGAAGATGATGAACAAAACTGGAACGACGAACAACAACGCTATCGTTCCAATGAGCATACCGCCGACTGTACCAACGCCGATGGAAATGTTGCCGTTAGCTCCTACGCCTGTCGCAAACATCATTGGCAGCATACCGAAAATCATTGTCAATGATGTCATTAGGATTGCTCTTAATCTTGCCTTCGCTGCTGACATCGCTGCCATCGGTATCGACATGCCTGCTGCTCTTCTCGCTGAAGCGTATTCTGTAATCAAAATGGCTGTCTTTGCCAACAATCCTATCAACATCAAAAGTCCGATTTGCAGGTAGATATTGTTTTCCAATCCGAACATATTGGCGAATAAGAAACTGCCAGCGAGACCGAATGGCACCGACAGGATAACTACTATAGGGATGAAGATGCTTTCATAAAGAGCGCAAAGTATCAAGTAAATGAATACGATACATATCACAAATATTATCGCTGTCGAGCTGCTTGATGATGCTTCTTCTCTCGACATGCCTCCGAATTCATAGCCGTAACCTGCTGGTAAAAATTCGTCTGTCACTTCTCTCACAGCTTGAATAGCTTCTCCAGAAGAGTAACCGTTTGCTGCTTGTCCGTTGATTTGTATTGATGAGAAAAGGTTAAATCGTGAGATGGCTTGTGGTCCGTAAACTCTTGTCAATGTGACGTATTGTCCTATAGGTGACATCTCGCCGTTTTTGTTACGTACAAACATATTGTTGAGCGATTCCGTATCGAGACGATGTTCCGCCGAAGCTTGTATCATCACACGATAAAGTTTTGAGAATCGGTTCATGTTTGATGCGTAACTTCCGCCGACGTAACCTGCCATCACGTTAAGGACATCGCCAGGAGAAACGCCGTTACGCTTACATCTCGCAGCATCGACTTCCAAGAGATATTGAGGATATTTTGTGTCGAAAGACGTTGACGCTCTTCCTATCTCCGGTCTTTCGTTGAGAGCGGCGATGATGTCGTTGGTAATCTTCTGCAAGTCTTCCAAAGTGCCGCCTTTCTGGTCTTGGATGTGGACTTCAAAACCGCTACTTGCTCCGTAGCCTGGAATCATACCGCGGGTGAAGACGATGATCTTAGCCGAAGTGATGTCTGATGTCTTGGCATAAATATCTTCCATTACAAAGTCGATGTGGTCTTGTACTTCAGTACGTTCTTCCCAAGGTTTAAGACGAATGGTGAAACCTCCGCATGAAGGTCCTACGCCACTCATCATACCGTAACCTGTTGTGTAGGAATATGATTCTATCTGAGGTATCTCTTCTATTCTTGAAGCTATAAGTTCCATAACTCTGACGGTCTCGCCTAAGTTAGTTCCGGGAGGTGTCTGTACGTCAACGTTGATAGAACCCATGTCTTCTTTAGGAACGAGACCTGTCTTGGTGTTTTCGAGCATGTAGAAAAGTCCTCCAACAGCAACGATGACGAGTATCACCGACAACCATTTGTTCTTGAACATGAAGAGAACGCCTTTTCTATATTTACCAACCACGGCTTTGAAACCTGCGTCGAAGGCGAAGTGGAAACGTGTTGAGAACGACATGCTTCCGTCTTCTCTGATGATGTAAGGCTGCATCAATAATGCGCATAATGCCGGACTTAAGGTGATGGAGTTGATGAGCGAGATACCCACGGCGACTGCCATCGTGAGACCGAACTGCGTGTAGAATGTACCTGTTGTTCCGCCCATAAAACATACTGGAATAAACACCGCCATAAAGACGAATGTAGTAGCAATCAAAGCGTTGGAGATGCCTTGCATTGCGTCGATGGTGGCTTTATATGGTGAAGTATATCCTGCGTCGAATTTGGCTTGTACCGCTTCCACCACAACGATGGCGTTGTCAACGACAGTACCGATGACGAGCACCAAGGCGAAGAGTGTGATCATGTTGAGACTGAATCCTGCAACCATCAAGAATGCGAATGTTCCAACAAGGGAAACAACGATGGCGATGGCGGGGATGAAAGTGGAACGGAAACTTTGTAAGAAGATGTAAACTATCAAGATAACCAAGATGACAGCCAAGATAAGTGTCTCGATGACATTGTCGATAGATGCGTCTAAGAAATCTTTGGTACTCATCAAGTCAACGATTTCGATGCCTCTTGGCAAAGATTTTCTTATCTCTTCAACTTCCTTGTCAATGGCGTCGATGATTTCGTTGGCGTTAGAACCTGATGTCTGTGAAATCATCAATGTAGTTCCCGGATGTCCGTTGACCTTACCGATATAGTCGTAACTTCTTGAACCTAATTCGACAGTTCCTATGTCTTTGAGTTTTAACAATGTTCCATCGCTGTCGGCACGGATTATCATATTGGCGTAGTCTTCTTCTTTGTCGTAGCGACCTCTATATTTTAATGTGTAACGGAAAGTATTTTCTGAGTCGGCACCGAGTGTGCCTGTCGCTGCTTCCAAGTTTTGTTCAGCGAGGACTGCTGAGATGTCGGAAGGTACCAAAGAATATTTCGCCATCTTGGCAGGGTCGAGCCAGATACGAAGCGAGTAGTCGGCTCCTCTGACATCGACTTCACCGACACCGGCGATACGTGATAATCGAGGTTCGATATTGATTTTTAAATAATTGCTGATGAATCTCTCATCGAAGGTGTCGTCGGGACTATAGACGGCGAGTGCCTTGATGCGGCTTGTCTGTCTTTTACGTACGGTGACGCCGCTACGTGTGACCTCGGCAGGCAACAGACCTTGAGCGGAGGCGATACGATTCTGTACGTTGACAGTCGCCATGTCGGGATTTGTTCCTTGACGGAAATAAATCTGAATGTTGGCGGAACCGTTATTGTTGGCTGATGATGTCATATACATCATATTTTCCACGCCGTTGATGGCTTCTTCCAATGGAACGACGACGCTGTTTTGCACTGTCTCGGCATTAGCTCCGGCGTAATTTGCTGAGACACTTACAGTAGGAGGCGCGATTTCCGGATATTGCTCAACAGGTAATCCGACAAGGCAGATGAGACCTAAGAGAACTATTATCACAGAGATGACGCCAGCGAAGATAGGACGGTCGATAAATGTTCTAATCATAATCAATTACCTCCGACTTCTTAATTATTATTAGATATGGAATCCGTTCCCGTTCCCGTTCCCGTCTCCGTCCTAATAGTAGCTCCTTCTCTCACGAGACCTGCGCCTTCTGAGATGATGACGTCGCCGACCTCGAGTCCGCTTGTTACTATGTAATCAACGCCGTTGTTACGAGGCATGACGGTGATCGCTGCTGAATGTGCCTTTCCGTCAATGACTTTATATACGAAGATTTTTTCTTGTAATTCAAAGGTGGCTGTCTGAGGTATGACGATGCAGTCTTCATGTTCTGTAGGTATTATGACTGTTCCACTGCCGCCGTCACGTAAGAGACGATCAGGATTCGGGAATACCGCGCGGAAACTCACTGCACCGGTACTTGCACTGATGGTTCCACTCACTGCGTTGATCTTGCCTTTGTGATTGTATGTCTTGCCGTTGCTCATGACTAACTCGACAGGAGGCATGTCTTTGATGGCTGCCTTCAAAGAACCGTATTCTTGGATGAGGTCGAGCATCTGATTCTCCGCCATCGAGAAATATGCGAAAATCTTGCTGTCGTCGGAAACTGTTACCAAAGGCTGGCTTATGCTGCTGTTAACCAAAGCGCCGACACGATAAGGAATCATGGAAGCGACGCCGTTAACAGGAGACTTCACCATTGTATAAGAGAGGTTGTTGTATGCGCTGTTCATCTCGGCTTTCGCCAATGCCAATTTTGCTTCTGCCTCGGCGAGATTGTTTTGCGCTGTCATAAGCTCAAATTCTGAGACGACATCTTGTTCAAGAAGTTCCTTGCTGCTTTCAAGAACGAGTTGAGCTGTCGAGAGATTTGCCTCCGCGCTCATCACATTGGCAGACGCTATTTCGTAAGCTGCTTTGTATGGTGTTTGGTCGATGACGAATAGGGTAGAGTCTTTACGGACGAAGTCGCCTTCGTTGATGCGGATGTCGGTAATCATGCCACTGACCTGCGGACGAACTTCGACGGTCTGGCAGCCGTTGATGGTGGCGGCGAATCCGCTTCTTAAAACCTGATTGCTTTTCTCTACCGTCAAAGTTTTGTAGATTGTTTCAGCACGCTTCTGTGGCGCTACTTTCTCCTGACACGATGTCAACGATAAACCGATGATTCCGATAAAAAATAATTTTCTGAATTTACTTAAGTTGCTCATTTTCAAGTTTAATTTGTTGTTGTTTTGTAGTGAGAAAATAACTTATAGAAATATAAGTTATGAACGACAAATTTAAGAAATATTTTGCGAAGAGAGAAATATTTTTTACGCGATTTCTGTAAATTACTTAGCAAGTGATTTGTGATTTTTTTTATTAAATTTATTTTTTTTACATATAACTAAAAATTTAGTTGCAAGGTTATAAAATAAATTATATATTTGCATCGTTAAATGTTAAAGAAAAAATTAATGATGGAAAATAATATTAAAGAACTTACGAAAGCAGAAGAGCAGGTGATGCACGTAATCTGGAAGATAGGCGAGGGCTTCGCTAATGAAATAATGTCGAACTTTCCTGAACCTAAACCAGCGTATAACACTGTTCTCACGATAGTTAGAATCTTAGAGAAAAAAGGTTTCGTCGGACACGAGACTTTCTGCAAAGCTAATCGTTATTATCCGCTTATCTACGGCTCAAAAGCATCTGGTTATGTTTGTAGTGATGAAGATCTTGCAGAATTTATTAGGGCTTTCTGTAAAATAGAAATCAATATTGAAATTATTAGTTGATTATTAATCGAACGGAATGGTCAATCATTCCGTTCTTTATCTTTAGTATTATGAAAAAAAATATAATGATAATAGTTGCTTTTTGCTTGATATTGCCTCTTAAAGCACAATTGTTTAATGCTAATGTGGAGATCTTTGATACAGCAAATCTTGTTGTGATGTATGAATTGTCTTTGCGAGAGGATACTACGCACTTGAACTATGTTAAGAATGTAAATCAAATTCTATTGATAGGAGAAAACGGTATTAACTCATATCAAGATTATAATCATTACAGATATTATAGGGATATGAGGAGAAAGGTGAAAGATGGTACTATCAATGAATGGCTTATGGGTGGTTTAAATGTGGCTGATTATATTTCAAACTATCAATCTGAGATATATAAAAATCATCATAATAAAACTATATCTACCAATGATCATATATTTCAAATGGGACTTTATGAATACGAGGAGACATTCAATAGTTTTAATTGGCAGATAACTTCTGAAATTGATACAATTCATAATTATGTTTGTCAGAAAGCCATCTGCGATTTCGGGGGGCGTACTTGGGAAGCATGGTTCACTATGGAAATTCCAATTAGTGACGGACCTTATAAATTCTGCGGTCTGCCAGGCTTAATTCTTAACATAGCTGACACACAAAATCATTATTCGTTTAAGTTCCTGTCAATAGAAAAACCGTCAGAAATTATAAATATAGAAAGAACTGATAAAGACAGAACAAAAACGACCAAGGATAACTTTTTTAAATTACAAGACAAACATAGTAATAGTTTTTCACATGGTGTAAGAAACATGACATCAAATGACAAAGCTGTTCAAAGAGCTATTGAATATGAGATGTCGAAGAATAATCCGATAGAATTAGATAGGAAATAAATTTTATTTTGATAATATTTAGTGATTTGTTATATTTGTTTCGTTATATTACAGGACCTTAACTAATATCCTATCCTATGAAAAAATCGTTAATATTATTCGTTTTTGTTTTGATAGCTCTCAATGTTAAAGCCCAATGGTGGAAACCTCAGCATCATATACATGACACCGTTAAATATATAGTGATGTATGAACTTACGTTAAGAGAAGATACTGCTCATCTGAATTATTATCGTACTGATAATTATATGTTGTCGATAGGCAAGAATAACATTATCAGTTCTTTCAGAGGCTACAATAATTATAGAGGTGATATGGAACTGAAAAAAGTTAGTGATAATGGATCGGTGGACGAACTGATTAACACAGGACATATTGGGAAAATATACAAAGGTATAGGTACATCGATTCATAAATTTGACATATTTAAAGAATATGATAAAAGGGTTATTACCACTATAGATCATATATTTACCTATGGAAAGTACGAATATGAAGAGACATTCAATAGTTTTAATTGGCAGATGACTTCTGAAACTGATACGATTCATAATTATGTTTGTCAGAAAGCTATCTGTGATTTCGGAGGCCGTACTTGGGAAGCCTGGTTCACTATGGAAATTCCAATCAGTGACGGTCCTTATAAATTCTGCGGACTGCCAGGTTTAATTCTTAACATAGCAGACACACAAGACCATTACTCATATAAATTTCTTTCTATAGAGAAACCGTCTGAATCGATGATGATATATGAAGTTGTTGAAGATAGAATTAAGACAACAAAGAAAGAGTTTTTTAAATTGCGAGATAGAAATAAAATATCACATAGTATAGGTGCTGTGTCGTTTGATGATAAAGCTGTCCAAAGAGCTATTGAATATGAAAAATCTAAGAATAATCCGATAGAGATAATTGACAATAAATAATTAACAATATGAAAAGAATGATATCGTTAATGGCTTTTATCTTGATGTTGACTGTCGTTGAAATTCAGGCGCAGATAGTCATCAAAGGTAATGTTACTGATACTTCCGGCGAGCATTTGTTTAATGTCAGCGTATTGGTGCATAATGCTGGCAGTAACTTGATAATAGCCTACGGATTTTCCGACATAGACGGTAATTACGAAATAAGTTTTAACTCGCCTTCCGATAGCTTGGACATAAAGACCAATTCTTCTTTTTATGAAAAAATAACGAAACGAATTGCAAATACTTCACAGACAATCGACTTTGTTTTGAAGGAAGAAGTGTATGAGTTGAAAGGCGTTACCGTGATGGCGCGTCCTATAGAAAAGACCAACGATACGGTTGAATATTTCGTTGATTCTTTTGTGGGACAAGAAGATAAAAGCATTGAAGATGTGCTGAAGAAAATGCCTGGAATAGAAGTGGAAGGTAATGGTCAGATATTATATCAAGGTCTGCCGATACAGAAATTCTATGTCGAAGGCATGGACTTGATGGACGGACAATATGCTACCATCAGTAAGAACCTGCCTCATCAGTCGGTGGCGTCGGTGGAGATTTACGAGAACCATCAACCTATCGCCTTGTTACAAGATCGCATTGATACAGAACGAGCTTCTCTCAATATAAAACTTTCTAAAAACGTGACCGTTACAGGTTCTGGCGAACTCGGAGTCGGGCTGTATCCTTTGTTGTGGAACGTCAATGTCACTCCGATGTTGTTTTCTGGTAAAATGCAGATGGTGGCTTCTCTTCAAAGTAATAATGTCGGTAATGATCTTCTGAATAACAATATGATAAGCTATTATCAAGATACAGAAGAAGAGGCTCCCGATGCGAGCGAGGAACTTTCAATAATAAATTCGCCAACGCCTTTGATTGAGAAAAACAGATATTTGAACAATACTTCGCATCTCGCAAATTTCAACGTACTCGCTCCGATAAGCAAGACGACACAGATGAGAGTCAATCTGTCTTATATCAATGATTTACAAAAACAAAATTCATTACAACAAAATACTTATTTCCTTCCGAACGATACGGTTTCATATACCGAAAAGATAAACAACAAAATTTATGATTCTTATCTGAAAGGTGACGTGGCTATCGACAGAAACGATAAGAAGGCTTACGTGAAAGATAAAATCGAATTTTCAAAACGATGGAATAAATCTTACGGCTACGTCTTAAATAACGACGAAAACATAAGTCAGACTCTTAACAATGACGCTATGTCGGTGTCGAATGACTTGCGAATAATATTTCCTGCCGGTAAGCATCTCCTTGATTTCGTGTCGTATAACTCTTACGATAACTTACCCGAAAATCTTAATGTAGAACCGGGAGTCTTTGAAGAGTTGTTTAACGTTGGAAAACCATATAATCGTACAAATCAGAACTTTGATAGAGAAAGATTTTTTACCAACGAGGCTTTAAGCGGAATATTCACATTCGGGAATATCGTCGTAAGTAGCAAGTTAGGAATCAGTCATTATCAGAATAAGGTCAAGACTAATCTTGCGATATTTCCTAATGAAAACTTGCAGGGCTTTGTTTCTATTAGAAATGATATAAACCACACATATACAAAGCCATATCTTAAAACAAGATTGGAATATAAACTCAGAAAAGCGACTTTTACACTTAATCTTCCTCTTTCTTTAGATTATGCGACAACCAACAATCATAAAGAGAAACAAGAACTTACTCACATGTTTTTTAATCCTACATTGTCGTTTAAATATGAGTTTAGCAATATGTTCAAAATCAGTGTAAGCGGAAAATACGAGCAGACAATCGACAATTTTGAGAACTATTACGACAATTTAGTTTTGAATGACTATCAGAGTTTGGTCACGATGACGGCTCCTATGTCGGTTTCGGATTTTGTGAGAACTAACGTGAGACTTACTTTCGATCAGCCGTTTTACGCGCTAAACAGTTCTTTGGCATATACTTATCAGCTTAGAAATTCCGACATGATTTATAAATACGACATCGCCGAAAACGGAGCTTCATTCTTGCAGATGATTGAAAGTCCGAATACATCAGATTATCACATCGTAAATCTTAATGTCAAGAAATTCATCTCGGCTATAAAGACGACTATCGGCTTGAAAGCCAATTTCCTTCACAACACGCGACATAATATCTTGAATGGGGTTTATGTCGAGAACAAGAACCTTTCAGCGAGCATAATGCCGAATATGATGGTGACGATAAAACATTGGGTGCATTTTAATTACTCGTTTAATTTCAATAACATACAGACATTTACCGAAGATGTTAAGAAAAGCGATGTTAATTATCTGCGACATTATTGCAAGTTGAATATCTTTCCTCACAGAGATCATCTTCTGACATTAAACTCGGAGATATATTCGCATCTTGGAGAGGATTATGTCTATTTCGACGTTTCTTATCAATATTCAGTGCCGAAATACAAACTCGATTTTGAATTGAAATGCAACAATATCTTCAACAATAAATCGTACGTCTCATATTATTCCGGAGCGTTTTCTATCGTAGAATCCATCTATGAAATACGCCCGATGGAAATCTTCTGCTCAGTGAAATTCAGATTCTAAGGAATTCCTGTTTGTTAAGACGATGCGGCAAGCCACGTTCCTACATTCTTAACTGTCAACTGTTAATTGTTAATTATAATATCTCTCCTTTGTGAAGTTGTTCTATTGGGAAAATCAGATCCCAGTCCTCGCCCCAAACTATATTGCCGTTTTCAATCTTGAAACATTTGAATAGATTTTCGTTTAGATATTTATTGTATTGAGGGTGAGGTTTGCGGCGGATGAAATCTCCTATGTCGACAATCTGCTCACTATTGTCGTTAAAGTATAAACGAACTGTTAAGTTGCCTACAACAACTGCATTTATAATTTGAAGAGTTTCCATATTATGATTTTATATTACATGTACATGAATCGGTTCATGTTCATTTGAATAAAAATAGAATATGAAACCGAAATATTCGTAAATCTTTGGCATAAATTTAAAGTTAAAGTTCTCACCGCAAATGTACGATTTCATTTTCAAAAATCAAAGAGAAATAGAGTTGAAGTTTATTTAAACGGTAAATTTCTAGATGCACCTTTAAGTAATATGTTTATAATTTCTTTGTTGAATAAATGTTTTCGCAAAAAAAAATCTGTTGCCCGTTGTCTGTTGCCCGTTCACTTAAAAGTAAAAACTTGTATCTATAAAGAGGATATGTGAAATACGGGAAATTGTCGGATGTGAACAAATAATTTGTATTTTTGTAATCAGACTATGAATAAACTTCTTTTCATATTATTCCTGTTTTTTACCTTGGGGTTAAACGCGCAGGATCCTGATTGCATTCAGATTCCTAACTCGGATTTTGAACGTTGGAATAATATAGATACCAAAAACGAAGAACCTGACAACTGGCATTCTTTCAAGACTTCTACAGGTCCGTTCCATTATCTCTTAATGCAGCAGGTTGAACGAAATACAAATGTCCGTCCAGGGAGTAAAGGGAAATATTCAGCGCGTATTTTCTCAAGGTCGATAGTGGGAATCACGGCAAACGGTAATATAACAAATGGTCGCCTCAACGCTGGAAGTATGTTTCCTGCTGGAACCAAAAACAACAATTATACTCAGCGTGATTCAGAGTTCTGTACCGCAACAAATATGATCCCCGATTCGCTTACGGTTTGGGTTTGTCTGAGAACTAAAGAAAAGGAATCGTTCGGAAGGATAATGAGTTACGTTCATGGTGATGCCGACTTCGTTTGCTTTACCGGAGGTTGGGAACCATACGAGATGATTGCCGCTCAGGTGGAATATGAATTTCCGAGAACCTCATCAAAAGACGAAATGATATGGAAGAGAGTGAGTCTGCCATTTAAACATTATCCTGATTTATGTAAAACACCTAGTTATATCCTTACTTCTTTCACGACAAACAAATATCCCGGTGATGGCGATGCAGGTGATGAGATGCTTGTCGATGATTTGTATCTTGTTTATAATCCGAGTCTTGAGATTAAAATTAGGAATGAGGAATTGGGAATTAGGAATGAAATAGAAGTTGAATATATCATAAAAGGAACAATGTCGCCGCCTAATCTGAACCTCCCTCCTAATGAAGTCGTCATTATGATTTCCTTGACCGACGATTTTAAAGATTATGTCGAGATAGGAAGGAAAGTCACAGACGGGAGTGGAATTATGAGATGTGAAATCCCGAATGATTATGCTGGAAAGAATTATTATGTTAAAGTCGCCACTACCAATTATCCGATGGAGAGAATTTTGGAGTTGTAGAAAAATATCATCAACGTAATTACTGGGGTGATTTGGTAATTCATTTTTTTTTATATTCGCAAAAAAAATGTTATGTTACAAATAATATCGCTTTTGTTTTATTTCGCGTTTCCGGCATTCATTATTTATTTATGTAGAAAATCAACGATATTAAATAAGATAGGGGAGATACTTCTACTTTATATTGTTGGCATTTTGATCTCAAACCTCGTTATTTTTCCTCTTGGTTTAGGTGATAAATTATATGGCGTTCAAGATGCTCTTACAAGCGTGATGATACTTCTCGCTTTCCCGATGATATTATTCGGATGCGATTTCAAAAACTGGAAACTTAAAAAAGCAATAGTAGCTCTTTGTATAGGACTTGTTTCTGTTGTTATAGTTGACATTATCGGTTATTATATATTTGATGACAATCAGTCTGGTTTTGAAAAAATAACGGGAATGTTAGTTGGAGTTTATACTGGAGGAACTCCAAATCTGGCAAGTCTTAAAATTGCTTTAGATATCGATGCTGAGACTTATATCTTCGTCCATACATTCGATATGATAATAAGTTTTGTTTATCTGGTTTTCCTGATGTCGTTCGGAATAAGAGTCTTTAGAATCTTGTTGAAAGGTCGACAGTCAACAGACAATGGTCAACAGTCTTTATCCACAAACACAGACTATATGTCGCAAAATTCTGAGCAGCCATATTCAAATATCTTTACTAAAAAACATTTTCCGAAAACATTGGGTTCTCTAGGGTTGTCTTTATTGATAATAGGTTTAGGAATGGGAGTAAGTTATTTGATTTCGGGCAAGATTGACAATATGCTGATTCTCATTATGACAATGACAACTTTATCTATTGCAGCTTCTTTTTTGCCTGTCGTTAAGAAGATGGAGAAGAGTTATGACGCAGGAATGTATCTTGTGTTGATTTTCAGTCTTGTCGTCGCGTCAATGGTCGATGTGACGGCAATTGACTATCGTGCAGGTTTAAATATAATAGCATATATCGCATTCGTGATATTCGGTTCGTTGATACTTTCGATTATATTGTCAAAGATTTTTAAGGTGGATTCCGATACTATGGTGATTACGTCTGTCGCATTGATCAACTCGCCGTTGTTTGTTCCGATGATTGCGGAGAGCATGAAGAATAAAAAGGTTATCATAACTGGAATTACTGTGGGCGTTATTGGTTACGCTGTTGGAAATTATTTAGGAATTTTTTTAGCTCAATTGTTAAAATGATATGAAGATTAATGTTGAAAAAATAAAAACAAAATTCGAATATTATAGACAACGCATCGAATCGGTCTTACGTTTGATTGTTATTCCGGGTTTTGGCGGTCGGCCTCTTTATGATGTTTTGGTTTATTTTATAAGAGGTTTTACGCAGGTTAATCTCATCGACAGAGCGGCAGCAGTTGCTTTCAATGTCTTTCTCGCATTATTTCCAACAATCTTATTTCTATTTACCTTGATACCTTATTTCCCGCTGCAAGGTGTGACGACGGGCGTGCTGGAAGCATTGGAAGATATTCTTCCTCCTGGTACTTACGACAGCGTCGCTTCAACCATAAATGAGATAATGTCGATAGAGCATGGAGGACTTATGTCGATAGGTCTCTTGCTCGCTTTTTACTTCAGTACAAGCGCGATCACTTCCTTTTTCCGAGGTTTTAATATGGGTGATAATGAATACGGACAAGTCTCGTTTATGAAACAGCAGATTTATTCTATAGTGATAATGCTTATTTTCGTGGCATTGTTAATTTTATCTGTAGTCTTGATAACAGTAGGACAGAAACTATTGCCGTTATTCTTCGTAAAGATTCATTTATATAAAGGGATAACGGTGTTTATAATAAATCTTATTCGTTGGTTGATAGTAATCTTCGCTTTGATAGTGGCAATGTCGTTGTTGTATTATTTCGGTAATCCGCGCAGTAAGAAATTCAAATTGTTCACGCCAGGTTCTCTTTTGTTTACGGGGTTATTTATCGTTGGAACTATCTTGTTTAATTTCTATATCTCGAACATCTCTACCTATAACCTGCTCTATGGTTCGATTGGAGGTTTGATAATTTTCGTGATTTGGATCTATTTCAATTGCATTCTGGTGTTGATAGGTTATGAACTTAACAAGAGTATCGCTAAGGCGCAAGGATTCAAGTTCTCCGATATTCAATTGTTAGAAGATAGCAGGGACGTGCCGAATACGTCTAAGGAAGATTGTGAATTATGAATTAGATACAATTGCATTCACATAATCTCAGATTAAAATTTCAAAACCAATCCTACGCCGTTGCTTGTAGCACCAAAGTTGAGGCTTGCATCATTTGAATTAGCGTTGTAGCTATCAACGATATTATCCAAATTTCTGTGACTTTGTATTGTCAAGATTGTTGCAGGTATTGCTGGTATCAGCGAAATCCCGTAACCTATTGCCGAGAATATGTAAAAGACACCGTACATTGGTGTTCCTCCAGGACGACCTTGCCCTCCGAATTCTTCAGGATGATTGTTATAATAGATATGACCTCTGATGCCTTCATAAAGGAGGAAAGTGGAAACTCCAGCGGTTGCACCTGTGACGCACCATAATGGTATAGAGACTTTGTGCTGTCTCATGGCTTTTTCATACACTGCAAATTGTTCTTCATTAAATATCTGTTCCGCTGAAGTCATGTCTATTTTTTCATTGGTTTTTGAATAGCGAAGATTCCCGTGACGTCTTTCCAAATTCAAAACATCATTTGAGAGATTCTGTGATATGGATGACAGCGATACTGTCAGCAAAAATAATAATGTCAATATTTTTTTCATACCTTAGATATTTTGATTATCTCTATTATGTTGTGCAAAGTTATTGAAATTTTCTATATGGCAGACGACTTCTGCAAGTTTTTTAATGAAACAGTTAATAATCATTCTATTATTGACACAAAGAGGCATAGAGACAAACCGAGTCGTCTTTCCGATGCCGAAATGATAACAATTCTCATAATGTTCCGTTAAGAATATGTCGTAACTAACGCATCCATTGTCACAAGGTCTTCAAAGGAATCGCCATGAGAGGACAATGCTCTATGGGTTGGTTCTTTGGATTCAAGCTCCATCGTCAACACCATCGCAGCATTAGCGGCATATTGTTTCTTTCCTAAGAAACCTTCAATCAGAGTTGAATGTTATCAGAATAATCAATTGACGTTATTCTAATCACTTACAAGCAGTCCCGTAAGGAAGCAAGAGCACAAAGCAGGTGTGTAGTGAAACGGAACGACTGCCAAACAACGACAGACCATCACACAAGTCCTGTAGGGACGGCAGAACTCTGTCGCGCCTACAGCGTGTTGATTGCTCTCGGCTCATCTTGAGCAGAGATTACGCTGACGCTTCATCGTCTGCCTGCTATCTGTAACCCTTACAGGGTTCAAGTTTATCTGATGAAGATTATTGCTTGATTATAGTTCCTTATATCGAACTCACGTTAAATAAAAGTACTAACATATTGAATGTTAATAATTTTTAACATTAAAAAACTTGACTAGTATTAAAAAAGATTATATATTTGCGGAGTAATTTAAAACCGAAAGTTATGGCAACATTTTTCAAATCATCACCTATTTTATATGGCAAGTCAGCGGAACGATTCGATAGAGAAGCTGACAAAAACAAATCATTGGAAACACCTACATTGTCAGAAGAAGAGAATAAGGAATTCTTGAAATTTCTTGAAAGATCCCAAAATTTCAAATTCTGATAATCGTGGAAAATATTTCATCGTATGAACCATATATAATGCTCCCTTTCAGCAAAGAAATTTTGGAAAGTTGTTCAGATTTCAGCTGCGGGGATGACGAATTAGACAATTAATGTATTTTGATTTGAAATTATAGAATCAATTCTCTTCTTAAAAAATATATTGCACTCCGATCTGATAACCGACAAACATTCTGTGAATGTAATCATTGCCGTCTTTGCTCCAGAAGCTGTTATTTGGCAATATACTTTCTGAATTTATTGAATTGGAATTGAAATAGTTGACGCTCACGCCAGCGAAGAAATTATAATGTTCTAATAAAGTCAATGAAGGTGAAAGAAAATATCCGAAATTAT
>JAZUST010000156.1:0-19946 GCA_045606865.1 Bacteroidales bacterium
AACTTTGACGGAGACATTCCATCAAAGTATATCCATATCATTAACTGTCATTTATTTACAAGCTTATCGCCAAACTGTCTTTGGCAACATTACATAATTATACAAAAAAAGAGACTGCCTAAACTTGTTAGACAGCCTCTTTTTTTTATTTTTTTTCTGTTCCTATTGAACAAAAATATATTTAAGATTGTATAATGTATGGTTTTGGTTATACATTTCAATTTTCTCAAATGATCGAAAAGCACTCAAGTTCCCAGCTGAGTGCTTTTCTTATTATTATACTATCAATTGTTAATTGTCATGCTTGCGCAGCAGGACCACCCATTGTGAATGGAGGCATTTTTTCATTAACGTCTTTTATTGTTCCGTGAGTTTGTTCATATTTGCTGATATTTTCTGCCAGTGCTTTATAAAGACGTTTTGCATTTTGAGGTGTTAAAATTATTCTTGACTTGACTTTTGCTTTTGGAGATGCAGGCATAAGTTTGATAAAGTCAACGATAAATTCTGTTGACGAATGTGCTATAATTGCTAAATTAGAATAGATACCTTCAGCAATTTCATCAGTTAATTCGATGTTAATCTGATTCTTGTTGTTATTGTTATTTTCCATGATTATTTTATTTATTTTTTTACAAATATAATTTAAATATATTAACAAAAAAAAGGTCGGCATAAAAAACCGACCTTTTTATATTGAGTGAGCAATTAATTTATATTTTTTTGCTCATTATCATATTTAATCTTCAACGATAACTTCTTCGTTTACTTCAACATCAACATCTTGGTCAACGTTTATTATTGGTTCGTAGTCATCGCGAGAACCAACGATCAAGTCTTCGTATTCACGTAAACCTGTACCTGCAGGAATCTTATGACCAACGATAACGTTTTCTTTCATACCTTCGAGGGTATCAGATTTAGCGTTGATAGCTGCCAATGTCAAGACTTTTGTTGTTTCTTGGAATGATGCTGCAGAGATGAAACTTTCTGTTTGAAGAGCTGCTCTTGTGATACCTTGTAACACTTGGTGTGCTGTAGCAGGTTGAGCGTCGCGTGCTTCAACGAGTTTCTTGTCTTTACGTTTCAAGAGTGAGTTTTCTTCGCGGAGTTTTCTTACTGTAATCATCTGACCGTTGACGAGGTTTTCAGAATCGCCGCTTTCAGTAACGATGACTTTACCGAAGATTTCGTCGTTACATTCTTGGAATGTGAGTTTGTTGACGAGTTCGCCTTCGAGGAAGCGTGTGTCACCCGGGTCGTCGATTTCAACCTTACGCATCATCTGACGTACGCTAACTTCGAAGTGTTTACCATTGATAGTTACACCTTGTGAACGGTAAACTTCTTGAATTTCGTTAACGATGAATTCTTGTACTTTCATAGGACCTTCAATAGCGAGGATGTTGGCAGGGGTGATAGCACCATCTGACAAAGGTTGACCAGCTTTCATAAAGTCGTTTTCTTGTGCAAGAATTTGTTTTGATGTTGGGATAAGGTAAGTCTTTTGTTCACCTGTTTTTGAAGTGATGATAACTTTACGATTACCGCGGACGAGTTTCTTTTCGAATGAAACAACGCCGTCAATTTCTGATACGACTGCAGGTTCTGATGAGTTACGTGCTTCGAACAATTCAGTGACACGTGGAAGACCACCGGTGATGTCACCGAGTTTACCTGTAGCGCGAGGAATCTTAACAAGCATATCACCAGCCTTGATTTTAGCACCATCTTCAACCATGATGTGAGAACCAACTGGTAAGTCGTAAGTTTTGATAACTTCACCTTTCTTATCAAGGATAGAGATAGATGGGTTTTTACTTTGTTTACGACCTTCGATGATAACGCGTTCGTTATAGCCTGTTTGTTCGTCGTTTTCGCTACGGAATGTAACGCCTTCGAGGATATTTTCGTATTGTACCTTACCTGGATATTCAGATAGAATCAATGCGTTGTATGGATCCCATTCGCAAATGAGTTCACCTGCATTAACTTCACTACCAGCTTTGATATAAAGTTTAGAACCATAACGGATGTTTGCTGTTGTAAGTGCGACACCGGTTTTCTTGTCGATAATCTTCATTTCAGCAGAACGACCTACTACAACTTGATATTGTTTATGTTCACCTGTTATTGGGTCGATAGAATCTTCAACATAGTCTACAACACGGAGTTCATCGATTTCTAGGATACCATTATATTTAGCCCTGATTGATGAATCGTCTGATGTTGTTGAAGCTGTACCACCTTGGTGGAATGTACGCAATGTAAGCTGTGTACCAGGTTCACCGATTGATTGTGCTGCGATAACACCGACAGCTTCGCCTTTTTGTACGAGTTTACCTGATGAGAGGTTACGTCCGTAACAGTTAGCGCAAACACCGCGTTTGGATTCGCACGTCAATACGGAACGGATTTCTACGCTTTCTATTGGTGATTCGGAGATTCTCTTAGCGATATCTTCTGTAATTTCTTCGCCGCCATTGATGATTAATTCACCTGTTTGTGGGTGGAAGATATCATGAAGAGCAACACGACCTAAGATTCTGTCATAAAGTGATTCGATGATTTCGTCACCTCTACGTAATGCGCTAATTGTTAAGCCGCGTAATGTACCACAATCTTTTTCGTTGATGATAACATCATGAGCTACGTCAACGAGACGACGTGTTAAGTAACCAGCGTCAGCGGTTTTCAAAGCGGTATCGGCAAGACCCTTACGAGCACCGTGGGTTGAGATGAAGTACTCAAGAACAGAAAGACCTTCTTTAAAGTTAGACAAGATAGGGTTTTCGATAATTTCAGCACCACCGGCAGCAGATGATTTTTGTGGTTTTGCCATCAAACCTCTCATACCGCAGAGCTGACGAATCTGTTCTTTAGAACCACGAGCACCAGAATCCAACATCATATATACAGGGTTGAATCCTTGGTCATCTTTAGGGAGGAGTGTCATAACTTCTTCAGTTAACTTGGTTACAACGTGACCCCAAATGTCGATAATCTTGTTGTAACGTTCGTTTGAAGTGATGAAACCCATATTATATTCTTCGCGTATTGATGCAACTTCTTCGTTAGCTTCTTGGATTAATTCCTCTTTTACAGAAGGGACCAAGACGTTACCTAAGTTGAACGATAAACCGCCTCTGAAAGCCATTTCGTAACCCATATTCTTGATAGCATCCAAGAACTTGGTTGTTGTTGCTGTTCCGAGGAGTTTTACCATTACACCGATAATATCGCGGAGAGCTTTCTTATTTAACAATTTATTGATGAATCCGAATTCTTTAGGAACAACCTCATTGAAGAGTACACGACCTACTGTTGTTTCTATCTTTTCGTTTACGATAGTGCCGTCTTCTTTACGAACGTCGACGCTTACGTAAATGATAGCGTGCATATCAACTTTCTTTTCGTTATAGGCGATAATGACTTCTTCTGGTGAGTAGAAAGTCTTTCCTTCACCTTTAACAGGATGTTCTGGAGTACTCTTACGTGGTTTTGTGATATAGTATAAACCAAGAACCATGTCTTGTGAAGGCACGGTGATAGGAGCACCATTAGCAGGATTCAAAATGTTGTGTGATGCCAACATAAGGATTTGTGCCTCAAGAACTGCTGCATTGCCAAGTGGCAAGTGGACAGCCATTTGGTCACCGTCGAAGTCAGCGTTGAAAGCTGTACATACGAGAGGGTGGAGGCGGATAGCTTTACCTTCAACGAGTTTTGGTTGGAAGGCCTGAATACCTAAACGGTGCAAAGTAGGAGCACGGTTCAATAATATTGGGTGACCTTTCAATACATTTTCCAGGATATCCCATACGACAGGGTCTTTACGGTCAACAATTTTCTTTGCTGATTTCACAGTCTTTACTATACCACGTTCAATCATCTTGCGGATGATGAATGGTTTGTAAAGTTCTGCTGCCATATCTTTTGGAAGACCGCATTCGTGCATGTCTAATTCTGGACCAACCACGATAACGGAACGACCGGAATAGTCGACACGTTTACCGAGTAAGTTTTGACGGAAACGACCTTGTTTACCTTTTAAACTATCACTTAATGATTTAAGAGGGCGATTTGAGTCTGTTTTAACTGCGCTTGATTTACGTGAGTTATCCAATAATGAGTCGACTGCTTCTTGAAGCATACGTTTCTCATTACGCATGATTACGTCTGGAGCCTTAATTTCGATAAGACGTTTTAGACGGTTGTTGCGGATGATAACACGACGATATAAATCGTTCAAGTCTGATGTAGCGAAACGTCCTCCATCGAGTGGTACCAATGGTCTTAACTCTGGTGGAATAACAGGGATTATTTTGAGGATCATCCATTCAGGACGGTTTTCGATACGTTTTTGAGCATCACGGAATGCTTCGAAAACTTGGAGACGTTTGAGAGCCTCTTGTTTACGTTGTTGTGCTTTTTCCTTGCTTGCTCTGTCGCGAAGTTCATACGACATCTTATCCAAGTCGAGACGCGATAAGAGGTCATAGACGGCCTCAGCACCCATCTTAGCGATGAATTTGTTTGGATCATCTTCCGGTAAATATTGATTTTCAATTGGAAGAGATTCCATTATATCGAGGTATTCTTCTTCTGTGAGAAAGTCTAAATAATTGATGCCATCTTGTTCCTTGATACCAGGTTGGATAACAACATAACGTTCGTAGTATATGATACTATCTAACTTTTTAGTTTGAATACCGAGCAATGCACCTATTTTATTAGGTAGTGAGCGGAAGTACCAAATGTGAGCAACAGGTACAACCAGTTTAATGTGACCTGTACGTTCACGTCTTACTTTCTTTTCAGTGATTTCAACGCCACAATGGTCGCAGGTAATGTTCTTATAACGGATACGTTTATATTTACCGCAATGACATTCCCAATCCTTTACAGGACCGAAGATTTTTTCGCAGAACAAACCATCGCGTTCTGGTTTATAGGTACGATAGTTAATTGTTTCTGGTTTAAGAACTTCACCGTATGAGCGTTTTTCTATTGACTCAGGTGATGCAAGACTAACTGTAATCTTGGAAAAGTTGCTGTTTATTGTGTTCTTATTTAAAGCCATATATAAGGTTAATATTATAGAACATTATTATTCAAACGTAATTTCAAGTCCGAGTCCACGTAATTCATGGATTAAAACATTGAATGATTCAGGGATACCTGGTGTTGGCATACTGTCGCCTTTGACGATTGCTTCGTAAGCCTTAGCTCTACCGTTTACGTCGTCAGATTTTACTGTCAGGATTTCTTGAAGGATATTACTTGCTCCGAATGCTTCGAGAGCCCAAACTTCCATCTCTCCGAAACGTTGACCACCGAATTGAGCCTTACCACCTAATGGTTGTTGAGTAATCAATGAGTATGGTCCTATTGAACGGGCGTGCATTTTATCGTCAACCATATGGTGCAACTTGAGCATATAGATATAACCTACTGTTGCTTTTTGGTCGAATGGGTTACCTGTTCCGCCATCGTAAAGTTGAACACTACCATTTTCAGGAAGACCTGCTTGCTTCATATAGTCGTTGATTTGATCTAATGTAGCACCGTCAAAGATAGGTGTTGCAAACTTAACGCCCAGTTTTTTACCGGCCCATCCTAATACAGTTTCGTAAATCTGACCTAAGTTCATACGTGATGGCACACCAAGAGGATTCAAGACAATGTCGACAGGAGTTCCATCTGCGAGGAATGGCATATCTTCATCACGAACTACTCTTGATACGATACCTTTGTTTCCGTGACGACCAGACATCTTATCACCAATGTTGAGTTTACGTTTTTGGGCAACATAAACTTTTGCCATCTGGACGATACCATTTGGAAGTTCATCACCAACACTGGCAACATTTTTCTTACGACTATATACACCAAGGATTTCCTTGCATCTCATATTGAAGTTATTGATTGTCTTAATGATGAGTTCATTAAGTTCTGGGTCTGTTGTCCATCTGTATGGATTTACAGTCATATAATCAATATTCATCAATGCTTTGTGAGAGAACTTGATTTTCTTAGCGATTACTACTTCTTTAAAGTTGTTGTATACTCCTAATGAAGTTCTTCCTGCGAGGAGACTCATCAATTTCTCTATGAGTCTTTCCTTAAGTGCGTTGATATCGCGTTGGCATTCGAGATCAATCTCTGCTATTATGTCTCTATCTTTTGCTTTTGCTTTGCGATCTTTGATAACGCGTGAGAATAAGCGTTTACCAATTACTACACCTTTCATTGAAGGACCAGCCTTGAGAGAAGCATTTTTAACGTCACCGGCTTTGTCACCGAATATTGCGCGGAGCAATTTTTCTTCTGGAGTAGGGTCTGTTTCTCCTTTAGGAGTAATCTTACCTATTAATATATCACCTTCTGTTACTTCTGCACCGACGCGGATGAGACCGTTTTCGTCCAAGTCTTTTGTCGCTTCAGCGCTGACATTAGGGATATCATTTGTTAACTCTTCAAGACCACGTTTTGTATCACGTACTTCGAGAGTAAATTCTTCTATATGTATTGAGGTGAACAAATCTTCTCTAACAATACGCTCAGAGATAACAATAGCATCCTCGTAGTTGTAACCTTTCCAAGGCATGAATGCAACCATAAGGTTACGTCCAAGTGCTAAGTCGCCACCTTGTGTAGCATAACCTTCTGTAAGGATTTGTCCTTTAGTAACCTTTTGACCTTTCTTGACTATAGGTTTTTGGTTGATGCTTGTACTTTGGTTTGTTCTAGCGTATTTAATTAAATTATATGTTTTTTCATCGCCATCGAAGCTTACTAGTCTTTCCTTGTCGGTTCTTTCATATCTGATGACAATCTTTGTTGAGTCAACAAATACGACTTCACCTTCGCCTTCTGCTTCAACAATTGTACGTGAATCTCTAGCGACATAGCGTTCAATACCTGTTCCAACTATAGGAGCTTCTGGCATCATCAAAGGAACTGCCTGACGCATCATGTTTGAACCCATCAAGGCACGGTTAGCATCATCATGTTCAAGGAATGGAATTAATGATGCTGCTATTGATGAGATTTGGTTTGGAGCAACGTCGATGAGGTCTATTTCTTGTGGAGTGACGATAGGGTAGTCGGCAACATAACGAACCTTAACCATGTTTTCTGTTATTTTGCCGTTGTCATCCATTGGTGTACCTGCTTGAGCGATGATTTTTTCTTCTTCTTCTTCTGCGGTGAGATATAATGGAGGGTTTTCGAAATCAACAACGCCATCAACAACTTTACGATATGGTGTTTCAATGAAACCTAAGTTGTTTATTTTAGCGAATACACAGAGTGATGATATAAGACCGATGTTAGGACCTTCAGGTGTTTCAATTGTACAAAGACGACCATAGTGAGTATAGTGAACGTCACGAACTTCGAAACCTGCGCGGTCACGTGACAAACCACCAGGTCCTAAAGCAGAGATACGACGTTTGTGTGTTACCTCTGACAATGGGTTTGTCTGATCCATAAATTGGGACAATTGGTTTGTTCCAAAGAATGAATTAATTACTGATGATAATGTCTTTGCATTGATGAGTTCTGTTGGAGCAAAGTCTTCATTGTCACGGACATTCATTCTTTCACGAATTGTACGTGCCATACGAGCCAAACCAACACCGAATTGAGCATATAACTGTTCGCCGACAGTTCTTATACGGCGATTGCTCAAGTGGTCGATATCATCAACCTCAGCTTTATTATTTGATAAGTCAATGAGATACTTAATAATTGCAATGATGTCTTCTTTTGTCAAGACCTTGACATCACTACCGATTTCTAAACCTAATTTTTTGTTTATTCTGTAGCGACCTACGTCACCCAAGTCGTAACGTTTATCAGAGAAGAATAGTTTTTCGATTATACCACGAGCTGTTTCTTCGTCTGGTGGTTCTGCGTTGCGGAGTTGTCTATAGATATATTCAACAGCTTCTTTTTCAGAGTTAGTTGGGTCTTTTTGTAATGTGTTGAATACTATAGAATAGTCGGAAATGTTGATGTCTTCGCGGTCGAGAAGGATAGTTTTTACGCCTGAGTTGACGATAATGTCTATATGTTCTGATTCCAACACTGTACCGCGGTCTAATATAGATTCGTTACGTTCTATTGAAACGCATTCGCCGGTTTCTTCATTAACGAAATCTTCGAACCATGAGCGTAACACTCTAGCAGAGAGTTTACGTCCGAGTACTTTTTTAAGTGCAGTTTTAGATACTTTTATTTCTTCAGATAGATTGAAGATGTCAAGAATATCTTTATCAGACTCATAACCGATTGCGCGGAGCAATGTTGTAATAGGTAATTTCTTTTTTCGTTCGATATAAGCATACATTACGTTGCTAATATCTGTTGAGAACTCCATCCATGAGCCTTTGAAAGGAATGATACGGGCAGAATATAATGTCGTACCATTTGTATGGAGACTTGAACCGAAGAATACACCAGGAGAACGGTGTAATTGTGATACCACTACGCGTTCAGCACCATTAATGACGAAAGTACCTTGTGGTGTCATATATGGGATGAGACCAAGGTACACATCTGTTGTTTTTGTTTCAAATTCTTCATGTTCAGCATCTGTACATGAGAGTTTAAGTTTTGCTTTTAACCTAACGCAATAACTTAATCCACGTTCAATGCACTCTGCTATGCTGTACTGTGGAGCGTCAATATAGTAATCGAGGAATTCGAGTACAAAATTGTTTCTTGCGTCTGTGATTGGGAAATTTTCTTGGAAAACTTTGTACAGACCTTCGTTTTTGCGGTTATCCGGGTTTGTGTCTAGTTGAAAGAAATCGTGGAATGATTTCAGTTGGATATCTAAGAAATCTGGATACTCGAAAGGTCTTTTAATAGACGCGAAACTGATTCTATCTAATGTTTTATCTGCCAAAGTGTGTATGTTTTTAATGTTAAAAAGCTATGTTAAAATATAAATAAAGAAGGGATTAATTAAGACAATTAACTATAGGCACAAACCTCAACTCCAAATTGGAGTCGAGGTTGATACCCATTGTGTCTTTTGGAAATTAAATCCTTATTTAACTTCAACTTCAGCACCAGCTTCTTTAAGAGCTGATTCGAGAGCGGTAGCTTCTTCTTTGCTAACGCCTTCTTTAATAGCTTTAGGAGCAGCGTCAACTAATTCCTTAGCTTCTTTCAAACCGAGGCTTGTTAATTCTTTAACGAGTTTTACAACTGCTAATTTTTGTGCGCCAGCTGATTTGAGGATAACATCAAATGAAGTTTTTTCTTCTGCTGCTGGAGCTGCATCGCCTGCTGCTGGAGCTGCTACTACTGCTGCTGCTGCTGCTGGTTCGATACCGTATTCTTCTTTCAATATAGCGGCAAGTTCATTAACCTCTTTAACAGTAAGGTTTACTAATTGTTCTGCAAAAGCTTTTAAATCTGCCATTTCTTTAAATTTTTAAGTGTTATACAAATTTTATTCTTATTCTTTTTATTTTTTTTTTCTTATTCTGGTCTCTCTGATAATGTCTTAACAACACCACTGAGGATATGTCCACCAGACTGTAATGCGCCGAGTACATTCTTTGCAGGTGATTGTAACAATGCTACAACGTCTGCAATCAATTCGTTCTTTGACTTGATGTTTACTAATGTATCGAGCATATTGTCGCCAACATATACGCATTCTTCAATATAAGCGCCTTTTAATATTGGACGAGTTTCCTTTTTGCTACGGAATTTTTTTATCAACTTTGCTGGAGCATTGCCATTTTCAGACAACATCAAAGCTGTAGTGCCCTTCATAACACTGTAAAGATCACCGTATTCTCTACCGGTGTTTTGCATAGCTTTCTTTAACAATGCATTCTTTACCATTACAAGCTTGACGTTGCTATTGAAGCATTGTCTTCTCAAATCGCTTGTCTTCTCAGCATTGAGTTCAGCGATATCAGTCAAATAGAAATTTGGACATGCATTCAATTGCTCTGTAATCGAGTTGATAATGACTTCTTTATCTTCTTTTCTCATGTCAATAACTTATTAAAGGTTTAGAGGGCTACTGATTTAGGATCTACTTGTACACCAGGACTCATTGTGCTGGAGATGTAGATACTCTTGATGTAAGTACCTTTAGCTGCTGCTGGTTTCAACTTGATGATTTGTTGGATAACTTCTTTTGCGTTATCGTAAATCTTTTCTGAAGAGAAACTAACTTTTGCAATACCGGCATCGACGATTCCGTATTTGTCTACTTTGAAATCAATCTTACCAGCTTTTACTTCTTGAACAGCCTTAGCGATGTCCATAGTTACTGTACCAGTCTTTGGGTTAGGCATTAAACCTCTTGGTCCGAGGATACGTCCTAATGCACCAATCTTAGGCATAACAGTAGGCATTGTGATAATCACATCAACATCGGTCCATCCGTCTTTAATTTTTTGGATATAATCCTCTAATCCGACGAAATCTGCACCGGCATTCTTTGCTTCTTGTTCTTTGTCTGGTGTACATAATACCAAAACGCGAACAACTTTACCTGTACCATGAGGAAGTGTTACGCTGCCACGTACCATTTGGTTTGCTTTACGTGGGTCAACACCTAAACGTACGTTCAAGTCTACAGAGGCATCAAATTTGGTGTAAGTGATTTGTTTCACGACATCAACCGCTTCTGTCAAGGAGTAAACCTTGCTTTTGTCGAACTTAGCTAAAGCTTCTTTTCTTTTTTTAGATACTTTTGCCATTTGATAATTTCTTTTTTGTTGTTCTACAAATGCTTAAGACTTAGTCTTATTTTAAAGGTGATTCGCCTGTAATCTTAACACCCATACTACGTGCTGTACCTGCTACCATGCTCATTGCTGATTCAATTGTGAAGCAATTTAAGTCCTTCATTTTATCTTCAGCAATCTTGCGAACTGTATCCCAGCTCACTGATCCAACTTTTGAACGATTAGGTTCTTTAGATCCTTTTGCAATTTTAGCAGCTTCTAATAATGAAGCAGCAACTGGCGAAGCTTTGACAATGAAATCAAATGATTTGTCCTTATACACTGTAATAATAACTGGAAGAACTTTTCCAGCTTGGTCTTGTGTACGGGCATTGAATTGCTTGCAAAACTCCATGATGTTAACACCTTTTTGACCCAATGCTGGACCAACAGGTGGTGCAGGATTAGCGGCTCCTCCTTTGATTTGCAGTTTAATTAATCCGCTTACTTCTTTCATTTTAATTTTTATAAAAGTTAAATGAAAACAAAAATTTTCAAAATTCTATCTTACTTTTTATTGTTCTCTCTTTACTTGGAAATAGCTCAGTTCTAATGGAGTTTTACGTCCGAAGATCTTAACCATAACTTTGAGTTTCTTCTTCTCTTCGTTAACCTCTTCGATTATTCCACTAAAACTACTGAATGGTCCGTCGTTTACCACAACTGTTTCACCCACTATGAACGTAAGTTCACTTCCTTCTCCCATTTCTGTAAGTTCATCAACTTTTCCAAGGATTCGCATTACTTCTGATGGTCGAAGCGGGTCTGCTTCTCCTTTTGTACCAAGAAATCCTAATACGTTAGGTGTATCCTTGATAATATGTGTTACTTCTCCTGACAGAACTGCTTCAATCAAAACGTAACCAGGAAGGTAATTTCTTTCCTTACTGATTTTCTTTCCGTTTCTTACTGAATATACTTTTTCTGTTGGAATAAGTACTTGTGAAATCAGAGCTTGTAAATCAGCACGTCTAGAAATCTCTGCGTCAAGATACTCTTTAACTTTTTTCTCTTTACCGCTAACAGCTCTTATAACATACCATTTTTTTTCGTTCTGTTCACTCATCTCGATTGAAAATTAAAAGTAATTAGAATGTTGACTAGATCAAACACCAATATTAGAAAATACGATAGAAGTTTTCTAATAATGTTTCAAAAGACTTATCCATCAGATAAACCACCAAAGCGATTATTAGGGAAGCAATGGATACGACGATTGCACTACTTTGGAGTTCTTTCCAAGTTGGCCAAGATGTTTTCTCAACTAACTCAGTATAACATTCTTTAACGTAGTTTATAAACCTTTTCATTTGTTTGAACTATTTTTTTATTTATTTGCACAGGCAGAAGGACTCGAACCCTCAACCAATGGTTTTGGAGACCACTACTCTACCAATTGAGCTATGCCTGTATTAAGGGTGCTTTTTTCAAGCACCCAATTTTATATTTAAATTATCAATCTTCAATGATTTCGATAACTTGACCTGAACCAACTGTTCTACCACCTTCACGGATAGCGAAACGGAGACCTTTGTCCATTGCTATTTCTGAAATCAAGTTTACTTCGATTGTAACGTGGTCACCTGGCATAACCATTTCCATACCTTCTGGTAAGGTGATTTCACCTGTAACGTCTGTTGTTCTGAAGTAGAATTGAGGACGATATTTGTTTCTGAATGGAGTGTGACGACCACCTTCTTCTTTTGAAAGAACGTAAACTTCACCTTTGAAGTGGTTGTGAGGTTTTACTGAACCTGGTTTTGCGATAACCATACCACGACGGATTTCGTCTTTGTCTATACCACGGAGTAAGAGACCTGCGTTATCACCAGCTTCACCTTCGTCCAAAAGTTTACGGAACATTTCAACACCTGTAACAACTGATTTGAGTTTTTCTGCACCCATACCAATGATGTCAACTGGGTCACCAACTTTAATGATACCAGTTTCGATACGACCTGTAGCAACTGTACCACGACCAGTGATTGAGAAAACGTCTTCGATTGGCATCAAGAATGGTTTGTCAACTAATCTTTCTGGTTCTGGAATCCATGTGTCACATGCATCCATCAATTCGTCAATTTTTGGAGCCCATGTTGGATCATCATTCAATCCACCGAGAGCTGAACCACGGATGATAGGAGTGTTGTCACCATCAAATTCGTATGTTGACAATAAGTCTCTAACTTCCATTTCAACGAGTTCTAACAATTCTGGGTCGTCAACTAAGTCGCATTTGTTCAAGAAAACAACCAATCTTGGAACACCAACTTGACGTGCGAGGAGGATGTGTTCACGTGTTTGAGGCATTGGACCGTCTGTTGCAGCAACAACGATGATAGCACCGTCCATTTGAGCAGCACCAGTAACCATGTTCTTAACGTAGTCAGCGTGACCAGGACAGTCAACGTGTGCGTAGTGACGTTTTTCTGTTTGGTATTCTACGTGAGCTGTATTAATGGTGATACCTCTTTCTTTTTCTTCTGGAGCAGCGTCGATTGAGTCGAATGACTTAACTTCTGATAAACCTTTTTTTGAAAGGTGTAATGTGATAGCTGCTGTTAAGGTTGTTTTACCGTGGTCAACGTGGCCGATTGTACCAATATTGACGTGTGGTTTTGTCCTTTCGAATTTTTCTTTTGCCATAGCTATTTATTTTACTTAAGGTTAATATTTAATTTCTTTTTTCTTCTTGAAGAGCCGGCGACGAGATTTGAACTCGTGACCCCTTCCTTACCAAGGAAGTGCTCTACCCCTGAGCTACGCTGGCTTTCGTTTGAGCGGAAGACGGGGCTCGAACCCGCTACCTAAAGCTTGGAAGGCTTTCGCTCTGCCAAATGAGCTACTTCCGCCAGTGGTGGGGGAGGGTGGACTCGAACCACCGAACTCATCCGAGGACAGATTTACAGTCTGTTGCAATTGCCACTATGCGACTCCCCCATCAATTCTCTCTCGAGAATCCGAGCCGGCGGAGGGATTTGGACCCCCGACCCCGAGATTACAAATCACGTGCTCTACCGCTGAGCTACGCCGGCCTTTATTCATTATTTTAGAGAACTTAAATTGCAAACCATCTTGCTGGATGTCTCCTACAAAATGGTTTGCAAAAATAAACATATTTCTTGAATCTACAAACGTTTTTATCAAAAAAAATATACTTTTTTTTAATATTTATTTAAGTTGTTGATAATCAATTGTTGTATTTCTATTCTTGTTTGCCTTTGTACTTTTCTAATTGCTTTTTCAGTGCGTCAATTGCGAGGTCAACTGACTCTTCGAATGATTTACTAACTTTACTTGCGTACAAATCGTTGCCTTTCAATATAATTCTTATATCTGCAATCTTGTTTTCTGGAGTGTCGGTGTTGTCTAATTTTAATGTTACTTCAGAACCTATAGCATCGGAAAATTTTGAACATACCTTTTCCACTTTTTGAGTAATGAAGTCTTCAAGTTTTTTGTCAGCTTTGAAATGTACTGAATTGATGTTAATTTTCATAGTAACCTCCGTTTTAAAATGGTTAATTATTAATATGTCTTACGACTGTTTTTTTTATTTGTCTCCATATGGATGTGCTTTTTTGTATGCATCTTTTAGTTTATCTATTGTATTGTGCGTGTATACTTGTGTTGAACTTAAATTATTGTGTCCTAACATTTTTTGTATTGCTCTGATGTCGGCACCTCTGTTTAGTAAATGCGTCGCAAATGTATGTCTTAGCACATGTGGACTTTTTTGTTCAATAGTAGTTACCTCCATTAATATTTTGTGAACTATAGTGTAAATGAACTTTGGACTTGTTTCTTCTCCTTTGTTGTTAACAATTAATTTAACGTTTTTCCTTTCGGGAAATTGTTTGTCGCGTAATTTTGTGTAACGTTCTATTAGTCTTAATAAATCTGTTTCAATTGGTATGATACGTTCCTTGTTTCTCTTACCTGTTATTTTTATTGTATGCTTATTTTTATCAATATCATAGTCATTAAGATTACGTAATTCGCTTTGTCTAATTCCTGTTTGGTACAATATTTCAATTACTAACTCATCTCTTCTTATTGCAAAGTCATCACAATCTTCAAATGTAATATTCATCATATCATATTCGGGTACGAATTTCGCTAGTTCTTTTGGTTGTTTTAGTGATCTGATTTCCGTTAGAGGTGATACGATGATTTCTTTCTCTCTTAGACAATATGAATAAAAGGTTCTAAGACTTGATATTTTCCTATTGATGCTTCTGTTTTCTAATCCGGAATCTTTCATATTAATAATGTAAGATCGGATTATTTCGGTATCAACTGACAGAAGGTTTTCGGTTTCATAATTTTTTTTAAGAAAATCGACGAATTGTTCAATGTCTCGTTTGTATGCATTAACCGTATGTGTGGAATAGCGTTTTTCTGTTTCGATATGTCTTAAAAATCTATGTAGCATTAGCGTTACTTTATGCGTCAAAGATAATAAACATTTTTCTAAAAAACAATATTAAATAAAAAAAACTTTGCCTAATTAGACAAAGTTTTTTTTCTGAAATCATTCTTGCAAAAAGTGCAAACAACCAATTAGTTGTTTTCTTCTGCTTGACGGAGCTGCTGAACGTAAATAGCCTTCATACGTTGTTCACGCTTAATGATTGAAGGTTTTGTGAACTTTTGACGGTTACGTAATTCTTTTACAACACCAGTTTTTTCGTACTTTCTCTTGTAACGTTTCAGAGCGCGATCAATGCTTTCGCCTTCTTTTACAGGAACAATAATCATGTTAATACTCTCTCTTTCTTTAAATTGTTAAACTAAAAATCGTTTTTTTCTAAGCGGGTGCAAAGATAATTAATTTTTTTTAATGTACAATTAATTTTCTAATAGATTTTCGAATAAGAAATTGTTTATTTTTTCGAATAAATGCATTCTTACATCTTTGCCGTCGCGTTCGTATTTTCCGTAGATACTATGATCTTTATTTGGGTAAACCATTAAGTCGAATTGTTTTCCTTCTGAGATTAATGCTTTGATGAGTTCCATCGCATTCTGGAAATGTACGTTGTCGTCACCGCTTCCGTGGCATAATAAATAGTTTCCTTTTAGTTTGTCTACGAAATTAATTGGTGAATTGTCGTCGTATCCAGAAGGGTTTTCTTGTGGTGTGCGCATGAATCTCTCAGTGTAAATGTTATCATAATAACGCCAGTTTGTTACAGGAGCGACTGCTACAGCTGTACTTATGTAATCTGCGCCTTTAGTAATACCTGATGTTGCCATAAAACCACCATAACTCCAACCATAGATGGCAATTTTTTCAGGATTTACGTATGGTTTTGCTGCCATATATTTTGCTAATGTAATCATGTCTTCGGTTTCATATCTTCCTAATTGTTGGTAAGTCATTTTCTTGAAGACTTCTCCTCTTGCTCCGCCGCCTCTGTTGTTGATAGAAACGCAGATAATTCCTCTTTGTGCGAGCAGTTGCATCCAAGCAAAGTCGTCGCTGCCCCAAGCGTTGTTGACGGTCTGATGACCAGGTCCACCGTAAACATAAATCAAAACAGGGTATTGTTTTGTTGAATCAAAATCAGGAGGTAATATACGCCAGGTTTCCATTTCCAATTGAGTTCCGTCAGGTAAAGTGAATGCAGGGTCTGTGATTGTTATGAATTCTTTTTTGCCTAGGTTGTATTCTTTCATTTTTTTTGCAAATTCCTTATTATCTTCCAACATTCTTACTTCTTTGCCTTTGTTGTCAAATAATACGTATTGACGAGGTTGGTCGACGCTAGAGTTGATATTAATTAAATATTTGTAGTTTGAACTGAAATATGCATGATTTGTACCTACCTTATTAATTAATGTACGCATTTCACCTTTTAAGTTTACTGCGTATATCTGACGTTCGATAGACGAGTTTTTTGCGGCTTGGAAATAAACTTCTTTTCCATCAAATCCATAAACATTAGTTACATCCCAATCTCCATCTGTAAGTTGTCTTACTTCAGTACCGTCCATTAAATATAGGTAGATGTGGTTGTATCCATCTTTTTCGCTTGTCATTATAAATCTGTTGCCGTCTTGGAGGAATGTCCAATTGTCTGTGATGTCGATGTAATATTTATTTGTTTCATCGTAGAATACTTTTGATTCACCAGTTGTTGCGTTTGCTGCTAAGATTTCAAGGTGATTTTGATGGCGATTTAATCTTTGGATTGCCAAGATGTTTGGGTCTTGAGTCCATTTCATTCTTGGTAGATATATGTCTGTTTCTTCGCCAGTATCCATTTTTGTTGTTTTGCCGGATTCTATATCATATACATATATTTCAACGATAGAGTTGTCTTCACCTGCTTTCGGATATTTGAATTTATAGTCGCTAGGGTAGAGTCCGTTGAACATTTGCATATTATACTCTACGACATTTGATTCGTCAAAACGGTAGAAAGCGATTTTTTTGCTGTCTGGTGACCAGAAGAAACCTTGTGCAAAACCGAATTCCTCTTCGTAAACCCAATCAGGAGCACCATTTATTACGTGGTTCCATTTTCCATCGTGAGTGAATTGAAGTTCTTCGTTGGTTTGTAAATTTTTAATAAATAAGTTGTTGTCGCGCATAAAAGCAACTTTTGTTGCATCAGGAGAGAATGTTGCTAGACGTTGGTCTCCGTTTTCTGACAAAGGCATTAATACCTTATTATTAATGTCATAAACGTAGAAACTTGCGGTGTAAGAATGACGATAGATGCCGTTTACATTATTCATGAACAAAACTTTTGACTCATCATCGCTGAGAGTATAAGTTCCGTATAAAGGTACTGCTACAGAGTCGCCAGGAAGAATTAACTCATTCATATCGAAGAGAGTTTTAACCATCTTGCCGGTTTTGTAGTTGTAGATGTTTAATTTGCCCTTTTCTAGAGTGGCGTAAGTGTTGCCATCTTTCATAGGATTCATGCCTGCGACGCCTTTCATACGAAATGTAGGACGTTCATAAATGTCTGCTAATTCAAAATTTTTCTTTTCCTGACCATTGATTGTAAATAATCCATTAAGGAGGAACAATGTGATTAATAGGTACTTAACTTTATTCATAATAATAGATTTAGAAGTTTCAAAAATAAAATAAAAAAATGGAATAAAAAATAGTTGTGTGAATAAAAAAAAGTTGTATCTTTGCACTCGCAAATGGGACGGTAGCTCAGTTGGTTTAGAGCGCATGCTTGACAGGCATGAGGTCACAAGTTCGATTCTTGTTCGCCCCACAAGGAACGCCTATGAGGCGTTTTTTTATTATCAGGAGGGACGTTAGCCCAGTTGGTTTAGAGCGCTGCCTTCACACGGCAGAGGTCACTGGTTCGAGTCCAGTACGTCCCACGTTTGCTGCAGACTTTCTTCTTTTTGGGAAAGTCTGTTTTATTTTCAAAAAAATATTCTTCATAGAGACTTTTTATATCAAATAATTTTATAACTTTGACGTTCCAAGAAAATTTGAAATTATTTAATATAAAAGCAACATATTATCATGAAGAATAACATTGTACCGGTTGAAGTAGCTCAGAAAGTATTTAGCGAAAGCAACCTTCCTTGTATTGGTAAAGCAGGTATTCGTGAAATCAACAAACTTGCAAGGGATCTTGAAGCAGCAAGTGGAGTGAAATTTATTCACATGGAGATGGGTAACCCAGGTCTTCCAGCAGCACAGGCTGGCATCGATGCTCAAATCAAGGCTTTACAAGACGGAGTGGCAGCAACATATCCTCCGATTGATGGCGTTCCTGCAGTTAAAAATGAAGCATCACGTTTCATCAAAAATTTCCTTGACCTTGATGTTGATGCAGTCAACTGTATTCCAACAGTAGGTTCTATGCAAGGTGGATTCGCTTCTTTTATGATCTGTGGTCATACTAACAAAGAAAAGAATACAATCTTATTCATCGACCCAGGGTTCCCTGTTCATAAATTCCAAAACAAAGTCCTAGGTATACCAATGGAAAGTTTTGATATTTACGAATATCGTGGTGAAAAACTTCGTGAGAAATTAGAAAGCATTTTTGCGACAGGTAAGATTCATAGTATATTGTATTCAAATCCTAACAATCCAACATGGGTTTGTTTGACAGACGAAGAACTTCGTATCATCGGTGAATTAGCAAATAAATATGATGTCATAGTTCTTGAAGACTTGGCGTATTTCGGTATGGACTTCCGTAAAGACTATAGTCACCCTGGCGTAGCACCATATCAACCAACAGTCGGTAAATATACAGATAATTACATCTTGATGATTTCAAGTTCAAAGGCATTTAGCTATGCTGGTGAACGTTGTGCCATTTTAGGTATCAGCAATAAATTGGCACAACGTCATTATCCTGACTTGAAAGAATTCTGCGGACAAGAAATATTCTTGAGAGGCATTTTGTTCGGAGCATTACACCCACTCAGTTCTGGAACATCACACTCGGCACAATATGCATTGGCTGGTGTTATGAAAGCTGTTAATGATGGTGTATATAACTATCGTGAAGACGTATTGGAATATGGTCGTAAAGCCAAAATGATGAAAGACGCATTCTTAGCTAATGGCTTTGAATTTACATACGACGAAGATCTAGGCGAACCTATAGCTGACGGATTCTACTTTACATACTGCTATCCAGGTTTCACTGGACCGGACTTGTTGGAAGCGATGTTATATTATGGTATATCCGCTATTTCATTGGATACATGCGGCAGTACACGTCAAGGTATCCGCGCTTGTACCTCATTGATACAAAGAGAAGAAATTCCGGTATTGGCAGAGAGATTACAGCGTTTCGCTGAAGACCATCCAATTAAATAATTTTTTCTATAATTCTTTTTATAATTTAAAAAAAATATTTAATTTTGTAAATCTGGTTTGAATTAAAGAATCAACGAAACAAATAAACATTATAAGTAACTTAAAAACTAACAATTATGGCAAGTTTCAAAGGTGCTATTGTAGTTAACACAGAACGTTGTAAAGGTTGTGGCGTATGCGCTGCGAACTGTCCGGTCGGTGTTATCAGCTTGGCAAAAGAAGTAAATGGTAAAGGTTACAATTACGCTTATATGGCGGAACCTGACAAATGTATTGGTTGTGCATCATGCGGCATGGTATGTCCTGATGGCGTCATCACAGTTTATAAGGTTAAGTTGTAATCTAAATTAACTCAA
>JAZUST010000157.1:0-2997 GCA_045606865.1 Bacteroidales bacterium
TGCAGTTGCCGCACCTATCTGTTTTTTCTTTAATCAAACGGGTTTTTAGAGATGCCCTTATGATATCAATTCCATAATAAGTTAATCATGTAAATGTGATGTGATAGATTTAATGTAATAAAATTTAATCTATTGCATTAGCCAATTTCTACTTAATACAAATTTTCATAAACTTATTATAATAAAGCGAAATATTAGATTTAATTGATTTTTATTAATTCTTTTCTCATCAGAATTAAATCGTAAACATTGATAACTCCATCACTATCTAAATCGGCATTTTGATTAACTTTTGCACATCCAAGAAGAAATTTTTCTAACATTACAATATCAGCAATACCAATATTACCATCACAATTAATATCACCTTTTTTGTTGTTATTTAATTTCGTTTGATTGCTTATAGTTTGTACAGTATTTTCATACATTTTTATATTTGGCATTATGTTTTCTCTTTCCTGAATTTCAAAAATAATATCAAAGTATTCAAGTGGTGGGATTGATTCATCTGGAATTAATTCTTGTAAATCCCCGATTGTAACATTATAGCCGTGATTTTCAAATACTTCAATAGCTTTCTCAACATATTCACTTTTATAGACAGGATATTCGGGAAGTATAGCATTTTGCATTTCATATGAAGAACAATAGCTGAAATCTATAATATGCTCATTTCCTAATTTGTAGATTTCCTCTGCATCCTCATAGGTTAAAATAGTATCAACCTCATATTCATACTCATTGAAGTTTGTATTAACATCACCTGTAGAAATATAATAAACATATTCATTATTCTCATTTTTATTTATATAACTTA
Source organism: Bacteroidales bacterium (assembly GCA_045606865.1). Classification (GTDB taxonomy): domain Bacteria; phylum Bacteroidota; class Bacteroidia; order Bacteroidales; family F082; genus Limimorpha. The sequence continues at coordinate 818 of JAZUST010000157.1, forward strand.
ATTTTGCATCAGGATACATTTCTGAAAGCTTTTCGTTGTCAATAAGCGGAACTTGTTTTGAATCTGCTGTGATTATGATATACGGCACTTTTTTCCACATAACATACAAATCATAGTAATGACTACTCTGAAGTTCTGAATAGCTTTCATCAAGTACATAGCTTGTATGAAGTGGAAGTTTTACATCGTATTGGTGTTGGAATCGAGGATCTGAATTTTTTCGGTATTCAAACCAGTTTCCAATAATACTGTCGGGAACGGCAAGATAATCATATTCTGTTTCTAATGTGGGCATTCCTTCAAAAGCTTCAACTGTTTCAACTCTATAAAAATCACATCCGTTAAAACGGCTGTTTTCGTCAGAAAATTCACCCAATTTGTACTCTTTATAAACAGAGTATGTATTTTCATCATAATAATCGTTGTAATAATAACTATAATCATCGCCATCCGGGTCATAACCAAAAGTAGTAACCCCAACTAATGTAGAGAACGTTAATGTAATAGCAGTTATAACTGAAAAAAACTTATTCTTCATAAAAACATCCTCCTTAATTTTCGTTTTATTTCTTTACGTAATTAACACTTATTCACTATGTGTTAATGGTTAAATTGATTAGTCAGTCTGTAAATTTCATTGGTATCACCTCATATTCTTCTTGAGTGTACAATAGTCCATACATATTATTTATTTTGAAAGTATTTACTATTATGTCTGTTCGCTAAGATAAATGCTTACCCTGTTCTGAATAATTTCTGCGGCATCTTCCGCAGAGCGTTCGCCTGCAAAGTATGCCCCTGCTTCTTCCCACACAATGTTATTTACAGTAGAATTTCCGTTAAAACGCTGTTTTACAGCATTACGAACAAAATCATCATATTTTTCGGCTTCTTCATTTGTAAATGGTTGTAATTCTACCTCAATACCATTGCCCGAATATGATGTATAAATATCAGCATTTTTTTCCTCTCCTGTTATGCTGTCAATATACGTATGGGGAGTTTTTATATCTTCAAGCTGTTGTTTGTAGAATTTTTCAATTCCGCAGAATTTATACGGGTTTATTGCATGATATTCAGCACCGTTATTAAACGCTTCTTCGCTGAAAAAGTAGTATTTCATAAAATCCCAAGCACCCTCTATATTATCCGAATTACCCATTATTCCATAAGTCGTTCCAACCGATACAATACCATTCATTTTGTCGTTATCAGGAAATCCGATAAATGTTACAGGTTCATCGCTGTATACCTGAGTGAATTCTCTTATAGAACGGAAGTCGTTCAGATAAGCAAAATTCACCATAACCTCATCATTTCTGAATTTAATTATATTTTCATCATCATTTACCAATGTCATTCCGGGGGTTAACATATCATTTGACGTTCCAATATCGTTGTCATTTATAAATTTAAGTTCCCTAATAAATTCAGATGAATTAAAACTGCATTCAGCCGTATCTGTATTATAATAGCGGTTGCATTTAAATAATAATCTGAACATTTCCTCCTTGGACGATAATGCAGAACCGGCGGAAAATTCCATGTCGCTTGGCTTGTTGTTGTAAATCTGCTCCAGTTCATCAATATTCCAAGATGTAAGACCTTTTGCGTATTTATCTTTTATGATTACGGAATTCATAATAAACGAAGCTGTTATCTGATAAAGTTTTCCTTTTGTTTCCATTCGTTCAAGAAAGCCGTCAAGAAAATCATCTCTGCTTAAATCGCTGTCATTGTCTAAAAGGCTGTACAAGTCAACCATTGTTCCGCTGTCTGCACCTAAACTTGACGGAGTAATATTGCTGAATGTCACAATATCAGGAGCATTTCCCGATAAAATATCCTGTTTAAGGGAGTCTGTTCTCTCATCATATACACCGTCATTGTAATTGACTATTTCAACCTTATAATTATCACTTTCTGAGTTATATTTCTTTATCAAGTCATTGTATGGGTCAATATTTCCACCGTTTAAATTTGCAAGCTTTACTATCTTTTTAGCCTTTATTTCAGAAATGTCCCTTTGAGATAAAAGACGCAATTCATAGCTATTATCTTCTTTTTTTAATAATATAATGAATGTATTTTCATCTACCGCTTCAACATCACGAATATCGTGAGTGTGAAAATCATTCTCTGCAAAGTCCGTCAGCTTCACCCATATGTCATTTTTCAAG
>JAZUST010000158.1:0-2893 GCA_045606865.1 Bacteroidales bacterium
GCAAGAGGTTCTGGCAAAAGTATGATGTTTAGAATAATGAAATCTGATTGCCAGACAATTATGTTACAGAAAGCATTGCATGAATTACCATTCTATGCAATATATATACCTGTAAAAGATACATCGCTAAATATATCCGAATTAGCAATTTTAGACAAAAAACATGGTGGAGTTATATTAAATGAGCATCTACTCTGTCTCTATGTGAGTATTTGTATATTTAATACTTTAGCAAAAGAAACTTTTGATCAGACATGTAGTCATGACTCATTTGAGTTATATAATTATGTTGTCAATTTAGTAAAAGCCGCAGGCTATCAGGGAGAGGTTGCTGTTCTACAAGAAGGAGAGGTTGCCTCAAAATACTTTCAATCATTAGTTGAATTGTGCACAGTTCTTTTGGATAATTTTTCTGTGCATTATTTAAGTAGGCTTGCGGTATCAGGTAATTTATCATATAATGGACCTTTATGTCTTTACCAAAACTTCCTTTTACATGTCATTCGACGAATAAGAACATTAAGTTTTTTGCCTGATTCGCCATTGTACTTTCTTGTAGATGATGCAGATGAATTAAATGAAACTCAGACTAAAATATTAAATACTTGGGTATCATATAGGTCAACTCAAGATGTTTGTTTTAAAATATCTACTCAACTTAGGTATTTAACATATTTTACAACTCGAGGATCAAAAATTGATGCGCCACACGACTATTTTGAAGTTACCCTTAATCAAGTGTATACATCAGAATCCAAGAATCGCTATTTAACGAATGTTCGCGAAATTGTTGAAAAGCGTTTAAAATTATGCGGTATAAATGTAAAGGCTGATAAGTTCTTTCCTTCAAATAAAAAACAGGAAGAGGCAATCTCTGCATTAGCAAATAAAATTCGAGAGCAACAAGTTGCAATACATGGAGACGAAAGAAAAGCTTACGACTATGCTTATAGAAATGCTAGACCTGATTATATGACAAAGGTTCTTACCAATAAATATACCTACAGTTATGCAGGATTCGAGCAATTGGCTCATTTATCATCAGGTATTATTAGGCTATTTTTAGATTTGGCGGCACGTATGTATACTTCTGCATGCAAAAGAGTTGATCAAGTTACCGAAATTCCTGTTGGTGTTCAAGATGAAGAAATTAGAAACTATTCTCAGTATTTCTTCATTAGTGAATTTGACAAAGTCATTGGAGATAAATGTATTATTGATGATGAAGAGTCTATTAGCAACCATAAAAAATTACAAAATTTCATAGAAGCAATTGGACAATCGTTTAATGCTATATTAAAATCTAACAGTTCTGAAAGAAGGAAATTCTCTTTTTATTATGATGGGCAATTGCCTGATGACTTGATGAAAATACTAAAATTGGGAGAAAAGTATGGTTATTTTCATGGTTCAACAATAGGATCAAAATCTGGTCTTGGCAGATCTAGATTATTTGTTTTAAATAGAATGTTAGCTCCGTATTATGACTTGGACCCATTCAGCTTTTCAGGTTATCTTCATTTAACCCATGATATGATTCGTTTAGGAATGATGAATCCACAAGCATTTATAAAGCGAATTAAAGATAAAGAATATCAAGGAGACTTGCATGAGGCAGAGTTCCAACAACTAGTTTTTGACTTTTTTAATTCAGAAGGAGATTTATTATGAATGTAAACAACATGGAGTTAAATCTGCAAATTAAATCTGTTGATTTGTATATATGCTCTGCAAGTTTTGAAAGTAGATGTCTTGCTTTTACTGAAGGCATAAGCAAAGATTCAATAAATTCTGTTGCAATCTTTTACAACATAGATGAGGTAAATTGCTTTGACAACAATCTGCAAGTGCTTCAACAACAATGGGGGGAAAGAGCAACCTCTATTCCTGTAAGTTATAAAGATGCCAGTAATATTGCTGATGTGTTTGGTGCATTCTTCAAAAATAACTTTTCTTCTCAAAGAGGAAAAATATTATTGGATTGTACAACTTTTACCCATGAAGGATTATTAATAATTCTAAAGTATTTAAATGAATATAAATCATCATACGATGAGTTGAACATTATTTATAATTGTGCGGAGGATTATTCTACTAATACTGTTAGCGTCAACGAGAAATGGCTTACTAAAGGTATAAAATCAATTAAAACAGTACTTGGATATCCAGGGACTTCTAATCCATCGAAGAAAAATCATCTTATTATATTATTTGGGTTTGAGTTAGATCGCACAATCAAATTGATTGATCAGATGGATTTTGATGAAATTACCCTATGCTTTGGGTCTGAAACGGATTCTATAAAAACAGATCACTATATTCTGAATAAAAATAGACACGAAGAACTATTATCATTATATCCTAATGCTAAAAAATTAGAGATATCACTTAGGGATCCAGAAAAGACAAAACAAATCTTGCTAAATTATGTAAAAGACGATCCAAATAACATTGTAATAGCTCCCATGAATAACAAAATATCAACAATTGGTGTCGCACTGGCTACGGTAGATAACCCTAATATTCAAATAATATATTCTAAAGCTAACGAATATAATGTTACAGGTTATTCGCGTTGTTCATCAGAATTCATTTTATTAAAAATATAGAAGAATTAAGTTAATTAGTACACATGGATTGCTGATTGCGACAGGCTTAATTGTCTTTCCACGGATATAATTCAATGAGATTGTTTGATGGTGAATAAACAATTAACATTGCAATATGATTGACTTTGATGCATACATAAAAATGGGTGAGCCTGGTGGTAAAGAGAGAGCCGAGGCGTGGAAAACTGCGATTGGTTTGCAGGAAGTCGGATCGTAGCCATGTCGTTCTGTGAGCCAAGGAGTTGGGGAGCTCAGTTGTCTTCCTAAGACCGCTTGGGCTCCGC
>JAZUST010000159.1:0-18246 GCA_045606865.1 Bacteroidales bacterium
GTATTTAAATTTGTAATTTAGTTATGTGAATAATATTTACACAAATATAAATATTTGATTTAAGACACTTTTTTTTAAAATATTACAATTATTTTGCATCGGAAAATATCTTTTCTTAAATCGCTTAAAAAACATTAATCTTAAACTACCCTACTTTTTATAAAAAAATATCAGTCAATATGCAGAATGATTTATTGATTAAATATGTCAAAGAATTGTTCAACACGAATCCGTCGACAGATGAAACTATGAAAATAAATCGAGAAAATCCAATTATATTCATAAAAAATAAATTATATTTGCGTTAATAAAGTTATTAAGATAAACGAGTAATGTTAACATTGGAAGAAATAAATGAAATAAACGAGGGGACAATGATGGAGACTCTCGGCATTGAATATCTTGAATTGAAAGAAGGTTATGTTTATGCACGTATGTTTGTTAGAAAAGAATTATCACAACCATACGGGATGCTGCATGGTGGGGCGAGCATGGCGATGGCAGAAAGTATTGGTGGCATGGGATCTGCTTATTATTTAGGTGTTAAAGACTACATCATTAGAGGAATGCAGTTTAGCGCCAATCACGTCAAAGCCGCAAAAGTGGGAACATACGTATATGCAACTGCAACAATAATACACAAAGGAAGACAGACCCATGTTTGGAATATCGACATAAAAAATGAAGATGGAGGATTGGTTTCAAGCTGTCGTCTGACTAATTTTATAATGAAAAAAGTCTCATGACTATGACTATTGACTATGACAATGAACTGATGCTGATAGCTGACAGACGTATAATGTTTGATTTGGGCACATTTTTAACCCTGTAATTTTCATTTACACAAAATACATGACGGTGCCGATTTTAACTTAGAATACACACCAATTGATACGCATCAATGTCATATTTTCGCAAAGACGCAAAGGACGCAAATAACGTCGCGATACTCTGCGACCCTGCGTGAAAAAACGAACGTCTCTACCTTAATTCTCAATTTTCAATTTTATATTCGTCTCTTCCCACAACCACTCTCTTATCTCCTCATCATAATACTTCTGAGAAATGACTTTGCTTTTATTTCCAGAAAAAAGTCTCACTTCATTGTGGACAAAGTCTGTTGTCCGTTGACCGTTGTCTGTTGTCATCAAAAGCGCATTAACCGCCGGCATCGCTCCTTTCTCCGGTGATTTACAGAACGGTCGGAACAAGACATCGGCGAGCGGGTCGAACCAACGATGCATAGAAATCATATTGCTGTCGACAACGCCAGGATCGGTCAGATTCACTCTTCCGTTTTTAATCTTTTCTGATAATGTCAATGACGACAAAAACAAGGCGTACTTAGCTTTACCGTAAGTTCCTAATTGTGAAAACCGTTTCTTATCCAAGTCGAAAAAGTGCTTGTCAAGCTTTGAGACTCCGCGTGTTACAGAAACCGTATTGACAATATTGAAATCATCTTCCATCAAAGGAATCATCAATTGTGTGAGATATAAAGGCCCGAGATAATTGACAGCTAACGTCGTTTCAAAACCATCATCGTTGACAGTAAAGTCGCGGCAGATGATTCCTGCGTTGTTAAGAAGTCTATCTGCCTTAAAACCTTGATTCTTGATATTTTCCGTAAACATTCTTATCGAAGAAAGAGAGTTCAAATCCAATTCCAAAACATCAATCTCTGAATGCGGAAACTCCTTTATTAATATATCTCTTTGAGAATTAGCTTTCTTGATGTTACGGCACGCCATTATCACGGGTAAATCCTTGCTCAGCAACGACTTAGTCGCAGCAAGTCCGATGCTTCCCGTCGCTCCAGTCACTATTATTTGATTTTTCTCCATATAAGATTCACTAAACTTTTTGGCAATAATGCAAGCAATGGTGGAAGATAGACATTCATCGCACCAGGTGCCACGACCATCTTCTTCCTGAACATTCCTTTAAGTGCTTTTTTCACAAGCCATTGCGGTGTTCCGATAAGTCCGACCTTAACACCTAATTTCAACAATTTCGGATTCAATTTATATAAAGGAGTAGCAATGGCTCCAGGACAAACCGTCGTCACTCCCACTCCATAATCGCGCATTTCATAATAAAACGATTTACCGAAGCTTTTAAGATAAGACTTTGTCGCAGAATACGTTGTTATTCCAGGAAAAGGAAGTCGCGCCGCCATAGAAGAAACGAGAATTATAAATCCGAAGCCACGTTTTTTCATATCATCACCGAAGAGACGACACATTCTTACAGGAGTCATAATGTGAAGTTTCAGCATCAGTTCCATTTTGGAATCATATTCTTCATCAAGCTCATGGAAGAAAAACATTCCTGCATTATTGATAAGAATATCAACGACAATATTCTCTTTTTTACAAAAATCAAACAATTGCTGAGCCGCATCATCTTGCGACAAATCCTGATAACGAGCAATCACGGCAACGTTGAAATCTTTATGAAGATTCTCCGCCACTTCATTCAGTTCTTTTTCCTGATTACTAACAATCAAGAGATTACAACCAGCTTCAGCGAGACGCGTCGCATACAGAAGTCCCATTCCCGAACTCGCTCCTGTAATCAATGCTGTTATTTCTCGATTATGTTGTAATTTCAGTTTTTCAATTTTCTTCTTAAAAGAAATCATAAATCATTGATTCTCTAATTTCTCAACCTCTTTTCTCAGATTTTCAGGCATTTCATCTACGCAATGATGACATCTCATATCTTCGCTATACATTCTTGCAATGCAGTAGTTTGAATGTTTACACGGACTTTTAGTCAATTCGCCTTTTTGTAATTTGTTAACGAAATCAGTGTCGTTGATAAGAGCGCGAGCCATTTGGAAAGCCACGAAGCCTGAGTTCAGGACTTTCTCCATATCATTTTTATCGACCATTCCGCCTACATAGATAAGAGGAATATTGAGGTTCTCACGGAATTTCATCGCCGTATCATAGAAATAAGCGTCTTTATAAGGAACTGTCGGAACCATAAGTTTGCCGACAAGACGCAAACCAGCTTTTAACCACCAGAACTTCCAGATATTCATGTAGTAAGCCATTGTCTTTATTGGCATTGCGCCTCGCATCACTTCCATCGGAGCCTTGCTGACGAATCCTGCGGAAAGTACAAGAGCATGAACGCCGAGTTTTTCGAGTTCTTTCGCAATCAATATCGCCTCATCTACTTGAATTCCCGATTTTACGCCATCGAACATATTGATTTTCACCACTACAGCAATGTCGTCCAATGCAGCGTCCATCACTTCTCTGATAACGAACTTCATGAAACGCATTCTGTTTTCCAGATTACCGCCCCAGATATCATGACGATGATTTGTATAAGGAGAAAGGAACTGACTTATAAGATAACCATGGCCGGCGTGAATTTCAACACAATCGAAGCCGGCTTCGCGAGCTAGATTTACCGCCTTACCGAAATCTCTCACAATATCAAGTATCTCATATTCTTCCATACCTCTCACAAAAGTCGGAGAATAGAGATTAAATCCTGAAGATGCGCCCATTGGTTTGCAACCGCATGTACTTCTGTGTGTCATATTGCCGCAATGTCCAAGTTGAATAGCAGCCTTGGCACCTTCTTTATGAATAGCATCCGTCAGTTTCTTCAATTCAGGAACAATCTCATTACGCATCCATAATTGTCCGTCGAAAGAGACACCACTTTTATTTACAGAAGCGTATGCAATTGTTGTCATACCGATACCACCACGTGCAACGGCTGTGTGATAATCAAAAAGTTGTTGTGTAGGACGACTATCCTTGCACATATTCTCGAAAGCCGCCGAGCGTATTGTTCTGTTTCTTAATTCTATTGGTCCTATTTTACAAGGAGTGAAAATCAATGAGTTTAAAGGTTGCATATTTTTCCGTTTTTAATTATTGATATTAATATATAAAAGGTATAATTCTTTTAACTTTTTTAGTATCGAGTTCATCACCGAATTCTTTTTTGTAGTTATCGTAAATCTTAGCTGCGCGGGGAGCGAGATTCGCGAATGTCCACAATGCGAACACCGCGCCAGAGAGCGACCATGTAAGTATCGCAAAACCAACCCATTCAACAAACTCTCCGAAATAATTTGCAGATGTCACATATCTGAACATTCCTTTTTTAGGGAGATAATGTTTTGTGTCACCAGGTTTACGTAAATGTCTGATAATGTAGTCGGAATGAATGTTAATTATCATTCCGGCAAAGAAAATCATCGTACCGATAATGAATTGCGGTGTCGCAAGCCATGAGAGTTCATACATATTTTCAGGAGACACGTAGAAAATCCATCCGCCTTGCATAAAAGCATTTAAAGTATTGAAAACCACGCCCATCAAAATAACGGATAATGGCATCACACTTTTTCCTCTTATCAAGAATGGAAATATAAAAGAACGTTGGAAATAATGTATCTCAAATAAAATCAAGAAAATGAGACATATGAGATTTGTACTTCTTTCTGAAAAGATACATAATAGAAGCATCACGATAAAAACCGGCGATTCCATAAGAATCCAGCCAATTTTATTAGGTATCGCAAATCCCCATTTCTTATTATAAAATACGCCGTAACCTACTGTAACAAAATATAATGCTATAAAAACTACTAGTGCAATTATAGACATTATCAATAGAAATATGTTAAATTTTTCTAACATAATTAATTAAATGATTGTAAATCCGTCAATCTCTTATAAACTCCGTTCTTGGCGATAAGCTCATCGTGTTTACCTTGTTCAACAATATTTCCTTTTGCCAAAACGACAATCTCATCTGCATCCTGAATTGTTGAAAGTCGGTGTGCGATAACTACAGACGTTCTGTTACTCATCACTTTAGCAAGTGCATCTTGCACTAATTTTTCAGATTCGGTATCTAAAGATGATGTCGCTTCATCAAGAATCAGGATAGGAGGATTTTTAAGTACGGCGCGAGCGATACTCAAGCGTTGACGCTGACCTCCAGAGAGATTCATACCTCGGTCGCCTATATATGTATCGTAACCATTTTCAAGTTGCATAATAAATTCATGAGCATTAGCTACTTTTGCTGCTTCTATGACATCTTCGCGACTCGCATTTTCCATACCGAAAGCGATATTGTTATGAACTGTATCGTTAAATAAAATACTCTCTTGACTTACAATACCCATCAAACCACGAAGGTCGTTTATCTTGCAATCACGAATATCAACTCCATCAATTGTTATAGAACCTTCGCATACGTCATAGAAACGAGGCAACAAATCCACCATAGTAGATTTACCTCCGCCACTCTCTCCTACCAGGGCTATCATCTTTCCTTTTTCGATATTAAGATTAATATTTTTTAAGACATCGTCTTTTCCATAACGGAAAGATACATTATTATATCTGATAGAATCTTTAAATTCATTAAGATTCAAAGCATTGTCTTTCTGCATAATAACTTCGTCAGCATCAAGGATTTCAAATATTCTTTCAGCAGAAGCCATACCTTTCTGAAGATTATAGAAACCATGAGAAAACGATTTTGCAGGTGGAATTATCTGCGAGAACACAACAATATATGCGATGAAGTTTGCCGCAGTTATAGTTGTATCACCTGAAAGAATTAGTGTAGAACCGAACCAAAGCACAATGGAAATTACTATCGCTGAAAGCAATTCACTCATAGGAGAACTGAGGTCTCTTTTTCTGTGAACAAATCTCAACAATTTTGAATAACTTTCATTCTGCTCAGCGAATTTCTCGTTTGTATAATCTATTGCATTGAAAGCCTTGATGATACGCAAACCAGAAATCGTCTCTTCAATATTCGCGATGATATTTGCGAGACGAGTCTGTCCTTCTTTTGAATCTTTTTTAAGAGACTTTCCAATCTTGCCAATGATGACTCCACCAATAGGTAACACGCACAAGACAAATAATGTTAGTTGCCAACTTACGCCCAACATATAAGCGAAATATGCGATTATCGTAATCGGCGATTTGATGAAGATATCCAAATAATTCATAATAGATACTTCAATCTCTTGTAAGTCGGTAGTTATTCTCGCAATTATATCACCCTTCTTATGTTTACTATAAAATGATAAAGGCAACACCAATATCTTATTATAAACCGCCGAACGGAAATCCTTTATCGAATTGACCCTCACCGATGCCATATAGAAACTCGCCATGTAAGTCGTTAAGTTTCTTAAGAAAAAGGCGAACACCAAAAGTCCGCAGATAAATATCAATGCCGTCGACTGACCTTTAGCAACGATTATCGAGCTGATGTAATAATTCATCGTCTCGATAAGAACATCCGAACTTAATGAAAATTCCGGTTTTACCGTAATCAAATTGTTAGGGTTAAACAAGATATTCAGAAACGGAACCACCATTGAAAACGAGAACAAAGAGAATATTGTCGATAAAATCACAAAAACAATATTCAATGTAACGCTGCCCCAATAAGGCTTCACAAAACCAAGTACTCTATTGAACTTACTGATTTTCATCTATCATAAATTTAAAAAGGGGAATTGTTTAATTCCCCCATTATGTTAAAATATTTTATGTTAAAAACTATATCCTGTGTAGTTTTCAGGTGTAATCACGTGCATTTCTGCCTTGACCTCATCGCTCACAGGTAACTCATCAATAAATCTGTCGATTGATTCACGAGTGACTTTTTCATTAGTACGCGTCAAACCCTTCAACAATTCGTATGCACCTTCAACTTCTTCACGACGAAGTATTGTCTGGATAGCTTCAGCAACGACAGCATAATTATTCAACAAGTCGGCACTTAATCTTTCTTCGTTAAGGATAAGTTTATCAAGACCTTTAAGTAATGATGAAATTGCAATCATTGTATGAGCCAAAGGCACGCCGACGTTTCTTGTAACAGTAGAATCCGTCAAGTCGCGTTGCATACGGCTGATTGGAAGTTTTGCGCTGAGATGTTCGAAGATAGCGTTTGCAAGACCGAGGTTGCCTTCTGCATTTTCAAAGTCGATAGGATTTACCTTATGAGGCATAGCTGAAGAACCTACTTCGCCGGCTTTAATTTTCTGTTTGAAATATTCCATCGAGACATATTGCCAAACGTCGCGGGCGAGGTCGATGAGAATTGTATTGATACGTTTTACTGCATCGAAATAAGCTGCCATAAAATCGTAATGTTCTATCTGTGTGGTAGTTTGAAGTCTTGTAAGACCTAAATTATTATTGATATAATTATTAGCGAAGTTTTTCCATTCAATCTGAGGATAAGCAATTTTATGAGCGTTCATGTTACCCGTAGCACCACCAAATTTAGCGCAGAATGGAATGTTTTTCAAGTTATTGATCTGATTGTCGATACGTTCAACGAAGACGTATATTTCTTTGCCAAGATGAGTTGGACTTGCCGGTTGTCCGTGAGTATGAGCCAACATCGGGACATCTTTCCATTCTTCTGCCATCGCAAAGAGTTTGTCTCTAAGTTCTTGCATTGCAGGAAGATAAATATTAGCGTTAGCATCTCTCAAAGTCATAGGGACAGCCACATTGTTAATATCTTGAGATGTCAATCCAAAGTGAATAAATTCCTTGAATCTTTTAAGGTCAAGTTCATCGAAACGACGTTTAAGGAAATATTCAACTGCTTTAACGTCATGGTTTGTAACTTTTTCTATATCTTTGATTTCCTGAGCGTTTTCTACTGTAAAATTTTCGTAAAAAGAACGCAATGTCGAGAAATATTTATGATCGAAGTCAACGAGCTGTGGAAGAGGGAGTTCACACAAAGCGATAAAATATTCTACTTCAACTTTAACGCGATAACGAATCAACGCGAATTCTGAAAAATATTCATCGAGACCTGCTGCCTTTGAACGGTATCTGCCATCAACCGGAGAAATTGCTGTAAGAGAATTTAATGTCATAACTTCATTAATTAAATGTGAAAACGCAAAGATAATAATAAACTATGAACGATGAACTATGAACGATGAACTTTTTTTATAAGGAACGGAGAAGATTCAATCCTTAACAAAAATTAACTAAATCTTAAGATTATCTGCGTTAAAATGTTAAAAAGTGTTAAAATGCGAAAAAAAGTCCGAAAAACACTTGACTTTTTACAATTGATAATTGTATTTTTGCAACATGAAACAAGAGGGAATTGTAATCCCTAAAACAATCAGAAATTTTATTTAACAGTTGCAGTTTAACTAATACACAGTTGAGCTCATTCTATATAGATCTGTTGTCCGTTGTCTGTTGACTGTTGACATATTGTATCAATCCTAAATTTATTTAACCATGAAATCAATTGTAAAATCCCAATTGACAGGGAAATGGTATAAACTTACCAGAGATTTCCGCAGTCGTGAATTGAAATTCGCTGAAATATTTATTTATCTTTCTGTAAACGGACTACGGACAACAAACAATAGTCATCTTGATATACTTTATGTAGGAGTAAAAGAAGACAGAAACAAAATCTTAAGAAAAATGTCGTTACGAATTATTGAGAAAAGCAGTTACAATTATTTGATTGTAAGTAATTTTATTTTCAGGAAGAAATTTAAAGTTTTGTTGTTTGATGATGAAAACGGAATATTAATATTATCTGATAAAAGTATGAAAAACATTTCCATTTATTCAAGAAAATATAAAGTGACATCAGATGTTATAGAAAGTTATTTCAGGAAAATAGATTTCAAGAGTTCTGTTAAGATAATTATTGAGGAATTGTAAATTGTTGTTTTGTTTCAATCAATTACTATCAAGAAAGTTACTTTCTCGTCGATGTTTCTCGATAGATGGATGGTTCCGCCGTGCAGACGAATTATCTGTCGCGACAACGCCAATCCTATCCCTGATCCGTCTTGTTTTGTGGTGAAGAATGGCGTGAAGATATTGTCGGCAATCTCATCAGAAATCTTTCCGCCGTTATTGCTTATCTCGATATAAATACGCTCTTCCGAATCTAAATGCGAATGTATCTCGATGAAATATTCCTTATCGTCATTATTGTTTTCGCATGATTCCACAGCGTTTTTCAAAAGATTGACAATTACTTGCGAAATTTGAGTTCTGTCGGCGTAAAGCATAATGTCGTCAGGATTGATGTCGATTTTGATTTTTATCTTACCTGAATTAGTAAGAGCGACGGCATCAGCAAGCAACTCCTTTAAATAGAACGGTGCTTTCTGAGGTGGCGGAATACGAGTCACCTGACGGAATGAATTGACAAACTGCATAAGTCGGTCGCTCGTAGTATGAATTATCTCCAAGCCCTCTCCTACTTTCTTAGCGTCATCGAGATTGTTAATCAGAGTGTTGCTTATAGAAGTTATCGGAGCTAAAGAATTCATGATTTCGTGAGTGAGAATGCGGGTAAGTTTCTCCCAGACTTCAGCTTCCTGATTATCGAGTTCTTTATTGATATTTCCTATCGTAACGACACGTAAATTCTTCTCCTTATATTTTATTGCAGAGCAACTTAAAACGAGATTCGTCTCTCCTATCTCCGTATAATATTTGACGCTCTTCTGTTCTGATGGCTTAATATTATTTAAGATTTCGACTAATTCTTCCGACTGCGATTTCAAATATCCGACATGACTTATCATCGGTAGAGAGAATGTTTCCAAAGCTTTAGAATTAGCGTGAACCACAGTGCCGTTTTCCATAAGAAGCATGATTCCGATATTGGCACATTCCATTATAAGTTCAAAATTCTTCTCGTCTTCCCTGATGAGACGCTTTTTCTCGTCCATCACTTCTTTAATCTCGTTAAGCGACTGATTCACAAAAGCATTTTCCGTATGATTCGGATTGATGGTAAAACGAAAAGAATAATCGTCATTTCTGACAGCTCTTATGATGAAACCAAGTCGGTCGATGATACCGGAATAGACTGACAATAAACGTGAGATTGACATTATCATCAAAGGCAAGATGAAAATCAGTACGAACCACAATTTCAATGCGATAAATATTCCTGCCGCAATGCTCGTCGCAATCAGCAAAAAGATAAACCAATTTATTCGGCGATATGAGACCTTACGTTTTTTCATAAACCGAAACGTTTGATCTTATTGTAAAGTGTCTGACGAGTGATGCCAAGTTTCTGAGCTACAATAGACAGATTGCCGTCGCAAGAATTCATCGCGTCGGTAATAGTCTTACGTTCAACTTCTTCGAGTGTCATATCTTTGTTAGAAGATGCGACTTTCGTTGTAGAATACAATCCGAGATGTTCAGGTTTTATGACATTGTCGTCGCACATAATCACGGCTTTCTCCATCGTATGTTGAAGTTCTCTGATGTTGCCGTCCCATGAATGCGAGACGAGACTTTCTTTCGCAGAATCTGAGATAGCAAGACTATCCTTCTTATATTTCTCAGAATAACGTTTCAGGAACATCTCCGCAAGAGGAATAATATCTTCCTTTCTATTACGTAAAGGCGGAATATTGATATGTATAGTATTGATTCTAAACAATAGATCCTGACGGAAATCACCTTTTTCCGACATCTCGAAAAGGTCGCGGTTTGTAGCGGTGATGAGACGAATGTCGATATTGACAGGATTATTAGTTCCGAGACGAGTAATGCTTCTGTTTTGTAAGGCTGTCAGAAGTTTAGCTTGCAGATGCAGAGGCATATTGGCGATTTCATCCATGAAGAGCGTTGAGTTGTTGGCGGCTTCCATCTTACCTTCTCTGTCGGAATGAGCGTCGGTGAAAGCACCTTTCTTATGACCGAAGAGCTCGCTCTCGAACAAAGTATCAGGAATCGCGCCCATATCGAGACTTATCATCTCTCTGCCACAACGAGTTGAAAGAGAGTGAATCTCACGAGCCAGCACCTCCTTACCCGTACCGTTCTCGCCGGTAATCAAGATGTTAGCATCGGTAGCAGCGACACGTTCCACGATATTTCTGATACGCATCATCTCCGGAGAGTTACCCCAGAACATCTGAGGCGCCACAGGAGTGACGTCTTTACGTAACTTCTTGCCTTTACCTTCGTTATAAGCATTGAGGAGAGTCTCGATAAGTTTCTCGTTGTTCCAAGGTTTCACTATGAAGTCGAAGGCACCGTCTTTCATGGCACGCACTGCAAGATTCACATCAGCGTAAGCGGTGAAGAGCACGACTTTCAGTTTAGGGAATTTTGAGTTCACTTCGTTGAGCCAGAAAATACCTTCGTTGCCAGTATTTATCCCAGCGTGGAAATTCATGTCGAGAAGCAGCACATCAGGATTTTCTGTCTGTATTGTAGAGATGAGCGAAGCGGGAGACGGAAGAGTAATTACTTTCTCGAAATGATTCTCTGTCAGAATCTTGACAGCCGACAATATATTTTTATTATCATCAACGATAAGTAGTTTACCTTTTTTGGACATGGCATTTTCTAATTGATAATATAATTATTTTGGATACTATTTGAAACATCTTCTATTGTTTGCAAATTATAACCTCGTGACTTTGCCATTCCTTTATCAATCATTTTCTCAAAATCTTTAACCGTTTTTTCATATATTTTTATCGTTTCAACATCATTTTGAGAGAATGTATAGTTTTCCAATACATCTTTTATTTTGTCTTCCATTTTACAGATACTTTCTAGTTTGTATAAAAATGTTTAATCCGTATTTGTTTATCATATCTTTTGACAAATTATAATATCTACGAATTATTTTTCTAAGATCTTCTTTGTCACTAAAATCCTCTATTTTCAATTTAAGGTTTTCCAATTCTTCTATACAGATTGGTCTTCCATGTGATTTCCAAATGTTATTATCACCAAGTCTATCTGCAATTTCTTCTGCTCTGTCTTCTTTCTCTTTTTTTGTAACCGGATTCCCATTACTATGTTTATCCCAGTTTTTAAACTTATATTTAACAAGCCATTTTTTCAACAATGTTATTGTCAACTCTTTAGCTTGCTCATATGCTCTTAATTCAGCCAAGTCAAAATCTTTAAGGATTAAGAATTCAGCATTTGTCAAAGTACCATTTTTTGCTTTTTCAATCAAACTATTTACTTTATCCAAATAACCTAATGCAGGTACAAATTTACCTTCCTTATTTTTAACCTGTGGATCTATCGGTCCCAATACGGAAAAATAATCCATCCATATCTCATCACCGCTCATACAAAAAATAGTACCAGCGCTGTATGCGTAATCAGGAACAATAAATGACACTTTTTTGTAATGTTTTCTAATTATATTCACATAACGCTCTACTGCCATCGCGCTACCCCCTGTAGTAGTCATAACAATACTTAAAGTATCTCTTTTATCAGGATCATTTGCCAATTCCTCAATTATATCAAGAAATATATTTTCGTTCCCATCAACAATTGGACCTGAATAACACAACACATCGGTATCAGTTATTTTTTCTAATTCTAATAAAGTATTAGAAATCATTTCCTTAAGAGCTTTATCCACTAAATTTTCCATATTTATTCAGATTTTAGAGTTCAGCAACAAAGATAATATTTTTTATTTTATGATGCCATAATGTTTTATAGTTTTTTCAATTGGTAGATTCAACGAGCAAGTGCAAAATTAATAAAAATGATCAAAGAAAGCTTTCTTTGGAGAAGAGAAATTAAGTTTTAGTCGAGGTCTTTGATTTATTTTATACTGTACATATTTGATATAATCATCGGATACTGTATTGAAATCCATACCTTTAGGCAAGTATTGGCGGATAAGTTTATTCGTGTTTTCTATAGCACCTTTTTGCCATGCAGCATAAGAATCCGTAAAATATATATCCGCACCTAATTTTCGGGCGATCTGTTCGTGTTTTGCGAATTCCGACCCATTATCTGTAGTGATTGTCAACACATGCTTTTTGTATGGCAACAAAATGTCTATCACTTGTTTAGCCAACATATTAGAATCTTTAAGATAAGGTAATCTTTGCATGATAAGAAAATTAGTGGAGCGTTCGCATAGTGTAACGATAGCGCTTTTCTGTTGTTTCCCAAGAATCAGATCCATTTCCCAGTCACCGAACCTTTTCCCGTCAGCCTCCTTTGGCCGTTGGTGTATGCTTACTCGATTGAGTATGGCGGTAGGTTTGGTGATTCGTTTTTTCTTTTTATGCCGTATGTATTTCATCTTATGACGGCAATGCTTCGCCAGTTCTCCGGACGTATCTCTACGGATGGCTCTGTAAATGGTCTCGTGAGAAATAGAAATGCCTTCAAGTGCCAGATAACCTGATATCTGCTCGGGCGACCAATCCTCTTCAACGAGCTTTTTGAGGGCTCGTTGAAGGATTGGTCGGGGTGTCAAACGGTTGTGAACCACGACTTCTCTGCGTTCAAGAGCCATTTCATGAGCGAGTTTCCATGAATATCCGCCATTTCGGTTCTTATTACGTTTGATTTCACGTGAGACTGTTGAAACACTAACACATATCTGTTGCGCAATGGCTGTTAGCGTCATTTTTGCTTGCAATCCCAATTTAATTGCGTATCTTTGTTCCGAGGTTAATTGTTTATACATAGCAACACAAAAATAGTTAATCTTAGGGAGACTTCGGTCTCCTTTTTTTGTATTGCTCGTAGAATCTAATTTTGCACTTCGTTTGTGAAATTAGAAGTTTTTTCAATTAAATCCCAGAACTATTTTCCTTAATAACTTTTAACCCTAACCTAATGATTTTTAACATAAAAACTCTTGATTTTTCCTTAATTTGACATTATCTTTGCAAAGTAATAAGTCAACGGACTATGAACTACAGTCAACTGACTTCAAACCAAAATTTAATTTTCTTTTTTTTAATTATTTATTTAATTGTTGAAAGAAGAGTTGGTAAAAGAAAACAACACGCATTTTTTGCGTGTTGATAATGTTAAACAAGCGGTTGCTTTTTACACATTGGATGTGATTATCTCTGTCGGTTATCGAGTAAAGAGTCAGCGTGGAACGCAATTCCGTATTTGGGCCAACAAGGTTCTTAAAGATTATCTGATTAAAGGTTATGCCATCAACGACAAAATTACTCAGGAAAAATACAATGAGTTGTCGCAATTAGTTCATATTTTAGGACGTACAATTAATTCCCAACCAGAATTGTCAAACCAAGAAAATTTAGATCTTGTCAATGTTGTGACAGATATGTTTATCTCACGTCAATTTCTTTATAATAAATATATTTTCCGTCACGAATAAGTTGAAGAGTGTAATTTAAGATGACGTCACCGTTGGAAAATGATAGTTCCTCTGGTGTGAAGTTGACGTGATAATCAGGCATAACACCGCGACCGTATGGAAAACGTTCATCAACAACTGTGTCAAACACCACCTTGATTATCGGGATTTGTATGGTGATATGAGAATTCGGCAGATGATACTGAGTGAAATTTATTGCTTTCATAAAATGATACGTGGAACCTGTCTCTCGTCCTACGATGACACCTCTGTTCTCTTTCTTGACCCAACCTGCCAAGCATGTGGATGCAGAGAACGAACTCTCATTGGTGAGAACATATAATCGTCCTTTGTAGTTAACCAAAGTGTCTGGTTCTATCCATCTCGGATTGTCATTCACAAAACCGCCGCCATCAGGAAGTGCTTCGTAGTCAGGAAATAAATCATCAGGATTGGTATCGATAGGACAGTTGCCATAGCATTGAACCGATTTGTTATTGATGAATTTACGAAGACTTGTGCAGAAAGGCTTCTGTGCGAGATATGAATAAATATCTTCCGCTATCGCCGACGGTCCTCCGTGATTGTAGCGAATGTCGAGAATCAGATGTGGAATGTTGTCAACGGTGAGTTTAGAGAATATTTCCGCTATCTGCTCTTGTTCTATGTCGTTCAATTCAAATGTATGAAGCGCAATATAAGCCACCGTGTCGGAAATCATCTCAAATTCAAAATTGGCTTTTTCATTTATGTGTAAATGCCGATATTGATATTCAATCCATTTAGGTTCGCGTGCCGTATCATTTGGGGTCATCTGCTCTATGAGTTTCGTCTCGCCGTCGGCAAAAGTTAACGTCAGATTATAATCCTTAGCAATAAGACCACAATAATAGGTATCCATGCTATTCAGCAACATATAATCGCCATAGCTCTCGACAAATCCATCGGCGAAGGCGATATATTCCAACAAGATATTTTTCAGCGAGTCGGCAGGAATGCCATTCACAGAAATGACTTCCTTTCCAAGATAGTCTTTATATCGGGAAACGGCACGCCACACCTTCAGAGTGTCGTTAAACCAACCTATACATACAGAAGGATACCTTTTATCATCAGTTTCCTTTATCTTCGATTCCGAGATGATAGTCGTGTGACTATCTCGCACCTTACCGATTATCTTGGTAATCAATATCTCAAAGTCACTTATAGAAATGGAGTCATTTATTGAAGACATCTGATTTTTTATATATCTATCGAACTCCTCTTTCGGAGTGTAGTCATATAATCCAGGGAAAGATTCATTCAAGGCAGCCATCATGCCGTTAATGTCGTTTTGGACTTCTTCGTCATTAAGATATTGTTTATCATTTATCTTTGGAAGGATAAAAGTCGTTTCCAATCCAAAAGGCGTCATCGGGTCAAGACTATTCGAGTTTTTAGAGATGCTTACACCAATACAAGGTTGTTTGATTTTTCTGTAAAGATAACCGACTGTACCCAAGGTGTCGCCACGATGTATTTTCTCGCCGGTCTTTATCAGACGAATAGGACGCATTCCGTCAATACTGACTTTCTCACCATCAGGAGTCACAATAGAGACACTCAAACATAAATTATGTATTTTTTCTGGAGTCATATTTCTCTTTCCAAGGAAAAGCAGGGAATCCTGTTCATAATTACCCGTTTGCTGTCTAAAGATTTGAACCGAACATAGATAGCTGTCGTGATAATTCAATGATGCAAATGATATAGTGCCATCAACAGGAGAAACGACAGGCGTTCCAAATCCCGCTCCGATAATTAAATCACTAAAAACCAACTCGGCATTTGACTGCATGTCGGTTACTCCTATATAATCTTGCGGACGATAGAGAATGTCATCACCTGCTTGTTTCTCCGGGATTGGCCAGAGATATTTTTCTTGTGAGAAGGCGATATTGGCAACAAACAGAAAAACCACGATAATAATTTTTGTTTTCATATATCAATGTGATTATAGATTTCGAAAACAAAAATATCTTATTTCTCATATTGTAAAAAACACATTCCAAACTATCACAAGTTATACAAAGTACAAGATATTGAATATCACAAATATATACAAAGATATATTCCAAACTTTTCAAACAAAGAATACAAATATCTTAGTCTTTTTCCATTTTCTTTCGTCGTTTGCCACGTAGTTTATCCACCATATTGACTGTTGTTCCGAGATAATCAGCTTCCTCTTGTCGAGATAGTTTGAAGAACGACAGTATGTAGGATTTTCTTTCATCTTCATCTAAGTCGGGATGTTTTTGTTGTAAAGTCGTTAACATGTCAGGATACATTTGTTCAACTATAGTGAGCATAGCATTCCAGTGATCTTTACCGTCATAGACGAAGGTTTCTAATTCGTTGAGGAGGTTAGCTTTTTTGTTATTTTTAAGATAGATGTCAAGCAGAAGCATAACACGCTGTTCTTTTGTGAGAGCATCAGATAAGCGGTCGGCATAATCTTGTCTAATTTGTTCGTGCCGAGTATTAATATAGGTTAAAGTATTGTTCTGCTGTTTAAAATGGAAAAGTTGTGCGTTGATTTCAGCCTCACGTTTCCGCTGACGTGACAATCTGATTAGTGAAATAGATAAAGCCGCCAAAAATAAAGATGCGATCGCACTGATAAAAATGATAATACGCTGTTTATGAATAATCTTCTCACTCAGTTTATTCTGAATCATCATGTCGTTATATTTCTGGTTGACGAGTTCAAGATTATTCTCTCGACGTATTCTATCGTTATGAATACTGCCTTTTTCGTATTGAAACATGTATTTGTAAGCAGTCTCATAATCGCCACATTTTTTCGCGAAGTTAGCAAGTGCTGTATAATAAAACCATTTGTCTTCCTGATATTCCGATTGAGTGACAAGATCTTCTAATTTTCTGTAATAATAAAACGCTGAATCCAATTCTTCGTTCTCATAAAAAATATTACCCATGCCATGATAATAATACATCAATAGATTATCATTAGTATCAGAGGAGTATGCTTGCATTGTTTGACGTAGATAATAGGCTGCCTTTTCATATTCTCCCGCATTAAAATACATGGAATAAAACGCCGACAACACATTGCCTTTTTCCTCTGAAGAGTTACTCAACGTGGCATACGTAAGAGCTTGGTTCATATATGTTTCAGCACTATCTATCTTTCTATGAAACTGATAGAAATCGCCCAATGTCATTAGTGCTTTGGCACAATAGACATAATCATCTCCAAAGCCTTTTACCGCAGCTTTTAACAATGACACTGTTTGTTCTTTGTCGGCATGATAGCCAAGATTAAGAGCGATATTATATCTTGCATGAGCTACCGTCAGAGTATCATCCGCCAATAAACCATAATGCTCCGCCTCCTTAAACAGTCTCATTGCTTCTGACTTGTTACTCGAATCTAATTGGATATAAGCTTCCGTCAAAGCCTCACGTCCAATCTGCCTGACATCATACGAAGCAGACTGACATCCGAACAAGAGAAAAGTGAGTAATAAAGATAATATTCTTATTACATTACGAAACAAAGCAGAATCTATTCTCATAATGTTTTCAACCTAATATGCAATAAATCTAAAGATTGTATGTCTTTTTTGGAAATAAACATTATATGATTCAGTCCCTTTTCTATCAAGGTGCGAATATAGGAAATATTTTAATAATTTTAATATAAATAATAAGAAATTATTACGGACATAGTCGATTAAGAATTATATAAGTTCATAGTTCATAGTCATCGCCGTAGTTCATAGGTCATAGTTCATAGTTCACAGTTCATCGTCATAGTTCATGCAAAAACAGAAAGAGGCTGTCTAACAAGTTTAGACGGCCTCTTTTTATGTATCGAGACAAAATTGATATAAGAGTACGTTTTGCGAATCAACATCTTATTCTGTATATTTTTTTATAAAAAAATAAGGCTTTTCCATTGGATTTCAACAGAAAAGCCATTGCTGTTTCAGGATTTTTTCGTATCTTTATAGTGCAAAAAAAATATTAACAAAACACCCTGACAGCGATGGCAAAGTTAGCAATAAAATCCGACAATCA
>JAZUST010000160.1:0-4469 GCA_045606865.1 Bacteroidales bacterium
AAAATAACGTGGACAAGGTCTGTTGTCTGTTGACCGTTGTCTGTTGACATAAAAAATATTTTCAAAATATGAGAAATCCTATTGCACCATAATAGGATTTTTCTTTTCTTTGCATTAATGACTATGGACTATGAACTATGACTATGACTATAAACTATAAACTATGAACTATAAACTTTAAAAAGTATACCCAAGGTCTGTTGACCGTTGTCTGTTGTCTGTTGACTACTTAAACAAAAATAAACTATAAACTAAAAAATCGTTGTTATGTTAATAATAAACATCAAAGAATTAGTCGGCGTGCTTGAAGACGGAAGTCTCATGAAAGCCGGATCCGCCATGTCGGAAGTGAACCGCATCCCTAATGCGTTCTTATATATTAAAGGTAGTAAAATAGCCGATTACGGCACAATGGATTCTCCGGAATGTCAGCAGTATCTTCAATCTGAAAGAAAAGTCATCGATGCCAAAGGCGGTATCGTGATGCCAACATTCTGCGACTCGCACACTCATATCGTTTATGCCAACTCACGCGAGATGGAATTTGTCGATAAGATCAAAGGCTTAAGCTATGAAGAAATAGCAAAGAGGGGAGGAGGAATCCTTAATTCCGCCAAGGCAACAGCATCTGCCACCGAAGACGAACTCTATGAGTCAGCGATGATACGTCTCGAAGAGATAATGCGTATGGGAACCGGTGCCGTAGAGATTAAGAGCGGTTATGGTCTCTC
Source organism: Bacteroidales bacterium (assembly GCA_045606865.1). Lineage (GTDB taxonomy): Bacteria > Bacteroidota > Bacteroidia > Bacteroidales > F082 > Limimorpha. The sequence goes on from JAZUST010000160.1 coordinate 732, forward strand.
CACAGAAAGCGAACTCAAAATGTTGCGCGTCATCAAGCGTCTTAAAGAAAATTCTCCATTAACAATAAAATCTAACTTCTTGGGTGCTCACGGAATCCCAATGGAATATAGAGGCCGTCAGGAAGAATATGTCGACTTGGTCATCAACGAGATGATGCCTCTGGTCGCAACGGAAAACCTCGCCGATTTCGTCGATGTGTTCTGCGACAAAGGATTCTTCACCGTCGAAGACACCGAACGCGTCTTGATGGCAGGCATCAAATACGGAATGCGTCCTAAGATTCACGCCAACGAGATGGCGGTTTCCGGCGGAGTACAGGTGGGCGTGAAATACGGCGCCATCTCTGTCGACCATCTCGAACAAATGGGAATGGAAGAGATTGAAGCTCTCAAAGGTTCGGAGACCATGCCGACAGTGTTGCCGGGCTGCGCCTTCTTCCTGAACCTTCCTTTGTCGCCGGTACGCGATATGATTAACGCCGGTCTCCCCGTCGCTATGGCATCCGACTTCAACCCAGGAACATCACCTTCAGGAAATATGCAGTTCATCATGTCGGCGGCTTGCATCAGATACAAGATGACACCTGAAGAAGCATTCAACGCCACGACATTGAATACAGCTTACGCAATGGACGTAAGCCACGAACTCGGTTCCATCACCAAAGGCAAACTCGCCAACGTGATAATCACCAAACCAATGAACGGACTCGAATTCATGCCATACTATTACGGATCCAACAAAGTCGAGAAGGTTATTATTAAAGGAAAAGTGAGATGAGTTGAAAATTGAAAATTAAGATAGAGACGTGACATATTACACCATTGACAATAAATAATATGTAATTGTTGCGTCTCATGTTATTTTTTTAGTGTCTGCTTTCTGATGATGGTACATTTCAGAACTGACCATTAACAATAAACTATAAACTAAAATCATGAATACGACAATCGAATATCCGAACGGCGACATCTATAAAGGTGAACTTGATGAGCAAGGTTTGCCTCATGGCAGAGGCATCATGAAATATAAACAGCAGCCATACGGAAAATGGTTTGACGCTCAGGTCTGCTACAAAGAATATAAAGGCGAATGGGCGCATGGCGTGAAGTCGGGGAGAGGCGAGATGAGATATTATCAGAACGGTCATGGTTCGATGAAATATTCCGGCGAATGGAAAAACGACCTTCCAAATGGTAAGGGCAAGTTTACTAACATTGGCGGTGTTACGGATGTGACATATATTGGTGACTTTAAAGACGGACTTCGTCATGGTTTCGGAATATTTGAGGAGAGTTGGGATAAGGGAACTTATCCTCCGAAAAAATATGAAGGCGAGTGGAAAGACGACGTCTGCTGCGGGAAAGGAATTTGTTACTACGGCAACAATGAAGAAAACGTCTATGAAGGCGAATGGGTTAACAATATGCGTGATGGTCACGGCGTATGGAGATATGAAAACGGCGACGTGGTGGAATGTGAATGGAAATGCGGAAGTAAAAACGGATGCGGGACATATACCTTCGCCAATGGAAACAGTTTTCAGGCAGAATGGAAAGACGACAAACTGCTTATGAATACCATGAAAAAATCAGAGACCTCAGTGCCAATAATTCTTATCTATGTATATAGAAGCGGTTTCGACTACAATAAAAGAGCGACCTGCCTGATGGAAGCGAAAGTAGGAGAATATATCTTGGAGGATAAAACGATAGTTCCGTTGCCGAATATATGTAGAGAGAAACCTATGATTACGATTACTTCCGTCGATAATGAGAAAGTGAGTTATGTCGTCTCAAGCGAATTTGTGGAAGGTAACTTCCCGGTTTCAGATTACATCACTTCCGGAGAAACGAAGAAGTATTCATATTGTAAGGAATGCACAGCCACCATTTACGACGAAGACTATGATTACACCATCGAGAGGGAGATGATGATTGAATGCGGGTGATGGATAGAGACGAAAGACTATAACCATTTGAAAACTGAAAGTCTAAATATGAAAGTTAAAAACTTATTACATAATTGTAAATTGTTAATTGTACATTGTGCATTGTTAATTCTATTTTTCTCTTGCGGAAGAAACAATACATCTAACGAAGACTTAAAAATTTTTAAATATAACGAGTCGGCAGGTATCTTGACTTTAGACCCGATTTATGCCAAAGACCTTCCTCATATCTGGGCGTGCAATCAGATTTTTAATGCTCTTGTCGCTTTCGATGACGAGATGAATGTGGTACCTGCAATTGCTAAGTCATGGGATATCAGTGATGATGGAATGACTTACACTTTTATTCTCAGAGATGATGTTTATTTTCATGAAGACGAATGTTTTAAGTCAACAGACAACAGACAACAGACGATGTGCTGCACGATGACTCAGCGACTCGTAAAGTCGTTGCTCAGGATTTTGTCTATTCTTTCAACCGTGTGATGGATAGAAAACTGAATTCATCGGGAAGCTGGATATTTGCCAATGTTAAATCAAGACAACAGACAGCAGACAACAGACAACAGACAGCGGTAGAGTCGTCACCTTTGTGGCGTCTAAAGGATCAACAATCCGAGTATGCGTTTTATGCTGTTAACGATACAATTCTTAAGATTGAACTCAGTCAGCCGTTTCCTGCGTTTCTGGGAATATTATCGATGACGTATGCTTCTGTGGTTCCGCATGAAGCCGTTGAATATTACGGAACTGAATTCGGACGTCATCCTGTTGGAACAGGACCTTTCAAATATCAGTATTGGAAAGAAGGCGTGAAACTCGTCTTCAGAAAGAATCCTGATTATTTTGAGAAGATAGGAGAGGAGCGAGTTCCATATCTTGATGCTGTTTCTATTAGTTTTTTGATTGACAAGCAAGTCGCTTTTATGGAGTTTGTTAAAGGCAAGTTTCACTTTATGTCGGGAATCGATGCTCGATATAAAGATGAACTTTTGACGCGTGACGGACATCTGCGTCAGGAATATGAAGATGATATTTATCTGATAAGAGAACCTTATCTCAACACTGAATATCTCGCTTTCTTCCTTGATGAAAATGATACATTGGGTAAGGACAGAAGTCTCGCCTTGCGACAAGCCGTCAGTTATTCCATCGACAGAGAGAAGATGCTGCGTTATTTGCGTAACGGAATCGGAACACCAGGAAATTACGGAATCATTCCAGTGGGATTGCCAGGAGCTTGGGAATTGGGAACTGGGAGCAGGGAACAGGGGAGTGGGAACAGGGAACAAGGAACTGGGGATTGGGAGCAGGGTGTTCCGTTTTCGAGTCCCGTTCCCGAGTCCCGTTCCCGAGTCCCATCTCAAACCATCGGCTATCCGTATAATCCTAAAAAGGCGGAGCAACTTCTGAAAGACAACGACTTGCTTGGTTGTGAGCTGAAACTTTATACCACGCAGGATTATATCGACATCGCCAAATTTGTGCAGTCGTCATTGACGGAGATTGGCTTGAAATGTAAGGTGGAGGAGATGGTGCCGGCGGCTTTGGGTGGGAAACGTGCTAACGGTAATCTTCCTTTCTTCCGTTCTTCTTGGGTGGCAGATTATCCCGATGCGGAGAATTATCTTTCGCTTTTTACGACGAATAACTTCACTCCGCGAGGTCCTAATTACACACATTATTCAAATCCCAAATTCGATGAGCTTTATCAGAAGTCGCTGACTTGTAACGATATTGAAGAGAGAGCGAGAATATATCATGAGATGGACAGCCTTATGATGACAGA
>JAZUST010000161.1:0-49792 GCA_045606865.1 Bacteroidales bacterium
AAGTTGCTCGAATCTTGGGCGTATCAGCATTCGCTAAAACACCCATTCGAGAGTTGCTCGCAAAAGACCAACCAATAATCGAAAACCAAAATGTCAAAGAACTAAAATTATTTTAATAAAAATTTATTGCATCAGTAGTAAAATTATAACATAAATCATTGATAAAAAAAGATTCCAACATACATAAAATATGTGCGTTATTTTTATTATCTTCGCAGATTGCAAAATTGAATTAATAAAAAGAATATTTTAACATAAAAACAAAATATCATGAATTACGACGTTATAGTAATAGGCAGTGGTCCTGGAGGTTACGTAGCTGCCATCAGAGCATCACAATTAGGTAAGAAAGTCGCTGTCGTTGAGAAATCAGAAATCGGCGGCACATGTTTGAACTGGGGTTGTATCCCTACGAAAGCCCTTTTGAAGAGTGCTCAGGTTTATACATATATGAAACATGCCGAGAACTACGGTATCAGCGTTGAAGGCGAAGTGAAAACCGACATGGAAGCCGTTGTTCGTCGCAGCCGTGGAGTTGCAGAAGGCATGAGCAAAGGCGTTCAATATCTTTTCAAGAAGAATAACGTGGAACTCATCGCCGGTCTCGGTTCATTGACAGCCGACAAGAAGGTGAAGGTCGTTGATGCAGAAGGCAACGAAGCAATCTATGAAGCAGAACATATCATCTTGGCGACAGGATGTAGAGTACGTCAGCTTCCGGCTCTTCCAATCGACGGAGAAAGAATCATCAGCTATCGTCAGGCTCTCGTCTTAGATAAATTGCCGGAAACAATGCTCGTTGTAGGTTCAGGCGCGATAGGTTCAGAGTTCGCATTCTTCTTCACATCGATGGGCGTGAAAGTCACCTTGGTAGAGTTCATGCCTAACATACTTCCTGTTGAAGACGAAGAAGTTTCAAAACAAGTTGAACGCTGCTTCAAGAAATTGAAGATGACGGTGATGACAGAATCATCAGTTACAAACGTCGACACCACAGGCGAGAAATGCGTCTGCACAATAGAAACAAAGAAAGGCACCAAAGTCGTTGAAGCCGACATCGTTCTCTCGGCAGTAGGCGTACAAACCAACTTAGAGAACTTAGGTTTGGAAGAACTCGGCATCGCAACAGAAAGAGGTAAGGTCATCGTTGACGATTATTACAGAACAAATGTCGAAGGCGTCTATGCTATCGGCGACATCGTTCATGGTCCGGCATTGGCACACAAGGCATCTCACGAAGCTATCATCTGCGTTGAAAAATTCTGCGGATTAGAACCAGAGAAATTGAATTACAACAACATTCCTGGCTGTACATACATCACTCCGGAAGTAGCATCTGTAGGTTTGACAGAAGCAAAAGCCATCGCTGCAGGTTATGAAGTGAAAGTCGGCAAGTTCCCATTCACAGCATCGGGCAAGGCATCGGCAGCAGGCAACAAAGACGGTTTCATCAAAGTCGTCTTCAACGCCGCTAACGACGAATGGCTCGGCTGCCATATGGTTGGCGACAACGTAACAGAGATGGTTGCCACAGCAGTACTCGGACGCGAGTTAGGCGCAAAAGGTCGCGACATCATCAACACCATCTTCCCTCACCCGACAATGTCGGAAGCCATGATGGAAGCAGCCGCTGCAGCACACGGCGAAGTGGTACACCTTTAATCGAATTGAAAATTGAAAATTGAAAATTTTGTAGAGACGTCACCCCTGTGGCGTCTTTGGAATTGAAAATTGAAAATTGATAGTTGAAAATTCAGTAGAGACGTCACCCCTGTGGCGTCTTTGGAATTGAAAATTTTGTAGAGACGTATCAATGGTTCTTGCAAAATAAAAACAAACATTGATGCGTCTCAAAAATTAATTATTTAAACGAACAACCAAAATGTTGACGAAGACTGTTGACCGTTGTCAGTAGTCTGTTGTCAAAGTCAGCTAAATATGGAGATAATAAAAACATCTATAGAAGGATTACTAATCATAAAACCTGATGTCTTCAAAGATGAGAGAGGTTACTTCTTTGAATCATATAACAAGGAACGTTTTGCGAAAGAAGGACTTGTTATGAATTTCGTTCAAGACAACGAGTCGAAGTCGAGCAAAGGTGTTCTGAGAGGATTACATTTTCAGAAGCCGCCTTACGCACAAGGGAAATTAGTGAGAGTGGTGAAAGGTTCTGTTATGGATGTCGCGGTCGATTTACGAAAAAACTCTCCTACTTACGGCAAATGGGAATCTCGCATTCTCAACGAAGACAACAAAGAGATGTTCTGGATTCCGGAAGGTTTCGCTCATGGTTTCTTGACGTTAGAAGACAATACAATCTTTACTTATAAATGTACCAACGTATATAACAGAGAATCTGAAGGCAGCATTTTATGGAACGATCCTGACATCAACATTGATTGGAATATTGAAAACCCAATACTTTCTGAGAAAGATAAAATATCTCCTTTATTCAAAGATTTTGTAACACCATTCTAATAATTAAGAACCAAATATGAAAAATCCAAAAACACTTTTTTTGATAGCGGCAGCATCGCTTATATTGATGATTGTTATTGCATTTGTAATGAGCATAGTAGCAATAAGAACTGCCAACAAACGTCCAGTTTCTCTCGAACAAATTGTTATTCAAAGTCACGACATTGAATTTTGCGACGACATATATTTCGCCGGAGAAAGAGTACCGCTTGAGATGTTCAACATAAGGGAGCGTTATGAAAGAGAACTTCTGTCGAACACATATTTTCACAGCAATACAATGGTCTTGATTAAAAGATCGAAACGCTGGTTTCCTGTCATTGAACCAATTTTGAAGAAATACGGTGTTCCTGAAGACTTCAAATATCTTTGTGTTATTGAGAGTTACCTAAGCAATGTTGTTTCTCCAGCCGGTGCAGCAGGTTTCTGGCAGTTTATGAAAGGTACCGCCGAAGAATATGGTTTGGAGATAAGCAAGGATGTCGACATGAGATATAACGTCGAGTTAGAAACAGAAGCAGCATGTAAATTTTTCCTTAAAGCATACGAGAGATTCGGCAGCTGGACTTTAGTGGCAGCAGCTTATAACACTGGGGCTGCAAGAGTGGCAAAATTCATGAAAGAACAAGGAGTTAATTCTTATTACGATTTGTTAATGGCTGAAGAGACAGAACGTTACGTTTTTCGAATCTTATCAATAAAAACAATATTTGAAAATCCTGAAAAATATGGAATCTACGTCAGCAACGATCTTTCTTATCAGCCTTATAAATATTATACAGTAAAAGTTGACAAAGACGTAGATAACTGGGCGGAATTTGCAAAAGAACACGACATCACCTATAAATTATTAAAAGTCTTTAACCCATGGCTAAGAAGTAATTCACTGAAAGTCAAGAAAGGTAAAGTATATGAGATAAAAATACCAAAGAAGCCTTTCAACATTACTCATGGTCATATCATGAATCTTATCGGCGATGAACAATTCTTTGAAAATGATTCTTTAGTTAATGAAGACAGCATTTAAACATGATAACAGACAAAAGAAACAATATCTCCGAAGAAGAATTTTTAGAGATTTACGGAGCTAAAGAAAACAACCTTAAAGATATAAGTCTGAAGATTCCTCGAAACAAACTCGTAGTAATCACAGGTTTAAGCGGAAGCGGGAAGTCATCATTGGCGTTCGAGACGATTTACGCTGAAGGTCAACGCCGTTATATGGAGTCTTTATCGTCGTACGCTCGTCAATTTATCGGCAGTATGGAACGTCCGCAAGTTGACGACATCAAAGGATTGAGTCCGGTAATATCTATAGAACAGAAGTCTGTAAACAAGAATCCACGTTCAACGGTAGGAACAATAACCGAGATTTATGATTATCTGCGACTTCTCTACGCAAGAGCGGCAGAACCTTTCTCTTATAACACAGGTGAGAAAATGGTACGCTACTCTGAAGAACAGATTTGTAATATCATCATAAAAACATATAAAGACAAAAAAGTCAACATCTTAGCTCCTGTCGTAAGAGGGCGTAAAGGTCACTACAGAGAACTATTCGAAAACATACGTCAACAAGGATTTCTAAGAGTTCGTATAGATGGCGAAATAACAGAACTTAACTACGGTATGCAAGTGGACCGATATAAGGTTCATGATATTGAAATTGTTATCGACAGACTCCTCGTCGGTGAAGATAAAAACAGAATCAATAAAACCATAGAATTAGCTTTCAAACATGGTAAAGGATTGTTGTTCGTTTTGGAAGAAGGAGAAAAAGACGTACGTTATTTCAGTCGTTTATTAATGTGTCCTACAACGGGACTTTCATATCAAGATCCTGAACCTAACACCTTCTCTTTCAACTCGCCTTACGGAGCTTGCCCGAAATGTAACGGCATAGGCGAGATAACAGTCATCGACATGAACAAGATCATTCCCGATATGGAGAAGAGCATCAAGAAAGGCGGTCTCGCTCCTCTCGGTGAATATAAGAACTCATGGATTTTTAATCAGTTGGAGACATTAGGACTTCATTACGGATTTACGCTAGACACACCTCTGAAAGAACTTTCGGATGAAGCATTGAATACGATTCTTTACGGAACGACAGAAGGATTCACCGTGACAAAAGAACTTTACGGCACAATGTCGACTTTCACCGCGACTTTCGACGGACTGATAAATTTCATCATAAATCAGAATGAAGACGAAAACGCTTCCACAGCGATAAAACGTTGGGCGGCAAGTTTCATGAATGAGACTCAATGTCCTGAATGTCACGGCGCACGTCTTAAAAAAGAATCTTTATATTTCAAGATAAACGACAAGAATATCGCTGAACTCGCAGAGATGAATATCGTCAATCTCGCAAAATGGATTGATGAATTGCCTTCACATCTCAACAAAAAACAAAAGGAAATCGCTACTGATGTCTTAGCTGAAATTAAGAAACGCATCGACTTTTTGTTAAACGTAGGTATCGATTATTTAAATCTTAATCGTCCGGCTAAAAGTCTTTCCGGAGGCGAAGCACAACGCATACGTCTTGCCACACAAATCGGTTCTCTTCTTACAGGAATACTTTATATCTTAGACGAACCAAGTATCGGATTGCATCAACGCGACAACCAACGACTTATAGAATCGCTGAAAGAATTGAGAGATATTGGTAATTCGATAATAGTAGTCGAGCATGACAAAGACACGATGATGGCAGCAGATTATATCGTCGACATCGGACCTGCAGCCGGTAAACACGGAGGCGAGATTACTTTTGCAGGAACGCCTAAAGAAGTCAAGAAAGGCAAAGGACTCACCTGCGATTATCTCAAAGGTAAGAAGAAAATTGAAGTTCCAAAGTCACGACGCAAAGCACGTAACGACGAATACCTTATATTAAAAGGTGCGAGAGGACATAACTTAAAAAACGTCACTTTGAAATTACCTCTCGGCATAATGACCTGCGTGACAGGTGTCTCAGGATCAGGAAAGTCGAGTCTTATTAACGAGACCCTCTACCCTATCTTGAGCAAACATTTCTATCGTTCCTTGAAAGAACCTTTGCCCTACGATTCCATCGAAGGTTTAGAATATATCGACAAAGTCATTGAAATTGACCAGGCACCTATCGGCAGAACGCCACGTTCAAATCCAGCGACTTACACCAAAGTCTTCGACGAAATAAGAAAATTGTTCGGTGAACTTCCTGAATCTAAAATAAGAGGCTACAAAGCGGGACGTTTCTCCTTCAACGTAAAAGGCGGCAGATGCGAGACTTGCTGCGGCGCCGGAGTGAGAGTCATAGAAATGAATTTCCTGCCCGACGTACAAGTCCTATGCGAAACTTGTCAGGGCAAACGCTACAACAGAGAGACTTTGGAAGTACGATATAAAGGCAAATCGATCAACGACGTCTTGAACCTCACCATAAGCGAAGCACTTACATTCTTCGAGAACATTCCAAGCATAACACAAAAAATCAAGACTTTAGAAGATGTAGGTTTGGGATATCTCACTTTGGGACAAGCGTCAACGACATTATCAGGCGGTGAGGCACAACGTGTTAAGTTAGCGGCAGAACTTTCCAAGAAAGACACGGGAAAAACTTTATATATCTTAGACGAACCGACAACGGGACTTCATTTCGAAGACATCAAAGTTCTGATGGAAGTGCTTAACAAATTGGTTGACAAAGGTAACACCGTACTTATCATCGAGCATAACCTTGACGTGATAAAACTCGCCGACCATATCATCGACATCGGTCCTGACGGCGGCGACAAAGGCGGAACCATCATAAGCGAGGGAACGCCAGAGAAGATAGTTAAAAATAATAAAGGATTTACAGCAAGATTCTTGAAAGAAGAGATTTAAAATCTGAGAAATTGAAAATCTGAAAATCTGAGAGATTGGGAATATTGTAAAGTTTAAACATGAAAAAAATAAATCTCGGCATATTATCACTATCGCTTGCTGTTCCGGCAGCAGCTCAGGTTCAGAACGATGAACGTCCTAATGTGATTCTCATTTATGCCGATGATTTAGGTTACGGCGACCTGCAATGTTACGGAGCGAAGAACGTAGCCACACCAAATGTCAATCGTCTCGCCGATAACGGGATACGTTTCACCAACGCTTATTCTGTGGCGGCGACGAGCACCCCGTCGCGATATGGAATACTTACAGGCGAATATCCTTTTCGCAAGCAAGGCACCGACGTGGCAGCCGGCGATGCAGCCATGATAATATCACCAGAACAACAGACCGTAGCAGACTTATTTAAGGAAGCTGGTTATGCGACGGCGGCATTCGGGAAATGGCATCTCGGTCTCGGAGCAGAAAGCGGCAAACAAAATTGGAACGCTCCTTTGGAACCAGCATTAGACGACATCGGATTCGATTATTCTTACATTATGGCAGCCACCGCCGACAGAGTCCCTTGCGTATTCATCGAAAACGGAATAGTCGCCGACTACGACAGCACCTCCCCTATCTCAGTAAGTTATCACAAGAATTTTGAAGGCGAACCAACAGGTAAAGACAATCCGGAAATGTTATATAATCAACGACATTCACATGGACACGATATGTCGATAGTAAATGGAATAGGTCGCATCGGTTTTATGAAAGGCGGAGGCAAGGCATTATGGAAAGACGAAAACATAGCAGATTCCATCACAAGTCACGCCCTTGGTTTCATCAATGAAAATAAGGAAAGACCATTCTTCATCTATTTTGCCACCAACGACATTCACGTACCGCGTTTTCCTCACGAGCGTTTCAGAGGTACGACAGGAATGGGAATGCGTGGCGATGCGATAGCGCAATTCGACTGGTGCGTGGGAGAGATTATCAAGACATTGGAAGATAACGGATTATTAGAAAACACCTTGATAATTTTAACCAGCGACAACGGTCCTGTCATTGATGACGGATACGATGATAAGGCAGAAGAAATGCTCAACGGTCACGACCCGATGGGCGGACTTCGTGGTGGGAAATACAGCAGTTTCGAAGCAGGAACGAGAGTCCCTTTCATAGTACATTATCCTAAAGAAATAAAAGAAGGCAAGGTAAGCGAAGCCTTAGTATCACAAATCGACTTCTTGGAAGTGATGGCTAATCTTATCAATATCAGTGAATATAAAAATATGTCGCCCGACGGTATTGGCAAAGAGTTAGATACATGGTTAGGTAAAGATAAGAAAGGAAGACGCTACGTCATTCAGATGGCGCAGAATCAGAATCTTTCGTACAGGACGAGAAAATGGAAATACATCACGCCATGCGAAGGACCCGACACGCTCAACTGGGCACCGAATATTGAGACCGGATATTCAAAGAAACCGCAATTATTTAAGATTAAAAAAGGATGTAATGACTTTGAGCGTTGAGACGCTTCACAATGTTCATTTATGTTGTAGGTATCATTGACATGCATCTACAAGAAATTCTATCGTTAATCGTTAATTGTCAATTGTTAACTGTCAATTGTAAATCACCTCAACCTAATATTATCTCCCACATGAAGGACAGTATTCTCATCCATGTCGTTCATCCTGAACAAAGAACTCAGTTTCACAGCATAAAGTCGAGATATATGAGAAAGAGTTTCTCCCTTTTGAACTGTATGGTATTTATATTTTCTCATGGCCTTGTTCTTCTTAGACCCAATGTAAACAATCTCATTATCTCTAAGCATCTTACGCTTACCTAGGTCATTATATTTTATTATCTGCTTATCACAAATCTCCATAATCTCGGCAAGTTCCGAAACAGTCTCGCCATTTCTAGCAAAAACAAACCTCACATTATTATTCTCTCTGATAAAACGCCCGTCAGAAGTTATGCCAACAACTTCAGCATCCTCTATCTTAAATGGAGAATATACGACATATTCTTCAGCCTTCCTATTTTTCTTCTCCTTATACTTGAACTTACCTTTAAGGACCAAGTCATCATACCTCGCAAGATTATACAATTCAACTTGTTTTATCAAATCTTCGCTATATGTTTTTGAGGTAGCATAGCCTGCTTCCTTCAATTCTTTAGCCCATCCTTTATAATCTGTTATTTTCAAATCAAACAGGCGAGCATAATGCTTACGTTGAGTGAGAAAAAGAGAATGATCTCTATATGAATCTTCCGAAGTATCATAGGCCCGGAAGCATTCGTTTTCCTCGTCATCATCGTGAGTTACAGTTTTTCCCGTCCAGCCTTTATGACATTTTATTCCGAAATGATTATTCGATTTACGGAACAATTCACTAGTACCACTAGAAGTTTCCAATATACCTTGAGCGAGAGTTATAGATGCTGGAATTTTATACTCCTGCATTTCCCGCATTGCCAAATCCTTATAAGTTTCAATATAATTTAACGTAACCTTAGACTGTTCCTGTGCAATAAAACAAGATTGGCATAACAGCACAATCGCAAATAAAACAAAAAACTTAAAAACTTTCATTTTCATGTCTACCATATATATATAATATCAACAAACTATAACATCACCGTTATACGATCTAACGAAGTCTTATATTGTCACCTACTTGCAAGACGGTTTTCTCATCCATATCGTTCATCTTGAAAATAGATTTCAACTTAACGGCATAAAGACGAGAAACGTATGACAAAGTCTCTCCTTTTTGTATGGTATGATATTTATAAGGACGCATCGCCTTATTTTTCTTAGGTTCAATATAAATAATCTCATCTTCTCTAGTAGTAGTACGTTTTCCGAGATTATTATATTTAATGATCTGATAATCGTATAGACCCAACATGGTCGCCAAATCATAGACACTCTCACCTTCTTTAGCATAGATAAATTTCACATTGTTATTAACACGAATATAACGTCCGTCAGAAGTCTTGTCAACAACCTCCGTCTCTGTAATCTTGAAAGGAACATAAATGACAGCGTTATCGACTTCCTGCTTAGGTTTTTCAATCTTGTCATCTTGGTGCTCCATTTCCTTTTGCCCTTTATCTTTTACCTTCTTCTCCTTAGATTTCTTTTCTTTAGTCTTTTTATTTTTACCTTCCTTATACTTAAACTTACCTTTAACAACCATATCGTCGTATTGCGTAAGATCGTATGTTTCAATACGCTTTATCAGTACTTTTGCATAATCATCAAACGTTGCGTAGCCTGCTGTTTTCAAGCCTCTCGCCCAACCTTTATAGTCGGTGATTTTTAATTTAAAAAGGGGCTCATAGCGTTGTTCATTCGACAAGAATATAGAGTGGTCACGATAAGACTCTTCCGGTGTAGCATATACGCGAAAACATTCATTTTTCTCATCATCGTCGTGATAGGTACGTTTGCCTTTCCAATTCTTATGACATTTTATTCCGAAATGGTTATTAGACTTCTTGGCGAGTTCACTATTACCGTTATTAGATTCGATTAGACCTTGAGCAAGAGTAACAGACGCCGGAATCTTATATTCCTGCATCTCGCGCATAGCGATATCCTTATACTTCTCAATATAATCCAATGCAGCCTTAGACTTGTTTTGCGCAAAGACATTAACATTCCACAACAGAATTAAAATCATTATCACAAAATATCTAAAGGTTCTCATTTTACAATTTATTTTATTTCTTAAACTCATCAGCGAAAACAATCTGGTCATAATGCGATAGATTGTTTAGTTCGGTAATTTCTATCAAAAAAATTTGTGTAAAGATATAAAATAACTCTCATCTACAACATTTTTCTTTTACTTATTTTTTACTTATATTTATAATGTGCATATAATCTTTTTTCTTACTTTTGTGAAATTTAAGATAGAAGTATATGGATTATACTATTGTAAAGAAATATTTTCCAGAAACAACTGAAAATCAACTATTACAATATCAATCTTTATTACCGTTGTATGAAGATTGGAATAGTAAGATTAATGTCATTTCCCGTAAAGACATGGATAGTTTTTATGAACATCACGTCTTGCATTCATTAGCCATCGCCAAATATTTTCCATTATTGCCGGGAATGCAGGTGATGGACGTAGGCACAGGCGGAGGTTTCCCTGGAATCCCGCTAGCCATCATGTTCCCTCAAACCGACTTTTTATTAGTCGATAGTATCGGTAAAAAGATAAAAGTAGTTCAAGCAGTTGCAGAGTCGTTAGGACTTACCAACGTTACCGCCGTACAAGAAAGAGTGGAAAAGATTAAAGGCAAATTCGACGTCATCACAAGTCGCGCCGTTACACGTCTTCCTGAGATTGCAGGTTGGGTAAGCAACAAATTACGCATCTATAATGACATCGAAGCCGGAGGAATATTATACTTGAAAGGCGGCGACATAGAACAAGAGTTGCGCGATGTGCCTAAGAACTGGAAACGCAAAACCACATCGATAACAAAATGGTATGCAGAACCTTATTTCGTTGAAAAATATGTAGTTCATTTATATTAAAAAAACTTAAACAACATTCTATGAAAAAGTATTTATTATCGCTATTGATGGTTGCCATGTTCGGCATCAATAGTTTTGCCCAAATGGCAATGCCAACTCCAATGGATCCTAACGTAAGATACGGCAAATTGGACAACGGCTTGACTTATTACATTCGTCACAATGAAAAACCAGACAACAGAGCTGACTTCTACATCGCACAGAAAGTAGGTTCAGTTCTTGAAGAAGAAAGCCAAAGAGGTCTCGCTCACTTCTTAGAGCACATGGCTTTCAACGGAACAACAAACCTTCCTGGTATGACATTGAGAAACTACCTCCAAAGCAGAGGCATCAAATTCGGTGAAAACCTCAACGCTTGGACAGCCATCGACCAAACAGTCTATATGGTGACAAACGTACAGACCGACCTCCCAGGTTTGGTAGACACATGTCTCCTCATCCTCCACGACTGGTCAAGTTTCATCGCTCTTGAAGATGAAGAAATCGACAACGAACGCGGTGTTATCCTCGAAGAAGAACGCACAACAGGCGGCGCTAACAGACGCGTCATGGAGACATTACTTCCAAAAATGTATCCTGGCAGCCCTTACGGTGAACGTCTTCCTATAGGTCTTAAAGAAGTCATCGCTAACTTCTCATACCAAGACCTCCGCGACTACTACCACAAATGGTATCGCCCTGACCTCCAAGGTATCATCGTTGTTGGTGACATCGATGTCGATGCTATCGAAGCTCGTATCAAAGAAATGTTCGCCGACATCCCTGCTCCTGTAAATCCTGCTGAAAGAACACAATTTATGATTGAGGACAATGCAGAACCTATCGTAGCAGTAGCTTCAGACGCTGAACTTACATCATACCAACTCAGCATCTACAACAAACACGAAGCTACTCCTGATTCATTGAAAAACGACCTCAACTACTGGATGGCAGAATATATCTTCTCTTTGATTTCTCAAATGCAAATCAACAGATTACAAGAATTGGTACAAAAACCAAATCCTCCTTTCGTTTATGGTTACAGCTACTATGGTGACTACTATGTAGCTCCAACAAAAGAAGCATGGACAAGCATGGCTGTCGCAAACGGCGTTGACGGTATCGATGATGCGATGACAGCTTTAGTAACAGAAAACAAACGTATGCAACAATATGGTTTCACTGCCTCAGAATATGAAAGAGCAAAAGCCGACTTCATGAAATCTATCGAAAGCGCATACAACGAAAGAAACAACACTGAAAACAGCAAATACTTCGACGCTTGTCTCGACCACTTCTTGACAAACGAACCAATGATGGGCATCGAGATGGAATATCAACTCTACCAACAAATCATCCCTAACCTCCCATTAGAAGCTATCAACCAATTTGCAAGTCAGCTTATTAAGAACGACAACCTCGTAATCACTTTGTCAGCTCCTAAGAAAGAAGGCGAGACACTTCCAACAGAAGAAGAATTGTTAGCTATGTATAACAACGCCAACGCTATGGAAGTTGAACCTTATCAAGAAGAAGTATTCGACGGTCCTATCGTTCCTGAACTTCCAAAACCAGGTACTGTCAAGAAAGAAACTACAAACGAAACATTCGGCACAACAGAATGGACTCTCAGCAACGGCATGAAAGTCATCTACAAACAAACAGACTTCAAAGAAGACGAAATCAGAATGAGTGCTTATAGCCCAGGTGGTTTGACAGCACTTCCACAAGATGACCCATACACATTACAAGTTTTAGGCGAAATCATCACATTAGGCGGTGTCGGTGAATTCAGCGCCATCGACCTTCCAAAAGTCCTCGCAGGTAAGAAAGTCAGTGTAAACCCATACATCAGCACTTACTCAGAAGGCATGAGCGGCAACTGTTCTCCTAAAGACTTGGAAACAATGTTACAACTCGTTTACTTATACTTCACAGCACCTCGCGCCGACCAAGAAGCTTTCCAATCAGAAATCCAACGTACACAAGCTATGTTGAAGAACATGGAATTAAATCCAATGATTACATTGTCAGACTCGTTGACAAAAGTTATGTACAACAACCATCCATTACGTTTGAGAATGACTGTTGAAGACTACGACAAAGTTGACTACGCAAAAGCAATGGAGATGTACAAAGACCGTTTTGCAGACCCTAACAACTTCACATTCACTTTCGTCGGCAATATCGATGTTGAAACATTCAAACCTCTCGTTGAACAATACTTAGCTTCTTTGAAGAAAAACAAACGTAAAGACAACTGGAAAGACGTTGGTCTTGGCGTTGCCGACAACAGTTATTCAACACATTACAGAAAGGAAATGCAAGATCCTAAGACTTCTGTATATATGATTTATGATGGCAAGATGGAATACAATTTCTATAATGAAGTTTATATGGATGTTCTCTCAGACGTTCTCGATATCGTTTATACTAAGACAATCCGCGAAGAACAAGGCGGCACATACGGCGTCGGCGTTATGGGACAAACCATGAACAGACCAAAAGACGGCTTCATGTTCTACATCGCCTTCGATACTAACGACGAAGTTTATGCAACATTGATGGACATCGCCAAGGCAGGTCTCCAAGACATAGCAGAAAACGGACCTCGTCAAGAAGACCTCTCTAAAGTTTTGGAAAACAAACTCAAGAAAAGAACAGAACAACTTCAAGAAAACAGATTCTGGACAAACGCAATCATGACACAAGTAACAGACGACATGGATATCTTAACAGAATATGAAAATATTATCAAAGGCATCACTGTTGAATCTGTCGCTGATTTCGCAAAACAAATCCTCAACGGCAACTTGAAAGAAATCGTTCAACTTCCAGCTAAATAAATTTTTAGCTATCAGCTGTCAGCATTCAGTCATCAGCAGTAACAAAAACTGACGGTGACCACTGACAGCTGACTGCTTAATGAACAATAATTTTTAAACAATAACTTTTATGACAGAGAAAATTCAAACCTTACGCGACTCGGCAGCAATGAGATGGATTGCCTTGTTGCTCTTGGCTTTCGCCATGTTCTGTTCATACGTATTTATGGACATCCTCTCCCCTATCAAAGACCTCATGCAATCGGAAAGAGGTTGGGATTCTACAGCATTCGGTACTATGCAAGGTGCTGAGACATTCTTGAACGTATTCGTATTCTTCCTCATCTTCGCAGGTATCATCCTCGACAAGATGGGCGTTCGTTTCACAGCAGTGTTATCAGGTGCTGTTATGCTCGTCGGTGCTATCATCAAATATTACGCTATATCAGAGAGTTTCTTTGGCAGCGGCTTGGAAAGATGGTTCACCAACAATCTCAACTACATTCCTGTTTTCGATGAGTTAGGCGTCTCTCCATTCTATAGAGGCATGCCAGCTTCAGCAAAGGTAGCAGCTATCGGCTTTATGATTTTCGGTTGCGGCGTTGAAATGGCAGGTATCACCGTTTCTCGTGGTATCGTAAAATGGTTCAAAGGTCGTGAGATGGCTTTGGCAATGGGTTCAGAAATGGCATTGGCACGTCTCGGCGTCGCTACATGTATGATCTTCTCACCTATGTTCGCTAACTGGGGCGGTAAAGTCGACGTATCACGTGCTGTTGCTTTCGGCGTCGTATTGTTATGTATCGCTCTTATCATGTTCGTCGTTTATTTCTTCATGGATAAGAAATTAGACTCACAGACAGGCGAAGCAGAAGAAAAAGACGACCCATTCAAAATCAGCGATATTGGCAGAATCTTGTCAAGCTGGGGTTTCTGGTTGGTCGCTCTCCTCTGCGTACTCTATTATTCAGCAATCTTCCCATTCCAAAAATATGCTGTCAACATGTTGCAATGTAACCTCACCTTCACAGAACCAACAGGATTCTGGGCTGGCGAAGCTGTTACTATCGTACAATACGTCATCATGTTAGCTGTTGCTGCTTGTTCATTCGCAAGCAACTTCTCAAAAAACAAAGGCATGAAATACGGTTTGATGGCAGTTGCTATCGTTTGCCTGGTAGTTTATTGCTATATGGGTTATATGCGCGGTTCAGCAGCTTCTGTATTCGCTGTATTCCCATTATTGGCTGTTGCCATCACTCCTATCCTCGGCAACTACGTCGACCATAAAGGTAAGGCAGCTTCAATGTTGATGATAGGTTCATTGTTACTCATCGTTTGCCACCTCACATTCGCTTTCATTTTACCTATGTTCAAAGGTCAAGCTATTGGTGGTATCATCGTTGCTTACGTAACAATCTTGGTATTAGGCGCATCATTCTCATTGGTGCCTGCAGCATTATGGCCAAGTGTTCCAAAGTTGGTTGACGCTAAGGTTATCGGTTCAGCATACGCTTTGATTTTCTGGATCCAAAACATCGGTTTATGGTTATTCCCATTATTAATAGGTAAGATTTTGGACAAGACAAATCCAGGCGTTACAGACCCAGTCGCTCTCAACTACACATGGGCATTGGTGATGTTGGCATGTTTAGGTATCGCCGCTCTCGTCATCGGTATCATCTTGAAGAGAGTCGATGCTAAGAAGAACTTAGGATTGGAATTACCAAACATCACAGAAGAATGATTTTGATTTGAAAATTAACATCCTATAATAAAAAAACGGGTAGAATTTAGGTTCTGCCCGTTTTTTTATTTATTGCTAATAAATATAAACATCAAATCAGTTTGAAACAGCTCGTATAGTAAACCCATGGTATTTATACCTATTATGACCTGTTCCCTGAGTTCTATCAACAAAATAATAACATGGAGCATAACCTGACGAAGGTGTACCAGTAGATGTAGATGAATAATAATATCCATATTCTCCTTCATTAGTCAATATTGTATCTATCATTTTACCTGCACAAGGAAAGAAGATGGAATTGCCATTGCTACCTGTTATTATAGAACCATAAACACCATTAATTTGTGTCCTTTCTGCATGAGTGTTAAGGACTAATTCTATCATTTCTTCTTCGGTAGGCATTCTCCAAGTGCCGCCCCAATTAGCCCTTGCCGCATCATAATCCCAATATCCACTAATCTCAGGAACTAACAAATCGATAGTAGAACAATTTTCCTCTGTATATGCACTCTTAGGGTTAACTTCTCCCCACGCAAAATAATCGCCATATTCTTCAGGAGATTGTGCTCCAACATTATATGCCGCCCATTTGAGACCACTTGGCAAACCTAAATCAACAAATTTATGACCAAGTATATTGGTTACAATAATTTCTCCGTTTTCATCTATGTGAATCTCTAAAAATTTTCCATCTATATCATCACATAAGTCATCAAGCTGATCTAACTTCTTACCCGCAGGGTAATTTTGAAACCCTTCTATATCAACCAAAACAGAATCAATATAATAAGCATAGCCTAAACCGAGTCCCCAAGTACCATTAATGATCCACTCACCATTTTCATCCAAAGTACAAAACTCGTATGGATCAATATCTATCTTAGGTGTACAACTTACCCTACAATTAAATGAAGCCGGAAAATCATCAAATCTATATTCTTTGATATATAAAAGCAAATCCGTAAAATCCTCTTGCATCATATCTGAAGTAATAATCTCCGTTTCAACATTACCTGCATTATCTTCAAAAACAATACTGACATCTGTCAGATCCAAAACGGATTCCGCTATATTGACTCTATAATTCAACAAAGCTTTAGGATTTTGTTGTTGTACATTATCATCCGGATCATCTTCTCTTTTACAAGAGACGACAAAGATCAAGCACATAAGAAATAGGATAAAAGAATTTTTAGCTAATCTGATACTCACTTTCATTTTTGTAAAATTATATGGAGGGTTCTATTTATTATTAATTTTCCTACATCAATGGATAGAACCCATTTTTCCACGTCAGTAGTTTGATATATTTCTTAAAAAACGTTCCCGATAAATGTCATTTACCGAGATACACGTTCTATGAACTTGTTTTTGCCTAATATTTGTATGTTATTTTCCATATTGTTTCCTTTCATTTTCCGTCCTGCAAAGTTTATAATTTTATTTCAACAATCCAAACTTTTTTAAATATTTTTTTATAAAATCGGGGGAGACTGTCCGAAAACATTTTAATGTAATTTGCGTATTTTTTATTTATATAAGCTTCTGTATCTCAAATATTTTTACTATATTTGTAGTATAATATTTTGCAAGGCAATGGCATACAAGAAAGGTGAAAACAGAAAGCAAAGGGTTTTGTTCCCTGAATGTATTGACGAATATGTCGGACAGGATGCGCCTGTCAGATTCTTCGACGCTTTCGTCGATAGTCTAGACATGGAAAAACTCGGTTTCATCCGCAGTACTCCTGCCGATACCGGAACGCCAGGATATGACCCAAGAGACTTGATGAAACTATATATTTACGGATACTTCTACGCCGTGCGTTCCTCCAGAAAACTAGCTCGTGAATGCCATTGCAACATCGAGGTCATGTGACTCTTATGCAAACTCGCTCCCGACTTCAGAACAATATCAGACTTTAGAAAAGACAACAGAAAAGCCATTGAGAAGACTTTCAAGGAATTCAACAGATTGCTCATCGTATGCCACCTCACATTCGCTTTCATTTTACCTATGTTCAAAGGACAGGCTGTCGGCGACATCATAGTAGCTTACGTAACAATCTTGGTATTAGGAGCATCATTCTCTTTGGTACCTGCTGCATTATGGCCAAGCGTTCCAAAATTAGTCGACGCAAAAGTCATCGGTTCAGCATACGCCTTGATATTCTGGGTCCAGAACATCGGATTATGGTTATTCCCATTATTAATAGGTAAGATCTTAGACAAGACAAATCCTGGCGTAACAGACCCTGTAGCTCTCAACTATACATGGGCATTGGTGATGTTAGCATGTTTAGGTATCGCAGCTCTCATCATCGGTATCATCTTGAAGAGAGTCGATGCTAAGAAGAACTTAGGATTGGAATTACCAAACATCACAGAAGAATAAAATTACTATGAGCTTTGAGCCATGAGCTTGATGCTCGGTATTAAATTACGGGTAGGACATATGTTCTGCCCGTTTTTTTATGAACGATTCTTCCACCATAATTTTCAATTTAAAGACGCCACAGGGGTGACGTCTCTACCATAATTCTCAGATTTTCAATTTGAAAGTCACACGTCCGCATGTCTCTACGGGAGAGAATCTTCGGCTGTCAACAGACAACGGACAACAGACTTTGTCCACAGTTTCTTTTGCTGTGTGCTGATATATGATGGCTGACAGCTAATCCTCAGGTTTTCAGATTCTCAGATTTTAAAAAAATCCCGCTCCCATAAAGACGTGTCAATGTTTTTTATTTTTGCAGGAAACATTGACATATCTCTACTATCTTTGGACTTTCGTCTTTAGCCTTTTGTCAAAAAAACTTCTCAGATTATCAGATTCTATAATTTTCAGTTTCTAATAACGAATGTCCATGCCGCATCACTTTTCAAGTCGTTATATTTCAATGGTGTCGTGTCGATAATCATCTTGCCGTCTTCATATCTCCATGGTAAGATTTTCTCGCAGCCTAACATTCTAACGACTGCTCTTTCACTTGGTTGAGGTATCTCCAAAACGAGTTCGTCTTGTGGAAATTCTATTGCGATAGCATATAAGTCATCGCCTTTTGTTGTGTAACAAACGTAAGGCTGCTCGCACTTATATTCTACCCTGAAACCATCGAGAGGTTTTAATATAGATTTAGGCATATCTTTGGAAGAGATATAAAGTCGCATCAAAGCGTCGATGTTTTTCTCTTGATAATCAACTTTGATGTTATAAGGTTCTCCAGCTTTCAGTCTAATCTTACCTGAAGTGGAGTTCCAGTTTTTCGCCATGTCGGCATCACTTTGTTGTTCGTTAGCTTTTGCAGGATTATAATCGATAACGACTTTATCATCAACAGTAACTTTAACATTATCATCGACTTCAACTTCAAAAGTATATGTAGCGTTCTTTTCAGGAATAAAAATTCCGTTCCAAGTTGCGCTGAAGTTATCGTAGCTTATCGCTTTATCCGGAGAGTTGCGATGCCAGTTGAAATCAATCAAGGAATCAGTTCTGGTTATTGAGACTTCTTTCATCTCGTAGAATTTATGATAAGGACGAGTTCCGTATATTGCCTCGCCGTTAATTTCAAGCCATTGACCGAGTTCCAATAATCTTTCTTGTTGAATAAGAGGAATTTGTCCGTCGGCTGCCGGTCCTACGTTCAATGTCATTCCACCGCCGGCTGCCACTGTCTTTGCGAAGTGACGGATCAATTCTTTTGAAGTGAGATAGTTAGAGAGCGGCTCATTGCGATTGAGTCCAAAGGAGCGACCTATGCCGCGACATTCAGCCCAAGGTCTGTCGGTCTGCGTGATGCCTGCGCTGTATTCAGGAGTGCGGAAACCATATTGCGCGCCGTGACCCCAGCGGTCGTTGACGATAGCCTCCTCGCCTACTGTGTTATAATACCAAGCTATCAACTCTGCCGAATGCCATTGCTCAGCGGAGTTACGCCATTCACCATCAGCGAAGATTATAGAAGGTTTATATCTTGTAACCAATTCCTTAAACTGAAGAATCATGTGGTTGTCAACATAATTAGTAATGGAATCATCTGGGTCGATGTACCAGCGATGCAACGGGTTCGTCCACTCTGGAAGCGAATAATAGAATCCCATCTTCAAATCTTTAGTGCGTACTGCTTCGGTGAGTTCTCCGACGATGTCGCGCTTCGGTCCGCCAACGACGCTGTTCCATTCCGGAGAATATTTGCTGTCCCAGAGACAATATCCGTCATGATGCTTAGTGACGAGAAGCACATATTTAGCACCGCTCTTCTTGAACAAATCTGCCCATTGTTCAGGTTTAAACATCTCAGCTTTAAAGAGTTTATCGAAGTCGCGATAAGTGAAGTCTTCGCCGTAGTTTCTTTTTTGGAAGTTGATGCGTGTTGTGTCGCCGTTCATCAAACCGCTGTAATACCATTCGGCGTAGCCTTCGTTAGTAGCGAATGCCGGAACTGAATACACGCCCCAGTGAATGAATATTCCTAATTTAGCATCGGAAAACCATTGAGGATAACCACGTTGCTGCAATGATTCCCAAGTAGGTTCAACTTTTTGCGCGAAGCAAGATAATGCTAAGAAGCATATTAATAAGGTAAGGAGTTTTTTCATGATATATTTTTTTAATTTAGCAATCAGTTTTCAGTTATCAGCCATCAGCAATTTTAACTGTCAATTGTTAATTGTTAATTGTTATTAGATTCCGTTTTTCAAAAAGTTTCTTAAATGAATATGTTTTATTCCGTCGTAATCATTATTGGTAATTAACGGAGTCATAGAAACGACATATTTGGGATAATTATCCTGTATCTTCATCAAATTACCGAATTCTCTTTTACGAGTTTCTTCATTTACAATCAGATAAGACACCTGCACATAAATCTTTTCACCATTGGGTTTTGTACACACAAAATCAATCTCGCTCGATTGCAATTGTCCGACAAAGACTTCATATCCCAATCGCACAAGATTTTGATATACAACATTCTCAATGACTTTCTCAACATCACCCTCACGAGTGCCGCCTGCAATAGCATTTCTTATTCCGTTGTCTTCGAAATAATATTTCTCATTACTGTCGAACAAACGCTTTCCGTGAACATCATAACGATTCACCTTATTAATTATATAAGCATCAGAAAGATAATTCAAATAATTAAGTATTACAGAAGCTGAGATATTTTCACCATTGGATTTCATATACTTACTGACATTATTAGCGGAAATTATCTTTCCGGTATTATCAGCCAAATATAAAACCAGATTCTCAAGAAAATTGACATTTCTGATATTGTTTCTCATTATCACATCTTTCAGAAGCACCGTATTATAAATATCTTTCTGATATTCACGCACATCATCTTCATACAATCCAATCTTATTCAAACCAGGCATTCCGCCTAAATTGATATATTGTGTCAGAGAATCATCGTTATCATCAAGAGAATGGAATGTCAGGAATTCTTCGTAGCTCAAAGGTTGTATGTAAATTTCCTTAAATCTTCCTCCGATTATCGTACTTAACTCACCGCTCAACATCTTAGCGTTACTTCCCGTGATTATGACATCGGCATTTTCTTCGGTACGATAACTTCTAACACTACGTTCAAATTCCGCAATATCCTGAACTTCATCGATAAGAATATAATTATGTTTATCCTTAACGAATTTACTTTCAATATAATCGTTAAGATTCTGATAATTTCTGATGAAATCGAACTCACGTTTTTCCTTATCGATGTAGATTATATTGGAATCCGGCTCTTTTATCTTTTCCTGATAAAATTGTTTTAAAAGATAACTTTTCCCGACACGTCTCTGACCTGTCAGAACAATTATCATCTCTTTTCCTAAGTATTTGAAAATTTTATCAAGATAATTTCGCCTTATTATTAATTGTTTCATAACTTATACTTAATAACATTTGCAAATATACAAATTTTATTAAGTATAGTTAATAAAAACGGATATAAATAAGATTTTATTAAATATAGTTGATAGAATTCTCTTCTTAAAAAATATATTGCACTCCTATCTGATAACCGACAAACATTCTGTGAATGTAATCATTGCCGTCTTTGCTCCAGAAGGTGTTATTTGGCAATATACTTTCTGAATTTACTGAATTGGAATTGAAATAGTTGACGCTAACGCCAGCAAAGAAATTATAATGTTCTAATAAAGTCAATGAAGGTGAAAGAAAATATCCGAAATTATTAGATGTTTCAGACCCTAATCCTGTCATTGTCGCTTTTAATTCATTATTGATTTCAAACCATTCTGTTATCGGGATATGAATACCGTAACCAGCTTCTGCCACTAGTCTATTTCCTTCTGTTATTTTCTTGTTAAAACCAAATCCTAAGATACCGTATGTATATTTACCGCCAGATCTTAAAGAAACGACTTTATTGTTCAAGATGTCGTGAGTAAGAGCGACTCCCATCTTACCGTTCCTGATGATATTGATAAAAGCTATCGGGAAATTACTTTCTTCAGCAATATTAAGCAATGTAGCGAACTGAACACCCTTGACTTTCTTTGCTTTATTCATAACAGCTGAGAGTTGCATACCTTTCACATCGCCAGCTATATTTGCCACACTTGATAATTGCAAGCCGATGAAACTTCCGTTATTTATGTTAGTGACGCCACTGATTTGAAGTCCCATAGCAGCTCCGTTATTTATATTTGCGACACCGCTGATTTGAGCACCGATATTGGCTCCATTATTTATATTAGTCACGCCTGCAATCTGCATTCCTACTCCTGAACCTGAATAATTAACTACGCCAGCAATTTGAATTCCTTTATATGATTGCATCACAGTATTTGAAACACCAGAGACAGCAATACCATAACCGTTATTTCCGATATGATTAAAAACACTAGCGATTTGCAA
The DNA here is from genome assembly GCA_045606865.1 of Bacteroidales bacterium. GTDB lineage: Bacteria > Bacteroidota > Bacteroidia > Bacteroidales > F082 > Limimorpha. The sequence goes on from JAZUST010000161.1 coordinate 22,361, forward strand.
TCCAGTAGCGTCATTTGCAATTATATTGCCGATTCCAGCCAAAGCGAGACTTCTTTCATTCTTAGAAATACCGACCAAAAGATTTATTGAGAATCCGTTTGTATATTCTTTTGCTTTTTTGACATTAGTAGAACTCAACGGGAAACCAAAATTAATCTGAGCAGGACGGAAATTTTCTTCTTGAGAAAATGCGCTAAGAGACAATAACATACATATTGTTAAAAACAACTTCTTCATTGCTTTTATTTTGATTCTGTTAACATTACATTATATTCTCATTTAACGAGAAGCTATCGCAAAGATAACTATATTTTCATTATTTTTGCATTATGGAAGAAATAAAACGCATAAAACTCTTTGCCGGATGTGACGATGCTTCGATTCAGAAATTATTAAGTCAGCCTTGTCGCCGGCAATCATATTCTGCCGGTAAAATAATGTTCAACGCCGGCGACCCATGCCGCTCTTTGATGATTCTTGTTGAAGGCGAGGCTGAAGCTCTGATGACGAGCGAGGAAAATCGTGAAGTCGTCGTCGATAACTTAAAAGCTCCTATATTGATGGCTCCAGCTTTTTTGTTCGCCACTCCCAACGTAATGCCTGTTGAAGTCAGAGCGTTGACAGATTGTGTAGTGTGGCATATCAACAGAGAGGCTTTTTTAAACTTCATGCAAAGCGAACCGACTGTGCTTCGTGCTTTCTTGGAAGAGCTCTCAAACCGAGGTAACTTCCTGAGCAACAAGATGCGTACGTTTGCTATGAAAGGATTGCGTAACCGCGTAATAGAGCATCTCGAGAATAACGGAAGCATTGAATCTGTGTCGGCAACGGCGCAACAACTCGGTGTGACAAGACCTTCGCTCAGCCGTATTTTGTCTGACATGCTAAACGAAGGTCTCTTAATAAAAGATGGAAAATTTTATAAGTTGTTATAAAATTCCGAATATCTTCAGATCTTCTTCCACGGTAGTGATTCCACTTATTCCGAAATTTTCAACGAGTACCTTGGCGACATTCGGCGAAAGGAAAGCGGGCAATGTAGGTCCGAGATGTATGTTCTTCACGCCGAGGCTGAGCAACGCCAACAATACTATGACCGCTTTCTGTTCGTACCACGCGATGTTATATACGACAGGTAACTTATTGATGTCGTCCAATCCAAATACTTCTTTAAGTTTCAAGGCGATGAGTGCCAAAGAATAACTGTCGTTACATTGTCCTGCATCAAGTACGCGAGGAATACCGCCGATATCGCCGAGGTCTAATTTATTATATTTGTATTTAGCACATCCCGCTGTAAGTATCACGCAATCTTTTGGCAATGCCTTCGCAAATTCTGTATAATATTCACGGTTTTTCATGCGACCGTCGCAGCCAGCCATCACGACAAATTTACGTATCGCACCGTTTTTCACAGCGTCAACGACTTTATCGGCTAATGCAAACACTTGATTATGAGCGAAACCTCCGACAATCTTTCCAGTCTCGATTTCTTTTGGAGACTGACAAGTCTTTGCCAAAGCGATAATCTCGCTAAAATCTTTTCTACCGTTTTCATCAGCCATGATATGCTTCCATCCAGGGAATCCTGTGCTGTTGGTAGTAAAGACCCTATCTTTGTAAGAAGCGTTTGCAGTCGGTGGCACGATGCAGTTGGTGGTAAATAAGATAGGTCCGTTGAAACTCTCAAATTCCTCACGCTGTTTCCACCATGCGTTTCCGTAATTTCCTTTCAGATGCGAATATTTCTTCAGTTTTGGATAATAGTGTGTAGGCAGCATTTCGCTGTGCGTATAAATATCGATACCTGCATCCTGACTTTGCTCAAGAAGTTGCTGTATATCATTTAAGTCGTGACCGGTGACCAAGATTCCAGGACGAGTTCCAACACCAATATTAACCTCCGTAATTTCCGGATTGCCGTATGTTGTCGTATTAGCTTTGTCTAACAACGCCATCGCCGACACTCCCATCTCTCCAGTTTTAAGAACCGAAGCTGTGAGTTTGTCAGCATCGTTGCAAGTCATTATCAATCCGAGAGTCTGTAGTATGTATTCGTTGATGTCGCCATCTACAAAGCCAAGACGCGATGCATGTTCGAGGTAAGCAGCCATGCCTTTGAGTCCGTACATATTGAGTTCCTTGAGCGAGCGAATATCTTCATTGTTTTCACTTAGAACGCCGACAGTCATAGCTTTTTCGTCATATTGTTCTCGTGTTCCGTTCCATTCGAGAACATCGAGTTTTGGAAGAGTGACGCCTTTCGACAAAACACGCTCTTTAAACCAGTTTCTAATTTCCAAAGCTTTATCGATACGTGAGTAGATGCTTTCAACATCGAAGTTGGCGTTAGTAATAGTACAGAACAAGGAGTCGTTCACAAAAGCGTGTATCTTCTTACGATTGTCGCAATATTTTTTATCGCAAGTTTTATGATTCGCTATCACACCGATACCTTTCAACATATAAATAAGGAGGTCTTGCGCATGAGCTACCAACGGATTTTTTCCGCATACTCCTGAGATCTTACAGCCGACACATCCAGCGGTTTCCTGACATTGGAAACAAAACATTTTTTCGTTCATAACATTTATTATATTAATTGATTTAATTTCTGACTACAAAACTACGATACAGAAAGAAGTTAATGTGTAACAAATGTTACGTAAGAAAAGTTTTTATAAAAATATCAAGAACGAATTTCTAATTTTTAAAATATCTCCATCGCTATATGGGCGCAGGCTTCAGCGTCGGCGAGGGCGTGATGATGGTTTAACAAGTCGAAACCACAATGAGCGGCAACGGTTTGCAACTGATGGTTTTCCAAATCAGGAAATACTTTTACGGAAGATAGGTGCGTACAATAGAACTTATAATTAGGATATTTCATCTTATAATGAGCGAAACAAGCTTTCAAACAACGTTCATCGAAACTTTTGTTATGAGCCACTAACGGAAGATTTCTCACATATTTGGATGCTTCACGCCAGACTTCAGGAAAGATAGGTGCTTCTTCCGTGTCTTCCTTTCTGATTCCATGAATCTTGGTGTTCCAATAGCAATAATAATTCGGAACTGGTTTTATGAGACTATAAAATGAATCCACAATCTCCCTGTCTTTCACTATGACGATACCGACGCTGCACGCGCTTCTGATGTCGCCGTTAGCCGACTCGAAATCTATCGCGGCAAAGTCAGGGAGATCGGGAATTATGATTTGTTTGTTAGACGATTCCGACATCTCATTCTTTTATTTCAGCATGGAAAATATCAATCTCGTCATCTTCAAACATACATTCTGTAGTGTAATATTGACCCGGTTTGTCATCATCTTGGAACAACAACAAAGTCACTTTCTTGAATTTCAGAGGTTGCTGACTTTCCGATACTTGTTGTACTTTCTCGTAAGAAAAGCCTTCCATCTTCAACATCTTTAATAACGCTGCCAAATCCAAGTCGACATTAAGGAAAATATCTTCACCTTTTTCTGTCCAAGCGATGCTGATAACACCTGTGGTGTATAATTCAAAGTTTTTAATTTCAACAGTTTTCATAACATTTTCTTTTAACGTAGAGACGTCACCCCGTGGCGTCTAAAAATCATTTTCCAATCAATTCATTAAGATCTTTCTGCAATTGTTCCGCATTGACGAATCTGATAGATTTCATTCCCATATCTATCGCGCCTTTCACATTATTAATATTATCGTCAATAAATACAGATTCTTCTGCCTTAAGATTATAGCGTTCCAATAATGTCTGATAAATTTGGGGATCTGGTTTGAGAAGTTTCTCGTCGCCGGAACAAACGATATTGTCTATAAGCGAGAAGATTCTATATTTCTTTTGCACCATCGGAAATGTCTCGTTCGACCAGTTTGTCAATCCGTAAATTACAGGATAACCATTTTCTTTGAGATTTGAGATAAGTTCATACATTCCAGGAATCTCCTCTCCCATCGTCTTCATCCATTCTGTATGATAAAGTCTTATCGCGTCTTCAAATTCCGGGAACTCTGCTATACGTTCTTTCACCGCCACTTCAAAAGGTTTGCCTTTATCCATCTGTGAGTTCCATTCTGAATTGCATACGTTTTCTATGAACCAGTCACATTTCTCTTCATCATCAAAATATGAATCGAAGAGATAATGAGGATTCCAATCCACGAGAACGCCGCCAAAGTCGAAAATTATATTTTTTATCATAGTTTATTATTTATGTCAACGGACAACAGTCAACAGACAACAGACTTTGTCCACGTTTTTTTAGTTTATTATTTATGTCAACAGTCAACGGAATTTAAATCTGAAAAACTGAGAATCTGAAAATCTGAAAATATTCTTTTATTATGATTTTTAACCTTAAACTTTAAGCATTAAACCTTAAACCAAATTCCCTTAATCGCTAACTGTTAATTATTAATTGTCAATTATTTAGCAAGATGTTTTTCTATCAATGCCGCCACCTTGTCGCGAAGACTTTCAACGCTTTGATCTGGAGTTGGCATAACTGGATCCAACACTTCAATATCAATTTTCTTCCAGAATTTAGGAATGATGCTGCCACCATAACATGCCGATTCAGAACCTGCTATAGCGACAGGTACGATTGGTACATTCAATTCCTTACTTAAGATGGCGAATGTCTCTTTGAACTTCTTCATCTTATTGTCGCGAGAACGTGTGCCTTCAGGGAAGATGACGATGTTCTTGCCTTTCTTCAAGACGGCGCACATCTCTTGTAACGATTGACGTACGTTTTTATTAATATCCATCAAGATAACATTATTCTTTTTTGCAAAGAACTGAGCAATCTTAGATCTCCAGTGTTTTTCCTTTGCGAAGAAGAACGTATCTTTATTTATCTTACGTGAAAAATTATATGTAATTAGGAATCCGTCTATTGCACAGCGATGGTTTGCAACGATAATACAAGGCGTATTAGGCAATTTTCTACTTCCCTTAAATCTGAAACGATAACATATTCCAAATAATATCTTAGTAAAAGTATATGTACACCATTGTGTTATGCCTGGTTTTTCCAACTTGACATCGACTTTGGTTGCAAGAATATCTTTCCAAGTAATAGTTGTAGTATTGAAAGTATGTTCGTTATTTTCGATGTAATCGGTAAGTTTCGCCAAAGTATTAAGGTTTTCAATTTGTTCCTCATTCATATTGATGCCGAATGTATTTTCTATGTAAGCGAGGAGAGAAACCTTACTCAATGAATCCATTGAAAGATCTATTTCGAAATGGTCATTTTCATTTGCTATCATCTTTGTTTCATCCTCCACAAAAGACTTCAACATCTTATAGACTTCGCTCTTGCCTTCAAGAGATTCCTGTTCGGTATGCGTCTTTGGTTTATCGATGAGATGAGGAAGCAAGAAACGCTGCACTTTTCCGAGACGCGTCTTAGGAAGTTCTTCCGACAAGATATGATATTGCTTGATACGTTTATATTGAGGTTGTTCCGCATTGAAACGCTCCACTTCATTTTTAATTAAGGCGTCCATATCGTCCAAAGAACTCTGTCTGACTGCTGTCATCTCCGGACGTACTGCGGCATGTAAAATATCTCCACTGAGGAAGATACCGATTTCTTGTACGTATTTACTTTCGTTCAAAAATTCTTTTTCAAGGAGTTCAGGGTTGATATTCTTACCGTTTGAAGTGACGATAATTTCCTTGATACGACCTGTGATCTTCAATCCGTATTTATCCAATAAACCCATATCGCCTGTGTGAAGCCAGCCGTTTTCAATTATTTGTGCAGTCTCTTCCGGACGGTTGTAATAACCTTTCATCACGTTATCGCCTTTGACGAGGATCTCTCCGTTTTCAGCGATTTTAACTTCGATGTTAGGAAGCAGTTCGCCAGCATAACCGACCTTACGTCTTCCCGGACGGGTGAATGAAATCATAGGAGCCGTCTCTGTCATGCCATAACCTTCAAGGACATACAAACCTAAAGTCTTCAAAATAGTTGCAGTCTCGACGGAAAGAGCGGCACCGCCTGAGACGAGATATTTCAGATGTCCGCCGAATTTCTTATGCACACTGCTGAACACTATTCTTGAGACCTTATCACTGCCGATAAGTTTCGTTATCTTATAGAGAAGACGTGTTACGAAAGATGCGTTGATTTTGTTCATTATACCTTTTACAAGCATATCGTAAAGACGAGGCACACCTATTATAATTGATACCTTTCCAGCATTGAGAGTCTTGATGATCGACTCGGCGTTCATTGCTTCAGCGATATGTAAGGTTCCACCCATATATAAAGGTGCGACGAGACTGCCGAGAAGAGGAAGAATGTGATGCAATGGAAGCAACACCATCACGTTGCTGTCTGGTTGGAAAATCGGAACCTGCTTACTGACAGAATCGACGTTAAACATAACGTTGTTGAAAGTGAGCATAACGCCTTTCGGATTTCCTGTCGTACCAGATGTGTAATTGATAAGCATCACATCATCTTTTCCGCGTAAAGGTATATCTGTCGCAGGAATATTATCATCATCAGAAAGAACAACGTCGTCTTTTGTCATGAGACGTGCGCCTTGAAGTTCGAGGTCAGAGAACATTTCTTTCTTATCATCAGAGACGAACACTATGTCTGGGCGACAGTCGTTGATGACGTATTCAATTTCTTTTTTAGTTGATTGTGCGTCCAAAGGAATGACGATTGCCTCACAGCGCATAGCACCGTAGAAAGCGAAACACCATTCAGGTGAGTTCTGTGCACATATCAATACTTTCTCTGGAGATTTTTCTGAAGCGAAAACGTTAGCGTAACATTGTGAGTATCGTAGTAATTGCTCGTAAGTATATTTGACATCTTTATACGTGACGGCAAATTTATCTTTTTTTGAGATTAACATTTTTTCTGAATTTTCAATATCTCGCAAAGATAAGAAAAAAGCAAAGACTTTCGACACCAACGCTGACTTTTTTGTTTAGGGTAGCAAAGTCGCAAAGTCACAGAGTCACAAGGTCGCGAGGTCGGGGAGTATGAGTCTTAAAAAATCTTCATGTTTTCTGCTTTTGTCTTTCGTCATTTGTTTATCTTTGCATAAAAACTAATTGTCAGAAAAATGGAAAACAGAATTTCACATGAAGGTATCGTAACAAAAATAAACAGCGACATTATTGAAGTGAAGATTATATCTAAGAGTGCATGTGCGTCATGCAATATAAAAACAGCATGCAATATGTCGGAGATGCAGGAGAAGACAATCAGCATTCCTGCTCCAAAAGATAAAAATTTATCCATAGGACAAGAGGTAAAAATCAGCATGGGATTAGGTCAGGCAAACAGAGCCGTCATCTTCGCATACGTCATTCCAGTAGTTGTATTAATTTCCATGATATTTATTCTCAGCAATTTAAAAATAGACGAAGGAATAAATGCATTGATTTCAATCGGTACATTAATACCATATTACCTTATTTTATTTCTTTTTAAGGACAAAATAAAACGCAAATTCGAATACGAAATTCAATAAAAAAATGTGATTATAAAAAAATATTATTTTAATTTTGTCACAATTTTACGGGAAAGCTATATGCTGATGGCTAATAGCTGAAAGCTCAAAAAATATTAAACATTAAAAAACTATTATTGTGAACGACATTTTACTCTATTCTCTCATTGTACTAGGAGTCTTGGGAGGCATTTTAGCGGTTATTCTTTACATAGTCGCTCAGAAGTTCAAAGTAGAAGAAAATCCATTGATTGACGAAGTGGAAGGTGTATTATCAGGTGCCAACTGCGGTGGTTGCGGTTTTGCGGGTTGCCGTGCTTTTGCCGAGGCTTGCGTAAAATCGGCACACGACACCAACAGTCTCAAAGGATTGACATGTACAAGTTCCGACATGACAAAAGTTGCTGCGGTATTAGGTCTTACCGCAGAAGCAGAAGAACCCAAAATCGCTGTGGTTCGTTGCAACGGAACTCGCGTCAATGCGCCTAAGAAAACTCATTATGAAGGAGCCGACATCTGTGCTTTCGCTCATACCTTGTATGCTGGCGGCAGCGGATGTCCTAACGCCTGTCTCGGTCTCGGCGACTGCGTCAAGAAATGCGCTTTCGATGCCATCCACATCGACGAAGAAAAAGGCATCGCCGTCGTTGATGAAAACAAATGCGTCGGTTGCGGAACATGTGCCAAAGCGTGTCCTCGCGGTGTCATCGAGATTCGTCCTAAAGGCAAAAACAACCGCCGTATCTACGTGAGCTGCGTCAACATCGAAAAAGGTGCTGTAGCCATGAAGAATTGTAACGTCAGTTGTATTGGCTGCCAGAAGTGCCTCAAAGAATGTCCTTTTGAAGCTATCGAGATGCGTGGAACATTAGCTTACATCAACCCTGACAAATGTAAGCAATGCCGCAAATGCGTCGACGTTTGTCCTAGAGGCAGCATCTTAGCGATAAACTTCCCTCCTCGCAAACCAAAAGTTGAAGTAACAGAATCAGTTAATAACGAAAGTAAAGAATAAGCGTATGAATCCAAAAAGAACATTCCCTAAAGGTGGCGTTCATCCTGAAGAAAACAAACTTTCGTCAGACAAACCCATAATAACATTTCCTATTCCTAAACAAGTCATTATTCCATTGGGACAATGTCTTGGTGCTCCAGCAGAAGCATTAGTAAAAAAAGGTGATGAAGTAAAAGTTGGCCAACTCATAGGATCCGCCAAAGGTTTCATCTCTGCAAATGTCCACTCTTCAGTGAGCGGCAAAGTCACAAAAGTAGATGAGATAATGGACCATACCGGTTATCGCAAACCGGCAATCTTCATCGACGTTGAAGGCGACGAATGGTTAGAAGGCATCGACACTTCTGATAAATTAGTCGGAGAAATCACATTATCACGTGAAGAAATAATCAACAAAGTTAGAGACCACGGCATCGTCGGTATGGGTGGCGCAACTTTCCCTACAAGTGTAAAACTCTCTATACCAAAAGACAAAAAAGCAGAATTCGTTATCATTAACGCTGCAGAATGCGAGCCCTATCTAACATGCGACAACCGTCTCCTCATAGAGAAGTCACATGAATTTTTAGTAGGCGTAAAAATATTGATGAAAGCCGTCGACGCTCCAAAAGCAATCATCGGAATTGAAACCAATAAGATGGAAGCTGCGGAACTATTAGATAATATAATAAAAGGTGACGAATATTTCCATGGCATAGAGGTACAGCCATTACAAACCAAATATCCTCAAGGTGGCGAAAAACAACTCATTAAGGCTTGCACCGGAAGAGAAGTACCATCAGGAAAACTACCTATCGAGACAGGCTGCGTCGTTGTCAACGTTGCTTCAACTTACGCAATATATGAAGCTGTACAAAAGAACAAACCTCTCATCTCAAGAGTTGTCACAGTAACCGGCAAGTCAGTCAAAAATCCATCCAACTTCTTGGTAAGAATAGGTACATCATCATCAGAGCTCATCGAAGCAGCGGGCGGACTTCCTGAGAATACAACTAACATCATCAACGGCGGTCCTATGATGGGCAAGTCAGTTTCAGTCAATGAATTTCCTGTCATAAAAGGAACATCAGGAATCTTGATGATGACCGACAAGGAAGCTCAGCCACGAAAAGTAGGCAACTGCCTGCGCTGCGGCAAATGTATCAACGCCTGCCCGATGGGACTGGAACCGTTCCTACTCTGCCGCATGTCAAAAAACAATATGTTTGAAGACACTGAAATTAACCGTATCATGGACTGTATCGAATGTGGATCATGCGAATTCACATGCCCGGCAAACATCCCGTTGTTAGACTACATACGCTATGGCAAGAACAAGACAGGACAATTAATTCGTTCACGTAACCAGAAATAAGTAAAAAGATGAATAATTATTTAATATCAGGTTCTCCTCACATTCACGGAGGCGAGAGCACCAAGAAAATAATGTACAGCGTTATCATCGCCTTGATGCCTGCATTCTTATTTTCAATCTATTACTTCGGCTTCAATGCAGTGCGCGTCACTTTGATTTCAGTGGCAGCTTGCGTCTTGACCGAATGGCTCATTCAGAAATATATGATTAAAGGAGAATGCACCATCGTCGACGGATCAGCGATAATCACCGGTATGTTGTTGGCATTCAACTTGCCTTCCAACATCCCTGCATGGATGATAATAGTAGGTTCCATCGTTGCCATCGGCATCGGTAAGATGTCGTTCGGAGGATTGGGCAACAACCCATTCAACCCGGCATTGGTAGGACGTGTCTTCATGCTCATCTCCTTCCCTGTCGCAATGACAACATGGCCGACACCAAAACCATTATTCGGTGAAGCCCTGACAGACGCAGTAACAGGTCCTACACTTTTAGGACATATCCAAGAAGGTTTAGCAAAAGGCATCCCTGCAAACGAACTGACAATTTATGAAAACATCGAAAAATTAATCTACAGCGGTTCTCTCGGCGAGATAGGTTCCATAGCCATCATCATCGGAGGTCTCTTCCTTATTTTCAGAAAAGTCATCGACTGGCAGACACCTGTCATCATCATCGCTACAGTAGCTATCATCTCAACAGTATGTTGGTTAATAGACCCTGCACAATTCGTACATCCAATGATTCACATCTTCGGCGGCGGTTTGATGCTCGGTGCTTTCTTCATGGCAACCGACATGGCAACGTCACCAATGACAATGAAAGGCAAGATTGTATTCTCAATCGGAGTCGGAGCATTGACGATCATCATCCGTTTGTGGGGCGCATATCCAGAAGGAATGTCATTCGCCATCCTGATCATGAACGCTTTCGTTCCTTTAATCAACAAGGCTTGCAAACCAACACGTTTCGGTAATAACCCTGTAAAACAATAAGACTATGGCAGCAAAAAAAGATACATTATTAAATATGTTTATAGCCATGTTTGTGATATGCGTGGTATCTGGCGGTGTACTCGGAATAGTATATAACGCAACAAAAGACCCTATCGCAGCGGCAGAAACAGCAAAAAAGACAGAGGCTATCAAAAACGTTCTCCCAGAATTTAATGAACTTAAAGAGACTATGGTAAAATCTGCATTAGAAGATGTCGAGATCCCATTCTATCTCGCTTACGATGCCAATAACAATTTCATCGGTGCAGCAGTAGAAACCTTCACCAACAAAGGCTTCAGCGGTAACATCTCTCTGATGGTCGGCATCTTGGCAGACGGCACTGTAAATAACATCAGTGTTCTGCAACACGCCGAGACTCCAGGCTTAGGCTCTAAGATGTCGGAACCAAGTTTCAAAGATCAGTTCAACAACAAGCACGCTGACTCGTTCAACTTCAACGTCAAGAAAGACGGAGGCGATGTAGATGCCATCACAGCAGCCACCATCAGCTCGAGAGCTTTCTGCGATGCGGTAAATCGTGCATTATCAACATTTGAAAACAACAAAGGAGGATTTTAATTATGAATTGGAATAATTTAACAAAAGGATTCTTCAGAGAAAATCCTATCTTAGTACTTCTTCTCGGATGCTGTCCTACTCTGGCAACAACCACGAGTGCCATCAACGGACTCTCCATGGGACTTGCAACGACATTCGTTCTCATATTATCAAACATGAGCATCTCATTGCTAAAGAACTTCATCCCTAACAAAGTTCATATTCCTTGCTACATCGTAGTCATCGCTTCTTTTGTGACAGTGTTGCAACTTTTGATGCAAGCTTACTTACCAAGCATTTACGAGACACTCGGATTGTTCATTCCGCTCATCGTGGTGAATTGCATCGTCTTAGGACGTGCAGAAGCTTACGCTTCAAAGAACAACATTCTCGATTCCGCAGTCGATGGCATCAGCATGGGATTAGGTTTCGCTATGGCATTGACGATATTAGGTTCTATCCGCGAGATATTAGGCAGTGGTTCTATCTTTGGATGGAAGTTCATCGCAGGAGATGGAATATTGGTATTCGTACTCGCACCAGGAGCTTTCATCGCAATGGGTTATCTCATCGCCGTCATGAACAGATTATTAAAGAAATCAAAATAAGTTATTGACCATTAAAGATAATTAGATATGGAATACTTGATAATATTAATTTCAGCAATATTCGTCAACAACATCGTGTTGACACAGTTTCTCGGCATCTGTCCTTTCCTCGGTGTGTCGAAGAAAATATCCACATCATTAGGTATGGGTGCCGCCGTTATCTTCGTCATAACTTTGGCAACGATAGTGACATGGCTCATCCAGCATTATCTGTTAAATCCTTTTAACTTAGGATTCTTACAAACAATAGCCTTCATCCTTGTTATCGCGGCTTTGGTACAGATGGTCGAGATTATCTTGAAGAAGATAAGTCCGTCATTATATGCAGCGTTGGGCGTATTCTTACCGCTCATCACCACCAACTGCGCCGTCCTCGGTGTCGCTATCTTGGTAATACAAAAAGACTTCGGTTTATTAGAAGGTACAATATACGCATTGTCGAACGGCATCGGTTTTACACTGGCATTGGTTATATTCGCCGGCATCCGCGAGCAACTCGCATTGTCGGATGTCCCTAAAGGAATGCAAGGCGTGCCAATCGCATTAGTGACTGCCGGCATCTTGGCATTGGCATTCATGGGATTCGCAGGACTTGTTTAAAATCTGAGAATCTGAGAAATTGAAAATCTGAGAATTGGTTTAAGGTTTAAGGCTTAAGGTTTAATGTCAATTATTCCTTAAACTTTAAACCTTAAATTTTAAACCACTCTAAACTAACGTGAGTTCGATATAAGTTTAAAAGGTACCATAATACCTTTTAAGCAAGAATCCGCTAGCGCTTCATCACCTGCCTATTATCCGTCACCATTTCAGGATTATAATTCTCCTGATGAAGATTATTGACTGATTAATTATATGTCAATTGCTTGTATTGACTCAAGTTATTTAACAAAAAATAGGGAGCGAGAATTTTCCCGCCCCTAAAAATCATGAAATTCTACATTATTACCAACTTAGCCGTCAAAATTTTTCCTGTTCCTGTAATGACTCGTATCACATAAGAACCGGAAGCATATATTTCGCGCAATTCTATCGGGAATCTAGTCGGTTCCATACTTTGAACTTTAACACCTAAGTTGTTATAAACTTCAACCACCAATCCCGCTTTTTCTTCTTCAGTGAAGTTATATAATACCATCACTCTCTCTTTCTTATCAGCAGGGTTAGGTGTAAGCATGAGATTCATCGTCTCCTGAATTGGGATGAAACTACATACCATGATACTGTCGCAACCATGTACTGACGTATAGTTGAATGTATGAACGCCGGCTTCTTCAATCCATGTTCCGTCATATTCGTACGGGAATTGTTCCACAATCACATCTTCAGCGATACGATAGACAGGATTGATACCGAGTTTCAACTTCACTATACTGTCGTTGCCGTTTTCATCTTTAAGTCTGTTGAAATAAGAACCTGCAAGATTTTCCTTGAATCCGTTTTCTTCATAAGTCTCGCCCAAACAGATGTCGGCTTCAATCAAAGTGTTGTACTTGGTATTGAACTCGAATGAGAACGGTATTACGAGAGAGCCGTAGGTTGCATTCACTTCAAAGCTTACTCTTTGGTTGGAGACTTGCGCCGCCACTTCCCCACTTTCGTGATCATACAACATGAAGTACAACTCATCGCCTTCATTACCGTAAGTCGTCAGGAAGAGACGATACGCACCGACTTCCTTAATGTAAATAGCACGAGCGTTACCACGTTGTTCTCCATTACAGAACGCTCCCACTTCGAGAGTATCGGAATTATGAACCATATCATCGACAACGATGTCGGCTATGAATGTCATGTTATCTGGATATTTATACGATGGCGTCCAGTTACGCGCGAGCATCGACTTTCTTTCGCCCCTATTCTGAGACATCTGAGGATAAGTGAGTGTGATGTCTTCATTGTTATTCGACAGATACTGATAGCCTTGACCTGGCTGTAACATCATAAGGTCGCCGAACCACATATCGAACGATTCAAAATAAACGGAGAAACCGTCGCGGTACGACTTGATGATGTCGCCGTCTTGAGGAGTGACATTCAATCCGGCGAGAGCGTCGTTGACATCAGCAGAATATTGCGAGATGTAACCTATATGATTCCAGCCGTTCTTGATAGTTATCGGATGATCTTCCGGATTAGCGACGCATCCCGTTATTGAAGTCTGCTGCGGCATATTAGTCTGAACCATATACATCTGTTCATTTTCTATCTTATCGAGAAGTCCCGACCATACGCCAGCGTTATAGTTCACGAATTTAGTATTAGATTTTATTACCTTACCGTATGATGAAAGACCATCCTTCAACTCAGCGAAGACATCGGTATGTTCATCGTCGATATAAGATGAGAACCAGTCCCATGTTCCAGAAAATTCGTTCTGCTGACTACCTTCCTGACGCACTGTAAGGTTTAAGGTAACGATACTATCGCAGCCGTTCTTAGCGGGGAATACGACTTCATAATTACCAGATACCGTCGATTCGTCAAATGTATAATCGCCGAATGTATAAGGCAGTTCAGAAGCGCAGATGCTTATAACGTCGTTACCATATTTTAAAGGAATCACATCGAGAGTGAGCACCACACTACTGTCGCACTGATAAATTGATTCTCCTATTCCGTAATATGTTCCTGTTTCTCTGATGGTATCGTCGAACAACATATAGTATTCGTTTTCGCATATCGCAGCATAGACAGGTACGTCGAAGTGAGAAGGAGCTATTTCAAGGTTAACGGTGACGATACTGTCGCAGCCTGTCAATTTAGATGTGAAGTAAATTTCTTTCGTTCCGGCTGCGACGAAGAGACTGTCGCCGTAGGTGTATGGCATATCGTTGGCACAAACAATAATATCTTCTGCACTTCTTTGTTCTGGATAAACTGTAAGATAGAGACTTATGGTATCGGCGCAACCGTAGTCGTTTATTGTATCGAGTTTAATGACAATGTCAATCTCGTCATCTTCATCCCAATCATTGAGATAGGTTTGAATATCATCCCATGATAGTCTTATTCCATCCTTGTCATAATCCTCATCAATACAAACCGACTCAATATATTCGGTGACGATAGCATCTGGACGATGTTTCACTATATGTTTTATGATACTATCGCATCCATAAACTGTCGACAAGGTATCGTAATAATATCCGTCTTCAAAGATTATATCCCCTGCTATCTCAACGAAGTCACCGTCGCACAAATAATGTTCTATTACAGTTGCATCGGGAGTCATATTCGGATTAACGAACAAGATGAACAACTTATCAAGATTACCTCCATTGATATCTGTTGTTCTCACCATAATCTGATACACATACTCTCCATAGCAACGGAAGTCATTGTCTGTATATAATTTGTTTCCTTCTATCTTGAAGAGATTATTATCATAGTTCTCATCGTCCACAAATGAATATGTGAAGTCTGATGATGACTGGTCATCAATAGTAGAGAACTCGCCTATCAGTGTTCCCATCGCGGCATCTTCATCGAAAGAACGATTAGACAAGAAAATATCCAATGGAGAGCTATTGTTTACATAAGTAATTTGCGCCACATCAGGGAACGTTTCTTTGTTTCCGACATTATCGACAGCCTGAAGCACGAACTGATATAAAGAACCTTTACCGAGTCGATAAGAGAGCGCCATAGTATCTGCCGTTCCTATAGTATCAGGAAACATAGAACCGGCATATATATATTGTGTGTTATCAACATTGACATATAAGTCAACTTGTCTTACTCCTGAGCCATTCTCATCATCGGCAGCGACTGACTTAAAGACAAGACTATTGTCGTATGTCACACTCGACGAGTCGCATACCGATACTGATGTCGGTGCCACAGCATCAAACATATTGGTATAGATATTTGTCAAGATATTATCGTTTTCATCGAAGATGATATCGGCTTGTTCCGAAATGGTGTCGCCTGTCATCATACCGTCATCGCATAACACCGAGAATGTCACGAAACCTTCTCCGTTGCCTATGAGAGTATCATTAACCGGGAGGAAACCTATCGCATCCACAGGAGCGACGCCGGTCTCCGGATCAATAGACTGGAATATCCAATACATCTCATTCTTATTCACATCGATGCCTGCGTTCACGTCGAGCCACACTCCTAACGAATCAGCGAGGTCGTGACGTGTATTATAATAAGTTGACATCGGAGGCACATCAAAAATATAATCGCCGAAGCCATATTGTCCGAGACGTACGGTGTTAGACTTAGCGTTTTCATGTAAAGGACAAGTAATCTTTACACGCGATGCCGCAGCCGTAGCAAGTTCAGGGTCGTTTTCAAACATAATCTTATACTCGATTCTGTCGGCAGCGGCTATCATCTTATCATCGCCATAACCTGCAGGACCATAAATCTCGTTCGGGTCGTTGGAGAGACAAATCTTTGAACGATAGATAATCTTTCTATCTGTCAGCTCTTTACCTTCTTCATTAACAGCATGGAAAGTGATGTATGTGGAGTTCATGGTCAACTGCACCGTTTCTCCAGGTTTCCATACTATTGAGTTGCTTTCATAATTTTTCTGGATAGAAGGATAGAACTGCCAAGTCTCATCACCGTCCCATATACTGTTTATCAGTTTGCCTCCTTCAACGGTGAAGAAATATCTCCATTTAGAGTTCTTGTTATTCTGAATATATTCATAACTGTCGTAATCGTATTTGTCGTCGCCATAGATAAAGTGATGACCGAACGATTCCACATAGAAATTGTAGGAAGAGAACGACATCCAAGGTTCGACAGACACGCCCATATTCTGCTCGGTAATCTTTCCCATACATCTGTATATCGGCTCTTGCATTTCGGCATCTCTCGTATCGAAGAAGTTCTTGGGGAAGACATCGAGGATGTAATTTCCAGCAGGAAGATTATCGGCGCCCCAAATGTTCTCTCCCATTTCTTTCAATTCATATACATTATCTTTTATGTCTTTCAAGACAAATTCGTAAATATCCTCAGCAAGACAATCATCACAATCTAACGACGGCGCAGGAATCTGCAAGATGACTTTACCGTCATTACTTCCACCATCGCTGATGTTCTGCCATTTCATAATCTCGAACTTGGAGTTATATGACGATTTCTGAGCCAAGAATTGAGTTATACTGTCGATGATGGTATCGCAAGGTGATTGTACATAATAAGTACGTTTCACTCTGCCGCAAGGAGTATTGTCATCTTCATAATCCTTATGAGTCACTTCCAACTCGTTAAGACTCTTGCTATAAACAATTTTTCCTCCATTATCTTGAATATATTTGACATTATCCTCAGCTTCTGGACAATCTTCATCTTCATCATAATATATTGTCTTCATCTTGCCTTCCACCTTCAGAGTCTTATATAAGACAATGATATGTTCCACCTCCTTAGGTTCTTTTTCAGAACAGTTGTCTTTGATGTAATACGTCCTTATGTATCTCGCTTCACAATCTGTTTCATCATCCAATTCATCTTCGTATGATATTCCGACATTCTGATCGAGACCGCAAGGCTGAGTTATCGTCACGCCTCTTTCTTCAAACTGCGCCACAGAATGGAACGCCTTAGGAAGGTCTGATGCATAAAAGCCTGGCAAAGTGTCATTTTCAATCTCACCTGTGACCTCGAATTCTTC
Organism: Bacteroidales bacterium; assembly: GCA_045606865.1. GTDB lineage: Bacteria > Bacteroidota > Bacteroidia > Bacteroidales > F082 > Limimorpha. Next base: position 40,032 of record JAZUST010000161.1, read on the forward strand.
CTCATCGCCATGCGCCTTGATGGTGATATGCTCATCGGCGAAGTTCCTGAACAAAGAACCGTAATATTCATAAATGAAATAATAACGTCTCACGAAATCATATCCGCAGGCAGAATAATCGAACTGGTCGATGTTATCAACATAATAGACTTCCAATTTACCCTCATATTCATTGAAAGGAGCGACATTGAAAATCAAATCGTCGTACGGGACGCTGATATATTTATCTTTAAGGTATTCCAATATCGCCTCTTTGTTGTTGACAGGTTCAATGTTGGCTGTCTCCAAATCACAATCCAAGACAGTCCTTTTATCCAAGAGAGTTGCTCTATGTATGATGTCCGGTTCGTATCTTTGATAAATGGTATCAGCAGATTCTTCACAGAAATCATATTTCACGATAAACTCTCTCTCGAACACGTACGGCAGTTTCTCATCAGGGATGTCTTTGTGAGTAATAAGAATATTTCCCGTTCCGTAATAGAGACCATCGAGCATTGCTCCGTAATTTGTAAGGTGTTCTATAGTATTATGTTCGTTGGTAGGAAGTTCACCTATCTTGTATTTATAAATATTCATAGGACCTTCCACCTTCACTCTTCCTCTAAGTTCAATATATTGTTTCAACTCTATATCGATATTATCGAACAGATCTCCATTTTCAAAGGTACATGGATCCTGTATTTTATAATATCTGTTGATTTTTATGTTACATACATCATCATTGAGAATTTCGTCCCTGTCGTGAATCAGTTCGAGTCTGTCCATATTATCCGCTTCGATATACAGATTATTAAACTCCTCCATTTCCTTTATGGAAGTATAAATAGGAACATTTTCAGGAGACCACGCCTCTTCTTCTATGTCTCTGAGAGAGCCTGTTATCTTAACATCCCTATTATAATGGTGCACGTAATAATTGACTATCGCTATATATCTGTTAAGGAATCCGTCGCAGTCTCTGTCGATATGGAATGTTCTTTTCATATGTGTAATACATCTGTCTTGCAAAGGCTCGTCTTTATTTACATACACGTCTTCATAGGTCCTTGAGTCTATAGATACCGCTGCATCAGCACAAGCCTCATCCAATAGTTGATCGCTTTCTGAGAAGTTAATAGTTATCAAAATATCTATCTTCAGTTCGTTATATAGCTCACCATTGTTATAATCCATGAGTTGATCGTCGGGGTGATATATGTCGATGTTAATTTCTTTCTCACCTACAATGTTAATATCTCTCAGCACTACATCCTGCGAAAGTTCAAGAGTGACACTGTTGTCGCATTTATCTCGCAAGGTATAATATCTCTTATATTCTTTACGATTCTCCTGATCAATAATTGTCTCCTCACGATATGCGCCGAGTTCCACCTTGTTCATTACTTCCGCATTGATGGTAAGAGCTGCATTGTCGGCTTTCAAAGCTTCAAAAGAAGTATATGGCTCTGGTTTGCCGTCTTCTATCTTGACTTCAATCTTACTCATGTTGCCGGTTGAAGTTATAGTCTCGTTATAATGTCTGATATCGAAATAAACTATGGCGGTGTATATGTATGTGATGCCGTCACAGACCTTAGAAATATTATGTGTCCTTACCAATGTTGTGTAGCAACGTTCCGGGAATGGAGCGTAGAATATTTTCTCTTCGGTATATGACATATTTATGTTGCTCTCACATTTATCGTCAAGAGTTTTGAAAGGTCCTGGGAAATACGTTCTCAGATAAGACATTATCTTATCCTTGTCATATAACGCTCCTTCGTTATAATCCGAGAGGTCATCGTCGGGATGATAAATAACAGTGCTGTGTTCTCCTTTACCGAGATCGACAGTTCCGTTCACGACAATAAATTGAGTCATATCGGCTGTAACTCTTGGTTCGCATTTATCCGAAAGAAGATAGGTTCTCTTATATATCTTACGGCCTTCAGCATCATAAATCAATTGGTCGCCAGTTCCGTCACTATTGATAAACTCAACACGTTCTATCTTGATCTTCTTCGTCAAAGTACCATTGATGAATCTGATCTTAGGATTACCCGACAACATCTTGTTCAACGACTTATACGGAGCAGGATACGCCTCAGTCTCTTTTACCTTTATCGTATCCATCACGCCTTCGTAAGTGATGACGGCATTATAATGCAATATCTTGAAATTAAGAATAGCGACGAATCTATACGTCATTCCGTTACATTTCCTGTCGATGAAGTGTGTTCTTCTGATGGTTGTATAACAACGATTAGGAGCCACACCAGACGCCACTTTCTTGTCGGTGTATGTCATGGTGTAATCGTCAGCGTCGCATACCTCATCCAAATGGTCACACATCGAAGGGAAGAATTTGTTGAGATATTCTTTGATATATTCATCATCAAAAAGAATAGGTCTTTTGTAATCCACATGAGAGTCGTCTTCCATGATACCGTTGACATATTCATCTAAGTTGGCGTTTTCCCAATACAGTTTCATATATTCCGATTCTACCCTAATCTCATATATCGTTGCGCCTGTTATCTTCTTGAAGATACGTTGTGTCAGATAATGTTTATGTACATAATCATTATCGCCCGGATCTTCTATCACATAATGTCTCAGGTATTCTCTATGCTGAGGATGGAGTTTTATCTCCTCATCGTAGGTATGTACCAATGTCATCTGCTGAATAATCGAAGACGTCGATATAGAGAAGTCCGGATTGTCTTTCAAGAGGTCATCGACGAAGACGTATGGTTGCGGCATATCTTCATCATGATCGACATATATGTCTCTCAGTTCTCCATTCCAGGTAAAATAATACGGAGTATCTGCTTTAGCCGATGGATTCAGAAGCATCAGCAAAGCGGACAATATCATTAATTTCGACAATATCTTTTTCATAACTCAATGATTTTTATTATTTAGAAATCTTGGCAAGCGTCGCCTATGCCATTACAGTCTTCGTCTTCCTGTTCAGGGTTATAATGATAAGGACAGTTATCGTATTCGTTTGGTATTCCGTCGCCGTCAATATCTTCGTCGCACACGTCGCCAATTCCGTTATGGTTTGTGTCTGCTTGGTCTGGATTGTATTTGAGCTTACAGTTGTCGCACACATCACCCACGCCGTCGCCGTCACTATCGGTCTGGTCTGGATTATATCTGCGAGGACAATTATCCATCTCGTTGTGCCATCCGTCGCCATCCATATCGTCATCTTCTTCATTAGGGATACCATCGCCGTCGATGTCAGGATTACATGCCAATCCGATCCAGTTACCTTCAGCATCACGTACCATTTCCTGGTCAGGGTCGAAGTCGTAAGGACATACGTCACAATCATCACCAACGCCGTCTTGATCAGTGTCGAGTTGTTCCGGGTTATAAGCCAAACAATTGTCACACTCATCGCCTATTCCGTCGTTGTCGTAATCTTCTTGGTAAGGATTGCTTAAGTCAGGGCAATTGTCGCAATCGTCACCCACGCCATCGTCATCTTTATCTTTCTGATCGGCGTTAGATACACAAGCGCAGTTATCTTCTAAGTTTGGTATTCCGTCGCCGTCCATGTCATCGTCTGCCAACAATGTTGTTGGATGGTAGAAATTAAGATACATAGAAAGGTTTGCTGTGAGCGAGGTGCTGTCTACAATTGATGCCATCTTCCAACCGTCGTTTTCATTGATACAAGTAAACAGACTTTGTGTCAACAACTCATTATCGTGATACAGTTCCACGACAAGCTGAGTATATTCATCGACGTCATAACTCATGATAAGGTCGAACTTATTGATGAGCGAGATAACATCGAACCATCTCTGACTGACGGAATCGACCGACATGATATTATCGATAATGGCGGCATCGGATTCTCTGTAGAGGCTCTTAACCTCATCGAGGTTTCGTGAAGCGTAAGCCTTAAGCAATCGGCACAGAAGAGCGGCAGGATTGTTAACCTCATCGGCATTTTGCGTTCCATCTGTTGTCTTGATCCATCTGTGACCGACAATAGGTTTCACACCATAAATCTGATAATACATATAAGTGTTACAGATGTCATTAGGTTTATGTTTATTGAACATATAGATGGAGTCCGCATTATAATTCATTGCTATGTTATAGCTTTCCGGGGTATATTCCGGGAACATATCAGTCTGGGCTGTAAGTCCCAATGACGATACGACCAATAATAATGATAATAATCTGTTTTTCATATATGTATCTTTTATGGTTATCAAAAAATTAATCAGACAAGTCGGACATGAGACCATTTATCGAATTGTAATTTATCAAAGTGAATGATTCATCTGTATAGGTGAAACTCATGAAAGTACGTTTCACATTTAGAATTACCTTAGCGTCAAATTCCTTAATATCGAAAGGATCATCAGCGAGTTCCCAGCAGTCGTTACAGCAGTCATCTTTCAGCATGGTCGTGAAATTGATGTCGGCATCAGCCTTCATGTCAACATGTGCCGCCACACTACCCGACAACAGATCCGCACTGATGAATCTGACACCAATTCTTATCCCGCCCAAAAAATTAATATCAAGAGGTATTACAAGTTTATCTGCCGTAGGATTCAATTCTTTGTTGATGTCGTTATTCTCAAACTTCACATTCAATCCGACATCAATTTCAGCATAAACGCCACCCAACTTAGGCAACGAAAGTTTCGGCACATCGAAGTCATTATTATAAACCAGTGACACACTATGCGTTCCTATATAATAGATCTTTGGTATGATGTCGCCATTGTCACAATCCATCCTAAAGCCCATATCTTGGAAATCGGACTGAGGTTCGAAAGAAACAGGCGATAAATCTGGCACATTTTTAAACTTCTCGAACTTGCTTGCTACCGATTGTATGAAGCCGTAGACTTCCAGACCTTTAGATACATTTCCAGATAATCTCATTACAGAAGGTCCGTTTTCACCAATCATAATTATCTCTTCAAAGACAGGAGGCAAGAGATAGTTCGGGTTGCTGAGACAAAACATCCTGTTCATCGCGCCGACCGCTTCTTTCATAGGTTCCACATTCTCCTCCACTATTGTAGGGAACGGTTCTCCGCTCTCGTATCTTTCTTTTATCTGTGAATAAGAGACTCTCGTCTGGTCGTCGATGACAGGCAACTGACATTTGACATCTGATTTATCAAAGCCGCCGTCTTCGTTCATGGCTTCAAACTCCACGTCATGAACAAACATAGGCCATAGTTCGTCTATATTGTTTCCATATATCACATCAGGAGGAAGCATATTGACATAATCTTCCAATCCTGGTGGATCTGTCTCATATTCGAAATCGTGTTTCAATATCGCTGATGTATTAAAGTAACAGATGTCTTTTCTTCTGACAGAGATGAGATTAACCTTAGATGAAACGTTGACGTATATACATTCCGACTTGCGACCATATTTTGACATCTGTATGCATCTCAATACGTACACACCCGGCTTGTCAAGTTTTACCGTCGTCTTTGAGCTGTAGATGTCGCTAAACTCGACGTTTCCAGCATCCGGAACATCTAAGACTTCCCATTTGTAATAGACGTTCTTTCTCGAGTCAGTCTTACCGACATCCACATAGACATATCCGAGATTTCTATCATAGAACGCTGATTTGTCACCACCTGCGAACCCTGGTTCATACGGATCATCATTTATAGTAAAGTCGAGATCAGGAGTTTCAAACTCTATACCGCCGATACTTCTGCTATTATCATTTTGAGCATGAAGACCTCCCGATGCCCAAAGGAGCGACAATAATACAATCTGTCTTATAATATTCTTTTTCATATCGCAATTATTTTATTATCTCATCTTTAAGTTGTTCATAGTTATGCACTTCTTCATTCGAATAAATCACGAACTCAAGACTTTCGTTGGTAAAGCAATATATCGACACTGTGTGACGTACTCCAGGACGAAGTATTCCTTCCGGTTCATCTTCATTCACCGTCGGTATGTCGAGTTCCGTCTTATGGATATTTATCTCACCACGTTCGAGACCTATCCAAGAACCGCCTATGCTACATAACTTCAAGACGGGATTTACTATATCTGTATTACCTATATTACCATATTCGAGTGTCAGGATACAATGTCTGTTCTGTCTCAAGCCTTCAGGAATGATGAGGTTGGTGGCGAGGTTTTCAGGTAATCCTGGAACAATCATGAAGCAATCCATGAGGTAAGTAAATCCCGCACAATAGTTATAAGCTTCTATGCTATACACCCCTTCTTCTGCGCCTTCAAGATTGAATGTCACGAACACCTCATTGAAGTTGACATAATATACAGTATCAGCTTCTATGACATTATATATCGTACTATCTTCAGGACTTCCCATGAAGAGTTTCACTGGCATATCATAACGGAACTTAGAACCAATGAGTTTCAGAGTAACCTTACCTGTGTTGCCACCCACATCAGCTTCGACAGAACGAATCTCGAATGGCAGGATATTAGCTTCAATAGTTACCATCTGCTCGCCATCTACCGGGTCGTTACCCAAGACGCTGACGCCATAATAGCCTGGTTTAGTGGCTGGGATATAGACTTCTGAGTTACCTTCCATATCGCCATCTGACGAGAAGTCGTAATCCATATTGCTACCCATACTGTTATATTTCACATAGATATTATTGACAGCGCCGGTTTCGGCATCAGGAGAGCTGAGATGGATACGTACCGTCTCGTTGATATTTCCATAGACATTGAACTTGAAATCTTTATGTACGAGGTCTTTAAGCTTAAATGTTATAGGTGTATCTACGAACAACTCCGGAACTTGCACCTCGAAAGGATAAGCGGAATATGCTCTGTTGTTTTCCTCATCAACTTCATGGAAAGCGTTACGGGCATCGGTATATATGATGATGTAATATTCGCCTTCTGGCACGCCTGAGATATTTGCCGTGAAATTATATTCTTCATACGAATAGTTAGGCAGCACTATCTCATGTTCAACATTGCCGAGCAAGATATCGTCAGGACTGAATGTATAGTCTGTTGACAGATAGAACACATCGTTGCAGCCGAATCCTTCCAGCACGTTAGGACCCAAGTTCATGATGTTATACGTTATCGTCATATCATCGCCGGCAGTGACGACATACGGATGTGATATCGCATCTACTATCAAATCGCCTGGAGGATTGAAATCGACATTGACGGCTTGCATGCCTCTGTTGTTTTCATAATCCATCTCGAAGAATGAACGTTCGCCGTTTTTACCGACAGACGCATTGACATCGATGTATATCGCATAGTTTCCTGTGTTAGGCAATGGGATTATGACATTTGTCGTGTCGCTATATGACTCACCAGGTGCGAGACTGATACTTCTTTCCAATGTCTCTCCCAAGGTAGCGTTAGCAAAGGTGTTTCTTGAATAATATACCTTATCTTTCCATGACGTGCTGACAGTTCCATCGCCGTTGTTCGTCACAGTATATGCGATAAGTATCGGCTGACCAGCGGCAGGATATTCCGTCACTAATGTGACATCGCCAATCACCAAATCAGGAACAGGGACATTCTCCAATGTCACCGTTTTTGCCAGGATGTTATTATCAATATTCACATCAGGATTGTAACTATATACGTCAGCGACAAGCAAGATGTAAGCATTGCCCGACATGCCGTAAGGAACTTTCACACCGACAGTACCAGATTCTGAATCACCGCCGTCTAACTTCTTAGCATTGATAGTCGCCAACTCTATATCCTCACTGTCAAGTTTCTCGTCACGCGACAGATATACCGCATGATAATACGTATGTGCCGTCGTCTCACTTGTTCCAGCATTGCTGATCTTATAATCCATACTTACGTTCTGTCCCCATTGCAAGGTATTGGCACAAGTCAAAGAGACTGCCTTCAGGTCACAGTCATATAACTCTATCGAGATGATAGGACTTTGATATACATTGTTATTTTCTCCAATATATTCAAAGACATCGTTATTGGCATCCGTCACCACATAAACATATTGAGAAGTCGTGACATTAGCAGGAATGCCTATCTTCATAGTCTCTGTGTAAATATCGTTGACATTGAGATAACCTTTTCTTTCTTTCATTCCAACCAAGACAGCTTTGTCTTCATCAAATTGAGGTTCGGAAGAAATATATACCTTATCGACCCAGTTTTCTGAAGGGAGAGCGTCTCTCACACCTCTGTTCTCAACGGTATAAGACATATTTATCATCGAGCCTGCTGTTGCATGATCGGGGAGACTTACCTGTGTCACTACGAAATCAGGATATGGCGACAAGGAAACTTCAAGCATATCCGACACTATGTAGTTGGTATAAGTGTTGTCACCTTCACAAACAGATTCGTCGTCGTTGACAGAGACATATAGATAATAGAGACCATCAGCTGAGATCGGCAATGTGATATTCTCTGTTATTGTCATAGTTTCATCGACTTCAAGATTGATATATTCTTGTTTGCTCAGCAGCTCTTCGGCAGTGATGAAGTTAAGTTCAGGAGAGAGACCGAGATAGTATTTTATATTCACATCATCGTTGAAAGCTACATCTCCGTTATTATCTATAGAATATGTTATTTGGAATGTCTGTCCCGAACCGAGTTGCGTCGATTGCAACACAAGTTCATGAGCATGAAAGTCGGGATTATAGAGTTGTAAGTCTATCGTCTGATTATTATTTGTGAATGTTGTTTCAAGATAAATCAACCGTGAATCCACCTTAAGAGTGTTATCGACATAGAAGTTACATTCTAAATTTATCGGCACTTGTATGAACAGAGAATCGTTTGGCAAGAGGTTCACTTCATCTTCAACGGCATATTCTATTTCCGCATTGTTATAATTGACAGATGTTGTGATGAGTCCGTCAATGACCTGACCTCTACCGATGTTTTTCACCATGAAGGTAATTTCATCACGGGTCTCATTAAGTTCCAAGTCATAGACCATAAGGTCAGGCAACACCACAGTTGTCGTTTCACTTATGATATTGTTATCTTCAAATGTATGTTCAAAAATATTATCGCCTTGGTCTGTCACGACGTAGATATAATACGTTCCTCCGTCATATTCTTCAGGGATGAGGACTTCTCTTTCTACAGTATAACTATTGATATATTGTTTAAGTGTCTCATGACGCAAAGCCTCGCGTTTCAGACTCTGGTTCTCCACCTCTTGAAGATATGGATTCCACAACTCAGGATTTTCTGTGGTGTCGGGAGGTGTTATCTCCGGATATTTACACCATACGTATGCATCGATGGTATCAGCAATCATCTCAAGTTCCGACTCGGTCCAAAGTACTTTATTGTTATTGTAAGATGTCAGCTGTTTAGCGTTAGTTTTATCGAACTCAGGTTCTGTAGATATATATACTACATCTCTCCATGGCTTGCCTATTACCTTAGGCAGACTGCCACAGGTGTCGAATGTCCATGGATCACCTAATCCGGTATTCTTAAAACCGACATTCTTGACAGTATATGAGATGTTGAATTTCTCATTCGGTGACAATGTATCTTTCGATATTGTCATATTTTCCACTGTAATATCTGCCGGAGGCACGAGCATGAACTCGGTCGGATATTCAGTGGATGGAGACATATTGTTATCTTCAAACAGAGATTCATAAACCTGATTACGTACATCGGTCTCCACAAAGAAGTAGAATATGCCTAAGTCTTTTTCGTTTGTCGGGAAGTAAGCTACACGTGTAATGGTCTCATCACGTCCAAGGCTGATGGTATCGCGATATGCTCCTATCATGCGGGCG
>JAZUST010000162.1:0-8151 GCA_045606865.1 Bacteroidales bacterium
ATACAGGGCGTCCGTGTCTTTCGTTTTTGATGCATCGTGCCATGAGAGGCGACTGCGTGGCGTGGAATCCGCTGATGGCTCCGCAGGCGATAGAGATGAACATCATAGGAAATATCGGTCCTGGTTCGTACTTGGTGCCGAAGCCGTTCCACATCTCAGGAAGTGCCGGCTGTTTTATGAAAAGAACAATTAATATTCCTATCGCCATGAACATCAGAGCTGCCCCGAAGATAGGATACAGGTTTCCAATGATTTTGTCTATCGGCAACAATGTCGCGATGAGATAATAGGCGAATATCACCACGACCCAGAAATATACGTTAAGATTTGTCGGTGTCATATTGGCGATGAGCTGAGCCGGCTGCAAGACGAAGACGGCTACAACTAACACCATTAATAATAAGGTGAATACTATCATCACCTTTTCGGTTCTGCTTCCGAGATATTTTCCCACTATCTGAGGAAGACTCGCGCCGTCGTTACGAAGCGACACCATTCCAGAGAGATAGTCGTGGACGGCACCAGCGAAGATCGTTCCGAGAACAATCCACAGATATGATGATGTCCCGAACTTAGCTCCCATGATAGCGCCGAATATCGGTCCGAGACCTGCGATGTTAAGAAATTGTATCATGAAGATCTTCCATGTCGGCATCACGATATAGTCGACGCCATCGTTCTTGGTGACAGCCGGTGTAGGTCGTTTCTCGTCGACACCGAACATACGGCTGATGTATCTTCCGTAAATGAAATATCCTAAAACAAGGATAATTAATGCTGTTGAAAATGTTATCATATTAGTGTAGAGTTTAGTGTTGAGAGCAGTTGATTGTTTAAAGTTTAAGGTTTAAAGTTTAAGGTTGAAATCTTCATTAAACCTTAATCTTTAAACCTTAAACCGAATTTATTTCTGTCCAAATTCCATCAGATAGGCTTTGATGAACTCATCGATTTTTCCATCCATCACGCCTTGTACGTTGCTCGACTGGAAGTTAGTTCTGTGGTCTTTCACGCGACGGTCATCGAAGACGTAGCTTCTAATCTGTGAGCCCCATTCTATCTTCTTCTTGCCAGCTTCGATCTTGTTCTTCTCTTCCATACGATGTTGAAGTTCCTTGTCATAAAGCTGTGACTTCAAGAGACGGAGTGCGTTCTCTCTGTTCTTAGGCTGGTCGCGGCTCTCGGTGTTTTCAATCAAGATTTCCTCTTCCTCGCCTGTGTAAGGGTCTTTATATTGGTAACGGAGACGAACTCCCGATTCCACCTTGTTAACGTTCTGACCGCCAGCGCCACCGCTACGGAATGTATCCCATGAGATCTTCGATGGGTCGATGACGACTTCGATAGAATCGTCGACGAGAGGTGTCACGAAGACAGAGCTGAACGATGTCATACGTTTACCTTGTGCGTTGTAAGGAGAGACACGGACGAGACGATGCACGCCGTTTTCACCTTTGAGATAACCGTATGCAAAGTCACCGTCTATTTCCATGGTGACAGTCTTGATACCAGCTTCATCACCTTCAAGTAAGTTACTGATTCTTACCTTGTAATTATGAGACTCAGCGTAACGCATATACATACGCATAAGCATCTGTGCCCAGTCCTGCGACTCAGTGCCGCCGGCTCCCGAATTGATTTTCAAGACGCAGCTCATCTGGTCGGCTTCTTCGTGAAGCATATTTCTGAATTCTAAATCTTCAACAAGTTGTATTGTGGTTTCATATTGTTTATCGACTTCTTCTTCCTCTGCCTCTCCCTCTTTAGCGAACTCAAACAACACGCCGAGGTCGTCGTTAGCTTTCACTATCTCGTCGTAAGCTGTCACCCAGCTCTTCACGTCGCGGAGCTTACGCATTATCACCTTACCGTTTTTAGGGTCGTCCCAGAAGCCGTCGGCATTGGTCTGTTCGTCTAATTCCTTAATCTGCATCAACTTACCGTCGATGTCAAAGATACCTCCTCAAGGATTCAATCCTCTTACATAACTCTTTGCAGTTTTCTATTGTTATCATTTTAAGTGAGATTAATTAATGAGGTGCAAAGATAAGAAAAAGTCAACAGACAACAGACAACAGACAACGGATTTTTTGATTTTTAGGGGATAAGTTTTGTTTATGGATATTAAAGAAGGAACGACATTTTTTTTACATCGTTCCTTCTTTCTGAGAATCACTTACTATCGGAAATACCATTAATTAACGTAAAATCACCTTCTCGTAATAACTTCCATTTCCTGTTTCAATAACAATCAAATAAACTCCGGAATTACATCTTTGATTTATGCTTATTTCGCAAGAAGTGCCGTTTGTCTGATTCATTGAAACATTAACATTTCTGCCAAGCATATCAATCATCTTAACGTCTTTTATACCAGAATCAGATTTGATGGAAACGCTTTCGCTGTTTGAGAAAATTGTTGGGATGATAGTGACATTCTCAGATTCAATTTCTTCAACTGAAGTCGTTTCTTCTGCAACAACAGACTGACTTTCGGAAGAACCTGTCTGATAGACATTATATGTATTTATCTTATATTGGTAAGTAGCATTATCGATCACATCGTCATATTGATATTTATCCTGTCCATCGACTTTCTCAATGCTTTTTATCAGTACATATTCATCTTCTGAAATTTTCTTACGATATATCTCGTAGAAAGTCTTTATATTTTCACTTTCCATATCATCTTCTCTTTCCCAAATAAGATGATTAACAATCATATCATCTTCAATTTCTTCTGAATCATATTCGAAATTCTTTGGAGGGAACGACTTACGGACTTCTGTATAATAAATAGAAGACATTCCTTCGAATTCTGTAGTAAACACATTTTGTATGCCGTATGTATTATCTCCATCTGGAGCATTCTCATCGATGAAAGTAACGAATGATTTTTCCGGAGCGATTTTATATACGAGTTCTCCGTTACAATAAATATTACATGTATCTACTTCCATAATAACTCCACCGGAATCTCCATAACCTAATGTCTCCAAAGCCACGCCTTGTTGAGTCTGTGTGTTTTCATCTAACATTGGCTGCCATCCTGTCTCTTCCGTAAAGATACGAGCTTCGCCTGTTGTGGTTTCACCTAAAACTGTTCTTGGTACAATATGAACGTCATCATTTAAAGTTCCTGTAAACGACACCTCAAACCAGAATGTCTTCTCTTCATAATTATCGCCCAATTCTACCGCATAAACATCGACATAGAAAACAGGACGACTTACATCCATAACGTCATTTTCTTTTGTTCTGTATATGTTTGTGCTGCCGGTTTTCTCAAGACGGTTCTCGCCATTGCCACCTGCTATTACATTACCACCTTCTAACGGGTCACCGTCATAAATTGTAAGATAAGCACCGTCGATTGTTGAGAAAGGAGTCGCGCCTTCGTAAAGATAGAACCTGAGAGTGAACACTTCATACGAAGTGAATTTATCCATGATCTTAAATCCGGCGTCTTTGTCAGCATTGAAACCCAATGAACCGAGTCCGCTGTGCAAAGCACTGACATACCATCCATTACTCTTATAAAAGAAATTATCACCGGTAACGATGTCACATTGATGCCCCCAATATGGACCGACATCTTCGTTCATCCAAGTCAGACAAACTTTATTATCATCAATATAATTACCCTTCAGATTTTTTACGCCCATAGGACTCTGGGCACTGACTAATGTTGTTCCAACAAGAATCATCAAGAGAAGTAATGCAATTCTTTTCATAGCAAATATTTTTTACGTTAACTTGGGTACAAAGTTTATAATTATTTTTCAAAAAAACAAATGTTTTTTTATTTTTAGTGGGGGGGTAACTTATTGAATACTATTATTTAATAAATAAATTAATTAATCATATTTACATACGAATTCTATTGCAAACGTCTAATCAGACTCGTAAATAATATCACCATAAACAAAAAAAGAGTCGCCATTTTTTTAACAGCGACTCTTTCCCTTTGTTTATTAATTTTCAATTTTCAGTTTTCAATTTTCAATTATATAAATATGTATTTCAAGATAAACAGCACAATCAATATCAGTGATAATATTACAATTATTGTATTTTTCCTCATTATTACTGTTTATCATTTTGTTACCGGGCGTACCGATTTTCCTAAATATTTTGAATACGAAGTCACTCTATGTCTGGTTCTTTTAAATGATATGCCATAAGCATGATTTGAAATTGTTTCATGTGGGGTTGAAGACCAATAATATCCGTCATTTCCTTCGTGATATTTTATTTCACCATCATAATCTCCTGGTGCAGGTAGGAATATAGATGTTCCAATCAGTCCGGTTACTTTATATCCCTTAACACCATTTTCTGTGGTCCATTCCCATCTACATTTGTTAACCAATTCCATACATTCTGAATATGTTGGTGTTCTCCATGTTTTCCCCCATTCTCGACTTGCCACATCGTTATATATTGTGTCTGTTTCAATATAGTTGTTTTTGCTATAATAATCTTTTGTTTCAACTTCACTCCATGCAAAATAATCACCGTATTCGTGTGGAGAATTTGCGCCTACGTTACAAGTCGCCCATTTTACACTTAAACCTAGATCAACATAGTCATGATCTGAAATCGTACCTTTAGTTACTTTTTCATTCGCTATATTTACTTCTTTTTTAGTACGTCTTTCTTCTAGAAGACGATCTATTTCTCTTCTTTCTTGCTCCAATCTCTCTCTCTTCAATCTTTCCTTTTCTAGACGTTCTGCCTCTGATTTTTCAAGTTCAAAGCGTTCGTGTTCTTTCCTTTCTCTCTCCAATCTTTCCTTTTCTAAACGTGCATTTTCTGAATTTTCAAGTTCAATTCTTTCTTTTTCTTTCCTTTCTCTTTCCAATCTTTCTTTTTCAAGACGTTCATGTTCAGAACGCTCAACTTCTGTACGATTATTTTCTATTTCTGATCTTTGATTCTTTACAATATTATTATTTCTGATTTCCTCCTGTCGTTTTTTTTCAATCTCTCCTACAAATTCAGCATTATCTTCTTGTATTTTTTTAAAAGCAGAATTAAACATTCTTCCTTGATATTTTTCTTCTATCTCAATGACATTTGTATAGTCATCACTATATATATCTATATCATTGCCTAATATATAAGACTCGTTAAGTTTGTGTAAACTATGTATATATGATTTATAATCGGATTTAAATTCCTTATATTCATTAATACCAATGAAAGCTATTATCATAATCACTACTGATGTTACGATAGCTGTAATTTTGAATGTTTGATTATTTTTTGACATAATGTTATATAATATTCAATTGTGTAATAATAATTACGGTATCATGACTATTCTGAAACCGTAATCATCATATCTATAACTTGGTAGATTGCTATATCTATTATGGATTCTACAATCATCATCTCCGTAGCTCCAACTTCCACCCCTTATTACTTTGTATGTTCCAGAAGAAGGTCCGGTAGGATTTGCTTCGGAATAACTATTGTAATTTGCATACCAGTCTTCACACCATTCCCAAACATTCCCACTCATATCGTGAATGCCGAGTTCGTTAGGTTTCTTTGTTTTTATTATATGAGTTGAATTGTCACTATTGTCATAATACCATGCTTCTTCATAAAGAGTGTTGCTGCCAGAATATTTGTAATTATTGCTTTTATTTCCACCTCTTGCTGCATATTCCCATTCAGACTCTGTTGGGAGACGGAATGTTTTTCCGGTCATTTCACTGAGAATATTACAGAATTCTTTTGCTTCATACCAATTTACGTAATACATAGGATAATCATTACCGACACCTCTTAATTTTGTACCATATGATGATTTCTCTTTCTGGATATTAATATCTGTTCCCATTACAGCTTTCCATAACTCTTGGGTAACTTCTGTTTCT
This sequence comes from Bacteroidales bacterium, assembly GCA_045606865.1. Taxonomy (GTDB): domain Bacteria; phylum Bacteroidota; class Bacteroidia; order Bacteroidales; family F082; genus Limimorpha. The sequence continues at coordinate 5,889 of JAZUST010000162.1, forward strand.
CCTATATAGAAATCGTTCAATGTCACATTATGAATAGTTCTTTCGTCATTATCAGATTCGAAATAATTAGCTCCCATGTCAAAAGAACCTCCTTCAACAGCTATCATCGTAAAATTGACATTGTTAACTGTAAAAATTAAAGGTTCATAAAATGATATTGATATACTATCAATACTATCAAGAGGACTAATTTCAATGTGTTTTTCAATGACTTTATTATTCCTTTCAATTTTTATTCTATGAGTACCGTAAGTAAGAGTAGCTCCTGTGGGACAATATCCAATGTAGTTGTCATCAATGTAAATTTTATCACTATTACTATCTGTCGTAATGACAATTTCTTTTCCCGTTTGCAATCTCTCGCTTATCATCAGAGTTTCACCCTCATTAACTATTATGTTTTTAATTATAGGTGCACATCCAACTTTTTCAAGTCTCAATTCATGTTCTCCTATTAAGATATTGCTTATCACCTTAGGAGTCTTACCTATATTATTGCCATCAATAATAATATCAGCTTGCATAGGATCACTGCTGATTTCCAAAAATCCATATATAGGTTTTGGCGCATCTATAGTTATTATTTGTTCAGAACCAAGAGATAGATTAATTTCCTTGCGGATAGTTTCATGAGATGCTTTTTTTACTTCAATAAGATGTGCTCCATCAGAAAGTCTGCCGGTCCATGACCCTTTACCTTTTATGTCTTCATCAATATAAATGTCTGAGTCCAAATCAGTTTTTATTGTGACATCAATGAAATTAGCGGACATATTAAGTCTTACATTTGTCGTGTCACCATCAGTAACTTCAAAAGTCTGTTCAACTGTTTTGAACATTTCTTTCATAATCCTTATCTTATATGAACCGCTAGCTAATTTATCAGAAATATATGGGGTTACCCCTACTTTCTTATTATCTATGTAAACCAATGCACCATTTTCAGGTAATGATGTGACTTTAAGATAACCGTATGCTGGACGTAAAGTTTTATTAATAATATTCTCTTGATCAGTAATAGTGATATTACCGCTTTCACTATGATATAGATTACATTCTATTCTCCATGTATGAGAAGAACCTATTGGAAATGATTTAAATACTTCTTTCTGTCCTACATAATTGTCATCTATATATATATCTGCATCTGCTTGATTAGTGATGATAGACAAAAAATTATTCTGAGGTTTTACATGATTTTTATTATTATCTATTGGTATATACTGCACCACCATCTCATAACCACAGAAATCGCATAGGTCAAATGGAAGTGTAAACTCTGTTTTTCCGAAGTCATCATGAATTATTTCGATGAAAGTAGCAGAAGCGGCTGAGATGTATAAATGTATTTCTCCAGGTTCAAAATGAACATCAAAGTATGTCGCTAAATTCCCTTTAAAAATAAAGTTCCTTCTTTGCTCTGCATTGATATTCTCGGTTGAGATTTTTATCAATGCCATTGGTTGATTATTGTCGTCGAAATGTTCTTTTTTATCCAGCATCACATAACCTTCGATTTTTTTAAAAGAACCTTCTTTGACTTTAATTTGTCCGACAACATTCAAAGAAATCAATATCAATAATATAAGGAATATTTTTTTCATAAAAGTAAAAAAATTAGGAATACAAATATACATAAAAATATAATATATGAAATTTTTTATGTTGATTTGAAAAGGTATAAACAAAAAAAGAGCCGCCATTTTTTTAACAGCGACTCTTTACCTTTGTTAATTAATTTTCAATTTTCAACTGTCAACTTTCAATTTTTCAGTTTCTCAGATTCTCAGTTTCTCAGATTTTAACAGATTTTGGCGTTCCGGCAAGCCGTCGGGCTTTCCGCTATATCTTTGCTCGCTCCGTAAACTGCGCTCGCAAAGGATGCCGCTTCAATCCCTAACGCAGAGCAGCTGCTATAATAAAATTTGTACGGACACATTGAATGTATCCATTGAATCACGACTCTGACTCTGATTTTGTCCTATCGACTTATTGTCTTATTGTCTCGTTGACTTAATAAGATATACTAATTTTTTTTAAAAAATCCTCTTGCATAATTAAAAAATGTTCGTAATTTTGCGAACATAAAATTAAGATTATGTCAGAAAAGAAATATTCAGACAAACAAGAACAGATTGCGCGTTTTGCAAAAGCGATGGGACATCCGGCTCGAATCGCGATACTTCAGTTTCTCGCTCAACAAGATACTTGCTACTTTGGAAACATTCACGAAGAACTCCCTATCGCTAAAGCTACTGTCTCT
>JAZUST010000163.1:0-47526 GCA_045606865.1 Bacteroidales bacterium
TGTTTTTCTCGAAAGAGCATAGCGAGCTATGTGATTGAAAGAAAGACAAAAAGATTCCAAAGAGAAACATAAAGCACGCAAAAGTTTTTAACGTGATTGTCAAAGTTTATTTAAACGGGGAATTTATAGATGTCCCCTTAAGACACACGTCCGTGTGCCCCTACCAAAATTCTCAGATTTTCAGATTCTCAGATTTTCAATTTCCTATAGACGTTAATCGCAATCGGTATCGCAAGCAGGAATGTCATGACGTCGGCTATGGCTTGTGTCATCTCAACGCCTTTCAAACCGAGGAACAATGGCGCGATGTATAAAATAGGGAGGAAGAATATTCCTTGACGGCACATAGATAATATCGTCGCTGGTAATGTCTTTCTTATTGTCTGTAAAAGCATATTCGTCGATGTTGATACACCGATGAGTGGGAAGGCGATACATTGCCATCTCAAGACTCTGCTTCCTATTGCGATAAGTTCGGGGTCTTCGCTTCTGAAGAAACTGATGATATGCGGTGCAAAGATATATCCTAAGGTTCCGGATATTAATAGGAATAATGTCATGATGCTCATGGTGAAGGTATATGATTCTCTGACGCGTCCGTATAGTTTCGCTCCGTAGTTGAACCCGCATATCGGCTGGAATCCTTGTCCGATGCCGAGTACTATTGAGAAGGCGAACATCATGCATCTCGACACTATGGAAAACGCCGCTATAGTCGATGCTTCGTTGCCGTCGAGGGCGTAAATTGCTGCCGAGTGATTTAAACAAATCGTTGCTACACATGCCAATGCCTGACGACATAGGGATGGAAGTCCGCCGTCTAATATCTTTTTGTAATGTGCGAAATTAGGGGAGAAGTTCTTCAGTCTGATATGTACGTTGCCACTTCTGAAAGTTCCTGTCAGCAATATCAGCCAGCTTGTTATCTGACTTATTAATGTTGCCAAGGAAGCTCCTTTCACGCCCATACCCATGTCTAATATAAATATCGAGTCTAAGATGATGTTGAGCACAGCTCCCGATATGATTCCAATCATGGCGTAGTTGGCGTTGCCCTGAAGACGGAGCTGACTGTTCAATGCTAATGCCGACATCATAAACGGCGTTCCTATCAGGATGAAAAACAGATATTCGTTTGACAGGGATAAAATATCCGGCGTAGCGCCGATGGCTTTAGATAATGGAGTTATGAAGATAAGTCCTAACAATCCTGTGATGGCTCCTAAGATGAAAGGCGACAAGAATCCGGTTGCTGCCATCTTCTCTGCGTCGGAATATTTACGTGCGCCGAGTGCCTGAGAGATGAAGTTGCCCGAACCATGACCGAAGAAAAATCCGAAGGCGTTGATGAAAGTCATATATGCGAACGACACGCCGACGGCTGCTGCTGCTTCGGTGCTGATATGCCCTACAAAAGCAGCATCGATTATGTTATAAAGCGAAGTGACTAACATGCTGACGATAGTCGGTCCCGACATCTTGAGGACAAGCTTCTTCACTGGAGCCTGCGTCATCAAGGTGTAACGTTCGTCTCGCTTACGCTCGTCGTCTTCAATACTATGACTTCTTATATGTGCCACTGATGTTATTATTTTTTAACAATCGGCATTTCTCTCATCGCAAAAGGCTTAGGCGAAATCGCCAAGACAGGCGCGAGCTGGAAACGCTTGAAGTCGTTACGGTAAACCATATTCACGACTTTGTTAACAACAACTTCATCGTAACCTTGTTCAATGATTTCTTCAGCACTTTTTGATAGTTCAACATATTGATATAAAATAGCGTCCAATACTGGATAATCCGGCAGACTGTCGGTGTCTTTCTGGTCGGGACGCAGTTCTGCTGATGGCGGCTTGTTGATAGTATGCCAAGGTATTATCTCTTTGTCGCGGTTGATGTAGCGGCATAACTCAAAGGCTTCTGTCTTATAAAGGTCGCCGATGACGGAGAGACTTCCGCAGAGGTCGCCGTATAAAGTTCCGTAGCCGACAGATGCCTCGCTTTTATTGCTTGTGTTCAATAAGATGTTGCCGAATTTATTTGAAATCGCCATCACGATGAGACCACGGCTTCTCGCCTGAATGTTTTCTTCCGTCACATCGAAAGGAAGGTCTTTGAATATCGGTTTCAACGTTTCTTCAAAGGCATCGTATGCTGTTTTTATCGGCACGATGTGATAAGGAGATCCGAGGTTTTCCGCTGATGCGATGGCGTCGGTAACAGAATGGTCTGACGAATATTGCGATGGCATCAAGATTCCCATTACGTTTTCAGGACCTAAGGCTTTTGCTGCCAATGCAATGACGAGTGCCGAGTCCAATCCTCCTGATAATCCTAAGACAGCTTTCTTGAAACCTTGTTTTTGGAAGAAGTCGCGGATGCCGAGAACTAAAGCGTCGTGGATGAGTTCCATCTTTGGAGGAATGAGTTGATTATCTTCTCTCTTCATCGAGATGAAAAGCTCGCAGTCGAATGTCGATACTTCTTCTTTAAAGAAAGGCAGACTCTTGATGACGTAACCCATATAACCGAAAACCATGGATCCGCCGTCGTAAATAAGATTAGCGTTTCCACCTACTTGATTGACGTAAATCAATGGTATCTCGTGTTTTAATGCTGTCATTCGGAGAATCTCTCTTCTCTTGGCAGCACGTTGATAGTCGAAGCGGTCGGCAGCGAGGTTGACGATAATCTCAGGTTTCTCTTCAAAGTCGTCGATGCGGTTTGTCATCAGGAATTCGTCTTCGCCAATATTATAAAGGTCTTCGCCGATGGTGACTGCTACTTTCATGCATCCGAGTTGAAGGATGTTGGTTTCGTCGGCCGGTTCGAAATAATCAGATTCAAACGTAGAGACGTCACCCCTGTGGCGTCTCATATTAAAATATTTCTTTTTGAAAATCTGTCGTTTGCCTTGATGTAGGAATATTGCGGCGTTGAAAAGCGGTTTGCCTTTCCCGGAAGTGTTTCTTACAGGCGCGCCTATTAATAAAGGTATGGTATCACATCGTTCAGCTATTTCGTCGATGGCTTTCTCGCAACGTTCTATGAAATCGGTGTAGCCTAATAGATTAAAAGGAGGGAAACCACAGAGCGAAAGTTCCGAAAATACTACTAAAGAAGAACCTTTCGATTGTTGAGCTGCGGCGATGATTTTCTCTTTGTTGCCGTCAATGTCACCGACGACGAAGTTTATCTGAGCTAATGTGATTCTCATCTCTTAATAATTTTTAATTAGAACATAAATCCAATTTCAAAACTCAAACAATTAAGCAAGATATTTTGTTGGTATTCTTTAGCATAAATATTAGATACATTATTGTTGAATACCAATGCTGCAGTGAGACAACTAGAGTCGAGGATTTCATATTCAGCGCCAATCTTTACAATAAGAGAATGACGATATTTATTATAATCTGTTGGCATCTGCAACTCTACACCTTCTACGTCATAATCTCTCACCTTGCTATTCCAAAGAAAACCAAGTCCATAACTTACATTACCCATGATTCTTATTCCACTCATTTGCTCAGTACGCATAGTCAAACCAATAGGAATCTCAAAATATTGATTTTTGATTATACGTGTTATTTCTCCATGAATAGTATTGTCGAATTTATATTCACTATTCATAAATCTCACATTGAAACCGGTGGAAATACCGTAGTTTTCAACGAGGTATAAATTACCAACAAAACCCCAGCCGAAATCCATCTTCGACATTCCATCATAAAGATGGTCGGAATTGAGTTTAGACCAACCGATACCAGGTTCTATTTTTAATCCAAGTTGAAAAGGTTTGAATTGTGCAGATGCACTGATTGTCATAGCAATGACAAATACGACAGTTAATAACGACTTCTTCATATTCAAATAACTTTTTAAAGTTACGAAATTACAATTTTTTTTTAAAACGATAGATATTACCTAGCTAATAATTTTTTTATTACCTTTGTAGAAATTTAAAAAAATGTTAAACATGAAAAAAGTATTATTATTATTTGCTGCGCTTTTTATGGCTACAATAGTCAATGCGCAAATTTCTCCTATCACTTTCGGACCTAAAGTTGGTTACCAAACAACAAAATTATCGATGGATAAACAAACCATCAAATCAGATTTCAAAGGTAATATGGCATTTGGCGTTTTCGCTCGTCTTACTATCAAGAATTTCGTTGTCCAACCTGAATTGTTATATTATAAGTCAGGAAAAGTGTTTGAAGTCAGTGTATTAGGTGATAATTGGGGAATGGGAAATCTTATTCCAAATCCTACATTCACAATCAACCAAAGCAATTTGGCACTTCCTATCATGCTCGGTTATCAATTCATCGACATACCTATCATTAAGATGAGAGCTAATGTTGGACCTGTCTTCTATTTCGCTGTTGGTAAAGCTCAATATGCTATGAATGGTGAAGATATTCCACTTCCAGTAGAAAGTGCAACAGAAAACATGACAATGGGTGCTGCTCTTAACCTCGGTGTAGATATCTGGAAACTTACTTTAGACATCAACTACAGCTTAGGCTTGACAGATGTGTTTGATGACGAAATCAAATTCGCAGATCATGAAATTGACTTAGGCGACGACACAAAACAAAATATCTTCACTGTAACATTAGGTTTCAAGATTTTATAATTGGTTAAAGACTAATGACAAAAGTCTAAAGTTAAAAAGGCGTCATTTAAATTAAAGTGACGCCTTTTTTTATTCTCAGACACACGTCCGTGGTCTCTACGGGAAATTCTCTATCATTTTCCATCAACAAACTTTAAACTGTAAAGGATGCTTTCTTGTTGACGGAGCAAATCTCTCTTGTCTTTGTTAGGATAATAAATCCAACCTTCTGCTGTGACAATCTTATTGCTTTCAGGATTTACAATAGAATAAGAAACGAAAGGTCCTGCCATAAAGTCGCCGACCACATTCCATAATCCGCGTGTCTCAACAGCGTAACCTGCCGGGAAGTCAGGTAATGTCTTGAAGACTGGCTTTATGAATTCTTTGTCTGTAGTCATATATGAACCGTCGATAGGTCCTGGGATATATTTATGGACGATGGAGTCTCTAACTCTTATGATGTTGTCAGGGTTTAAGTCGGCAGTATCTTTATAAGGTAATTCATATACTAAAAACGCCATGCTCATATCTTGTGTCTCTTTACGAATCCACATGAAGTCGTCTTTGTCGATGCCGATGAAATAACCTTCTGGTACGTTCATTGTCACGCCGAACTGTTTCTTTAGTTGAGCGATAATCTTATGGTCTCTTGTAGGACGGAAGAACTCTTGGAAACGTTCTCTTTCGTTTTCATCGAATAAAAGTTTGAGTCCGTCTTTCTGTGTCTCAAAAGTCCTCACCCACGACTCCGGTGACGATGCCGTGATTCTAATCACGAATTGTGGTTCCGACATCCAGTTTTTCTGTGTCTCCACTAAAGGATTCTTTATGTTCTCGTCAATCTTGGCGATGATGAGGTTGCGGTGTTTTTTGAACATATCGCTGAGAGCGTCGATGTTGAGATGCGCCACCTTGAAGTTTTTCTCCGGTTGAGGAAGTCCGTATTGCTCTTGTTCAAAGAAGTCGCGAACTGCCTGTCCCATTGGTCCATTCCATTGTTCATCGTTCTGTGTCACTAAGAGAATCTCCGATGTTCCGCCTACAGAACGAGCCTTGGTACTTTCTTTTGGTTTATCTTCATCAACACACGAGAACAATGAAGTTAACAAAACCAATGCTATTGTTATTAGATTCGTTTTTTTCATACTACATTATTTATTTAATTCTAAGTTTCTGTCCGACATTTAATATTGACCTAGAGGTTAAACTATTGAGACGTTTAACCTGTTCAACGCTGACACCATATTTTTTTGCTATTGTAGTTAAGTTTTCACCTGATTTAACAGTGTGGATAACAGCACCTGCCGGATAACAGATTTGAAGTTTCTGTCCTACTCTGAGGTTATCACTCTTAAGACCATTACAACTTCTTATATCAGAAACACTAACGCCATACTTCTTCGCAATTGATGTTAGATTCTCGCCCGATTTCACAATATGAATTGTAGAAGATGGTGCTAACGAAGTTGATGAAGAACCAGAACCTGATGTTGAACCAGAATTTGATGACGAATATAATTTAAGTTTCTGACCTGGTTTTAAGTTGTCGCTCTTGAGATTATTCCATCTTCTTAAATCAGACACTTTGCATCCAAACTTCTTTGCTATTGAACTGAGATTATCGCCAGATTTAACAATGTAGGTTGTTGGTGCCTGATTAGTATTATTGACTGTGCTACTTGAACTTGAACCTGAATTTACAGGAACAGAAGAACCATTGATCTTAAGTTTTTGTCCGATATAGATATTGTCGCTTCTCAATCCGTTCCATGCTTTTATGTTTTTCACACTGACTTTATATTTTTTTGCGATGCTACCGAGTGTTTCATTTTTTTTAACGACATGGATTCTCGCGCTATTGACAGCTTTTATCATTTCATCAATCTTTGCTCTATCCATACCACTTGTCGTCACATATGTGTAAAGAGACTTTTCATTTTCTATGAAACTTTCGACATATTGTTCCGGAAGGCGTAATGGCAATGGATTCTTCACCGTTGCGGGGATGATCTTTGCTATATATTGAGGATTGAAGAATTGCAACTCTTTCATAGGAATATTGAGTTTCTCACTAATTTGATCGAAATGCAAATAATCGTGGACTGTAACTGTATCAATTCCTTCTGCCATAATACCAGGATTAGTAGGATAGATATTATGCTCTTGTGAATAATTCATTATATAATTAACAGCAATGAATGTAGGAACATAGTTGCGTGTTTCCTGAGGAAGATAACGTCTTATCACCCAGAAGTTATTCAGATGTCTTTGTTCGTATGATACATTAGATTCTCTTAATGCAGCTTTTGCTCTATTTATTGCTTTATTAACGTTGCCTGGTCCGCAATTATATGCTGCAAGAGCGAGATACCAATCCCCGTATCTGTTATATAAATTTGTGAGGTAACGGCATGCTGCATCGGTAGCTTTCACGGGGTCGTAACGTTCGTCTATCAAAGTAGTGACATTCAAGTTATATTCTCTACCTGTACCCAACATAAACTGCCATAAACCCTTGGCGCCTACACTTGAGCCCGCTGTAGGATTCAATGCCGATTCCACAACAGCAAGATATTTAATTTCCAATGGCATATCATATTTGCTGAGTGTTTCTTCTATCATCGGGAAATAGATGTCTGCCAAACCTAATATTCTAGCAGTACTTTTTCTTTTGCTTACAGCATATGCTCTGATAAATCCCTTGACACTTTCGTTATATGTGAGGTTGAGGGTTGTACGTTTGTTTAGAATTTCCATACGTCTTTTATAAACACTATCGGAAAATGTTGGGATAAAGTCTGCCGGATAATTATATATATTTTCCGACTTAGAACTGAATTTCGAGACGCCATCCTCAAAGAAAGGCATATCGTCCAATTCATCCAATATTTCTGTCATTTCATCAGATTCATCTTCTGACACCAGACTATCCTGCGCTGCATAAGCCAAACTATCCATTGCCACTTCATAAACCACACTGTCTACAGCATAATCGCTATAGATATCATCTTCATCGAAATAATTCTCTTCGGCACTTTCCCTCTCATCATCCAACTCATCTTGAGAAACCTCTTCAACCCTTTCTGCTTCTTTATTTAAAGCAGTTAAATTTTCTATCATTTTACAAGACGACATTGTAATTAATAGCATAAATAACGTGACAACAAATATGTTGCAAACAATTTTTTTCATAGGACAAATATTAAATCTGATTAAAATTATTGTTTGCAAATATAATGTAATAATGCGAAAAATTGGTATTTTTGCGTAACAAAATTTATTAAAAAAATGAGAAAAAAATTTACTTTAGCAGGACTATTTTTAAGTTTAATTATTGGTCTTAATTTCAATGCTTTTTCACAACAAGAAAATCTTCCTGAGTGGAGATTGAAGAAATATCTCTCAGAAGAAGAGATGAATATGCCGATAACAAATCGTAGTTTCGTTGAGACTCCTCCTCCAACAGGCGAGGTGCGTTTCCCTGGCGAATATGAACCTATGCAGGCTGTTATGATTGTCTATCCTCTCGGCATTCCTGTAGAACTCGTAAAGGAGATGGCTGAAGATTGCAAAGTCATTGTTATAGTCGAAAGCTATGAACAGAGTTATGCTCAAAGCGACTTCCAATCGGCTGGTGTCAATATGGCAAATATCGAATATTTGAATGCTCCAACAAACTCGTATTGGATTCGCGACTTCGGTCCTTGGTATATCTTCAACGGCAAAGAGCCTGCTATCGTCGATAACAAATACAACCGTCCTCGTCCTTACGATGATGACATCCCAGGTCATTTCGCAGAATATTGGGATATCGAGATGTTCGGAATGAACGTGGTTCACACTGGCGGTAATATGATGGAAGACGGTCGCGGTCATGGCGTTTCCGACGACATCGTCATCACAGAAAGCGTTGCTGAAGGCATTACTGAAGATCAGGTCTATGAAAGAATGAAAGCTTATCTCGGCATCGACCCTTATCACGTTACTATCGACCCTCAAGGCGACTATATCGCTCACGTCGACTGCTGGGGTAAATATCTCGCTCCCGATAAGATCATCCTCGCTCGCGTCCCTGAGTCAAATCCTCGCTATCCTTATTACGAAGAAGTGGCAGAATATTTCGAGACGACAAACTGCTGCTGGGGCTATCCTTATAAAGTATATCGCATCGACATTCCTGGTGGAAGCGTCATATCTCCTTATACAAACAGCTTGATTCTTAACAAAAAAGTCCTCGTCCCGATGGGATCTAATAATGCATATAACGAAGCAGCTCTTAACCTCTACCGTGAGGCTATGCCTGGTTATGAAGTCATCGGCATTGAAAACAACAGCTATTGGGACGGTTGGTTGAATACCGACGCTCTTCATTGCCGTACTCGCGGTGTCATGGACTTCAATATGTTATATGTCGACCATCGTGATGTTGTTTTCGGCGAACAGGAATGGCAAGATTCTCTCGCCATCACTTCCAAGTTCATCGCTTATAGCGGAGCCGACTTGAAACAAGATTCTCTCCTCGTTTATTATAGCATCGACGGTGGCGAATATCAAACAGCAAAGATGACTGCAACAGGAAATCCTGATGAATATGTAGGTTATATAAAAGGTTATAACGGCGGATCAAAAGTTGATTATTATGTCTTCGGTGCTGATGAGTCAAACCGCAGATACCAACAACCTGTCTTTGGCGAACTCGACCCTCATACTTTCACAATGGAAGCTCACGCTGAAACATTGTTGACTTTAAATCCTGAAGAGATTAATTTGGATGACACATACGAAGGCGGAATGGAAACTTTGACAATAACAAATAATACCGCTTCTGATGTTGTTTTAAACGATATTATGTATAGAGGTGATAATGCATTAATGTTTGATACAGAATATGAATTTACATTGCCTTATACAATTGCTGTCGGAGAGTCTGTTGAAGTTGAAGTATATATGAATGAAGTGTGGAAAAGAGAACTTGTAATAGAAACAGAATTGGTGATCAACTCTTCTGTCGGAGAACAAACAATTCCTGTTACATGGACAGGTGAAGTCGGTCTTGTAGAAAATAACTTCGCATCAACTGAGATTTATCCTAATCCAATGAACGATGTCCTTTATATCGAATCTGAAAATATCACAAGCGTGACTGTCTTCAATGCGGTAGGACAACAAGTATTATTTGTTGAAAACAGAAATGAAATCGATGTCACCTCATTAAGTAACGGACTTTATTTCGTAAGACTTGTTGACGACAAAGGAAATACATTAACAAAGAAAATCATCAAACAATAATAATATCTATAAACTGCCTTGTAAGAAGTTATGATTGTTATCATATAAACGTGAAACTTATAGAACTTAAATATCTTAACGTGAGTTCGATATAAGCAACTAACATATAATCAAGTAATAATCTTCACCAGGGGAATTATAACCCTGAAAGGGTGACGGATAGGCAGGTGATGTAGCGTTAGCGACAATATCTCGATTATCGACTATTTCGGGCAATATTACCATAAAAAAATCCGATTCATTACTGAACCGGATTTTTCATTTTTTATGTTTTTATTTATTAATAGAACAAGATGCTGTTGTCTTCAATTTTGATATTGTCTTTAAGTGCTGAATAAGCAGCATTGTTAAGGATTTGGTTGTTATATCTTGAACGTTGTTCTTTTTGGATATTAGTATAGTCTTTTGTTGCAGCAGCAGGAGTTTCTTTAGTTACTTTAACAACATAAAGACCATTACCACCAACGATAGGTTCAGATACTTCGCCTTCTTTCATACCGATTACTGTACCGATTACTTTATCTTCAACACCGAAGTTACCGAAACCACGACCTTCGAATGTTACGTTGTCAACGGTTGTTTTTTCACCCTTCAAATTGTCAATCATCTTTTGGTAATCTGTACCGTATGCTTTTGCTTGTTCTGCTAACATAGCACCTTTCTTTTCTTTCTTGATAACATATTCGTAGCGGTCTACGATTTCATCATATGGTGCCAAACCTTCAGGTACTGCTTTAGTAAGAACTGCTACTACATACATATCATCGAGGTCGAAGATTGATGACATGTCACCAACTTTTGTATTTTCGTCGAATGCCCAACGTACTATTTGACGAGGATTGCTGATACCTGTAATGTAGTTTGTTGTTGCTCTCATTGAAGGGAAAGTACGTTTGTTAAGACCTTGTGCTTCGATAGCAGCGTTGAATTCTTCAGCTGTTGTGTTTTCAGTAACGAATCTGTTAGCTTCAGCAAAAACGTTTTGATATGTTGCTGTACTTGCTGTAATTTCATTAGATACGACAGCTATACGAGCTTTAGGTGTTGCTTCATTACGATTTGTAACTTTAATGATATGATAACCGAATGGAGTTTCAACCATACCAACTGTACCAACTTTATTATCTTGTACGAACTCATTGAATGTGTATACCATAGTACCATCTGTAAACCAACCGAGGTCACCATTATTTGTTTGTGCGCTAGGATCGTCTGAGAAATCTTTGGCAAGGGTTTCAATTTTTGAGTTATCTTTCTTGATAACTTTTAAGAGACTATCAGCTAATGATTTTGCTTCATCTTTTGTACGTGTTTCTGTGCTACGTAATGCATTTGCATAACTTACCAAGATATGAGAAGCCATCAATGAGTCTGAACGGTTATCAACGTCCAATACTTTTGCCACGTTGTAATAACCATCTTTTTCATAAGGACCATAAACGAAACCTTTACCGTTGCTGAAAATAGCTGTTTCGAATTCTGCAGGAACTTCTGTTCTTGATTTCCATGTGCTGTCGTAAGGAATATCTGAATTTGCATTTACGAAGTTAGCTGCGTTTTCAATATTAGCGAAATCTTCTTTAAGTTCGTTAACCAAGTTTCTTGAGAATTCGACGTCTGATTTTGAAGGTTTAATTTCGAATACTATATAGTCGATAGCGCGGGTAGCGTCTGTTTGGTATTTACCTTTATTATTGTTATAGTATGCTTTCTTGTCGTCATCATTAAGAACGACTGTTGAGTCGGCGATTGTGCTATAACGAACTGCATAAACCTCTGCAGAAACTTTATCATTTTTATCTGAGTAGTAACGTTCAGCTAATTTTGCCGGGAGATAAAAACTCTTCTTGAGGAGATTTTCATATTTTGTATTTAATCTGTCTTCTTTAATAGCGCGTTCAAAGTTGAGCCAGTTTGCTTTCATCTCTGGAGTTAGAGTTTGGAAATCTCTGATGTATGTTTTAACGAGTTCTTTGTTGAACTTTCCATCAGCGTCGGTGAAGCTGCTAACAACATATTGATTTGGATTCTCACCTAAGAATTGATCGAATAATTCGTCATTTGAGACTACGAGACCGAGGTTTTTATATTCCTTCTTCATGATGATGTCTCTAATCATTTGTTCTAATGTGTTGGCATGAATGCTATAACTTTGTTCTGTTGTGAGAGAACCATTGCTAGCTTTTGCATTCTCAAGATTCATATTAACGAGATTGGTATAATCTTGATAAGTGATTTTTTCATTGCCAACTGTAGCTACGTTCATTCCTTGTCTGCTGTTAGTACTTTTGAAAAGGTCGCCTAAAACGAATGCTAAAAGTGCAAGACCTACGATTGCTACTAACAGTCCATAATGCTTTCTAATGTTTCCAATTGCTGCCATAATTATGCTATTATTTAATATTTATTTATTCTTTTATACCTTTATAAATTAAGTTTGCAAATTTACAAAACCATTCGATATATTCGACATTTTTGTCAAAAAATAATTTTTGTTTTTGCAAAGGGTACTATATCTACGTAATTCACTGATTACTTTTTATTTCCACCTCTTCAAGTTTAGTATCAGTGGCCTTTATTATCTTAAAAATATGATTACCGATTAAAATTTCCTCTCCTATTTCAGGAATACTTTCATGATAATGAATGATATATCCTGCCAACGTTTCGTAGTCGTCCGACTCTGGGAAATTAAACTTATAATTCTTATTAAGATAATCTATTTCCAGTCGAGCCGAGAAGATATGATCGTCAGGTCCGATGGTCTTTTCAACAGCATCTTCCACATCAAATTCGTCTTCTATCTCGCCAAATATCTCTTCAATCAAATCTTCAATGCTGATGATTCCTGATGTACCTCCAAATTCATCAACAACAACAGCTATGCTCTGACGTTTTTTCGACAATTTTTTGAGCAATTCTTGAGCAGAATATGTCTCCGGATAAAAGTCTATCGGACGCACTTTCTGCCTCAAACTCTTAACCTTACCCAAGATATCGTTGATGTGAATATATCCTATAATATTGTCGATATTATTTTCAAACACCAATAATTTAGAATGTTTAGTATCTTCAAAAACCGACTTCACTTCCTCTATACTATCTTCTATATCAATTGCTTGAATTTCAGTGCGAGGCACCATACATTCTCTCAGTTTTACGTTATGAAATTCTATAGCATTCTGGAATAATTCTATTCCTTGCTGAACATCTTCATTATCTTCATCTGGATTGGAGTATTCCTTTAAATAGTCATTCAAGTCAACGGTATTGAGTTTATATTCTTCATGAGAAATGTCAACTTGAAGTATATATTTGATTACCAATTCCGAAACAAAAATAAATATTGCCACTATTGGGTAAAGTATGTAGAAAAGAAATATCGCAGGTAAGGAAAAGATTCTCAAACTTTTATTAGGATTAATACCAAAGATAATTTTGGGAAGGAACTCTCCCGTTACAAGCACCAATAATGTCGACAGAACAGTTTGGCATAATAGTACAACAAAGTCATTAATAAGTGCTTCCGGCAAGACATCTATAAGAAATGGTTCTAATATTCTAGCTATAGCGATACCATAAATTACGTTGGCTATATTATTACAAAGCAACAACAATCCAATGAACTGCGATTGATGTTTAAAGAACTTATCTATAATCTTTGCCGAGAATTGATTTTTTTTCAGGTCCAATTCCAATTGTAACCTATTGGTTCTCATGAAAGCGATTTCGGTTCCAGAAAATATGGCAGATGCCATCAATGATAATATGACTATATATATGTCGTCCATTTTATTTTTATTATTCTTCGTCTTCTATTTCAAGTGTGGCACGCATTCCATGAATGACTCTTTGCGTGAAGTCTTCATTGGCATTAAGACTATCTCCAAATATCACCTTATCCGGACTAACAATCTTCACTTTATTACGAGTGTATATTTTTTTATTATTCTGATTCCAATACAAAGTTTCTGTAAATAAGGTTTCTTGCGTTTTAAGATTCTCTACCACTACGCTGTCTTTTATGAAAACTAGTTCTATTTTTTCGTAGCGTATCCCATAATCGCCTCTAATCATTGTTGAAGGTTCATTGCTTTTGTCATAAATGTATGCTACAAAACCTTTAGGAAATTCCAATATAGCACTATCACCTTCTACTCTATGCATTACGTCGGCCACTAATCTAGCCTGAACAAGACCGGAGTCGCTGCGTGCGATAGTAACACCATAAGCCAAAACTCCGTTAATAGTATCTGTGTCAACAAATTCCTTGACTTTATCCAATGAGTTTTCACAAGAAAACAACATCATAACCATATTGGCTATGATGTTGATTTCTAGAAATATTTTCAATATTTTTCTCAAAACTTTAGCCTTTAGCCATTAGTCGCTAGTCTTATTCTGTCACTTTAGCAGCTCTAACTTTTGTTGTTTCCTTAATCCAGCAATTGTCGAGTGTAAAGTCTTGACCTTCTTCAAAACCATTGAAGAAAATATCCTCTATTGCTGGGAAATAGTGTGAATAAACGTTGATGAGTTCGTTAGCTTCTGATGCCAATGATGGGTCAACAGATTTTGCTTTTGCGAATTGGTCAACTGCTGCCCAGAATGCTGTCTTTGAATAGAAGTTGCCAGTACCACAGTCTTTTGCACTTGCTGCATATAACTGACCAATGATAATGAAAGGTCTTCCGTTTGATTTATCCAATGCGTAGGCTTTTCTAGCATATTCACGACCTTGTTCATAATTCTTATTCATATTCATGATTTGTGCAAGGTAGATGTATGATTGGTGAGCCCATTCTACGTTTTCGCATTTTGTTGCTTGGAGAAGATATGTAACAGCTTGATTGTAATCTTTATCTGCAAGATATTTCTTACCGATTAAATATGCTGATTCTGGTGATGGATTAACTTTGTGTAAGTTTACTGCTACAGCGAGATATAATGGAGAGTCGTCACATTTTCTCTTTTCTAATACTTCAGCAATTTTAGTTAACAATTCAACATCGTTTGGATTTGCATCAAATTTAGGTTGATAGATTCGAACTAAGTCTTCACAATTAGCATATGGTTGAACTGCTACGTCCAAATTAGCTTTTGTTGCGTTGAAGTTGTTGAGTTCTTTTTCGTTAGCCATCTCGGTATTTACCTTAATGTTGTGGTCAACTATTTCCATGAGGCGGCTGTATTCATCAAGAATTGTGCTTTCTTCCAACTTGCCGTCTTTTACCATTGTGATAACGACATTGAAATATGCATCAATGAAACCGTAGTTGCTGTTATTACCGTCCATATCGATGGCTTGTTTAAGAGCATTGTAAGCTTCTTCATAACGATGAGGAGCCCACTTCATAATATCTAAACCTTTACGACCCATAATGTTACCAACTTGTGAACCATTTTTACCATTTGGGAAATACTGAGCTCTCTTATCATAAATCATAATGAGAGTGTCAACGTATTTGTCTTTTAATGCTGCGTCTTTTGTTGTTCTGATAAATGCGTATGACATGATTGTTACACCATCAAGATATGTATTTTGTCTTAATTCAGGACAATTGTTATAAACATTTCTCCATGATGTAATCATCTGTGGATTGATGTTTTGAGGGTTATACTTTGCTTGTTTCCAGTGACTTAGATATTCACGATACAATGAATAATCAGTTTCACAATCTTGTGCTTTTACCGCATTGCTTCCTAAAAGAACGAAAGCTAGACTTAAGAATAAAAATCTTCTAATTTTCATTTTAATTTTTTTGTTTATTGATTGATTTCTAATTATTGATATTTTTTCTTCATAAACCATCTGTCATAGATAGACATACTTATTGATATATTAAAATATGTTTCCTTGACGAGATTATTATTTGTTGTTCCCATCGAACCAACTTCTAACGCAACATTAAATGATGTCAACGAACGTGGTACAGGCAAGCCAAGACCTATAGTAACACCAAATTTATTTATTGATTGACCATAAATATTATAATAAGTCTGGTCAAAATGGAAACCTGCCCGATAAGTAATTTTTTTATAATATTTTGATATTGACGTGGACTCTGGTTTATACGAACCGCCTATCGCAATGTTCCATGAATTTTGCAATGAATCATTAACTCCATTCATTTCGAAGCCTTTCCATCCTGCCCAATTGAAATCGGCGCCAACAAGCCATCCTTTTTTACCTACCGTCACACCTCCTCCAAAACCATGTGGTAATGTTATTTTAACTATTTCTCCTTCTTTATAAAACAAAGTATCAACTGGATTTTCCGCAAGATTTCCATAACCTTTGAACATATTTCGTATGAACATATCTCTCTTCGAGTTGATATTTGAACCTTGTGAATAAGTAAATCCTAATGTTACATCACAACTTGAAATAGGTAACTTGTACATAAGACCATAATCAAATTTAAAATCACTGATTCTCATATCTATAGAACGTTTACCATTAAGAAAATATGTTGAATCAGGATAATAAATCGTTGTATTATCGACCAATGTTCCGAAAATATAAGATGCTGTTACACCTACAGATAGATTTTTGGTTACTTTAAATCCATTAGCGAAGAAAACTTTACTAACACCACCTTCGCCCTGAAAATCAATATTATATGCACCTAAATCATGATGTTCTGTGATAACGTTATATTCTCTATTACTATAAGGCATAATTCCCAGACCAATTTTCCACCATCTTGCCAAACTCATACCTATACCTGCATAGTCGAAAGATGCATTTGAACCTTTTTCGGTTAATTTACTTGTTGAGAAATTTGCAGTTTTAATATAAAATCCCGCATCAAAGACAAAAGACAATGTATCCAGGTCTGCGTATGATGCTGGGTTATTAGGATTTAATATAGTTCTACCGCTTATGGCATTGGAGATTCCTCCCATACCTTTTAATATTGTATTCGGACTCCCTGTTGATATATCACCCAATCCAAATCTTGAATATGGCGAACTTAAATCTGATTGCCCAAAGACATTAAATCCGGCAAACAACATAAGTATTCCGAAGATATAATATTTCAACAAATTGTATCTCATTGACAACTAAGAATATATCTTAAACCATTAAATGTGAACTTTGCGTCTGCAAATATGCAATTTTTTAACTTATTTTCAAAGAAAATATTGTCTCCACCTATAATAAAAACATTCAAATTTTCATAAATGTTCGAATACATTTTTATAAACCCCTCAAATTCAAAGGAAATGCCTTCTATCACGCCTGAAATCAAACATTCTTCTGTGTTGTTGCAGATAGCACTATTATGCGTATCGCTGGTTAGATTAAGTTGACAACTATTAATCAACGGTAATTTTTCGGTATAATCGTTCATGGATTTGAATCTCAAATTTATGCCAGGACTAATAGGTCCGCCGTAATGAATGTTGTCTGAGGTGATAATATCGTATGTGATACATGTTCCAATATCGATTATTAAACTATTCTGATTTGGTTTTGCCATCATGGCAGATGCAACAGCAACTAATCTGTCACTACCGACTTGGTCTTTTTTTTCGTATCCTAATCTGAATGGTAATGGAGTAGAACCCGAAAGAGTAATAATTTCGATGCCTTCTAATTGCTTTAAACATTCCTCGATTTTTCCACCTACAGAAGATAAAATACCTTTCTTTATTTGTGGATGTTTGCTGATAATATGCTTTAAATCATTGCTATATGGGTCGAATGTCGACATCTCTATTATGTCTTCTTTGTCAAAAATAGCGTATTTGGCTCTTGTATTACCGATATCAATTGTTAACATATCACTTAAAATTTTTCCGCAAAAATACTGATAATGAGTGAATAAAAAAATATTTTCAAAAAAATTATTTTTTCTTGTCGAAGTAATGAAAAATATTGTATCTTTGCAGTCGAAATCAACGGAGGTACCATAGCTCAGTTGGTAGAGCAATGGACTGAAAATCCATGTGTCGCTAGTTCGAATCTCGCTGGTACCACGTAAGGACGCTAATCGTAAGGTTAGCGTCTTTTTTTATTACCTGACGTAATTCAAAAATTTCATAAATGAGAATAAGAAAAAAAATAAAAACCTGAGAATGTTGTCTTTAGTCAGATTATTCTCAGGTTTTCCGTTTTTAAAATTTTCAGATTCTATCAGAAGTTAACCCAGAATCTTTCCCAGAAACTGTGTTCCATTTCTTTCCATGTCTGTGCTGTAGCAGCCTCGAAGTCGGCAGTGTATCTGTTCATTAACTTCTGTGCTTCTTCTTTCTTTCCTTCTTCTAATAATGCCATAACTTCCTTTTCTAATGCAGGAATTTCTTTCATGGCTTTTTCTTCATATCTCAACACATTATCAATCATAGTTTTCTTTGTGTTGCCCCATTGAAGTTGAGCTAATTTGTTTGCTTTACGATAACGCCATAAGATTGTTTCTTCGTTGAAGTTGCCGTGTCCGCATTCGTCGAAACAACTTGGTAATTGTGTTGAACCTGTGAATATTGGTATTCTCGGACTTTGTCCAGGATTTTCAACTCCGTACCATAAGATGCCGCCTATCTCGTCTGGCATCCAACTTCTTAGTTGTGCAACAAATGAATATGAACACCATGATACAGAAACAGTACGTTGTGATTCAACGATGCCTGGTGCTATGAAGTTATATGTGTTGATGTCGTTACCTCCCATCCAAGGATTTGCGACAGGACTTACGATGGTGTCGCCTTTTCTGTTGACCATCTTCAAGTTACGTGTCATATCCAATTCTGTTCCTTCGTATGTACTTCTTAGAAGTTCCATCACTTTACGAGCATCGACTTTTTCTTCTGGTTTTACAGAGAAAGGCAGATCCTCATCATCCATACTAAGACCTAAAGACGGAGCTAAGGAATTAAGGATAAACCATTCACGTTCACGGTAGTTTTTACCGTTTGAATAATCGTTGCCAAATACCTTATACCATATAAATTCGCCTTCACCATCCCATAATCCGTGTTTCTTAGCTACCTTTTCAATATTGTCGGAACACATAAAATTGTCAGGGTCTTCCCTGTTTAGATATTTGATTCTAGGAATATTAGCAGAGACACTTACTTCGCCGTCAGGAACTCTTTGTGCTGCCCAGATCGCGCCTTTCTTCTTTTTGCCTTCGCCCATGATTTCGAGGCACCATACTTCGTTAGGGTCTGCTATTGTGATACATTCACCGCCATCGCCATAACCATATTCTTTAGTAAGTTCATCGATGAGTTTTATAGCGTCTCTTGCATTGTCGCAACGTTGAAGTACAATGCGTTCTAATTCCTCTATCATGAACATACCTTCTGGATTGACAAGAGTGTCAGGGCCAGAGAATGTCGTCTCTCCAATAGCCAACTGTTTCTCATTCAAACATGGATATGCTGTATTAAGATATGCGTAAGTATATTCAGCCTGAGGTATTTCACCAACTTCTTTCAAACCTTTGCTGTCGTATGGATCTTGAGTATGCATTGTACCTCTATAGATTTTTTGCATTGCGCCTTTTTCATGTTCTTGTGCTTTTTCCCAACGAACCCATGTACGATACCAACTGTCGCACGTATGTGACGTCATAACCGAACCATCGGCTGATGCGTCTTTGCCAACCATAATACTTGTACAACTTGCACCTTCGAAGTCTTGTGCATCAACGTCTTGTGCATTGATGTTAAACGACATTAAGAACAATGCTAATAATGTCAATAATGATAATCTTGTTTTCATACGTATTAATATTTAATTTATTTGAAAAAACTGAAATTTACTTTTCCATATCTGCGTTGTTCCATAAAGCGTGGATGCTCCTTGAAGTCGATATATTTATTATGTTCAACGACTAACATTCCATCTTCTTTAAGAAGATTATGCTCAAAAATCAAATTAACCAACAAATCATAATGTTGGCTGTCGTAAGGTGGATCCGCGAATATGAGGTCATACTTCATCTTATGCATCGGTAAGAAACGGAACACATCGGAACGGATAGCGAGAAGTTCTTCCATATTTAACTTGGTCGCTGTATCACGAATGAATTTGATACAATTATTGTTTTCATCAACAGCGGTTACTCGAGGACAGCCTCTTGATACCAATTCGTATGAAATATTGCCAGTACCTGCAAAAAGATCCAAAGCAATAATATCTTCAAAGTCAATATGATTTTCTAAAATGTTAAAAAGACTTTCTTTCGCCATATCTGTTGTTGGACGAACTGGCAAATTACTTGGCGCAGTGATTTGGCGTCGCTGATATTTTCCTCTTATTATTCGCATAATATAGAACTATATAAATTGTAATAATAATAAAAAGGAACAGAATCTAACTCTTTGCTATAGTTTAGATTATTATCCCTATTAAAAAATCTGATGTTTCTTATATAACGAGAACAAAGATCCACTATTGGAGATTTCTCTTCAATAAATCCCATGAAGTATAATGGTATTGTCTCGTTATCTATTTTCAATTGTTCGAATGTAAATAAAATAAAATATAAGAAATCTTCTTTTGTGTTGAAGTTAAAATAATTATGGAAAATAAGGTTTGAATTATTAATAATCGTCAACTCATACGTATTCTTTTTTACATTGACGAAAGCCCTTATTTCCGGATTACGTTCCGAGTAGTCTTCAACCAATTTCTCTATCAATATTGTGGATGAATGATACACATTAAACCTCTCTGTGAATTGGGATAACAATGCAGTAATATTGTCTTTAGAAGAATAAACATTAATAATATTAGAGGAAGTGAGTTCATCGGTATAAACATGAGGCATCACATTCATATAAAGCAAGTCCAAATAACTTTCCACATTATCACCCTGAAAATACTCTTTAGGAACAAAGGTATTTTTATCATTATCAATCAAGAGGTTAAGTTTTTTAAAATCATTAAGTTTCCAATTTTCTTTTGCTTGTAACTCTATTAACAAGGTATCTAACGCAACCTCATTATCGGTAATATTATAATGTTTTAGACAAAGGAACTTTTGTTCTTTGATATCGAAAACGACAAAAGAAAGACCATCCAACGAATATTGGATGGTCAGAATATAATTATCTTTTAAATTTTCGTTTAGAGACGCTGACTCCTGTAAGTATGGATATAGATACGAAGTCATATCAAACCATTAAAGATTTTCCCAGTTACCGTCTGTTGAAGGTTCAGTCATAGAACCGACTTTCATACCTGGATATTTATTTACATCTTCACGTTGAGCTGCTTCGTTTCTGATTCTTTGTGGGTCAAGGCCATTTAAGTATGTTTTGTAATGAGCCTTTGCTTCGAAAACAGGAACGTTCATACCACCACGAACAATGTAACCAGCTTGAATTTCAAATTCTTGTTTTGGTGATGAGAATGGGATGTAACGTAATTCATCAATATTGAAGTTTGGTCTGCTTCCAAACAATGAATCCAAAACATTGATATAACCTACAGTATCGTTGATAGTTTTTGTAAATGTAGTATCGTTTGGATCTGGGATGATATTAACAACAGGAAGTTCACCAGTTTTAATGAATTCGATTAATGAATCGAAGTTTGCTGTATATCTGTTATAATTTTCTTTGAACAAACCTTGTGTACTTCTGATATCCTTAAGGTTTTGAACTACTTTAACTTCACGTTCAGTTTTTGTATTTGCAAAGACAACTGGTTGACGGATGCTATCATATACCAAGTATCCGAAAAGAATTGCTAAAAGTGCTAAAGCGATGTTGATAATTGTTAATTTTTTATTCATGATTTAATACTTTTTTTCGATGGGCAAATTTACTGTTTTTTTCAATAGCAGCAATTATTTTTTTTTAAATTTTAAAATTTTATTTTCCATAACATTCAACATCAAAACCCAGTTGACGTAACGGTTCTGCTATCTGTTCAAGTTCATCAAGACTTACCTTCTCCAAATTCTTCTCCGGTGTCTCTCTTTCAATGGCGTAAATCATTGTTTTACGAGGTTTTATTCTCTTTATATGCTCAACCCATAACCTAATTTCTTCTTCTGTGGTATTGTCTATTCTAACACCGTTATGTTCACCTCTGAGAAAACAAGTTTGAACAACTAATTTTCCTTTAAAATCTTGAAGCATCTCAACATATTTTTCCAAATCGAAATCGACATTCGGTTTGTTGATTGCTTTTATTGTCTCGTAAGTTCCGCCATCAATTTTGATAATATTATTTTCAACCTTAGAAATAGCATCAAATATTTCTTTCTTACGTAACATCGTGCCGTTTGTCAAGACGCTTATCTTTGCCTTTGGCGCATATAAATCTCTCAACTTTATGGTGATGTCGATAATTTCCGCGAAGTCGGGATGTAACGTCGGCTCACCATTGCCAGAGAATGTAATACTATCGGGCTCGCTATCTGTTCCAACCAACTCTTTCAATTTCTCTTCTAAGACTTTTTCAAACACGTCTTTCTTTGGCAGACGTCCGAAATTCTTTTTCTCAGGATTCCATCCGCATTCACAGTAGATACAGTCAAAAGAACATATCTTACCAATTTCAGGCATTAAATTTATACCCAACGACTTTCCTAATCTGCGACTGCTTATAGGTCCGAACACCAAACTTTCAAATAATATCGACATGACATTTTAATTTTTTGCAAAGATAATTAATCAATGTATAATTATTCCCGAATTATTCAAAATTTTCGACAACAATCTCTGCAATATCCTTAACTTCAATAGGCGACTTCCTCGCAAATGTCTTCTGACATAAAGGACAAGCCGTTACAATTTCCTCCGGATTGTTGTGCATCAAATCTTTTATTGAACTTAAGGTGATTTCGTCACGCTCCTCCATGCTCATCGTCAAACTACCGATACTGCCTCCGCAACATACCGACATATCTCTGTCAGATTTGCCAGGAGTTAGCAATCCTATGTTATCAATAATATTGCGAGGTTCGTCATAAACACCAAAAGCTCTTCCCAACTCACAAGGGTCGTGATATACATAATGCTTGTCGCTTCTGTCTAAACTAATTCTGTCGTTTTCAATCAACTCGTTAATGTATTGTGTGTGATGCAATATCTCAATGCCATCGAGTTTGTATTCTTCCTTAAAGACTTTATAACATATCGGACATGACAACACCAATCTTTTCGCGCCTGAATTTTTAATCAGTTCTGTATTTTTTTCTATCAATGCCTTGGCTTCATTAACTTTTCCTGTCAACATCATCGGACGTCCGCAGCAGATACTTCCGTTCATATCAAGGAATTCGTAATTCTCGTTCGCCTTTTCAAAAATCTTTACCATAGAACGAGTTATCTTAGGAGTGAGATGCGACATACAACCGGCGAAGTATACTATTTTAGAATCTGAGAATCTGAGAACCTGAGAATCTGAAAGATTTGATTTCTTTGAATCTGAGAGTTCTGACGATGTTTGTTGACCTTCTAAATACGAGAAGTCAGACTTCATCTTATAATATATCTTGTTGCGTTGAGCTATCTTGATATTTAAGGAATCTATGCCGAGCGGACATACTTCGATACACTTGCCGCACATAAGACAAATTTCTGTCATCTTCTTGACTTCTCTTCTTTTTTTCTTTCTTACGTTACGCATGAAATAAACAGCAGTCTTTTTGTAGTTATCACCGGTAGAGCTCATAGGACAAACATCGATACATAAACCGCAGCTTGGACATGAATAAATCTCTGCTAAAGCGTAACCTTTACGTGGCTCTGTGGTCTTAAGTCCGGCGTTGCGTAACAATATCAATAACGCTTCTGCGGGGATGTGCATATATCTCGTAAAAGGTAAGACGAACATGAATATTCCCAAGTCGATGGAATACAACCACCAGAAAACCATGCTCAACGTCTCGTTATAATTACCTCCGAACAACAACTCGAATCCTAAGAATTTGGTTAAGAACGAACCTCCGGCGAAACCTGCCATCGAAGACTCCGCCAAGAATCTCAGTGGAAATATCGTCCATAATGCGATACGTACCAAATCTTCTCTGATACCGAATTTCGTCACACGTTTCAAACCTACTTGCTTAGGTTTCTTCTTCTTAACCACAGCGATGAAGATACCGCTTATTATCATCAACAAGAAGAAATCCATCAAGAAACTATAGATTTGCGCTTTGAGACTCAGCTCCTCTATTGCGAAGAATCTGAAGAAAATAGGAAGGTATAACGTCGACGCCAAATCTTGCAACGGCGTAAGTTCAGCACCTTTAAGCGGTGAGAACGTCACGCTTTCGAAGTGACCGACAACGATTATCATAAACCATCCGAAAGCAATCGACGAGTGCATATATCCGAGTATCGGCTTGCGTTTCCATATCTTGACATGAAACAGACAGTCCCCGAAAAGGTCTTTTATGTTTTTCCATAATGTCTTCGGCGTGATGAGAGAACGTCCGAACTTACGTCTGTCTTCTTTCGGAAGTTGCCAGATGATGCGTATCATACCGATAAAACAATATAAGAGTACGAATGTGGTGCCTAAGACGAACGGCAATACAAATGGGTCGAATACAGGTCTCATAAGCTTTGTTCCTCGTTATAGATTCTTGTGATGGAAAGTAATATGTTTCTCGTATTGATGCCGCGACTGCAAACCAACATGCATTTGCCACACATCATGCATTTCTTCACTTTCTGCAAGGCTTCTTTCTCCTTACCTCTTTGTAACATTAAGATTATCTGTCGGAAACTTACATCGGTGAAGTTGCCCGCAGTACAAGTGGCGGTGCATAATCCGCACGACATACATGTCTTGATGTCTGGATTGAGCGATTCTAATCTGTTAAATAATTTTAAGTCGACATTATCCATCTGGATATGCGAACTCTTTGATATGCTGAAACCGAAATCGATCATAGTTTACAATTTACAATTAACAGTTTACAATTGACAGTTAATAGCCGATATTGTTAAAGACTGTTGTCCGTTGTCTGTTGTCCGTTGTTATTTAAATAATTAAAAACTTCCATTGCAGCAGCGCGTGCTTCCGCCAAGGTTTCGGGTAAAGTCTTTGGCGAGGTGCAAGCTCCAGCGACGAAGACTCCTTTCTCATTGGTAAGATTCATTCCTGTGAAAGAGTCGCTGCTTTCAATGAAACCGTCGCTGTTATTTCTGAGGTTGAGCATAGTCTGAATCTTCTCTACGCCTTCAGCTTTTTCCATGCCGCACATCAAAACCAACAAATCCAAGGTCATCTTCATCGGCGTTCCCAATAATGTGTCTTCTGCCTTAATGACTAATCTGCCTTCAATATTTTCAGATACTTCACAAACACGACCTCTCACGCATTTAATGTCAAAGTCTTTCTGTGCTTTAAGATAAAGGTCTTCGTAACCCTTGCCGAACATTCTTAAGTCCATATAGAAACAATAGACGTCGGCTTCCGGGAATTCGTCTTTTATCTCGCATGCTTGCTTCAAAGCTGTTGCGCAACAAACTTTCGAGCAATAAGTATTGTTGACTTTCACGTCACGCGATCCAACGCAATGTACGAAACCAATACGTTTAGGCTCGTTGATACGCTTGTCGTTATGTGTCTTGAAATAAGATTCCAACTCCGCATTGGTGATGACATTGTCGTATATGCCGTAACCATATTCTTGTTTCTTCTCCGCTTTGAAAAGGTCGAAACCTGTGCAAACTACAACAGCATCTACATCAAATGTCTTGTTGTTAGAGAGACTTACATGAAACACATCGCCTTCCTTTTCAATATTGGTGATACGGGAATTTAATTTTATCTCGATGTCTTTGGTTTGTTCTTCCAGTTGTTCCAGTAAATTTTCGGCGTCGTCGCTTGAAGGAAAAAGACGGTCCCACTGTGCGAGATGTCCGCCGATCTTGTCGCTACGCTCTATAATAATAGGTGTCAATCCGATTTTCTTTAACTGATATGCGGTCTCTAATCCCGCAGGACCGGCACCGATGATTAATATTTTATGTTCTTTCATAATTGTCTTTTTTAGCGGTCAGCGGTCAGCTATCAGCATTTATCTATACTGAAAGCTGATGGCTGAAGACTGATAGCTTATACTAATTTAATATTAATAGGATTTTCTGGCGTACCTAAGTTCTTGCCGTTAATTCCTTTGTATTTGTCTTTAGGGTTATACTCATATCCCATCTTTTCTAAAAGAGGTTCAATAGCGACTTGATGCATCTGCAAGCCCAAGTCCCATGGATCGTAACCCATCACCAATCCTGCTAACTCTTCGTAAGTCAATACAGGAATGCCGTAACCGTCTTTGCCGTATGTCTTTCCGGTTTGTTCAGCAATGACATATTGCCATCTGTCTAAGAAATAAGGACAACCCGGACAATTGGTGATGATGAGGTCTGGTTCGTAAGGTTCCATCGACTCGAATTTCTTGTATGTGTTCGACATGGAATATCCTCTGTTGGCTTGTACGAGATATTGACGGAATCCGAATCCGCAGCATTGGCGACGTTCAGGATAGTCGACCACTTCGCCGCCCCATGCTTCTATCATGCCCGCTAATACGTGTGGATATTCCGCACCGCCGAATCCTTTGGAAGGGAACATCTTCGAGTAATGACATCCGATATGCTCAACAACTTTCAAAGGCTTACCTGTCTTGGCATTGACGAGTTTATACTTGGCTTGCTTAGCTATTTCGTGACGGAACTTATATATGATGTCGCTGGCGTGAGCGAGATATTTTGGCTTGGCGAATTCTTTCTTGCATGAGTCCCACAGATATTGACGTATCTTAGCTTCTAACTCAGGAAATTCATGCCACGTCTCTAAAGTCTCGGTATAGCAACCGAATGATGTGATGCAGGAACATACGTAATTTTCGTACCCACATTCGTGCATCAGGGCGAACTGTCGTGCTATGATTGTCATGGCTGTTTCCTGAGGTATGCTGTCGCTGTGATAAGCGATGCCGCCACATGTCGTGTGATATGCGCTCTCATAGAAATCTTTGCCTAACTTATTTCTTGTTATATCTAAAAACGTGACTTCCGATGCCGGGAAAAATGACTGACGGATACAGCTTCTTACGTAGAAATAATGATCGTCAGGTATATCTTTTTGATAATCCGCCCAAATTTTTTGTTTTCCTTCAACTATCATGATTATCCTTGATTAAGATGTTTTTCGTTGTTGTTAACTGTATATACTTTCTTGAAATATTCTTCATCGGTGAGATTGTCTTTCTGCGCCTGAAGATGAGCGTCGTTGATGACTTTGTTCATCAGGTCGGTGGCTCCCGTTACGTCGAATATCTTCTTCAGTTGGTCGAGGCTCTCTTGAGGTATTTTACGTAAACCGCCAGGACCGTCGCCATCTAAGTTAGAACCCATACGATGATGCACGTCATCAAGATTTTCGTTAATCCATTTTCCTACGGTGCCGAATTCCTTATGTTCTTCGTAACCGAAATTGCGAGGATAAACACAATAACCGTGATTTAGGATGTTGCCGCATAAATCCTTGACCAGGACATATTGTTGTCTGCCTTTCTCCGACTCCATATAATAACCCGTTTCCATCGCGAGTTTGCGAAGTGCCATTATTATCAGACCTGGTGCGTTGCTACGAGGACAACGTGTCACGCACGACATACATTCCCCGCAATACCATATAGTATCGCTTTTCAATAACGCTTCTAATTCTTCCTCATTCTTACGCTGAACGATGTTAACGATATTCTTTGGATTATATTTATAAAACTCGGCTGCAGGACAAACCGCAGTGCAGACTCCGCAGTTCATACAGGCTTTAAGACCTTCCTTTATACGATAGTCTTTCTGTAATCTTTCGTAAAGATGTCCTTTAAAATTATCAGACGCCACATCATTATCAGACGCCACAGGGGTGACATTATCAGACGCCACAGGGGTGATATTATCAGACGCCACAGGGGTGACGTTATCAGACGCCACAGGGGTGACGTTATCAGACGCCACAGGGGTGACGTTATCAGACGCCACAGGGGTGACGTCTCTACTATCGGTATTTTTCCTATTAATAAAAGGTATGTTAAAAAACATATTATTGCTATTAAGTAAAATTATATATAGTAAAAATGTTTACTAATTTTTCAGTGGCGCAAATTTAATAAAAAACATAAAATATAGAAAAAAGTTTTAGAGTTTTTTTTCAACAGTTCAGTGAAATGTCAGAGCAATTACAATCAATACAACTACGAGAAAAAAAATGTCGGGTAAAAAACAGACCGCAATCAATTTATAGTAGTCATTTATTGATTAGAATTCTAAGATTCTCATCTCGTCACCTATTGTCGTTTCCGGACCATGACCGCAGAAGCAGACTGTTTCTTTTGGTAATTTAAACAATTTGTTCTTAATACTATTAGCAAGTTCGCCATAAGAACCGCCAGGCAAATCTGTTCGTCCTATTCCACGACAGAACAAAGTATCGCCTGTGACAACAAATGCTTGTTTCTCACAATAGAAGCAGCAACTTCCCTTGGCATGTCCGGGGGTAAATATAACTTTCAGTTCGTCATCCCCTATTTTTAATATCTGATTGTCATACAAATCGGCACTCGGATACAACGTTTCATCGGCATTATAATTCATTCCAAAAGCAGAAGCATATGCGAACGCCGTCTTGTAATATTCATTTCCATCGGGATGAGCTGCGAGCGGAATCTGATATTTGTCTGCCACAGAGCGGTTGCCTAATATATGGTCAATATGACCATGGGTGTTTAGTATCATAATAGGATTTAACTGGAAATCGCTGATAAAATCAAACAGTTTATTATCCTCTCTAAGGTTACAATTTCCGGGGTCGACGATCATACAATCCTTCGACTCGTTATATATAATAAATGTGTTTACACTTATTTGATTAAAGACGAAACATTCGATATTGAGCATAGTATTACCATTAAATATATTTCATTGTGAATTGCTACAAACTTACATTTTTTTTGAAAAATACAAAAATAAAACGACTATTTTTTAGGAATAAATTATCAACATCATGTTGAAAAAAAAATATTAATTTTTTTACATTTTTTTGTTGTTTCAATCTATCTCTTTACTAATTTAGCAAATGAAAATTTTGAGCAGGAAAATCATCCTTTTATTTCATAATCCATTTAAAATCAATTGATAGAAATGAGCAAAAAGAAATCTCAAACACAGGATTTATTCTCAATGATAGAATTTGACAACGACAACGTCGTCGAAAATTCACAAGATAAAAAAATGGTGGATTGTGAAAAAAACATTGAAGAAAAAGAAACAATTTTAGAAAATAATATGAGCGAAATGAAGCAAAAAGTTTACAAGAAATATTCTGCAGAAGAAGTAAAAGAAGCGACTATCAAGTATTTCGGTGGCGACCAATTGGCAGCCGATGTTTGGATGAACAAATATGCCTTGAAAGATAGCGATGGAAATATCTTTGAATTGACACCAGACGATATGCATCATCGTATCGCTTCTGAAATTGCTCGTATCGAAAGTCAATATCCAAATCCTATGTCGGAAGAGGAAGTATTTGAAGTTCTCAAAGATTTCAGATATATCGTTCCACAAGGTAGTCCTATGGCTGGTATTGGCAACAACTTCCAGATTTCTTCATTGTCAAACTGCTTCGTTATAGGCACCGGCGGCAGTTCCGACTCTTACGGCGCAATCATGAAGATTGACCAGGAACAGGTTCAACTTATGAAACGTCGTGGTGGCGTTGGTCATGACCTCTCCCACATCCGTCCTGCAGGCAGTCCAGTGAAGAATTGCGCTCTCACATCAACAGGCGTTGTGCCTTTCATGGAACGTTATTCTAATTCAACAAAAGAAGTCGCACAAGACGGTCGTCGCGGTGCCTTGATGATGAGTATCAGCATCAATCACCCTGACTCAGAAGATTTCATCAACTCAAAGATGGAACAAGGTCGTATCACAAACGCCAACGTCTCCGTCCGTATCAGCGACGATTTCATGAAAGCTGTTAAAGAAAACAAACCTTTCATACAAAAATATCCTGTCGATTCTGACGAACCTAAGTTTACAAAAGAAATAGACGCCAAGAAGTTATGGGATAAGATTATCCATAACGCATGGCAATCGGCAGAACCAGGTGTTCTCTTTTGGGACACTATCACTCGCGAATCTATTCCGGATTGTTATGCCGACTTAGGTTTCAAGACATTAAGCACAAATCCTTGTGGTGAGATTCCTTTGTGTGCTTACGATAGCTGCCGTCTTCTTGCGATAAATCTTTACAGCTATGTTGAAAATCCATTTACCGACAAAGCTCGTTTTAATGCTGAACTCTTCGCAAAACACGTAGCAATAGCTCAAAGAATAATGGACGACATCATAGACCTCGAAATTGAAAAAATTGATGCCATCCTCGAAAAAGTCTATTCCGACCCTGAAAGCGACGAAGTAAAGAGATGTGAAATCGACCTCTGGAAAAACATCCGCAAGAAAGCACTCCAAGGACGTCGTACAGGTATCGGCATCACAGCAGAAGGCGATATGCTCGCCGCTCTCGGAAAACGTTATGCTTCAGATGAAGCAATAGAATTCTCTACATCAGTACAGAAACTCCTTGCTTTTGAAGCATATAAATCATCAGTAAATCTTGCTAAAGAACGTGGAGCTTTTGAAGTCTACAACGCAAAACGCGAAGAAAACAACCCATTCATCAAACGTCTTCGCGAGATGGACGAAAACTTCTATCAAGATATGGTTAAATACGGACGTCGTAACATCGCTATGCTCACTATCGCTCCAACAGGAACCGTAAGTATTTGTACTCAGACAACATCAGGTATAGAACCAGTATTTATGGTCTCTTACAAACGTCGCCGTAAAGTAAATCCTAACGACAAGAATGCAAAAGTTTCTTTCACCGACCAAGAAGGAAACTCATTTGAAGAATACAACGTCTTCCATCCTAAGTTCATGACTTGGTTGGAAGTGAACGGATATAATGTTGAAGAAGTCTTGTCTTATAATGACGAGCAACTTCAAGAAATTATCAATAAGTCGCCTTATTATAAAGCTACCGCCAACGACATCGACTGGGTAAGCAAGGTTAAGATGCAAGGTGAGATGCAGAAATGGGTCGACCATTCAATCAGCGTTACTGTCAATATTCCAACTGAGACGACAGAAGAGTTGGTAAGCCAGATTTATTTGACAGCTTGGGAATGCGGTTGTAAAGGTATGACAATATATCGTGACGGATCTCGCACCGGCGTCCTCGTCTCTAACAAAAAAGACGAAAAGAAAAATAGCGACAACGATTTCGTTGAGACTCATTCACCAGTTCGTCCTAAGACCCTCGAATGCGACGTTGTTCGTTTCCAGAATAATTACGAAAAATGGATTGCCTTCGTAGGTAAGATCAACAACAAACCTTACGAGATTTTCCTCGGTAAACAAGACGACTTCTATCTGCCTCCATTCGTCGAAACAGCATGGATTACTAAAAATAAAGATGAAGAAGGCAAGTCGAGATATGACTTACAATTCAAAGACAAGCAGGGTTATAAGGTTACAATAGAAGGATTGTCGCGTTCGTTCAGCCCAGAATTCTGGAATTATGCCAAATTGATTTCCGGCATCTTGCGTCATGGCATGCCTATCTCAAATGTCGTTACCTTGATTCAAAACCTAAGCGTCGACGAAGACAACATCAACGCTTGGAAGAACGGTATCGCCCGCGCCTTGAAACGTTATATTCCAGACGGCACACAAGATAAAGAGAAATGCCCGAATTGTAAAGAAGCTCTGGTATACGAAGACGGATGCAAACACTGCAAGAACTGCGGATATTCCAAGTGCGGATGATTTTAAATCTGAAAATCTCAAAACTTGAGAATCTGAAAAAAAATGTCTTGTCCTGAGACAAGTTTACACAATAGTAAATTTGTTTCAGGACAAAATTTTTCACCGTCAATAGAACCATATCAACAATTCCTGCAAATAAAATAATGTTGATGCCGCTCAATTGATGTCGATGTTTTAAAGATATATGAATGTTTGTTTTTTTCATAGGATACATTCATACGTCTCACCATTTCCTGAATTCCAGAGTTTAAAAAAATTCCGTTGTCTGTTGACTGTTGTCTGTTGACTTTTATTATCTTTGTGAAATATTAATCAATGTTAGTCTTTGTTCATAGTTCATAGTTCAAGACTCATAGTAAAATAAACGTTATGACACAAAATCTACAATCGAAACTTGTCGAGAAGAAATATCTCTTGACATTCATCTTGATAACAAGTCTGTTCGCTCTCTGGGGATTCGCCAACGACATCACCAATCCTATGGTGGCGGCATTCCAAACCGTGATGGAACTCTCTGCAGCTAAAGCATCATTGGTACAATTCGCGTTCTATGGAGGTTACGCAACCATGGCGATACCTGCTGCTCTCTTCGCAAAACGTTTCAGTTATAAGAAAGGCATCTTGCTCGGATTGATACTCTACGCCATCGGAGCGTTTATGTTCATACCTGCAGCAAACCGCCAAGAATTCGTATTCTTCTGCGTGTCATTATACGTGCTCACCTTCGGACTCGCTTTCTTGGAAACAACAGCAAATCCATACATATTATCGTTAGGCAGCAAAGAAACTTCAACACGTCGTCTTAACCTCGCACAAGCTTTTAACCCTATCGGTTCCCTGATGGGAATGTTCGTGGCTTCAAGAATAGTTCTCGCTAAGTTAGAATCAGACACTGCACAAGTACGCGAAATCGGTTTCAGCAACTTGGACGAAGCAACAAAACTCTCCATCCGTCAACATGACTTAGACATAATCAGAAATCCTTATGTGGCATTAGGTTGCGTCGTAATTTTGGTGTTTATCATCATAGCGATATTTGTAAAGAATCAAGATAAGGATAACAAAGAACATACTAACAGTAAAGGCACTTTAAAACGCCTCTTCTCAAATAAGATTTACCGTGAAGGCGTTGTAACACAATTGTTCTACGTCGCCGCACAAATCATGACATGGACTTTCATCATCCAATATGCCGACAGACTCGGTATCGACAAGGCTACGGCACAGATGTACAACATCATTGCGATGGGAATGTTCCTTTGCGGACGTTTCATCAGTACCTTCTTGATGAAATATGTCAACTCACGTAAATTGTTAATGTATTTTGCGATAGGCGCAATGGCAGCTTCAGCAGGAACAATATTGATTGACGGAATCTTAGGTTTATACTGTTTGATGGCGATTTCAATCTTCATGTCGCTCATGTTCCCGACAATCTATGGTATCGCATTAGAAAACGTAAGTCAGGAAGACAGCACACTCGGCGCAGCGTTCTTGGTAATGGCAATCGTAGGCGGTGCCTTAATGCCTCCACTTCAAGGCATGATCATCGACTTAGGAACAGTAGCAAGTCTGCCAGCAGTCAACTTTTCATTCATATTACCATTCATCTGTTTCGTGGTAATATTCATTTACGGATGGAGAACGAGCAGAGACATAATGAATTGAAAATTATGGTAGAGACGTCACCCCTGTGGCGTCTTTATAATTGAAAATTGAAAGTTGAAAGTTGAAAATTATAGTAGAGACGTCACCCCTGTGGCGTCTTTATAATTGAAAATTGAAAGTTGAGAATTGAAAATTATGGTAGAGACGTCACCCCTGTGGCGTCTTTAAATTGAAAATTGAAAGTTGAAAGTTGAAAATTATGGTAGAGACGTCACCCCTGTGGCGTCTTTATAACCCCTGTGGTGTCTTTATAAAAGTTCAATAAAGAATAGAATTCAGGGTGATATATTTGGAGATATAGCAAACATCTGTCAGTTTCCAGAGTTCCGAGTTTCCAGAGTTCAAAAAAATCTGTTGTCCGTTGACTGTTGACTGTTGACTTTTTATTATCTTTGCAGATTACTTATTTATTAAAAAAATATATATAACACTTCGTATTTTAATTATGAACGAAAACAATAATAAAAATAATAACAAGCAAAATTATAAGAAAAAGTTCTATCCCAAGAAAAAAGGGAATAACAACAATGACAAAAATCAGAACAAGGGAACTGAGATAACAGACAAGAACAAGATTCAGGAAATTGCAACTGAGACAATTGAAACCGAAGTCGTAAACGAAGAAATCATCGAAAACGAAATCGTAGAAAGTGAGATTGAGGAAACGCATTCTAAATATAATGAAGTTGAGTCAAAGAATGATGTTTCTGAAGAGAAAGTTTCTACAAGTAAAAAAATGATAAAAGAAGTTGAAGACGAGAAAGAGGACTTCAACAAGCCGGAAGACATCGACCAAGAGTTTCTTAAGATATGCTGGCCTATTTATGACAAATTAAAATTATCTACAGATTTTCACAGAGGATGCCGACTGAAAGCAGATGAATATGCCGTTGGCAGAAGTGTTTTACGTCACGGTCAATGTAAATTAGACAGTTTCAACTGGTTGAAAGATTACCATGAAACATCATACGAAGGTGAGATTCAAGTTGCTGAAGTACGTTTCAAAAACGACAGAAAAGACTTCTACAGTTATCCTTCAGAATTAGAACTTATTGAAGGTGAACTTGTGGCTGTTGAAACAGCAATAGGTCACGACATTGGCATCGTCACCATGGTTGGCACCTTAGTTGAAAAGCAAAGAAAACGCAAAGGCAGCAATTGTCCTGTCACAGAATTGAAGAAGATTTACCGTAGAGCTCGTGTAGCCGATGTAGAAAAGTTCTTAGAATCAACACGACAAGAAGAACGTACTTTGTATCGTAGTCGCGAGATTGCTCTCAACCTCAATCTAGACATGAAACTCAACGACATCGAATATCAAGGTGACAGAACAAAAGCCATATTCTATTACACTGCCGATGGTCGTGTCGACTTCCGTGAACTCATCAAGAAACTGGCAGAAGAATTCCATATCAGAGTAGAGATGCGTCAGATTGGTTTCCGTCAGGAATCAGCCAAACTAGGCGGCATAGGTTCATGCGGACGCGAATTATGCTGCAGTTCATGGATAACGAATTTCCAATCGGTGACAACAAACGTTGCGAGAATACAACAATTATCTCCTAATCCACAGAAACTTGCAGGTCAATGTGGCAAGTTGAAATGTTGTCTTAACTATGAATACGACACATACGTCGATGCACTCAAGTCGTTCCCCGACAGTCATATCAACCTTAAAACCAAGAAAGGCGAGGCATTCTATCAAAAGAGCGACATCTTTAAAGGTTTGATGTGGTATTCATACGTTTTCGACAAAGGTAATATGATGGCGATTCCTGCAGAACAAGTCAAGGCAATTATCGACATGAATCGTCAAGGTAAATTCCCTGAACAACTCGAAGATTACGCATTCATCAAAGAACAACGTAACACTGAATACGGCGAAGAAGGTCAAAATGTCGACTTAAGCAAACTCGAATAAATATGACTAAGATATTAAAATATGTTTTTATATTATTGATCACGACAATATTGTCATCATGTGGCGACAAGAACGTCATCTTTGACGAGAGTGTCGTAATCAATAATTCATCATGGAACAACCAAGAACTTCCATATTTCGACGTAAACATCGAAGACACGCTATCGACATATGCTTTTTATCTTAACATAAGACACTTGGAGAATTATCGTTACAGTAACTTTTATATGTTTCTTCATACCACGTTTCCTAACGGCAATCAGACCCACGACACCATAGAATGCGTGTTGGCATATCCCGACGGACGATGGATTGGCAAAGGCAGCGGCAGCATGAGAGCATCCAATATACTATTAAACAACAATCTACGTTTTCCTCTTAGCGGCACTTATCACTTCGAGATTGAACAGGCGATGAGAGAACCTGTGCTCGAAGGAATCACAGATGTTGGAGTGAGGTTTGAGAGAATTGAAAATTGAAAACTGAAAGTTGAAAATTAATTGAGAATATATGGTTTAAGGTATTTGTATAACTTTAACTTAAACTTCAGAACTACCTTAAACATTAATCTTTAAACAAAAAAATGTTGTCTGTTGAACATATTCGATATGGAAAATAAAGGAACAAAAAAGACAAAAAAGACCAAGAAAACCAATAATACAAAACAAGGTATCCGCTGGTATCTTGTTGTTATATGGTCGTTGTTCGCAATCGGCGTGACATGCGGTTTCGGATTATTCTACGGAATAAGTCACGAATGGTTTGGCGATATGCCTACATTTGAAGAACTAGAAAATCCATCAACAAATTTAGCGTCGGAAATAATATCTGCCGATGGTAAGATTTTAGGAACCTATTACATTGAGAATCGTTCCAATGTAAGTTATAGTGAGTTGTCGCCGCATCTCGTCAACGCTCTTATTGCTATTGAAGACATACGATTCTACGAGCACTCCGGCATCGACCAAAAAGCATTGTTACGAGTCATCTTAGGATTGGCAACAGGCAACAAAAAAGGAGGCGGAAGTACCTTGACGCAACAATTAGCCAAGAACCTCTTCCCTCGCGGAGAAAACCTCAGCAAACCACAACTCGTATTACGTAAGTTCCAGGAATGGGTGACAGCCACAAAGTTGGAATACAATTATTCAAAAGATGAAATCATCGCAATGTATCTTAACACTGTCTTCTACGGACATAATGCATACGGCATCAAGAAAGCATCAGAAACATTCTTCAACTTAGAACCCAAAGACTTAAATATTGAACAATCCGCATTTTTGGCAGGTGTCGTCAATGCACCATCACGATTTAGTCCAATAAGAAATCCTAAAAACGCCTTACATCGCCGTAACTTGGTTATCAGTCAGATGGCAAACTATGGTTTCATAACACAACAAGAATGTGACTCCATCAAACAGATACCTATCGATATGTCGAACTTCGGTATCTTAGATCATAACTCAGGACAGGCCACATACTTACGCGAATATTTGAGACAAGAACTCACCGAATGGGCGAAGACAAGCAAGAAAGCCGACGGCACTCCATATAACATCTATAAAGATGGGTTGAGAATTTATACCACCATCGACTCCAGAATGCAGCAATATGCAGAAGAAGCTGTTAAAGAACACCTCTCTTTAGATTTACAACCAACTTTCAACAAACACTGGAAAGGATATGAAAACGCCCCATTCTCTCTTGAAGAAGATGAGATAGAAAGTCTTATGGAACTTTCCATGAAACGTTCGGAACGTTATCGTAAGATGAGAAACGCAGGAATATCCCTCGATTCCATCAAGGCAAACTTCAACGTACCGGCAAAGATGACAGTCTTCTCATGGAACGGACCTATCGACACGGTGATGACACCGATGGACTCTATGCGTTATTATAAGTCATTCTTACAATCGTCGTTGATGTCGGTAGAGACAAACACCGGTCATGTGAAGGCATACGTTGGCGGCATCGACTACCGATTCTTCAAATATGACCATGTGACACAGGCTCGCCGCCAAGTTGGTTCAACATTCAAACCATTCCTCTATTCATTGGCAATGCAGGAAGGCGAATACACTCCGTGTACGACAGTACCAAACATCAGTTATAGCATTGAGATGCCTGACGGCAAGTTCTGGGAACCAAGAGACGCCGGCAAGACAAAATTCGGTGAAGAAGTCACTTTGAAATGGGCTTTGGCACATTCCAACAACCGTATCTCAACATACCTGATGAAACGTTTCGGACCAGAGGCTGTCATACAAATGGCAAGACGTATGGGAGTAACATCACCTATCGACGCGGTACCTGCAATATGTCTCGGAGTATGCGACATCTCCCTCCACGAAATGGTAGGCGCCATGAGCACCTTTGCAAATAAAGGCGTTTATATAAAACCTATGTTCATCACCAAAATCGAAGATAAAAACGGTAACGTGATAGAATATTTTGAGACCGAAAAAGTTGAGGCGATGGATGATGTTACCGCATACAAGATGATTGAATTGATGAAAGGCGTGGTACAAAGCGGCACAGGCGTGCGTCTCAAATATAAATACGGTTTCAGAAACCCAATAGCAGGTAAAACCGGAACAACACAAAACCATAGTGACGGTTGGTTTATGGGTATCACACCAGACCTCACCACCGGCATCTGGACAGGAGCAGAAGACAGGTCGGTACACTTCCGCACCATCGCTCTCGGTCAGGGTTCCAACATGGCACTTCCTGTATGGGCATTGTATATGCAGAAAGTATACGCCGACAGCAGCCTGAACATCAGTAAAGGCGACTTCGAGAAACCACTCAGCGACGTGGCATTGGAATTCGACTGCGAACTGTATGAACAAGAACAAAGTCAGAAAAACACTATCGTTGAGGAGGAAGAGGAGTTTTAATAAAACTGAGAATCTGAAAATCTGAGAATCTGAGAATTATTTGGGTTCTCCCGTAGAGGCACACGGACGTGTGTCTTTAAATTGAAAATTTGTAAAGACGCCACAGGGGTGACGTCTCTACAATGGAAATTAAAATATGTTCTAAAGACGCCACAGGGGTGACGTCTCTACTACAAGATAAACTTTTAAACTAAAAACTATTAACTTTAAAACTACTATAAACTTTGAACTATAAACTATAAACTATATAAATGTTATGGCATCAAATTTCGTCGATTATGTAAAAATATTCTGCCGTTCCGGTAAGGGCGGTGGCGGTTCAATGCACTTTCATCGTGCTAAGTATGTTCCTAAAGGCGGTCCCGACGGTGGCGATGGCGGCAAAGGCGGTGACGTCATTATGAGAGGTAATGCTCAACTATGGACGTTGTTGCACCTTCGTTATACGAAACATCTTTTTGCTGAAGACGGCGGCAATGGTGGCGACGCACTGAAGACAGGCGCCAACGGAAAGAACATATACATCGACGTGCCATTAGGTTCTGTGGCATACGATGCAGAGACACATGAACCTTTAGGCGAGATAACAGAAGACAAACAAGAGATCGTCATCATGAAAGGCGGCCGCGGCGGTAAAGGAAACGCTTTCTTCAAGACTGCAACAATGCAGGCTCCTAAGTTCTCGCAACCTGGCGAACCTTCCATCGAAGGCTGGATCGTCATCGAACTTAAACTCCTCGCCGACGTAGGTCTCGTAGGCTTCCCTAACGCTGGTAAGTCGACATTGTTATCGGTGGTGTCGGCAGCAAAACCAGAAATCGCCGATTATCCATTCACCACCCTGACACCTAACCTTGGCATCGTACCTTATTATGATATGAAGTCGTTCATCATGGCAGACATCCCCGGTATCATAGAAGGCGCAGCAGAAGGCAAAGGATTAGGATTACGTTTCCTGCGCCATATCGAAAGAAACTCTATCTTGCTTTTTATGGTGGCGGCAGATAGCGAAGACGTAAAAGGAACTTACGACATACTTCTTAAAGAACTGAAGAAATACAACCCTGAACTCTTAGACAAAAAACGTATCCTCGCAATAAGCAAGAACGACCTCATCGACGAACAACAACGTAAAGACATCAAGAAACATCTTCCTAAGAAGGTACCTCATATCTTCATCAGCTCTGCCATGGGCGAAGGTCTGAAAGAACTTAAAGATTTGATTTGGTTAAGTCTTACATCAGAAGAAGAATAGTTTAAGGTTTAAAAGTTTAAGGTTTAATGTCAACAGTCAACGGTCATCGGTCAACAGTATTGGTGTTACTTCTACTTATACTCTTGGTTCATAGTTCATCGCTCATAGCTCAGAGTTCAACAACTCAAAGTTCTGCAGTTCAGAGTTCTGCAACCAGCGTTCAAAGTTTGTTGAAAGAAAACAACCGCATCATCAAGACGATGCTCGACTACAGATATAAAGGCGGCAGCGGCGCTTTCGAACGTGACTTCTTCATCTATGTAGATTACAATCAGATTTCAAGACAGAGCTGTACGGTGGGAACTACGATAATGCAGTTCACAGTAGGATGCGACGGAGAATTAGGAGAGTTTAACATCATCAATCCGCTCAACGATTATATCAATTCGCAACTGAACAAATTCTTCCTGATGACAAAAGGAAACTGGAACGAATGTCAGAACAGCGACTACGAATATTTCGAGATACCTATACTCTTTACCATAGAAGGACTTGAAACAGAAGCGATAGGATTCATCACAAATTATGGCGACAAGAATGGCGTTACGTGCAAATGCGACAAACATTTCCATGATGAATTCGAGAGATTCAAAGAAAAGAAACCTAAGAAAGCACTTAAAGCTATTGACGAACTGATAAAGAGAAATCCTTATAACGAGAATTATATTGAAGAGAG
The DNA here is from genome assembly GCA_045606865.1 of Bacteroidales bacterium. Classification (GTDB taxonomy): domain Bacteria; phylum Bacteroidota; class Bacteroidia; order Bacteroidales; family F082; genus Limimorpha. The sequence goes on from JAZUST010000163.1 coordinate 40,153, forward strand.
AGAGAAACTTGTTGAGAAATATGAGAAATTGAAAGAATGAAAATTTGGTTTAAAATTTAATGGTATTATTTTAAAGACGCCACAGGGGTGACGTCTCTACTATAGGATAAACTATGGACTTTATAAAAGAATTAGACACCGAATTATTCCTGTTCCTCAACGGACTACATGTCGATTGGATAGATCCGGTCATGACTTTCATCTCGGGAAAAATCACATGGGCACCGTTTTATCTTGTTTTGTTATATCTGGTAATAAAGAATTATAAAAAACAAAGCATATTAATTATAATAGGTATAATCTTGCTGATTGTATGTTCCGACCAGATTTCGTCATCTGTTTTCAAACCTATTTTCGAGCGACCTCGACCTTGTCATAACGAAGCGATAAAGGACTTGGTTTATCTTCCGACAGGACATTGCGGCGGCGCATACGGATTCATCTCCTCGCATGCATGTAACACATTCGCTCTCGCGGTTTTCATAACGCAAATATTAAAAAGACATTATCGTAAGATAGGATTGGTGATGTATGTATGGGCGAGTATGGTTGCTTACAGCAGAATATATATGGGCGTTCATTATCCGGGCGATGTCATCGTCGGTGCGATGGTCGGAATGCTGATAGGATTTGTTATCTGGAAGGTTTATAATATAGCGGAGGATAAGATTTACCACAAATAAAAAAAAGTCTCCGAAAAACAGGAGACTTTTTTTGTCGGAGTGGCCCGACTCGAACGGGCGACCGCTTGCACCCCATGCAAGAATGCTAGCCGACTGCACCACACCCCGAGGATAATTGAAAATTGACAATTGACAATTGACAATTGACAATTAAATTAATGAGGATGCAAAGATAATATAATTTGTGATAGTATTAATAATTCATTGGAAAATTATCACATTATATTTCCGTTATATAAATCCTCAAGATGAAATTCTAAATCATTACCCCAAATTATGTTGCCATTTAATAACTTGCCTTTTTTGAAGTTTACAACTTTTAAATATTTATCATACTGAGGATGCGGGTGTTCCCTGATAAACTCACCGACATCGATTCGTCGACGTGTCTGGTCGTTAAACAAAATGTTAACAGTTAAATCATCATTGTAAACGGCTTCAATAATTTGAATTTGATTTTCCATAGTTATAATTTATTTTTAATTCTTGTCTTCTTAATTTTTTTCTTTAAAACAAAGAAATCTATCCATTTCTCTACAATATCAGGAGCATGTTTTTAACAAAAGATAACGCTATTTTCAAATCATTTTCAGATAAAGAATGTGTTATGGTCTTACGTTGTCTTATCTCAACGACCTCAGCATTATCAACAATTATTTCAAATACGACTTCTGCTTCTCCCTTTATCACGTGGACATGAATCGGTTCGTGTTCGTTTGAGTAGAATTTAAAGATAAATCCTAAATATTCGAATATAGTTGGCATGATAAATTTTGTTTAATGGTTTCTGCAAAGTTACGAAAAATATGTCAAAATATGCTGCGTGTCATGCGTAAAAATTAATTTTCCTTTTGTATAAAAGTCTTCATTAAAAAGATTATTTTTGCAAGAAGAAAAAATTCATTAACATAAAAATATAACATCATGAGTGAAAATTTAGAAAGAGTACAATGTCTTATCCTCGGCTCAGGTCCTGCAGGATACACAACAGCAATTTATACATGCCGTGCCGACCTTAAAACAGTCATCTACGAAGGTCCTATAACAGGCGGTCAGTTGATGCAGACAACAGAAATCGAGAACTTCCCTGGTTACCCACAAGGTGTTCATGGCGGACAAATGATGCAAGACATCCGTCAACAGGCAGAACGTTTCGGCGTTGAATTCCGCATGGGTTCTATCGTTGAAGTAGACACTACAGCTCGTCCTTTCAGAGTGAAATCTGATTCAGGTGACGAATTATTAGCCGACACTATCGTCGTAGCTACAGGCGCATCAGCACGTTGGCTTGGCGTTAAAGGCGAAGACCAATTCAAAGGCGGCGGCGTTTCAGCTTGCGCAACATGCGACGGTTATTTCTTCAAAGGTAGAGACGTGGCAGTCGTTGGTGGCGGCGACACAGCTTGCGAAGACGCAACATATCTCTCACACCTCTGCAACAAAGTTTATTTGATAGTACGTCGTGACGTGCTCCGCGCTTCTAAGGCAATGCAACACAGAGTTCTCAACACTCCTAATATCGAAGTGCTTTGGAACACACAGACAAAAGAATTGTTCGGCGAAGAAGAAGGTTTCATGGCAACATTGCAAGGTGCAGTCCTTTACGACAGCAAGACAAACGAAGAACGTACAATCAACATCGACGGTTTCTTCGAGGCAATCGGCAACGTTCCTAACACAGCTATCTTCAAAGATAAATTGGAAATGGACGAAGCAGGTTACATCATCACAAAACCTAAGTCAACAGCAACAAGCGTTCCTGGCATCTTCGCAGCAGGCGACTGTCAAGACAGATTGTTCCGTCAAGCTATCATCGCTGCTGGCTCAGGCGCTACAGCCGGTATGGAAGTAGAGAGATTCCTTATGGAGAATTAATAATTAACAGTTTACAATTAACAATTGAGGTCGGAAAATTCTTTCCGACCTCTTTTTATTTATAAACATTTTTAGTTGTCTCAGAGACTTGGCGACTTGGTGACTCGGCGACTTAATATTTAGACGCATTCAAGGTATCCCTACATTGTCAATTGTTAATTGTTAACTGTACATTATTTTATACCCTATATGGTATAAAAACAAAACTTTTTATTATATTTGCACCCTATAGGGTATAATTATCATATTATGGAATTAACGACACTTTCTAAATATGTAAAAGCGATGCGTAAGCAGTACAATCTTACGCAGGTAGAACTTTCCGAAAAATCTGGAGTAGGATTACGTCTTGTTCGTGAATTGGAACAAGGCAAACAGACTTTACGTCTTGATAAAGTAAATCAGATATTAAATCTCTTTGGCAGCGAAGTAGGCGTCGTGCCGATGACAAAATCTAATGAATTATGAAGCAGGCTATTGTATTTTTGCGTAACATAAAGGCAGGCATATTAACGGAAGATGAAAACGGTTACACTTTTGAGTATAACACAGAATATTTGTCAACTGCAAATGCGGAAGCAATAAGCCTTACTTTACCATTAAGTAACAGACCTTACCATGACAAAGTATTGTTTCCGTTCTTCGATGGCTTGATTCCTGAAGGTTGGCTTTTAGATATCGCTGAAAAGAATTGGAAAATTGACACTCGCGACAGAATGTCTTTATTACTTGCTTGTTGCAAAGATTGTATTGGTGCTGTTGGTGTTGAACCCATAATTGATAAGGAGGATTAAAAATGTCAAGATGTCTCTACTGTTATAAAGAATTGAATGAGAGAGAGAATGACTTTCATAAATCTTGTTCAAAAAAGATATTTGGGACGCCAAATGTACCAAAGTTACCTTACACACGTGACAATCTAACGGAACTCGCCAAACAAGTAATCCGTAGTCAAACGACATTAACAGGTGTTCAAGCTAAATTGTCGTTAGATATAGAAAAGGGTAACAAAAATGAGCCAAAGCGTTTTACAATCGTTGGTTTATGGGGAAGATACATTTTAAAGCCTCAGACTGATAATTTCCCTCATCTGCCAGAATTGGAAGATCTTACAATGCATCTTGCAGAACTGTCAAAGATAAATGTAGTACCGCACAGCCTGATACGTTTTGAAGATGGTGAATTATGCTACATAACACGTCGTATTGACCGCACCGATAAAGGAGAAAAACTTCACATGGAAGATATGTGCCAACTGAGTGAAAGACTCACTGAACATAAATACAAAGGATCGTATGAACAGATTTCAAAAATTATACAACGTTATTCTTCTGTGCCAAAGTTGGATTTAATAAATTATTGGGAACAAGTAGTTTTCTCATGGATAACGGGAAATGCTGACATGCATCTAAAGAATTTCTCGCTTTATAGCAAGGAACAAGGGAAATATGTGCTGACACCAGGATATGACATGCTTTCAACAACCTTGGTTATGCCAGATGATACAGAAGAGTTGGCTCTGACTCTTAACGCTAAAAAACGTAAGATTCAAAAAGCCGACTTTGTAATTTCAATGCAAACTTCTGGATTAGAAAACAAGGTAATAGATAATATCTTCAACAAGTTTATAAAAGCAAAAGACAAATGGTTTGAGTTCATAGAAATATCATTCTTACCTAATAAAATGAAAGAGATCCTCAAATCTATCATCACAGAGAAGTTAAATCTATTGGTTAAATAACCTAAGTGATAAATAGCAGGTGTTTCGTTTTAATACACACTAATTTTATTTGACGCAGCTACTAATCCGTCTATTTCTCGTTTTCCTTCTTACAAAGAAAAGAATCATAATTTTTTCCTTATAAAAAGGAAATTGATAATTCCATAGTCCATCAATTATGCATTATGAATTCTTTATTGTGTCTTATTTAGGGACAGTTTTATGGCTTATCAACACTGAACTTCTGATAAGGATAAACGAAATATTAGGATGTAATTTCTTTGAATATTATGTCGAGTGAGAGATAGTATTTTTACAATCCCACATAATCTCACTCAAAAAAAAAGAGCTGCCATTTTCACAGCAGCTCTCCTTTGTTAATTGTTAACTCTATACGCTTTTTCCCATTTCCATGCAGATGCCGTCATCTCATCCAACCCACGTTCTGCTTTCCATCCTAACTCGTTGTTAGAATAGGTAGGATCCGCCCACACTTTCTCGATGTCGCCTGCTCTTCTGCCAACGATTTGGTAATTTAACTTGACGCCAGAAACCTTTTCAAAAGAACGGATCACTTCCAAAACAGAATATCCTGTTCCAGTTCCCAAGTTAAAGATCTCGAACGGATTCTTCATTTTATTATTAATCATTCTCTCAACAGCGATAACGTGTGCTTTAGCCAAATCCATGATGTGAATATAGTCGCGGATTGGCGTTCCGTCCGGTGTGTCGTAATCATCACCATAGACTTTCAAACACTCTCTGATTCCGTAACCTGTTTGTGTGATGTAAGGCATAAGATTGTTTGGAATGCCTAGAGGCAACTCACCCAACATGGCACTGTCGTGCGCACCAACCGGATTGAAATATCTAAGAGCGATAGCGTTCAAACCTTTATATGCAGCTATAGATTCACCGATAATTTCTTCTGCAATCTGCTTCGTGTTGCCGTAAGGACTCTCCGCTTTTTTGATAGGTGCCTTTTCCGAGACAGGAAGATGCTCAGCATCAGGTTGACCATAAACAGTACATGAAGATGAAAATACCAGGTTCGGTACATTATATTTATTCATACATTCGAGAATGTTCATCAAAGAGTCGAGGTTGTTGCGATAATATTTCAGAGGTTGTTCAACCGACTCGCCTACTGCCTTATGAGCTGCGAAATGAATGATTCCTTTAATGTCGGTATGACGTGAGAAGAAGTCATCGGTGAGTTTTTGGTCGGCGAGGTCGAACGACTCGAACTCAGGACGTTTGCCCGACACTTTCTCTATAGCATCTAATACCTGTATCTTTGAATTGAACAAAGCATCTACTATAACGACGTCAAAACCTTTATTCTGTAATTCTATAACGGTATGTGAACCGATATAACCTGTGCCTCCTGTGACTAATATTTTCATCTTACTTAAAAATTATTAACCTATAAATTCTAATATTGTTGAAGTGACGTAATTCAATTGTTCGTCGGTAAATTCAGTATGCATAGGAAGAGCGATAACATTTTCGCAGAGATATTCGCTTATCGGGAAATCACCTTTCTTGTAACGTGGATCTTGATAAGCCTTTTGTTCATGTAAAGGAACAGGATAATAGATAGCGCAAGCTATTCCCTTCATTTGCAGATGTTTCATAAGAGCGTCACGGTCAACTCCGTTAAGAACCATCACATATTGATGATAGACGTGAGTTGTGAAACTTGATTTCTTTGGTGTTATGATTTTGTCTGTAACTGAAAACGCTCTGTCGTAATAAGCTGCTGCATATTGGCGGGCTTTGATATATTCATCAAGATGTTTGAGTTTTATGTCGAGGACTGCAGCCTGGATTGAATCCAATCTTGAGTTAACACCGACATAGTCGTGATAATATCGTACTTTCATTCCGTGATTTACGACAATACGAATTTGTTCTGCGAGTTCGTCGTCGTTAGTAAATAACGCTCCGCCGTCGCCGAAGCATCCGAGATTTTTAGATGGGAAGAAAGAAGTACAACCTATCGTTCCTATTGTACCGGATTTTTTCACAGTGCCGTCGCTGAAAGTATAATCTGCACCGATCGCTTGAGCGTTATCCTCAACTACATAAAGATTATGACGGCGAGCAATATCCATGATAGCTTCCATATTAGCACATTGTCCGAAGATATGAACAGGGACGATAGCCTTTGTTTTTGGAGTGATGGCACGTTCTACCGCTTTTGGATCGATGTTATAAGAATCTTTTTCTATATCTACAAGAACAGGTTTCAAGCGAAGAAGAGCAATCACTTCTGCTGTAGCAATGAAAGTGAAAGTCGTTGTTATTACTTCATCGCCTGGTTCCAAGTTAAGTGCCATCATCGCCACCTGAAGAGCGTCGGTGCCGTTAGCGCAAGGAATGACATGTTTTACGTTGAGATATCGTTGAAGATCCTCTTGAAATTTCTTTACATAAGGACCATTAATAAAAGCCGCCGTAGATAATATCTCCTGTATTGCAGAATCTACTTCTGGCTTTATCTTATTATATTGACCTACAAGGTCAACCATTGGAATATTTTGCATAAAAAATGTTTTTGCAAAGATAAGAAAAGACTAAAGACTAAAGACTAAAGACCAAAGAATTTTTTAAGGGATTTCTATAAAAATATGAATTTAGGTATACTGGATACACATAAAAACTTTTTTTTCTAAAACTCTTGCGTATTTCAAAAAAATGTCGTTAATTTGCACCTCAATTTCCAGACGATTATAATAACATATAAAATATTAAGAATCATGTCAAAAGTTTGTCAAATCACAGGTAAAAAGGTTATTACCGGTAATAATGTTTCTCACTCAAACAGAAAGACAAAGAGAACTTTCAAACCTAACTTGCAAATCAAACGTTTCTACGTTCCTGAATGGAATGAATGGGTAGTATTAAAAGTTTCAGCAGCTGGTTTACGTACAATTGACAAAAAAGGTATCTACCAAGCTCTCATCGACTCTTCAATGGAAGGTCACTTGAATCGTTGGTAATCCGATTTTAAACATTTAAAGAAAAGTCGTCGCAAAAAAAGACGACTTTTTTTTTAATCATGCGTATGGAATAATTATCAATTGTTCTACA
>JAZUST010000164.1:0-10436 GCA_045606865.1 Bacteroidales bacterium
GTAAGCTCGTTCTCTACGCCCACGGATTTCACTGATGTGCACTGATTTCTCAGTTTCCACCTTACTGATAGCTGAAGACTGACCGCTGACAGCTAATTTTTAATTTTCAACTTTCAATTCGATTGAGACGCAACAATTACATCGTGTTTATTCTCATAGGTGTAATATGTCACGTCTCTACCGATGACGAATTCTAAAATTCTATTTAATCCACTTTCCTTCCTCAACTGTCAATTGTTCATTGTTAATTGTTAATTTCCAAACGTAAGTTCCAGAACTCCAACCCGAAGCATCTACACTTGTCACATCATCTGTAATTTCTTGTTGATGAACCATTCTTCCCTGCATGTCATAAACCTGTAAAGTACAGTCTCGCAATGAAGTTCTTATATTCATCACATCTCCGCCCGGATTAGGATAAGCGACAGCGACTTTCAAATTATGAGAGTGAGCTTCCTCGATGCTGACAAATGCCGAGGCTGGGAATTTGGTCGCAAAGACATTTTCAATTTCGGCATTCATTGTATTATAAATTCTACCGACCAACAACAATCCACCATCTTTTGTAGATATTACGGAATTTGCTTCATAACAAAGGTTATCATCATTAGTAGTATAATACATCGTAGATATAGTATCAAAATTATTATCCAAATGCTCTATCACTATCCATGAGTCACCATGATAATCCCCTATATTCATATTGTACACAAACACTATAGTATTATCCTCTCTAACAATCACTCCATTATTTGAGGACTGATAATCTTCTGTTGACGATGTTCCTCTGACAATATATTTATTTATAGGCAACAAATCTTCAGAGTTGCTTAAATCATTATCAAATTCATACAATCTGCAATCCTGGTACTGATAATTTCCAACATTGTTTCTGTTAGGAGCTTGGGATGCTAAATATGAAATATTGCCATTACCTTTCGCTACTGATAAATTTAGCATTGGTGCCAAAGATTGGTCATGAACCGAAAAACCAGGTTGCAACAATCTTCTTGACGCGACATAATTGAGGTCTTTGTCAAAGAATACAGCTTCTCCATTATTACTCTGATTCGTATTCCAATTGTGCATTCTGTAGAGAATATAGTGAGAATCTGTCTTAATCATACAATGCCCTCTATACATCATATAACCGCCTCCTCCGTCGGGACATTCGTATGATTTCATTTGTAATATCTCACCATTGAAATTCATTCTAAACAAAAACAACGAATCGTGTTCTGGCTGATGGGCACTATGAAGCGTAACATTCTTGAAAAAAGCACCGACAATGTCGCCATCATCAATTATTGACGTGAAGAGGTATATATTTCCGCTACTTTCATTTGGCATGGCTTCCCAAAGATATTCTCCTCTATTTTCCGAAGTGTCTATAGGGAAATAATGCTCATAACTTTTTTCTATGTTTAGCATATCGTCCAATTTGTACAATCCCAAGATTGAACTGGTCGGAGGATTATCGAAATTCTTGAAATAATTATCGCCGAAATATTCATGATCGGGACTATATGTCATCAAAACATATAAGTCACCATTTTCGTCTTCATGTAGTTGAGGAATTGACACAGAACAATAACTAGGGCGAAAATATGTTTTATCAACAATTCCCACACCATCCGAATTACATTTCACCAAGGCTGGATGCGGAGTTGGGAAACGACCATAGATTAAATCCTGTTCAAAGTAGAATGATTCGGGTGCATTCATCACAAAACCACCGTCTGACAATTCAATGGCATCCGCAAAATTTCTAATAGCATCAGGAGAAGGCGAACCATCAATTTTAAATTCCCATTCTTGAGACATCATGCTAACTCCACAGAAGAGCAGAATCACGGTCAATAAAGTTGTTAATTCATTTTTCATTTTCATCTTGATATAATAATGATTTGTTAATGTTGACAAAGTTAAAGCAAAATGAAACGAAAATGATGCGATTTACACCAAATCCACCATATTTTCCTCAGATAAATAATATAATCAATAAGTTATAGAATGTAAATCCATATTTTTTTGGGGGTAAAAATATAGAATTACGAGATGAATGGTCTCAAAATATCATTTATATTTTCTTTATTTGTCTTCTTTTTAAGTGAGATTTTGCTCTTCGAGACTGTATTGACTCTCAGGTTCAAAATGTCAGCAACTTCCTTAAGTTGGAATGGAAAGAAAGATAATACGCATACATTGACTTCTGTTTCATTCAAATCGCTGTACGTTTCTTTAAGTACGGCTATAGTTTCCGGAAATACGGCATTGAATTCGTCCAATATACGTTGCTTCTTGTTGCCGTATTTATCTCTGTATATCGCATCCACCTTTATCATCAGTGTTTCAAGATTTTTGTCTTTGATGATCATATTATGTTTCTTCCTTAAGATGTAATATATGGTTATGATAACAGCAATCACAACAGTTACAACAACAAGTATCCACGCCATGCCGGCATCTTTTGAATGGACGCTTTTACTTTCTATATATGCATTGAGCAATGATATAGCGTTCATGTTATATTTCTTGGTAACCGTCAATTGATTCATATATTCTGCAATATACATAAGATATTCTGTCGATCTAACAGTGTCGCCTATCATTTTATAGCAGTCAGCCAAGCCTTTAACTGCCGTAATCTTTATATGATCGGCATCCGACTCATACGCCTCTAACAAATTGCTTATAGCAGATTGGTAATCATTCTTTCTATAATACACAAAAGCTTCCTCAACGAGGGTCTTATGATAGAATTGTGTATTATCTGAAATCAAAGTCTTGAGTTTATTATAATGTACCATCGCTGAATCATATTCTCCTTTAAATCTGAGATAATTGGCGTAAGCATTCTCAAGGCAGGCCAACTCCATTTTATAATTACACGAATCAATGAGACTGATGCCCTTCTGATAATATGTATAAGGAGTATTCAGAGTGTCTCTCACATCTATGCGATCATAGATAATAGCCAGATTATAATAAGAGTACGCAATGCAAGAGGTATCATTGGCCAATGCCGCGTAATACAATCCGAGATTAGCGAAGTAACTACATGCATTTCCATCAGAATGATTAAATGCGATACGAGAGTTAATATAATGAATTTTGCTGTAAAGACAGCACACCTGAGGATATGAGGTGCTAAAATGCTCATCAAGTATATCCAATGCTTCAAGCAGATTCGCCACCGGCTTATCTGAATTAACATTATCATTAAATTTCAACATACCTATGAGAAAATTGCAGCGAGCCCGCATCCAAAGATGGCGCATATTGTCGTCATTATTATAGTATTCCAAAGCCGGATATAATATAGAATCATTGAAATCAAAATAATTGAAGCCCCACAGCAATTTATCTACAGAGTCAACAAGTCTCGAATATTCCACATCTTCATGATCATTCTTGTCAGGCATGAAAATCTTGTCACTCCTGTCGCAATATACAAGAAAAAAAGTCGTAAAACAAAGAAACATAATGACAATATATTTTCTCATAGTGGAATCGTTAGATTGCAAAGATAAAAAAAAAGGCGAAAGTCTGAAGTCGAAAGGCAAAAATTTTTCTCGCACAGAGACACGGAGCTGCACAGAGCCAGCAAATTTTCAACTTTCAACTTTCAATTTTCAATTTTCAATTCGAATGAGACGCACCAATTACATCGTGTTTATTTTCATAGGTGTAATATGTCACGTCTCTACCAAGATTTTCAATTTTCAATTATAACCTTAACTGCTTCTCCATTAATATTGAAGAAATATATTCCTGGATTATAATCTGAAACATCGAGTTCTATTTCTTCAGCGTCGAGTTCAATCTCTTCTACCAAAACTCCCATTATATTGTAAATCTTAACCACCGAATGCTGACCGCTGACAGCCGATAACTTAACAACGCCTCTTGCTGGATTAGGATAGATTTTAATGTCGTTGATCGCCGTTTCTTCTGCGCCTACACCGACTTCCAAGGTAAAATTAAGCGAGGCTTCGTAACCGAAGTCGCCGCCGCCATCAACAACGACATTGCCATGACCGTCGATTATTCTGTAGTATCCGTCGCCATAATCACAGCATATTCCGTTACCGAGTTGGTCGGACAAGATAAACTTCATGCATTGACCTAACGGAAGTTGAAGTGGAATCTCGTGAAATTCTGTAGCCGTCGTCTGTCCGAAATAATATTCGTAAGGTCCGCCGGAAGCGAGTACGGTGTCATCATCCGTGATGATTTTCCATGTCGTTTCGTTGCCGAATTTATCTTGCATAAGTTCAAGAACAATCTCGTCATTTTCATGCTCCACGAATATAGTGGTCCATTCTTCACAAGTTGTTCTTATTGTTTTAGAATAGCTGAAAGGCTGTCCGTTAGCTTCAACTATCTTAAAGTCGATATCGTGAGTTCCAATCGGCACGTCCATATCGAACTTTATTTCTCCCACGTCGTATGAAGCTAAATTTCCGTTCCATTCATATTCGAAAGTATCGCCGTTATCAGCTTCCATAAGCATCTTTAATGAAGTAATCTCATCCAAGCCTCTGTTCATCATGTCGATGGTGAAAGTCTTGTTGTTATCACAGAAACTGTTATGTTTCTCGGTCACAACCTCAAAATAAGGAAAGACATTTTCCTGACTTCCCAACAATAGCGGCAGGCGGCAGGCATTCAAAATAGGACGCGACTTTTCACTTGTCTTGTCTTTAGTCACGAAGGCGATAAAGTCGAGATGTTCAAGAACCACTTCCACTCCGTTAGGGTCGCCGATGATCTCAGGGATTTTGTAATTATATGTCTTTGTTATCAGTGTACCGTTTTCCGTAGGACTTATCTCATCTCCCCAGGTGTCAGTGATGATGTCGCGGAGAGTATGCATGTGACAATAGTTGCCGTCGACATATTGTTCAGGATTAGTTTCGCCTTCGTTCTGAGATCCCCAGACGCTGTCTTGCAACATCGCTATCGTCAGGTAGTTGGCTTCCACATCCACATCTTTCGTATAATATATCTCAACGGTCAACGTCACTGAACGAGCAGCCTCGTCAACGACGGCAAGTCCTGCAATATTACATGGAGCTTCGCTATTAGTTTCTTGGTACACGTATGACTGCCATTGTCCAGTCCCCTTACCACGTTCGGTACATCTGTTTACAAGTCCGTTAGGTATACCCGAACCCGTCAATGCATAATAAATTATCCTTCCATCCTCAGTCTTGAAGTTAGGATAAGTCTCCGGTGTAAGAGCTTCGTGTATGTTGATGGTGAACACACGTCCCGGAAACATCCTCATCAGTTCGTTGGATTTTTTATGACCGGAAGGACAAGCGTGGCAGTTTCTTCCCGTGAACTCCTCTATAACTGCATTCTTCAACGACGGCTCCGTCGAGACGAACTTCTGAGCGACAACAGTATTCATTCCACCAATAAGAAACAACACTATTGTAACGAAAACATTAATACGTGACATAATCAACAGTTTTGAAATTATTTTACAAATATAGAAAAAAGGCAATATTCAAAAGATATTAATTTTCTAAATCTGAAAACTTGAGAATCTAAAAAGATCCTTGAATTAATGCTTTTGAACTTTGCGTTCTTTGCGTCTTAGCGAGAGTTTAAATTAATTTTCCATTTTCCATTTTCAACTTTCAATTAAAAAAAAGAGCCGCTATTATTCACAGCAGCTCTCTTTAGTCTTTTGTAATTTGTTATTAGTCTATAACCGAAATACGTTGTGTCATCTCGCCTTTTCTTGAAACGACTTTCAACATATAGACTCCGTTTTCCATTGATGTCATATCCAATACAAATTCATCGGCATCGACATTCTGTTCGAAGACTTTCTGTCCTACCATGTTATATAAGGTGACATTCATCAATCCTTCTACTTCGATATTCAGATAGTCTTTTGCAGGATTTGGATATACGGCTGCGCCAATATTATTTTCAGCTATTGATGTTACTTCGACCATGACGAAATCTGCTTCGCCGTCGGCTGTTGCTGCAGGCATTGATTCACAATTACCATTTTCAGCAGTAACTTGATAATAATATGTACCGGATTCTACAGCATCGAAGTATTGGTTTTCTGTTGCTGCTATTTTAGCAATTTTATCATAATCATCACCGTCTTCACTTCTGTAGATGATAAATTCTTCAGGTTCGCCATTCTTTTCCCAAGAAACAAGAGTACCGCCTTGTCCGTTCATGAATTTGTTTTCAGCTGTAAGATTTTCAGGTGCTTGGCAATTCTCGCAAGAGTTTTCTCCGTTAAATATTATTCCTGCTGTCAAACCTGTTGATGAACCTGAATACTCGTAAACTGTTTCGTTTGAAGAGTTCTTCAATTTGATTATGATTGATGACATTGGAGCCATCGGAGCATTCCATTTCAAAGAGAACTCTCCTTCTGGGATTTGAATTTCCTCACTAATAGGTGTTGAATCGTCTGTTGTAACTTCTTCGAAAACGACTCCATTTGATGCTAAGAATTGTAATGTCGCGCCATTCCATCCTTGGAAACTTGTTGTTGTGCTGATGAGTTTCCATTCGCATGTAGGTCCGTATATCAATGCTTCTTCTGCGATACGACCTTTAACGCCGCTGCATACTGCATAAGCATTGTATGTATAGCAACCATATTGTGATACTTCGTCTTCGTAAGTAACGACAGAACCTGGTGTCACATTTGATTCTGAATATATTTCAACGCCGTCTCTCATAATAACGACTTTTTCTATTGCTGTGAGTTCGGCATCTGATTCTGAAGTTTCAGGAACTTCTACGATGATAGTACCTTTTTTAGAATATACGCTATTAGCACGTACTTCCATTTCTGGTTCATCAGCCATTGCTTCGTATGCATAGTCTGGAATCATATCGAAGATAGCATTCTGTCCGTCATTGAACTGCATTGCCTGTCCCCACACATTTGGATTCAAAGCATCGATGGCGAAGTTGCCGTTACCTGCGCCTGTCCAGCCCCAGTTGAAATGGAAATAACGGTTATCGGTATAGCCGTCACAAACAAAAGCGTGACCGCCACTTGCTGTACTATGACCGGCATAAAATGCAGGGAAACCTTGATCGAAGTTTGCGATGAGCATATCTTCCCATTCTTTCTTAGTGAATGATTCTCTGTATTCCAACTTCATCTTGTCGGTATATTTAAAATGTGAAGACATTGCTTCAGGAACGTCGCTTGAGAATGCGCCGCTACCATCCCAACCATATTGCATATCAATAGTAACTCCACAATGGTACATCAAGATTGCAATTGCATGTTTTTGATTTTGAGGTGAACTGTTATAAAGTTGTATTGGCATGTTTTCCCAATCGTATGCTTCACCTAAAGTGATTGATTGTTGTGGAAAACCTTCAGGAATGTATGAGTGTTCACCCACACCTGCATCCGGATAGTTCCAGAATTTCATCACCATCGCCATAGCATCAGCGGCACAACCTACGTAAGCACGACCACCAGGTCCTCCCGGCGCTGTTGGACAATACATATTATATGGACTGTCTTGATTCCATAACAAATTGATTAATGGTTCTACAGATCTTCCGAGAGTTTTCTCTGTCACGATGCCACGTGATTTGACAAGGTTCCATTCTTCAGCGACTTCTGCATCTGCTTCTAAATTATTTTCAACTACGAATGAGATGGCTTTTGTGTAACGATCTAAGTAGTAAGCCATGTTTGAAGGAATGTTGTTGAAATCCAATGCGCCTTCGTCTGAGAATGCCAAGATCGGTTTCGCTCTGTCGTCGGCAGACACGATAAAGAAACCTTTGTCGTCGATATTAAAAATGTATAGACTTGCTGTTCCTTTAGCATCTGTCCATGTGCCGATGTGTTGTGTTGTCTGGAAATTTCTGAGAGTTTCCATGTTAGCTCTAACGAACTTCTCTCCTATCGACTGAGCCGTTTTAACGTCGACAGGACCTGCAAATAATCGTCCTAATGAGAATAATAAGACGATTGTTGTGAGTAATAATCTTTTCATTTCTTTAATTAATTAGTTAATATTATTTTCTTTGTTATGATTTCTTTCCCAGTATTTATCTTAATGAAATAAACGCCATCTTTATAATCTGACAAATCAATCATGCAATTGTCATCGTCAACAATCAAAGTCTTCACCTTTTGACCTACGAGATTATAAATACTTACCTCATTAATGTTATATGCGTTGATATTGATAATTCCGTTTGTCGGATTTGGATAGATGACGACGTTTTCGTTTTCGAATTCAGTCTCTTCTATATCTAGAGTGCAATCGTTATTGAATGTCAAGAAAACGCCAGGTTCCATCTCGCCTTCTGATTCATATATCACGTTACCGTCTTTGTCTTTTATCACGAAAGATATTTCATCGCAAGTGTAATATGGTTCCGCGTACCAGCATTTGTTCCATACGAAAATGAGATCGCCGTTAAGCAACGAAACAGAATCTATTGACGATGAGCCGTCTTCTAAAGTCACGACAGCAATTCTTTCGTCATCTTTAAACACGGAGACGCTTCCGCCTTTCCATCCGTCGCCGCCTTCATCGAAGAGCTCGAATGTCAGGTCACATTTTTGTCCGACCAAAATAGTTTTCTCAACGAATTTGCCGTCGCCGTTTTCGTTACTTGTCACGACAGAATAATGATATAAACCAGGATTTTCGATATTATCGACGTAAGTCATTTCTTGTCCAGGTTCAACGTCGGTCAATGTTGCTATTGTAACGAAGTCGCGACGAACGATGACTGTATCTAACGATGTGAGGACATTACCTTCTTTATCGGTTGAAGGATTTATCCATGATATTATCACCTCGTTATGAGCGTCGTTTTCTGTAAGATTCAAATCAGTAACAATCTCAGGGCGTTTGTAATAATCATTATCTTTAGGATAAAAGTTTATGATTGCCTCGTTCCATGTGTTGAAGGCGTATTTTGTAGTGTTGAGAGCACCGACAGCACAGAATGCGTCGTCGCGTCCGCCCCATCCCCAGTTGAAATGGAAGAAGTTGTTTTCATCGTAGCCGTCACATACGAAAGCATGACCGCCTGCTCCGCCGTCATCAGAACCAGAATAATACATAGGACGTAACTCATCGAGTTCCATCTTGAGAGCTTCAGCCCATTCATCATTATTATAGTACCACATATCCAACAAGTCAGGATAGTTGTAACCGAAATAATTGTTAACAGCGTATGGAACATCAGAAGAATATGCGCCGCTACCTTCAGGACTATACATCATATCGACGGATATACCGCAATGCCATTGTAACAGGGCGACGTAATAAATTTCTTCTTCCGTACTTAAAGAATCCAAATAATTAGGCATAAGGTCGAAGTTGTAATATGTCTCGCCGAAGTTAGCAGTTTGTTCTTCATACATATAAGTCTGCTCATAACTCCAATTAAAAGGAGTATAAGTATGAGTTCCATCGCCTTGTGTCGGATAACCCCAATAATGCATCACCTGCGACATCGCCGTAGCCACGCAGCCCGCATAGACGTGCCCTCCATGACCGGCGGTATCTTCAGGACATAAGGAGTTATAAGGATAATTCTGGTTCCATGTTGTCGTCAAGAGCGGACCTACGCCTGCGCTTCTGTTTTCTGTGATACGACCTTTCGACTCTACCATCGACCATTCTTTCTTGATGTCATCAGTCGCTGCGATATTATTTTTTCTTACGAATTCTATTTCATCTTGATAAGAAGTAAGAGTGAAGTTAAAACCCGGAGCCATATTCTCGACATCGAAAGAACCATTTGTTGAATATGCCAAGATAGGTTTCACTTTTTCTTCCGCCGAGACGACAACAAAGCCGCCTCCATCGACATTAAAAACATAAATAGAAGGCGTTGAATCACTCGATTTGAAGGTATGAGAGAGTGCTGAATTGATGACGTCTCTTTCTTTGCCTAAAGACGTACTTTCTTTTACGAACATCTCTCCTATTCTCTTCGCTCTGTCAAAACTGACATTCTGAGCGTAAGTGTTTGAAATAATTGAAAATACAAACAACAAAATCAATAGGTAATTCTTTTTCATATCAAAAAAAATTTTTCGTAAAGATAAGATTTTTTTAAATCTGAAAAAACGAAAAAAAAATAGAATATGAGATTTTTTTCCGATGATGATATTTGCATCGACCGTCGTTTATGCAAATATACTTTAAGGGAACTTCTATAAATTCCCCGTTCAAATAATTTTTGACAATTACAGTAAAAACTTTTGCATGCTTTATGTTTCTTATCGGAATCTTTTCGTCTTTCTTTCAATCACATAGCTCGCTATGCTCTTTCAAGAAATACAAAAATCTTCTCAATAAAAATTCATAAATCATTTGCAAAGCAATTTATAGAAATTCCCTTAATATTTTCAGGCAGGCATTACGAGTTCCGCTCTTCACGCCTGCCTACTT
>JAZUST010000165.1:0-7084 GCA_045606865.1 Bacteroidales bacterium
GGCGCAAGCTATTTCTTAAAATTAAATAATTATGGAGGCAATTTCGAGGATCTTTGGAATTATCATCTCGACGGTTTGCTCAAAGAATATCTGAGAGGAATGAGAGATGTTGAAGAAAAAATTAAGGATTTGAAAAAAGCTTACGACAATGAGTCTGCTCCAAATAACTGATAATCACGATTGGAAAGATTACAGATCTTTTTTCATTGATGAGACTGAAGCTGAGTGTCATTTACCTAATCTTCAGAAAATAGCCAACATCAATATAAAAGAATTGTCGCTCGACGATAATCCGAATCTTTTAATATTTCCTCGTGACTTAAAACATCATGGAGACAAGATTGGCGACAACTGCATTATTTCTTTAAATCATCGTAACGAAATATCTACCTCCAACATAATGGGATTTGTCGGAATCAATGAGACTCAGATTGACATAAAATCGCGTTTCGCAAAAGAAGACAGAGAAGATTATTTTCTGCATTATATGTTAGAGAAAGTCTTCTCCATCAATCTTTTCGACATGAAACATTCGTCGAGTAAGGAGCAAATCTTCGACTTCCTTATTTATCTGTTTCCTTACTTTCTGAAAAAAGCGTTGGCACAAGGTCTATTCAAAAAATACCGTCGTTACGAACATAACAATGCTAATGTAAAAGGTCCGATTGACATAAGCCGTCACATCAAGGAAAACATTCCTTTCCTCGGAACAATCTCATATTCAACACGCGAACATTCATACGACAATGAAATAACACAACTGATTCGTCATACGATTGAATTTATCAGGACAAAGAAGAATTCTTCCCACATTTTGAACATCGACAATGAGACAAAAGAATGTGTCAATCAGATTATCATGGCGACTTCGTCATACAATCTGAGAGAACGCGACAAAATCATAAGCAAGAATCTTCGTCCAATGAAACATCCGTATTATTCGGAATACAGCATTTTGCAGAAGATTTGTCTTCAGATTCTAAGACATGAATCAATAAAATTCGGACAAGAAAAAGACAAGGTCTATGGAATCTTATTTGACGGAGCATGGCTTTGGGAAGAATATCTCAACACCATCTTATCGAAACTTGGATTCAAACATCCACAAAACAAAAATTCAAAAGGTGGATTTCCGATGTTTGTTAATGAAAAAGATAACGAAGAGTTAGACAACAATTCCCGCAGATTATATCCCGATTTCTACAAAGAAGATTTCATCATAGATGCAAAATACAAACATCTTGAAAGAGGAGTCGGGCGCGAAGATTTATATCAAGTCGTGACTTATATGTTCTGCAAGAAAGCGGAAAATGGCGCGTATATTTATCCTTGTAAAGACGAAAACATAATATCCATAAAGCACAAACTTTGCGGTTATGGAGGAAATATTTTCATCGTTCCGTTTTTCATTCCGCAAAGCACCGAGAATTATAATTGTTTTAGAGATGAAATCTTAGAATCAGAGAATGGATTGTACTCATTATAAAATCCAAATATCTTTCATATCATTCAAACGAGGTTCTGTATTCTCGAGGTGATTATCAGGAACAGAAAAGGAAATCCAATCCGTCGGTCAGGACCGCTGCCATGAGAGAAGAGCAGCTCAAAGAATTGGAAGCAGCCAACAAAAGAGTCGAAGACGCCAAGAAAAAATTAGATGAGGCAAAAAAATAATCAACAATAAAAGTGATGAGCAATAGATTATATCTTGTTACAGGTGCGGCAGGATTTTTAGGAAGCAACATTTGCACTCAGCTGATTGAACGAGGCGATAAAGTCAGAGCTCAGTGGCTCAAAGAAAGAGGATTGATATAACAAACAAAACTATTACGACTTCCGAAAAAAGGAGTACGATCATTTTCGTACTCCTTTTTTCGTATAATAATATTAGATTATAAAGCAGCATCATACTATTCCGCTTAAATCGACTTTATAATAAGTCGGGACTTCATTTTTCTTCTCTAAGAACATCACCATATAAATTGGCGCATAAACTATTTTATCTTTAACTAACAGATTTTCATTATTAAAGACGACAGCTTGTTCCAAATCGTATTCATCACAATTCATTATATTCGACAAAGCACGATGTACTTCATAATCTTTACCTGACTTCACCTCAATAGGCAAGACTTTACCATTCAATTCAATAACAAAATCTATCTCTCCACGTTTCTTGTTATTGTAATAATACGCATCAAGGCCGTGAGCTATAAGTTCTTGAGCCACTACATTCTCATATATCGACCCGAAATTAATGTTTTTATCACCTTTTATGATTCGTAATTGTATTCCATCAGAATATTGAGAAGCGAGCAAACCAATATCATTTTGAAAAAGTTTAAACAGATTTCGAGAGCGAGCCAATAACAATGGCATTTTCGGTTCCTCAACATTATAGACAGGCAAAGCGACACCAGCATTTTTCAACCAAAGAAAACTATTCTGATAACGTTCAAATTTAGCGTTTTCATTAAGTTTCTTCAATATAAAACGTTTATTCTTAGAATTCAATTCAGGCGGAATTAGATTGAAAATATCCTCGATATAGAGTTTGTTATTTGGATCATATTGTGCTATATCTCGTTTATACAAAGTAATTATATCTTGTTGTATTCTAAGCACCTCCTGCATATTATTAGTTTCTATATATTTGCTAACAGCAGCAGGCATCCCTCCTACAATAAGATACAGACGAAATAGCTCCATCATTTTTGAATGAATGAAATCGTCAACAGGAGTAAGATTATTCCATGCGTTACGTAACGATTCTATAACCTTATCATTTATTCCAAGACATGTAACAAACTCCTCAAAATCTAAAGGAAACATCTCTTTAATTTCCAAATATCCAACAGGTTCTGAACGAAGGTCTTTAAGTTCAACACCTAAAAGAGAACCACTAAGTATATATCTGTACGAACCATCATCAACCAAGAATTTTATAGCTGTCACAATATCAGGACATCTCTGTACTTCATCGAAAAAAATCAAGGTTTTGCCTTTGAGTAAATCTTTATTTGTAATGGTTGATATGCGTAATAAAATATCTTCACTACTTTTAGCATTTTTGAACAGTTCAACCGCATCAGGATTTTCAATAAAATTAATCTCTATAAAACTCGTGAATTTCTTTCCAAACTCACGAATAGAAAAAGTCTTACCTATCTGACGCGCACCTGTCACAAGGAGAGCATTTCTATTATTGATGTAAAAATCCTCTATATATTTGTCAATCTTTCTTTTAAGCATATTATTTCCATTTTTCCAAGGCAAAACTAATATATTTTTGCCGTTTTTCCAAGGAAATTATCAAAGATTTTGCCGTTTTTCCAAGATTTGCTTTTTTTGAAATTATGAAAAGAATGCTTTTATCAATAGAATCTATTTCTTATATATGTAACATAAATTATAATGGTCACTAATTAAATAATAAAATAGGAATTAAACAAAAGATTAAACTTATGAAAAAGATAACATATATCGCTCTTTGCATTATGATTCTTAGCAGTTGCAACATATACAGACAATTTGAGCACTTCTCACCCAGACGGAAGATCATCTCAATGAATTAAATGCTGTGACATCATTATATCATGCATTAGGAGGCGGAAGGGAATAAAAATCTGAAAACTCCCAAATCTGAAAAACATAAAAACAGAGACGCGTCAATGTAATTTTTGCAGAAAACATTGACGCGTCTTTATGTTAATTTTCAGATATAATAAATCTTTTTAGCAAGTTTCTCAGTTTCTCTGATATAAATATCGCTTGATGCTTTTCTTCGGCGTTCTCTCAAAGGCTTCCGACATCACTTCAATCTTCTTCAATTTAGCATAGTTCGGTAATTCTTTATTAACTTCAGGCAAGGTATCTTCCATATATTTTATAAATGTTGCCTGATTCATACCTTCTTTTGCTGCGAGGTCGAAGTCTGGATAGATGAGAGCTGTCAAGCCGCCGTTATCTTCAATAACCAACGATTCAAGAACGTAAGGGCGTGTATCCAAAACAGCTTCCACTTCTTCCGGATATATGTTCTGTCCTGAAGGTCCGAGTATCATACATTTTGAACGACCTCTGAGGAAGAGATAACCATCAGCGTCGATAACGCCCATGTCGCCGGTGTGGAACCATCCGTCGTCTTCGAGGACTTCTTTCGTTGCTTCTTCGTTTTTATAATAACCCAAGAACACATTAGCGCCTCTTACTAAAAGTTCGCCTGGGATGTTCTGCGGATCTGGAGAGTCTATTTTCATCTCCATATTAGGAACGATACGTCCGCAGGAATATAACTTCGCTGTCTTATGTCCATCGTAAGTGATTATAGGAGCGCATTCTGTCATGCCATAACCTACAGTAAACGGAAATTCCATCTTCTTGAAGAACGACTCGACTTCTTTATTGAATGCCGCGCCACCGATGATGACTTCGATAAACTCGCCGCCGAAAGCATTGATAAGCTCAGTCTTGATCTTATTCATAACGACTTGCTCAAGACCTGGCAGTTTCATCACGAAACGGATACCAGCCTTTTCAAGAACAGGTTTCACCTTGCTTTTATAAATCTTCTCTATGATGAGAGGCACCGCGATGACCAAAGTAGGTTTCACTTCAGCGAGAGCCTGCATGATAATCTTAGGACTTGGGAGACGAGAGAGGAAAAATACATGAGCACCGCGAGTCATCTCATAAAGTACCTCGAACATAAGTCCGTACATGTGTGCAGTCGGCAACATGGAGACGACACGCGAGGTGTTGTTCATCTGAGGAAGTACCTTTGCTGCGAACTCTATGTTAGAACGTATAGCGCGATAAGGAATCATCACGCCTTTAGAGAACCCTGATGTTCCTGAAGTGTAGTTGATAATAGCCAACTCATCGGCCGAGTCTTCATAATAACTGATACTCTCAGGTGTAAATTCTGTAGGATAATATCTTCCGAAGAGTTCGTTCAGATGTTCTCTGCTTTCCGTTATCTTCTCATTCGCCGCATAAAGCAACTTAAAGGTGTTAACTTGAATAACCGCTTGCAATCCCGACATATCTAATTCTGATAGACCTTCCCATATCACTTCGTCGACGAAGAGAATCTTTGCTTCAGAATGATTAACGAGATGATTAATGTTGCTCGGTTTAAACTCGTGCATGAGAGGCACCGGCACCGCGCCGTATGTCATGGCTGCTAAGAATGATACTACCCAGTTGGCCTGGTTTCTGGAACATAAAGCAACTTTGTCGCCTTTTGCCAATCCACATTCTTCAAAAACAATATGAAGCTTTGCTATTCTGCGCGCCATATCTCTGTAGTGCAAAGTGACGCCTTGGTAGTTAGAAATAGCTGGTCTGTCCCAGTTTTTCTTTATAGATTCTTCAAAAATCTTATTTACTGACGTAAAATTCATTTTCAAATTTATTAGGTTAGTAACGTGAACTTCAGTTGAAGTTCCAAAATTAACAGTTCATCGATACAAATATACAAAAAAACTTTGAACTATGAGCTATGAACTTTGACTAATGAGTAAAGTTTTTTCTATGAACATTCAACTTTTATCTTTTGTCTTTAGTCTTTAGTCAAAAAAACGTATATTTGCAAAAATGAATTAATTATGGAAGAAAAGATTTTTGACCCTAATGCTGCGGCTGCTCTCGGTTCAGGCATCTACGGATTACCTTGTAGCGCAGAAGAAGCTGAGATAATAATAATTCCTGTTGAATGGGAACTCACAACGAGTTATAACAGAGGTACCGTCAATGGACCTCAGGCAGTTTTCGATGGTTCTATGCAAGTAGACCTTCATCATCACGATTATCCTGACGTATGGAAACGCGGCATATGGATGGATGAATTTCCACAAGAACTTCGCGAACTTCACGAAGAATTGGTTCCAATGAGTGAAGACATCATCGACGGTATTGAAAACGGCGACGTCGACGAAAACCCTGAAACCTACGAAGATAAATATATCGCCATTGAAAAAGGTTTCAACAAGATGTTCGCTTGGCTTAAAGACAGAATCGCATATTGGAAATCTCAAGGCAAAAAAGTTGGTCTCCTCGGTGGCGACCACAGCATACCTCTCCCCTATCACACATATTTCAACGAACAAGGTGAAGAATACGGCATCATCCATGTCGACGCTCACAGCGACCTCAGAATAGAATTCGAAGGATTCAAATATTCTCACGCTTCTATCTTCTATAACACGATGAAATACGACAACATCGAGAAACTCGTTCAGGTGGCGATACGCGACTACTGCGACCAAGAGAAGGAAATTGTCGACAACTCTGAAGGAAGAATGGTTGTTTTTTACGACCGTGACAACCGCAAGAAAATGTACGAAGGTGCCACCTGGAAATCAATATGCGATGACATAATCTCACAACTTCCTGATAAGGTTTATATCTCTATCGACATCGACGGATTAGATCCTAAGTTATGTCCTAATACTGGCACGCCAGTACCAGGCGGAATGGAATATGAAGAGCTGATGTACTTATTAAATAAGGTAAAACAAAGTGGCAAGGAGATTATCGGCTTCGACCTCTGTGAAGTGTCACCTGGCGAAGACGAATGGGACGGCAACGTAGGAGCAAGAGTTCTCTATCATTTGTGCGGAATAATATAAGAACTATGAACTATGACTAGGGATTTTATTTAACCAAAAATAAGCCATGGTCATAGTCAATATACTTAGTTTTTTGGGTAATAAAAAAAGCCGCTTCACAGCGGCTTCTTTTTACACTCATTTAGTGATTATTACTTTATTTTTTCAACGATAGCTTTAAATGCTTCTGGATTATTCAAAGCTAAGTCGGCTAAAACCTTACGATTAAGGTCGATGTTAGCTGCGTGAATTTTACCCATGAATGTGCTGTATGTCATGCCGTATTCATGTGCTGCGGCATTGATACGGATAATCCATAAGGATCTGAAATCACGTTTCTTGTTTCTTCTGTCGCGATATGCGTATTGTAAACCCTTTTCGTAAGAGTTTTTAGCTACAGTCCAAACGTTTTTACGTGCGCTGAACTGGCCCTTTGTCTGTTTTAAAACTTTTTTGCGTCTTGCTCTTGAAGC
>JAZUST010000166.1:0-12959 GCA_045606865.1 Bacteroidales bacterium
GAATGCAGCCTCATCATCGACGTATGTCGTTGTAGGGACGTATGTCTCATATACATAGCCGTCGCGTGACACTGTGTAATATTCTGCTAACTCAACTTCGTCCCATTCGAGAGTGACGATATTTCCTTCTACTGTCGCCTTTACGTTTTGCGGTTCCACGAGGACTTTAACTTGCTGACTTGCTGTTGCCGATTGATTTCCGCAAGTGACTGTGACAGTATATACGGTAGTTTCCAAAGGAGTTGCCACTGTTGAAGAAGCGTTAGGGTTTTCGAGCGACTCGGCTGGAGTCCATGAGTAAGACACATCGCCGCTCGCACCATCAACGTAAGCGAAGATTTCTGTCGATTCGCCTTTCACTATAAATCCAGGATTGGCGAATGTTGACACCGACAGTTCGTACACTATAGCTTCTACGCCTTCACTCTTTGGTGATTCGAGGTTCTCATAAACAGAAGTTATTTTGTAGATATAACTGTTTTCTGCAAGATTTTCATCAGTATATGAAGTAGCATTTATATTTGATGCTATTTTGCTGTCATTGCGGTATATGTTATAAACTGCGTCAGGTGTCGTTTCGTTCCATGTAAGGGTAACGTTGCTTCCATTCACTTCTGCTTCAAGATTTGATGGAGGGCATACTACCGTAATTGTTATTGAGGCAGTTGCCGTCTCTTCGCCATCATTGACCGTACATGTGTATGTCGTTGTTTGAGATGGTGTGACAATAGGATTTGGAGAATTGACACCGTTAACACCTGTTGTTGGTGACCATGAATATGTATAATTATAAGTGCCGCCGAAAGCCATTACGTTCAATAACACAGATCCACCAGGCATGACAACATCGTTATTTGTGGTAATGTTAACCATGAGAGGTTCGTCGGCGTTCTCAACGATATTGATAGTTGTCTGATAAGTCACTTTGTTGTAGCCGAACACTGTGAGTGTAGCCTCGCCTAACGTCATTGGAGCTTCGAAAGTAATCAATGCGGAACCGTTTTCTATTGTTGCTGTTCCCATCATTTCTCCGTTTCTTGTGAGTGTCGCTTTTGCGCCTTCTGCATTATTGGCGCTCACAACGAATCCTGTTGCTTGTTTTGACATTTCAGAGTTATGAGTTACTGTCATTGTTTCTGGAATGTCGTTTCTAAGGGTAAGTGTAGGATCGCCGAAGAGTGTCCAAGTGTTGTATGTAGCGTAATATGAGGTGTTGTTATGACCCAAGTCTAAAATCTTAAAGTTACCGTTGAGGGAAACGCCGCCCATAGTACGTTTGATGTTGTTGCTATATGATTCTACGAAAATATCTATCATCTCGTCCTGACCGTACATTGGTGGTGTCCATGGTTGTGAGATATAAGAGAACATACCGCCGATAGCACCTGTCGGATTGCCAGTGTTTACATTTGTGGCACGCATCCATGTCTCTGCGAAACAAGGTTGATAGTATGTATATTCGCCATTGTTGCAAGCTACCGATATGATATAAGGCAATTGGTAGTCGTTTGTCAAGGCGTTGACGTGCGAGTTGCTGTAGCTGAAAACACCCCAACCTGTAGGACTTCCATGGTTACAATAGTTGATGATGCCTACACCTTCGTTGATATGCTGACTGATTTGAGCGGCAGATGATGAGACACCGGTAACATTTTGGTAGTCGCGGTGAACTGTTGTATAATTGTATCCTAATAAATCATCTCTTATTTTATCCATGTGTTGATAATCGTCCTCACCATTATGTCCAGTCTGACCTTCTTTTTTTGCCACACCTTGACCAACCTTAAGCCAACTTGCACTTGTATCTATGTCTTTTTCATAATGAATGACCTTGTTGACTTGTGTCGTCACATCAGATGTTGACTCGGCAGAGAAACGACCGATGATGAGTTCGTTGTAACGGTCGTTACCTTCTAATTGTCCGAACCACCAGTCGGAATAACCTGAGTAATCGACAAAATAACCCGAGCCCATAGTCAGGTATTTTCCTGGCAATTGTTGATAATCTCCGACTAACAGAACATGGACGAGATTTGGATTGTCTTCATATTGTGATGTGATATAATTCTTGATATTGTCGGCTGAAGTTCAAGCTACGCTTGTTCCCACCATAGTCGTCTTACGTCCGGTAGCTCTTTTCCATTCTACGAAAGGCTGCATGGCACTCATGAAAGCGTCGTGGCAGATAATGAGGAGGTCGCCTTCTTCTTCTATAATGTCGTATTTCGCGCCTGATTCCTTATAGTTGATGAAACGGTTCGAATACATCTTCTCAAATTCGGAATCCATATTTATTGTATTAGAACGTCTTGCTAATTCGTTTTCGCCTTCTTCTTTTGTCGAAACAACTTCTATTGTCATTTTATGCATGACTCTCAATGTCTTTGTGACAGGATTATATGCGAAAGGCGTGACGATGATGTTCTGTGCGCGGAAGTCACGTAAAATATATGGCGAATCTAATTTTACGTTTGTTGCAGGGAAGAATTCATTTTGTTGGTAGACGTCTCCGTAAGTATAAGGGACATCGTCAGGATTGATGCTGCGAGGGAAGTCTCCTTTTGACGGAGCTATCTCAATATCGTTATATTCGAGATATTCTACGTTGGAAACTCTGACTTCCATCTTGCCCATATCATTAATTATAATAGGTATGGAAAGTGATGGGATGTTAGGTTGTCCGGCTTCCGAAAGAGGAGCCATGTCTTCATTTGTGATGATTACAGAACTATGTGAGCGAGGTGCCGCCACTGAGTTAGTGCTAAAGCCATTGATTGTGAGTTCTAGGCTTACTGCTTCTTCGGTAGATTTGATTAAATTAACAGAATAGCTGTCGTTAGATTTAGAATTGATAGAATGCCATTCTTGGGCATAGATTGTTTGTAAAAACAACAAACATACAATTGATAAAAATAGTCTTCTCATATTATGCATTTATTTTCTGCAAATATAAAAAAAATGAGCGACATATCAATGCCGCTCATGCTTATTTACTTGGTATTATTTTTTCTTTTCGCCTATTGCTATTATCAGACCTAAGCGTACGTTGGTAGTTCTATATGAAGTAACCATTTTTACTGTTGAAGCATTGAGTTTTGTTAATATCAAGAAGTTATCTGTCACTGCGTATAAGTCGACTGGTCCTAATTTAAGATTGATGCCAGCTCCGAGCGAGTTGCCAGAATATTTAGAAAAAGTATAATTTGCTGTCAAATTAATTATTTTTAAGAAAGAACCGCTATATGCTAATGTTAGAGCTGGACGCATTTTTTTATTTGCATAATACATTTGGGCAACTGCTGTAAATCTAGCCATCGGCATGAGTTCATAATATCCTTGAAGCATAACTCTGGTTTTTAATGATGTCTTATAATCTTCACCTGCATAAAGAGAGTCGTTGTCCCAGACATCACCTAACAGATCAGAATACAAATCTTTAACATCAAGATTCAAATTAGTAAGTCCATTAATGTCATCTACCAATGCGTCGTTAATAACCACATTATCTTTATGATTATGTTTTTCTCTGGTATTAGTCCATTTAATGAATCCTAAGTCATAAACACCGAGAGCTACGCCAATGTTGTCACTGATTTTATAAGAAGCACCCAAGTCAATGCCGAATCCGAGGTTGCTTTTAAAGTTAAAAAGTTCACTAATGCTTATCGAATCCATATCAAACACATCTGTCACCTCAGAGATTCTATGAATATCCTTTTCGACAATAGAAGACATTTTAATATTGATGTCTGCATTTGCAATTATCTCGTAAGTATTAGGATCAGTGTATATCATTGTACCATCATCGTTTACGTAAGCATTTGCTATACCATTCAATAATTTAGGTCTAATACCGACGGTTAATTTATCATTGATGTCATATTGTGCGCCTACAGAGAGTTCTGTATAGAGATTGGCATCGACACCAATACTGAAATCGGCAGGATTATCTGTTCCCATATAATGACCGTTGCCGTTAACGAAGAAACCGAGGAAGTCTTTTGAATAATGAAGTTCTGTGTTAAATCTGGCACGCCAATTTATATCAACAAATAACTTATTGAATCTAGCTCCGACGCGTAAAATATCCATTGAGAAGTTGGTGCCGATATAATTATCATGGTCATCAAGACTATTGATAAATTTATTAAGGTCTAATGCCGAAACACCTAATTGCTGGGTGTATAGGTTATTATATTTGATACTTGTGTTATATATGCCAACATTAATATTTGAAATGCCTAAACCTAAAACTAATTTCTGGTTAACTCGAACACCAGGATTATATAAATTATTGTAAGGTTGATTTGGCAATAATGACAATGCCATACCTTCATTCTGTGCTTGAGCAGAGATGTTGCCAAGCAACAATACTAATGCTATTAATAAACTATATATCTTTTTCATACCTTAATCTGTTTAAAAGTTTAAATCTTCCATATAAATTTCTGATGTCTTTGTTTTAAGACCAATTCTCAAATTGAAATAGTCATTAGAATTCAATGTCACATTTTCACCGAGAGAAGACAATCCGATGTTGAGTATCAACTTATTTGACTTCTGCAAATTTATAAGCCTATCATCTGTGACATGAGCACACAACACGCTTTGAACAGGAGTGTCGACACAGCCTTTTTCAACAATTTCTCCATCAAACAAAGAGTCGATAACATTATCATTTACGAGAATATAAGCTTGAGGTTTTAACTGAATCGGAAGAGCATTGTCGAACATAAACTTAAACTCCAACTCATCGAAGATATTTTCAATATGGAGACTCTCATCTGATTCGCCATTTTCAGCAGAGCCTAAATTAAGATTAAAGTCGAGTGTATCAATGAAGACAAGATTTTCAATACTGAATTCTAGAGGTAACACAAGGTCTGCAATAATGTCGATATGAGAATCATCGGTAATCATGTGGTCGGCAACGTTGTCACAACCCATAACGACATTGCCGCTGAAATTGAAACTCTTGTAATCATCCAAAAGATTCAAATAATCTATCATCTGTTCGTCAATATCATCAATCACACCATATCCGTCAGCTGTTGGATGCATCGTAAATTCAACATCATTCCAATCTTTAAATATTGAAGTCATATTGCCAGAAGCATCGGTAAGATATAATGAATCAACACGACCTGTAGCTTCAAAACCAAACGAATTGATATAGGTGAACGAAAATTCAGGAGTTGCCAAACTCATATCGCCATATAAGTTAGGAAAACTTAGGGATAACTCTTGTGATGTTTTGAAATCAAATCTTGTGTCTTGTATTGTTCCATCAATGGATTTAAACTCAACATCTCTTATACTTCCTTCCAAATCAAATGTATAAGTGCCACCCATACCTTGTAAATCATCTAATGACACTACAACATTTACCAAAAATGTGAAATCAATGCCTCCATCAATTGGAATAATTGTGCAATCAGTCAGATCCAAACTGACATATTGCTGGTTGCTATTTTCAAAATTAATATCTATTGAAAAATCATCACCATTAGATAGTTTAATATTTTCAGTAGATAATTTCACTTGCTTAACGTAGTCAAAATTACAAGCGACATCCATATCTATCTTACCATTTTTCAAGACCACTTGATTTATCTCGTATCCTTCATATTCGAATGGTATCTTTATGCCTGTAACCTCAAATATTGTATCTATTTCATAATCCGGAATATCTGGAATATCCGGCAATTCTGGAACATCAGGAATTTCGAACTCTATGTTATCAACCTGAAAAGAGATGTCATCGAGTCCTGACAAGATATCTGATGCCACGACAGCATTCTTTATGGAATCTGAGTAATATGCACAGATAGTGCCGTCCTCATTAATCCTGATGTAATCGGATGTAGTTGAATCCATACTTTCCAACAAATTACCTAATCTGATTGTATCTGCAAATAATGAAATTGCAAACTGATTGTCAATATTCACCTTATCGACTTTCTCTTTTTTACAAGAAGCCGCAATACAGATGACTAAAACAACCGCTAAAACCTTGTTAAACAAAGATAAATTTTTCCTCATATCTTTATAATTTAAATTAAAAAATAGTAATTGATTTTCTCTTCAGTACTTGCAAATGTAAGTATTTTTTTTGATATGTGTAACATTTTAAAAAAAAAAGAGGAGAGTTTGAAGTGAACCCCAAAGTTTGGACTGATTAATAAAACAGTTTACGTATAAAGAGTTCAGTATTTCACCGGACTCTTTCCATTTAATTTCAATTTGATTCTATCGTTATTATAATAATGAATATATTTTTTTAATTGTTTTTTAAAATCATCCATATCAGAAAACTTCTGCAAATATAGCAATTCCGATTTCATAATTCCAAAGAAATTTTCCATTACGGCATTGTCAAGACAGTTCCCTTTCCTGGACATGCTTTGCGTGATGCCATAGTTTTCCCACTCACTTGTTTTCACGCTGCAAACTTAGAGTCTCTACCTTAATTTTCAACTTTCAATTTTCAATTTTTCCTTTTAGCCTTTGGACATTTTCCTTATCTTTGCGCCACAAAATTAAATTCACATCATTATGAACAAGGTCTCGGAAAACCCTTTAAAAAACCGAACAGATGGCGAGATGCCATTTATGGTTGTGACTGCCCTCTTCGTCACGCTCTACTTAGTGTCGAACATCATGGCAGTGAAAGTTATCAGTTTCTTTAATATCATCTATTTCGACGCAGGCACCATCACATTCCCTTTCGCCTATATGCTCGGCGACATCCTGACGGAAATATGGGGCTACCAGAAAGCGAAGAAAGTCATCTGGATGACATTCCTCTGCAACATCATCATGATGCTGTTCACGCAGGTAGCGGTCTGGCTTCCATCGCCTGATTATTTAGAAGGTACGGCATTAGCTTACGACAGCGTATTCACCTACGTACCTCGCATCGTGATAGCGTCACTGACGGGATTCCTCCTCGGCGAGTTGTCGAATGCATGGCTTATGGATAAGATAAAATCCAAACTCTACGACAAACCTCTCTGGACAAGAACGATAGGCAGTTCCATCGCGGCACATCTGTTAGACACAGTGCCTTTCGTCTTTATCGCCTTCGCCGGAACGATGACATCACGCGACATCATCATGATGATTGCCACGCAATATTTCATGAAACTCGGAATCGAAGTATTATTCGGAACACCGTTAGCATACGCCGGAGTTTCTTATATAAAAAAGATGTTTAAGGTTTAAAGTTTAAGGTAAAATTAAATGATTATTAATATGAGAAATATTTTAAAATTACAGAATTCATTTAGAACCAATGGAATGAAATATCTACCTTGTATCATTGTATTAATGTTATTATTACTTGCTTACCCAATGTCTGTTGTTTGTTGTTCGTTGTCTGTTGACAAAACAACAATCGAAATCGACAATTCCAACGTAAAGGATTTGCATGACATTATCAATAAAGTAAGATCTGAAGTAGACGATAATTCTAAAGTCTTAATTAAATTTAAGAAAGACAGATACGACTTCTACCCAGCCGATGCTCAGCAACGTGAATATTACGTCTCGAATCATGACCAGAACCAACCTAAGAAAGTCGGCATCTGCATTGAAGACTGGAACAATATCACCATTGACGGTGGAGGTTCCGACTTCATCTTTCATGGTCAGATGCTTCCTCTCGCAGTTGTTAATTCGTCAAACGTCACACTAAGAAATTTCTCCATCGACTTTGAAAATCCGCATATCGCACAGGTCGAAATTATTGAAAACAAAGGCGACGAAGGCATGATATTTCTCGTCGAGACTTGGGTTGAATATCGTATCGGCGAAAACGGTTATTTCGAGACTTACGAACAATTGACAACTAACGATGAACAATCTACAATTGATGAGTGGAAGTATTCACAATATACAGGAATTGCCTTTGAGAAAGAGAGTCGTCATATCGTTTATAATACTTCCGACTTATGGATCGACACCAAAGACGTGAAAGACTTAGGAGAGCGTAAGTTATATGCTCCCAACTGGAAAGACGCTAGACTTCTCCCCGGAACGAAAGTAGCGATGCGTACTTGGAACCGTCCTGCTCCCGGAATATTCCTCGACCATAGTAATGACACATATATTAATAACGTAAACGTGCATTATGCGGAAGGAATGGGATTGCTCGCTCAACGTTGCGACAATATAGAACTCGACGGTTTCAACGTCTGCCTCAGAGGTGACGATGACCCTCGTTATTTTACCACGCAAGCCGATGCCACTCACTTCTCGCAATGTAAAGGTCTTATACATTCGGAAAACGGACTCTACGAAGCCATGATGGACGACGCCATCAACGTACACGGGATATATCTAAAGGTCAAAGAACGTATCGACGAACGCACCTTAAGATGCAGTTACGAACACGAACAAGCGTGGGGTTTTGCGTGGGGCGACGTCGGCGACAGCGTATGTTTCGTCAAGGCAAACACGATGGAGATGTTGGAGCACAAAAATGTTATTAAAGCTATCAGCTGTCTGCTGTCTGCTATCAGTAGTCAACAGACTTCGTCCACGGTTGGTGTCAAGGAATTCATAATTAGTTTTGAAAAAGAACTTCCGGAAGAGATTAATGCTGATGTTGCTTATGGCATTGAGAATCTGAGTTGGACACCGGAAGTCATTTTCCGTAACAACATCATCAGAAACAATAGAGCTCGCGGCGCGTTGTTCAGTTCACCGTTACGTACGATATGCGAGAAAAACGTCTTCGACCATACTTCTGGAACTGCGATATTATTATGCGGCGACTGCAACGGATGGTACGAATCTGGTGCAGTACGCGACTTGGTGATAAGAAAAAACACATTCATCAACGCATTGACAAATATGTTTCAATTCACAAACGCCGTGATTTCCATCTATCCAGAAATTCCTAATATTGATGAGCAGACCAGATATTTCCATGGAGGCAAACCCGATGCCATCGTGATAGAGAAGAATCATTTCATCACTTTCGACAAACCTTTGCTTTACGCCAAATCCGTCGATGGATTGATATTCAGAAAGAATAAGGTTACACGGAACAACGATTACAAACCATTCCATTGGAACAAGGAAGAAATGATGCTCGAAAAATGCAAGAATATACTTGAATAACAGTCGGCATAATGGTTAACTAACTGATGTAAAGAGAAGGAATTTTTGGACAAATATCTTCTCTTTTTTTTTCATAAAAAAAATTGAACTCATATGTAAATATATGGTGATTTATTGAAGTAATATTCTTATATTTGTGGACTTAAATTTTAAAGTATTTTTAGAAGAAAATTAAGAATTAATAACTAAATTTTATTCACATGAAAAAAATCAACTCCATTATCAAGAGATTGGCACTCGCTGGTCTTATGTTATTTGCAGGAACTTCGATGTTCGCTCAAAACATTGAATTAGCACCAAGTTCCAAAGGCATCCAAATCTCGGAATCTACATTCAAAGGATTCAACTCTACATTCTCTTTCAGCAACATAGAAAGTGAATTGATGAAAACAGAGTCAGGCGATTTCTCCGTACTTAAAATGGACAAGACCATCAACGGCGGCGAACTCGGCGCACCTGCTTTGCCAATAGCTCGCGAACTCGTAGCTGTCCCTTTCGGAGCAACTCCTGTCGTTAAAGTCGTAAGCTTCACAACAACCGACTATAAACTCAGCGACTATGGTATTGAGAGAGTTTATCCACAACAACCATCTTACAGCAAAGATACCAAAGTTGAGGATATGGTTTTCCAATACAATGAAAACGCATACCAGACAAGAGCTTTGAACAACGCTCCAGAAGTAAGTTTGAACGTGATGGGTACAATGCGTGGCGTACAACTCGGCGCTTTGCAAGTAGAACCTGTAAGCTACAATCCAGCAAACAACACTCTTCGCGTCTATAACGACATCGAATTAGAAGTGGTTTTTGAAAACGCTGACATAGCTAAGACAGAAGAAACATTGCTCAGAACCTACAGTCCTTACTACGATGTAATCTACAAACAATTGTTCAACACAAGAGCTATCGAAAGCGTTTATGACGAACATCCTGACATCTTCTCAGCACCAGTACACATGTTAGTCATCGCTAACCGTATGTTCGAAGATGCAATAGAACCTTGGATTGAATGGAAAACACAAAAAGGTTTCTACCTCAAAGTGAAATATACAGATGAAATAGGTACAAGCGCAAGCAACATCACAGAATACATTACAAATGAATACAACAGTCAGGAAGTCCCTTCATTCGTAATTATCGTTGGTGACGAAGACCAAGTTGCTCCAAGTAGAACATCAGGCGTTGACTCAGGTCGTGTAACAGACTTGTATTATTCAAGTGTTGACGGTGACTATTATACAGACATCTATCACAGTAGAATGGCTTGTGAGACAGTATCTGAAATGGAAGCTCTCATCCACAAGATTCTCCAATATGAACAATATACAATGCCAGATCCATCATATTTGGACAACGTATTGTTGATTGCAGGTGCCGACAGTTACTGGAATCCTGTCGTTGGTAAACCTACAATTCAATATGCTGAACATTATTATTTCAACGAAGAACATGGATATGAAAACGTTCATGTGTACTTAGGACCACAATATTCAGGTTGCTATACACACCTCAGCGATGGTGTCGGTTTTGCTAACTACACAGCACACGGCAGCGAGACAAGCTGGTCTGATCCTCAATTCACAGTATCTAATGTCTATTCCTTGACAAATGCAGACAAATATTTCTGGGCAATGGGTAACTGCTGTAACGCAGCTGACTGGGGATACTATTCAACTTCATTTGGTGAAGCTATGATCAGAGCAGAAGAAAAAGCAGCATTCAGCTACATCGGTTCATGTCCTGTTACTTACTGGTGGGAAGACTATTACTTCGGCGTTGGCGCAACAACAATCACAAACAGAATGCCTACTTTCGAAGAAACAACAATGGGTAACTATGATGCTCAATTTTTAGAAGACACTTACAACACTATCGCAGCAGTTCCTTTCGTAGGCAACCTCGCAGTAGCTTATTCACACACAGAAAGCGGTTATGAAAGCGCAGCAACAACAAGATATTACTTCGAAGCTTACCACGTTTTAGGCGACGCTTCTATAATGCCATATCGTTCAATGCCATCAGAGAATAGCGTTTCTCATCTTCCAACAGTTCCAATCGGAATGGGCTTCTACACAGTAAACGCAGATCCAGGTTCATACGTGGGTATTTCACAAAACGGCGTTTTATATGGTGCTGGTATGATAGGTGAAGCAGGTACAGCAAACATTGAAATGACACCTATAACATCAGGCGGTGACGTTACAATTGTTGTTACACATCCTAATCGTGTTCCTTACGTTGTAACAGTTCCAGCAGCAGCAATGGAAGGTCCATATCTCGCAGTAGATAGCTTCACACCTTCAACAGTAGCAACTAACCAAGAAACACAAATCTCTTTAGTGATTAAGAATGTAGGTGCCGACGCAACAACAGCAGGCGGAACCGTTACATTAAGCTGCGACGCAGACTTCGTCACAATCGTCGACGCTGAAGGTTCTTTCAACAGCTTGGCAGCTGACGCAACAGCAACATTAGAAAATGAATTCGTCATCAAAGTTGATGAAGGCATAGCAAACGGAACAAAATTCAATGTCACAGCGACAATAGAATCAGGTTCTGATTCATGGGAAGGCAGAATGAACTTCACAGTTGTCGCTCCAGTAGTTGAATTCAAAGAATTCGTTTATGCAGGTTCATTCGTTCCAGGTGAAACACAGACAGTGATGGCTAAATTCGAAAACAAAGGTCATTATATGGCAACAAACGCTGTCGTTACAGCTTCAGCACACGACTACATAACATTTGAAAGCGATACATTCGAAGCAGGAACAATAGATCCAAGCGGTATAGCAACAGCTATCTTCAATGTCACAGTAGCAGCCGACTGTCCAGCTACAGAATCTATAGAACTCAACTTCGAACTCACAGCAGACAATGGCGTTGAAGCTGAGGGCGTAGGTTACTTGAGAAACACATGCAACATCGAATTCATAATGCAAGACAGCTACGGCGACGGTTGGAACGGTTCAAATCTGACATTAGCATTCGACAATGGCGATGCTTCACAAACTTTGGACTTCCCTTCAGGTCACGACATGACTCATGTATTGGAAATCGGTTCTGGCGTTAAGGTAACAGTTACCTTCAATGTCAACGGCAACTACTGGACAGACGAATGTTCATACAGCATCAAATATCAGGACGGCGATGAGATCTACAACTCAAACGGCGAACCTAACAGTGGCGTCAATACAGAATTCGTGGTGAACTGCGGAAGCGGTGATTCTGGCGAGACATTCGACCCAGTACAAAACTTAGAAGCAAATGTCGATATGAACCAAGTAACTCTCACATGGGAAGGTTCAGCTGTCAACTACATCATCGAACGTAACGGCATCCAGATAGCAGAGACAGAAGAGACAACATACGTCGATTCTGAATTGGCAAACGGAGCATACACATACGCAGTTACTGCAGTCTATGCTGATGGTCAAGCTATGCCGGAAATGGTGACAGTTGAAATTGGAGTCGGCATAGACGAAAACGAAGTGATGTTCGCAATCTATCCAAATCCAGCCAAAGACTTCATCAACATCAACACCAACGCAGTGAAATATGACTACCAACTGATCAACAGTTTGGGTCAGGTCATTATCAGCGGTACCGCAAACGGCGAATACCAACTCAATATCTCCGGTATTAATAAAGGTGTCTACTTCTTGAAAGTCGTCGCTGATGGTGAAGCAAGAATCAACAAATTGACTGTTCAATAATGGACATATAATGATAATAGAGGGTGGAGTATATGCTTCACCCTTTTGTCTTTAAAATTGTAAATACCTATAATTAAATCTAAATGAAAAAATTATTCTTATTCGTAACAATGTTCTTGA
>JAZUST010000167.1:0-58040 GCA_045606865.1 Bacteroidales bacterium
TTTAAAAAAGATGTATATTTAATCAAATTAAGGATACTTAATTATTATTAAGATAAATTGTTGTATAATAATGGTATATATATATTATTTATAGTGTAAAATGAATATATCATATAGTAATATTATTTTTACAAAAATAAAATGCAATGTTATTACAAATGTAAGAAAATTATTTTTACTTTTGTAAATTGATTGGGGTCCAAAATTGAGTTTTTTACTTGGGGACTATATTGTATTATTCTTATTTTTATACTAGGATATGGAATTATTTAAAGATAGATTGTCACACATTTTAAGAGCAAAGAATATAACAGCAACACAATTTGCTGAAATGTTACAGATTCAACCGTCTAATATATCTCATCTTTTAGCAGGTAGAAACAAACCTAGTTTTGATTTTATAATCAAACTGAAGTCTTTATATCCAGAGTATAATTTGGATTGGATTATTATGGGTAAAAAACCAATAACTGTTAGTGAACCTATTTCACTTCAAAATAATAATTTATTTGATAATACTGATGAAGTTGAGTTAGAATATAAACTTACAGATAATACAAGTAATGCCGATATTAATGAAATTCCAATTCCTCGTAATGAAATTGATGTGTTGAATAATAATTCCATTCCAAAACAGATTATATATGTGTATGAAGATCATACTTTTGAAATATATAATGTGCGAAGGTAATTTATAGTTTATTTAATTATATATGACATAATTTTATTATCTTTGTTTTGTTTAAACAATAAATATATTTTATGTCTATATCGTTGATTCTTAGTAATATAATAAATACATTACTTAAGTATAAAAAAATTGTAATAGTATCACATGTTAACCCTGATGGAGATGCGCTTGGTTCTTCCTTGGCTTTATATTTGTTCGCTAAGAAATTAGGTGTTGATGCAACTGTGATTATACCAAATGATTATCCTAATTTTCTTTCATGGATGCCATATATCCAAGATGTTATAATTTTCGATAAGAATCAAGAAACAGCAAAGCAAATAATGAATGAAGCAGAGTTGTTCTGTTATTTGGATTTTAACTCTGAGTCTCGTACAGGTTTGATGCATAACGATTTATGTCATTTTACTCAAACACCTAAATTGTTGATTGATCATCATATAGGAGCTGATGCTTCTCGTTATTTAGTTTGTTTTTCAGATACCGAAATATCTAGTACATCAGAGTTGGTAGCAGAATTGATTAAGTATCATGGTTTTGATTCATATTTAGACGATGATATTGCAAGTTGCATATTGACAGGTATGATTACTGATACAGGCTCATTTACTCATTCCATTTTTAAAAATACGTTTAGCATATGTGGGGAAATTTTGTCTGCGAGTAATGTGAATTACATGAAAATTCATCAAAATATTTATGATAACTCAACAGAGGATAGGTTAAGATTGCTAGGTTTCTTGATAAACAATAGGTTAAATGTGTTGAATGAATATAATACAGCATATATTTATGCGTCAAAAAAGGATCTCGAATCTTTTAATTATCAAGTTGGTGATACAGAAGGTGTTGTTAATTATCCGCTATCAATATCCAATGTTAAGATGTCGGTACTGATAACAGAAAGAGAGGGGTGTATAAGATTGTCGTTTAGATCTAAAGGTGATTTTTCGGTCAATGATTTGGCTAAAAAACATTTTGCAGGTGGTGGTCATTTTAATGCTGCAGGAGGAACTTTATATTGTTCTTTGGATGAGGCTATTGATAAATTATTATCTGTTTTACCAGAATATAAGGAGTTGTTAAAAAAATGAAAAGAATAACTATTAATATTGTAAATCTATTGATAACCATTATATTATCATTGTTACAATCTTGTTCGATAGAAACATATTCTACAAAAAAACTTGCTGCTGATCAGGAAATTCTCATATACATTAATAATAATGAATTAGATGTAAAACCAGAAATGTCAGGTTTGGTTTTTGTCCCATTGAAAAATGGAGACGGTAATTTTCCTTGTGATGGTGATAAAGTAGCATTCCATTACAAAGGTTATTATCTTAATGGTGAGCAATTCGATACCTCTTATGATAAGTCATATCCATTAATAGTTGAATTAGGGAAAAATATGATTATCAAAGGTTTGGAAGATTCTTTAAAGTTTATGAATAAAGGTGCGAAAGCAAAAGTTATTATACCATTTTACCTTGCGTATAACGATATGGAAAATGCTCCTGTCCCACCTTATTCTAATTTAATTTTCGAAATAGAACTAATTGATTTCACACCTTCAAATAAATGAGTAATATATTAAAGTTTTTCTATATAATCACACTTGTTATATTCTTCTCTTGTGATAGCAACAATACTCGAATAACGCCTCAAATAATCGATAAAAAGCATATTGAGGAATTATTAATTGAAAGAAATATTGATATATTAGCGAGAGAGTCTGAATTGATTGATGAATATATTAAACAGAATAATCTGGAAGTTGTTAAAACTGGTACAGGATTAAGATATCAGGTTTTAAATATTGGAGAAGGAGAATATATAAAAAAAGGAGATTTAGTTACACTGCAATATGAAATTAGGTTTCTAGATAATGATGTTGTATATTCTTCGGATAGTGATGGATACAAAACTTTTCTTGTTGGGAGAGGAGGTGTGGAAAGTGGTCTTGAAGAGGCAATATTAAAATTAAAAATGCAGAGTGAGGCAATTATAATATTACCATCTCATTTAGCTTATGGTTTTGTTGGTGATGGAAATAAAATTCCATATAAATCTGTGTTGGTATATAGAATAAAAGTAATTGATATAAAATAATTTAAAATTAAAAGCAACATGAAAAAACTATTTTTATTTTCTTTAATCTTAGGTGTGTTATTTACATCTTGTCAAAACAAAAAAAATCCTTATGCCGGTTATGATAAAACGGAATCGGGGTTGTATTACAAATTTTATAATAAAAATGTTGGTGATACCCCTCCAATGATGGATTTATTAGACTTGCAAATGGCATGTTATATTAATGATACTGCAGAAATAATTCCAAATAACAGAATGGTTATACAAATGATAGAACCATTATTTGCTGGTGATATTTATGATGCAATTAAGATGATGACTATTGGCGATTCTGCTTCATTTATAGTTCGTACAGATTCAACATTTATGACACTATTTAAATTACCTACATTACCTGTTGAATTTTCCGCAGCAGATATTATGAGATTTGATGTAAAACTTAACGATTTTTATCCAGAATCTGAATTTGCATCCAAGCAAATTGAGTATATGAAAAAAATATATATCAACGAAACGGAAAATGCAGAAAGTGAGTTGGAAAATTATCTTGAAGAAAATAATTATAATCCGATTAAAACACAATCTGGACTTTATTATTTACAAACTAAATCAGGAAATGGAGAAAAACCTAAAGTTGGAACTTTGGTGAAGGTACACTATACAGGAAAGTTGATGGACGGAACTGAGTTTGATTCATCAGTTTCTAGAAACGAACCTTTTCAATTTGTATTGGGAATCGGTCGGGTTATACCAGGATGGGATGAAGGTATCCAATTGATGTCGAAAGGTGAAAAAGGAATATTGTTTATACCATATTACTTAGGATATGGTGACAGGGGCGCAGGAACAATACCTCCATTTGCAACTCTAATATTTGATGTAGAATTGATTGATTTTTAATTTATTATTAAATATAAACTCTTTTCTGTATAATTAAAAATACAAAGAAGAGTTTTTTTATTTTTTATAAATCGAACAAATATATTTTATTTTACGTATAGATTTAAAATTAAAAGTTATATGAGAAATAGATTATTGTTTTTATTGGCATTGTTTTCTTTATTATTTATTATTTCATGTAATAATAATGATTATAGAAGAACTGAAAATGGAACTTTGATGAAGTTTTATACAATCAATAATAATAATGAGAAACCTGAAATAGGTGATTTAGTTGTTGTTGATGTTACTCAAAGGGTTGCGGATTCTATTTTATTTAGTTCAGATTTGATTGGTGAGCCTTTTGAAATGATTGTAGAAGAACCATCGTTTGAAGGGGATATTATGAGTGCATTGTTAAGTATGCATCTTGACGACCATGCTTCTGTAATATTTCCTATAGATTCAATGTTTGTGAGTATAGGAGAGGAACTTCCTCCATTTATTGAAGCAGGTACCATAACAGAAATGGAAATCACTTTAAAAGAAATAGTTAGAAAAGATGTTTTGGATGAAGAAATTCGTCAAGAAAACATTGTGAGAAAACAGAACGAGGAATCTTTATTGGCGCAGTATTACAATAACGGCAATTATACATCAACTGCAGATAGTTTAATCATACTTGATATTAATAAAGGTAAAGGTAGGTTTGCCAAAGCTGGTGACATTATGAAAGTGTATTTTACTTTTAGTACATTGGAAGGAGATACATTGCTTGATTTTTCTACCGGAAAACCATATGAATTAGTATTTGGTGACATGGCATTAGGTCAAGGTTTCTATGAGGGTCTAGGACTAGTTGCAAAAGGTGGTAGTGCTGAATTTATCATTCCATCTTCTTTGGCGTGGGGTGCTTATGGTTTTCAAGATGTTATTTTACCATATACTCCATTCAAATTTGATTTGAATGTCGTTGATATTATGACATCTGATGAGTATGAAAAAGAACAATCTATCATTAAGGAAAAAGAGGAAAAGGAAAATGCCAAGCGACTTCAAGAAGAACCGAATCGTATTGCAAAATACTTGAAAGATAAAAATATAAAAACAGAACCTAAAGAATCTGGATTATATTATATAGAAACACAACTCGGTACAGGTGAATCAGTGAAAAATGGTGATATGGTTGTTGTTCATTATACTATATATAATTTAGATGGTAGTTTAATTGAAAGCAGTTATGATTATAATCAACCAATACCATTTGTTTATGGTGAAAATCAAATGATATCAGGTATTGAAGAAGCTGTAGGTTATATGAAAGTAGGAGGGAAAGCTAGAATTATCGTTCCTTCTAGATTAGGTTTTGGCGATATAAAAATAGACGAAAATCTTCCTGCAAATTCAACACTCGTCATTGATTTAGAGTTAGTTGATCTTCAGAGATAGTATCGTTATAGTTTGTCTTGCCTGAATGATAGACATCAATGACTGTTATAATGGCAAGACAACTCCATACTGGGATTGCTAGTTTGTCGGTATCCAAGAAATTGTTCAATACTCCGTGGGTGAAATAGCTGATAATTGCTAAAGTAGCAGCGAGTACCAATATCTTGGATTCTTTATTTTTCGCTTTCTTGTATGTTGTTAATCCCTTGTAAACTGACACAGCTACCAAAAGAATCACTATTAACGAACCAATTACTCCCATATCGGCCAATGCTCCTATATATTCACTATGGGCATTACCTCCATCTCCATGATTTGTTGTGATGATGGTTTGATTCATAGATAACTGATAAGGAGCATAAACAAATTGATATGTTCCTGGACCCCATCCAAAGAATGGACGTTCTTCAAATAATCTGAATGCGGAACTCCATCTGTTTAAACGTTCAAGATTAGAGGCATCTGTAGAGATATTTGTTATAGATTGAATGTGTTCGATAAAATTGTTAGAAGAATCTTGTTCGTTACGTTCCATCACATCTATAATTTGATGTCTGAAAGTAAAGAACAAAGCTACTAAAGCGATTACTATCGTTAAAATATATTTGAATTTGATTTTCAAAAGAACGCAAGCAAGAACACCTATCGCAGCGATAATACTTAACCATGCCGCTCTACATGCTGACAAATACATACCAATACAAAGTACAACAAAGCATATTATAATGATAATTCGTTGTGATGTTTTTATATTTGGTAAGAAAATAAATGCAGCATTTAATATGAGATATATTGCCAAAGCAGCTCCGTATGCGGTGTGGTCGTTATAAAAAGGAGACATAACCCAGTGTGCTGAGTTGCCGGAGAATCCGTAAATGGCATG
This sequence comes from Bacteroidales bacterium, assembly GCA_045606865.1. Taxonomy (GTDB): domain Bacteria; phylum Bacteroidota; class Bacteroidia; order Bacteroidales; family F082; genus Limimorpha. Next base: position 5,997 of record JAZUST010000167.1, read on the forward strand.
ATTAATAGTAGTGTATATTACTACAATGATGAGTCCTGCAATATATAACCATACAAATTTGTTGATGTTTTCCGGATTTTTAAATAACTTAGCACAGACAAAATATGCTGGAATAACAAACCATATTCTTGATAAGAGGTACTTTGCAGAAACTAAAGGTAGTTCACTTGTTATTGTCGTTATTAAAATCCATATGAACATCAGATATATCACTATGGATATAGGGTGATATGCTATTTTGTTGTCAAACTTCTTTTCGTAAAGTAATTTTGCTATGAAAAAGAATAGAACTCCAAAAAGCAAAGGTTCTACCGGAACCGATAATGAAAGTCCTACATCTAATCCAAGACCTTCAAGATTTATTGATAAAGGTGTTAAGAATGCTATTAAGAAAATTACTTTGTCGTATGAGAATAAATATAACATCAATACTCCCAGTAATATCGGGAGTGCATACATATAGTATATGTTTTTCTCTACAACTAAGAAAATACTGATTGCAACAAATAAAGTTACAATCAGATAAAAACCTGCTATTTTATGTGTTTTTTGCAAAACTTTTGGTATTATTCTTTTACATCAAACTTTTCTATAGCAGCGACAACTAATATTGATAATAAGAATGCGCTGATTCCGCATAATGCAACGATAATCCATCTTACAGGTGATGCTTTTTTGTCTGCAACAGAAGGGTAGGATACAACATTAGAATATGTCATCTCACCTTGTGCTTGACGTAACTCTTCTTCGTAGAATTGTCTAACATCACTATAAATAGCGGTCTCTGTTGCAATCATTTCTACTAATGCTATGGCTTTAGATATGTTTCCTGAATTATCGCTATTTGTGTTGCCTGTGAAAAATGCTGTTGAATTTCCTTTTGAAAGATATTGATAATTAAGAATGTTTCCTTCATTAGTTACTTTTGCAAGTTCTGTTGACAATGAGTCGATGAAATCGGTTTTTTGCTTTAATTGTCTTTCAAACGATCTTACGTTTTCCCATTTTTTTGTTTTATGGATTATTTCAAATTTTACATCATAAAGGCGGATTATTTCATTTGCTATGTCACAAGCTAATTGTGGATCTTTATCTAAAACTTTAATTTTAACTGCATCATATGGTGTTTTTGAAATTGATATTCTGTCGTGATATTCACCCATTAATGCAGTTTTTGCATATTTATAATTTTTATCGATTCCGTAATGTTCCATTAAATTGAAAATTTCAACAACAGAATCAACTATTTCTTGTGATTCCATAACTTGAAGCATTTGTTCTGTATATGTTTCGTCGGAAAATTCAGACAAGCCATTAGGATAAACTATCGCTTCTGATTTGAATTTTGGAGTTATGAATGTTGGACCTGAGAAAATAGCTCCTGCTACTGCTGCTAAAAATGTTACGGCAACTATATGCCATTTCCATTTAAAAATAACTTTAATAAGTGACTCGTTGTTAAAATATTTATCCATTTTAATCTGTTTTTGTTCTGAATAACAATTGTTTATAATTATCTTAAAATATAAAAATCAAGAATTATTTAGATTTCAATTTCACTCCAAAGATAAGAAATAAATTGAAGTGAAGGCGATTTTTTTTCTTATTTATTTTTTGATATACTCTATTGATGATGTAATGAGTTCTTTAAGGTCCTTGATATCTAACATCTTAGTAATGAATGCAATTATTAAACCGCTTGCTAATGAAATTAAGAATGAATAAATCCAATAAATATTTAATGATTTTAAAAGTGATGTTGAAATAACCAATAATGTTATAAAGGATAGTATGCTAATCCAAAATGAGATACCAAATTTTAAGTTGAATGCCTTTTTTGCTATTATTAATTGTATTACACATGTGGCAAATTGTACGCACAAACTTGTAAATGCAGCTCCTTTTGCTTCGAATATTGGGATAAATATGAAATTTAGTGTGAGATTAATCACAACACCAATAGCGGCAACAATATTTAATTGTTTAAGGTTTCCGTTTGCTGTTAGAAGTGTTCCAAAAATGTATGTTATTGATATTGATACAAAACTTCCCATTAAGATTTGTAATATGGTTGATGATTCTGATATTCTTATGTTATATGTTTCAATGGATTCATTTTCTTGGATTGTGTAAAGTAATTCCATTAAATTGTGACTGTAGAATACACATACAACAGCAATTATACAAGTCATTGTTAATATTAAAGCAAAAGACTGCTTTACCAGTGATTGTAAATCTTCTCCTTTTTTTATTACTGCGGCAAATAGAGGAAGCAGTATTACGGAGAATAAATATGATATATTGTTTCCTGCGTCAAAAAGTCTGTATGCTCTTGCGTAAATTCCTGCTTGTATGGCTGATATGTCTTTAGGTAGGATGCGTTCAATAAGAACTGGTTCTAGTTTATTGTAAAAACTCATCAATAGTACTAACAGTGCATAGGGTAGACTTTTCTTAATTATCATTAAGATAAATGGAAAATTGAATTTAATTGTAAGTTTCCCTGTGTGTTTCAGCACAATGTAAATTGCTACTATCAAGGTAATTACATATGATATGGTCTGGGAGTAAACGAACCAATATATATTAAAACTACTTCTAGGGAAAATGCCTGACCATAACAGAAAACTGCATATTAAAATCATTAATACCCTGTCTAAAACTGATAATATGCTATCTGTTTTAAATAATAATAATGCGGATATATTTGATCTGACATACAAAACAAACGACAATAATACTTGGTTAAGTCCAACAACTGCAAGTAACTTTAGCTGTTCTGTATTATAACCTATAAATAGACCTATTACGAATATTATTATGAAATATATTATACTTAGGAAAATCTTTGCCTGACTTATTCCAACAAAATATTTGGATAGAAGATTGTTGTTTTGTGCGATTTTCTTACTATTAAAGTTTGTTAGTCCAATATCAAGTACTATATAAAATAGGTAAGAGAAGTTAAAGATAGCAAGATAGGTTCCATAAGATGCATCGCCAACCATATTTTGTACAGTCCTATCAACTCCTAAAATCCAGAATGGTTTTACTAAAAGATTGATAAACAATAAAAAAATTATATTTTTTAGAAAGCGACTGTTCATTAATAAATATTGCTATATATACTAAATCAAAATGTAAAGATACGCATTTTTCTTTATTTTGTTTATGTTTGAGATGATTTTATTTTTAATTTGTTTATACAATAAATAATCTAAAAACTGGGTTTAATATATTGGATATTTTAGAATATTAATTGTAGATTTGCAAATAAAATTCTTCGATATGAATCAGGAAAAACATCAATATAGTGAAGAGGCAGTAGAGTTGCTTGATGAGGAAAAAAGTTTGTTGTTATTAAATGACGATGTGAATACTTTTGACTATGTGATTGAGACACTTATGAAAGTGTGTGGACATACATTGGAACAAGCGGAAACTTGTGCTATGATTACTCATTATAAAGGAAAATGTGCGGTTAAATCAGGTTCTTATGAGGAATTGGAACCTTATTACATAAGTTTATTGAATCATCATCTTTATGCTAAGATACAGTAGTTATGGTTGGTTATACAAAAAATGAATTAGCGATAATTGAAACTGCTTATAATATTTTTATTAGTTCAGTTAGCAAGGTGATGGATGCTGAGCAGATAGGTTTTATTGAAAAAGCATACAAACTAGCATTAGAAAAATATGATGGCAGAAAAACAATGTCGGGTGGTTTGTATATTCTTAGTTTGATAGAGATGGCGGATATAGCTGCCAACGAAATAGGATTGAGAAGCAAGACTATAGTGGGTATTTTCTTACATAGAATAAACTCTGAGTCTGATGTTCCTATTGAATATATTAAAGATAATTTCGGAGAAAGAATTGCTCTGATTGTGGAAGGTTATGATAAGATATCAAATATACAAACGAATAATGTTTCATTTCAATCTGAGCAATTCAGGAAATTATATCTTTCTCTTATCGATGATATTAGAGTTGTTTTGATTAAGATAATCAATAGACTTTATTATGTACGCCATAGGGAAGATATTGATGCCAAATCTTTTAAAAGATATTTAAAGGAGATAAAATATCTTTGTATTCCGATAGTTCACCGATTAGGTTTGTATGAAATTAAGAAGGAGTTAGAAGAGAAGGTGATGATTTATGAATATCCTGTCGAATTTGAAGAGATTAAGAATAAAATTAGGGTCTCTTCAACGGAGCAGGAAAAATTGATGGAGAGTTTTCTTGCTCCAATTCGAAAAGCTCTAGATGATGAAAATATTGAGTATTATATAAAATGGAGAACCAAGTCTATTCCCTCGATATATGAAAAGATGAGGACAAATAATCTTCCTTTCGAGCAGATTTTTGATATTTTCGCAGTCAGGATTATTATTAAAAACAGCAAACGTAGTGAAGAAAAAACAGATTGTTGGCGAGTATATTCCATTGTTACAAATATTTACCAACCTAATCCTAAGCGTTTAAGAGATTGGATAACATCTCCTAAAGTGTCCGGATACGAATCCTTACACACTACAGTGCAAGCTAATAAAAACTGGATAGAAGTACAGATTCGTACGGAAAGAATGGATGAAATTGCAGAGAAGGGTAGTGCGGCTCATTGGCAGTATAAGAGTAAGAATAATAAGCAAACAACAGACGAGTGGTTGAATCAGGTTCGTGAAATCCTTGAAAGTCCTGAATATGGAAAATTGGATGACAGATTGTCTGGTAGTTGTAAGTCGGATAAAATATATGTTTTTACTCCTAATGGTGATTTAAAACAATTACCTATAGGAGCAACGGTGTTGGATTTCGCCTTCGATATTCATACGCAAGTTGGAAGTCAGTGTTCTGGTGCAAATGTAAATGGTAAATTGCAACCTATACGTTATGTGCTGCATAGCGGTGATAAAGTTGAAATTCTGACTAATAAAAAACAGGTGCCAAAATCCGATTGGTTGAGTGTGGTTACAACAGAAAAGGCTAAGAATAAGATAAAACGCTATCTTAAAGATCAGGAAATGAAAGAGGCTGAGATTGGTAGTGCATTGTTTTACAGGCGTTTGAAAAATTGGAAGATACCATATACAGACAAACTTTTAACAGAAATCCTAAAGGAATATAATTTGTCGTCCGGAATAGAGTTTTATCATCTGATAGCAACAGGAGAGATTGATGTTATTAGATTGAAAGAATTTATTATATCCTTAAATGAAGATAAGGATAATCGGTCTGAAAGAGGCGAAGCGGAGTTTGTTAAGGAAAAGAGTAGTGATGACAAAATAGGAGAGGTGTCAATTGGTAAGGATTTGAATGATTTGGCTTTTAAAGTCGCTAAATGTTGTAATCCGGTTCCTGGTGATAATGTAATTGGTTTTATATCAATTAATGGAGGTGTTACATTGCACCACGTTGATTGTAATAATGTTAAGGCTTTGAAGAAAAATTATCCATATAGAATTATTGATGTTAAATGGAATAAGGATAATGCCGAGTTTTCTGAAGTTACAATTGATATTATTGCAAATAATGAATTAGGTTTGCTTGGAACAGTGTCAAATGTCATTAGAGATTTACGAATAAATATTTTGAATGCAAATTTTGATACAAAAGAAAACAGATCCGTGGCAAAACTTGTTTTACAAGTAAATAACACGAATCTGCTTGAACAATTATTACGAAAACTAAAATCTATAAAAGGTGTCTTAGAAGTTCATAGAGTTTCTTAACTTATTCAGTCATAATATCTATTATAACTCTGTCTGTTTCTCTCATACCTTGACTTGCTAGTTTGCCAACATTCTTGATTGTTTTTTCGATGCCGTCACCAACAATTCCATCTCCGCTACAGAAATTCTTTTTATTCTTGCACATATAGTAACCCATTAAACCAGAGTCGACTGCGGTTGAAATTTTTGCAGCGCATGATGCTTTTGCTCCATCACAGATAACACCAGATGTTATTGCCAATGAGTTTGACAATGTTTGTGATATTGTTTCTAAATCTTCACCAAGCAAATAAGCAACACCACAAGCTGCTGCGCAACCTGCGCTAATAGCTCCGCAATATGCAGACAAACGTCCAATCATTGTCTTTTGATGGATGGCTGTGAGATTTGATACAACCAAAGCCCTGTAAAGTCTGTCATCATCAATATTGTATTCTTGTGCGTAAGCAAGAACAGGCATTGATGCAGTAATGCCTTGATTGCCACTGCCTGAATTAATGATAACAGGCATTTCACAGCCGTTCATTCTAGCGTCAGAACCTGCAGCTGCCCATGCTCTTGCTTTTATTCTTACATTATTTGCGTAGTGGGTGAGGAGAAGCTTACCTATGTTGGCTCCCCAGTCATTTTTTAAACCTTCTTCTGAGATTGCTTTGTTGTATTTCAACTGGCGTCCTATGATGTCTTTTATATCATCAATGTCAACACTATTGGCAAAATCATATATACCTTCCATACTCAAGATGGAACGGTCTGTAAGTTCTTTTGATGGAGTCGCAATAGTATCACTCTTAAATAATACTTCATTATCTTTTTGAATATGAACTATATTTGTGTGAAAGTTCGTGATTCGTACCGAAGCGAAGTGTTCGTTTTTATGTAATCTTATTGTAACATCAAGTTGTTCTTTTGAGTCTATGTGAGCAATGCTCATTGGAATTGTTTCTAAGAACTTTTTAGCTTCTTTTTTCTGTTCTTCTGTAACTCCAGCGATTACTTCTAATTTTTTTTCAGGATTTCCGCCTATAACACCGATAGCAACTGATGCTTTTAATCCTTTCATGCCATTGGTATTTGGAACAATAACGCTTTTGACGTTTTTTATTATATTGCCGCTCGCTAAAATATCGACCTTATCAGGCAATGCACCTAAAACTTCTCTTGCTTTTGCTGCTGCGTATGCAAGACATATTGGTTCTGTACAACCCATTGCAGGGACTAATTCTTCTTTTAAGATGTTGATGTACAATTCGTAGCGACTATCTGTTTTATTCATTGTTATTTGTTTTTTTATGTTTGTACAAAGATACGTTTTTTCTAATATCTACAAAGGTTTAGTTGCCTTTTGTTATTTCCATTAATTCAATTTCTATGTTTCCGTTTTCAGGAGTTAATTCAATCCATGTGTTGTCTTCGCTAAACCATTTGTATTGTGCTCCGATTCTGATGATGTAATCGTTAACATCCTGATTGTTTGGTATTCTGATAATTAAACTTCCGCTACTTCCTTTTGAACTACCATATGATATGAACATGGTATATGCGTTTTCTGAAAGGTTTTTAGCTTTTATTAAGATATAATTGTTTTTTCTTGTAGTTATATCTATTGGATTGAAAGTAAATCTTTTGGTTTGATTTGATAAAATCTGAATCCTATTGTCGACTAATTGTTCCAGCCTGTTTTCCTGTAGAATTGTGCTGATACGGTTTATCATTTCAGAAGGGTAGGTGTAACCTGTATCTAAAGTTTCAGCTTTGGTATAAAATTCAATGGCCTTGTCGTAGTTTTTACTTTCAAACTGTATGTCACCATTTGTAATGTATTGGTTGTATTCTGCTGACACTGCCGCTAATTTCGCATCGTTGAGTTGTGTTGCATTGTTTAGACCTTGTAATGCGGCCGTATCATTTTCTTTGTATATCAATGCTTTTTTGTATTCTTTAATGGCATTTGTATAATTCTTTTCGTTCATGAATACTTCTGCATTTGACATTGATGTTTGGTAATATTCTTCCCACTTTTGTTTTTCTAAAGCTATTTGTGCTTCAATTTCGCTGATCCTTTTTTGGGTGTTTTCTTTCTTTTCTTTTGCCACCGGATCGTTTGGAATCAAATTATATGCTTGTGAGTAATAGTCTAATGCAGTGTGGAAATCTTCTTTATTAAAAGAATTATCTCCGTTTTTTACGAGTGCGTTGTATTGGGCCTTGGTTTCAATTTCTTTATTTCTGTTATTTATTGTATTTGTAAGAAAATCAATTTTTTGAGTGGAAAATTCATCGCCTGGATTTGATTTTAGTGCTGCTTTGTATTTTGTTAATGCGGCATCTATTTCGTTATTGTTTTCCAACACTTTTGCTTCTTCGATTAGTCCTAAATATGTTTTTAATGACAAATATTCGCTACTATTCAATGTTTCATCAATTCTGTTAATCATATCCATTGAATATGAGTCGTCAGGAATTATTGTAAGAGCCTCATTATATGCTGTTTTTGCCTTTTCGTATGATTTTTCAAGATATAGATTGTCAGCTTCATTTATTTTTGAGTTATATCTGTCTGATATTTCTTTTTGTGATTTTAATGTGTTTATCAGTTCTTTTAACTCCGAATCATTAGGAAAAATATCTAAAGCGGTTTCATATTTTGCTATTGCCTCTGTGTAGTTCTTTCTTAAAGTAAATTCTTGACCTTCTCTTTTAAGTTGTTCAAATCTAGCATTGTTGCTATCGTGTTCTTCTTTCTTCATTTTTGCATTGTTGTGCTTTTCGCTTGTCGCTGCGTGGTTAGGATATAAGTCCAATGCTGCTTTGTATTGAAGTACTGCTTCGGTGTATTTCCCCTGTGACATAAAATTGTCACCAGTATTTATTATTTCATTAAAAGATGCTAATTTGTCTTTTTCGTTGGTGATGATTTGCGTAACTATTGTTATTTGTTTGTTTGTATATTCATCTTTGGGAAATAATGATTTTGCATTTTTATATGTTGACAAAGCCTTTTCATATTCCCCGTTATTTAAATGATCGTCGGCTTCATCAATATATTGATAGAAGATTTCTTCCTTTTCGCTTTGTTCTCTAATTTTTTGAAGTGTTTTATTGAGTTTGTTTTTAGCATTAATGTCGTCTTTTTTTATGCGTAAGGCTTCTTGATAATATGATTTTGCTTTTATGTATTCTTGATTGTTATACTCTTTGTCTCCTTGACTGATTAATGATTGGTAAGATGGTGTTTGCTCTTGTGCTTTTGTCTCAAGGTTTGTGACAATTAATAGACTGAATGTTAATGATATAATGAAAAATATTCTTTGCATAAATATAAATTTGTATATCAACGTATTATGATGTTAATTATTGTTTTTGTCATATCATTATTCCATCTTTCATAGTAAATGTTTTGTCAGACATCTCTGCAAGTTGAGGATTATGAGTGACAATTACGAAAGTTTGACCTGTTTTATTCCTTAGGTCAAAGAATAGTTGATGAAGTTCTTTAGCAGATTGCGAATCTAGGTTTCCGGAAGGTTCATCGGCAAGAATGACAGAAGGATTATTTATTAGTGCTCTTGCTACAGCAATACGTTGTTGTTCTCCTCCTGACATCATTGATGGTTTATGGTCTTTTCTGTCGATAAGATTCATATATTCAAGTAATTGTAGAGCTTTGTTGGTGGCGTCTTTTTTTGAAGTGCCAGCTATGAATGCAGGTATGCAAATGTTTTCTAACGCAGTAAATTCCGGAAGTAAGTGGTGAAACTGGAAAACAAAACCAATTCTTTTATTTCTAAATTCAGCTAATTTTCTTTGGTTTAGTAAATTAATATCTTGATTGTCAATTATAACACTTCCGCTATCGGCTTTGTCTAATGTTCCGATTATTTGAAGTAGTGTCGACTTTCCTGCTCCTGAAGCGCCGACTATACTAACAACTTCGCTTTTATTGATTATTAAATCGACACCTTTTAGAACTTCTACCTTGCCAAAAGATTTGTGTATGTTGCTGACTTTAATCATGGTTCAATTTTGTGCAAAATTAGTAATTATTTCTGAGAATTTCAACCGCTTTTTTGTATAAAAAAAGGAGGTTGAAAACCTCCAATTTATATAAAATATATCTTAAAGATATCCTTTAAATATTTTATTCTTTTATTTGTTTTTCTGTAGTTTGGCTCTTGTAAAAGGTTTTTCTCTGTCGAATAAGTAACGATATGTTATATGTGTTTTGTATATGCTTGCGCCGGCACTTTCTGCAATCTTCATCATTGGTGGATTGAAGTCGCCAATCCAGTTGAGTTGTAGATCTTTGTATTTAAATCTTTTTTTATTATGTTGAGACTCGAGTGAACAGACCAAACCGGCTTCTAATCCTTTTCCTCTATGTTCTGGTACGATGCCAAATACTAACGATATGGCTCTATCACATACTCTTGCGATTTTTACTCTCCAAAATACTCTTAATTTATTGAGAAGGTTCATCTTACCATTCAGTCCCTTGTAAATTTGATTTAAATCAATCATTAAAAGGAAAAATCCAATAGGTTCTTTTTTGCCGTTTTCGTCAATATGGTATGCAAAGTGCATTAGTCTTGGGTCGATTATAGGTTTCATGTTGTTTAACAAACCTATAGCATGTTGTCTGGTTAACTTTGTTGAACCTGGTATTGCTCCCCATGCTTTATTATATATTATTAAGAAATCATCGGCATATTTGTCGATATTGCGTTTGTCTAGAATTTCGAAACTGTAATTTGATTTTCCATAGAAGCGTTTGGCCTTTTCATGTAGAATTGGGTCTAGACCTTCTGTGGAAAACACGCGACGATATGTCAATTGTTTAAAATAGACTTGAAATCCATAATTTTCGAATAATTTGCTGTAATATGGGTAATTGTACGGCATATTATAAACAGGATCTGTAAATCCTTCGTTCAGACATCCCCAGAAATAATCCCTGTCGCCAAAGTTGATAGGACCATCCATTGCTTCCTGTCCATGTTCGATATTCCATTTTTTTGCAGCATTGAAGAGTATGTTTGCTGCTTCCTGATTATCAATGCAATCAAAGAATCCGCATCCACCTGTTGGTTGTCCATTCTCTTCTTTCTTATATGTGTTAGATGTTTTTTCATCGTAAAATGCCGCAATACGCCCCACTACTTTACCTTTTTCATCTTTTAGTAAAAATCTCGTTGCATCACCATGACGAAACAATTTATTCTTATTTTTATCAAAAACACTTTCAACTTCGTCATCCATAGGTCGAACATAGTGGGGGTCTTGTTCATATAGTTTAGCAGGAAAATCAAGCCATTGCTTGATTTCGCTCTTTGTTGCGACCTCTATTAATTTAAATTTTCCCATTTTTCAATATTTTGTGCAAAAATCTAAAAAAATGAAATTCGATTATAATATTTTTTTGCTTTTTTTTCTAATATCAATAAATGATACTATGTTCTAAATGAATATTACTATTTTATTCAACAACAGATTCGTCTATTTCATTTCTTTTCTTTAGGTATTCGTCGATAATTTTTTTCGCTTTTTCGGCGTCATCGATTTCAACTCTCAGTATTGTGCTGTTGTATGTGGAACCAGATACCCAACCTGCAGATAAACTCTCTTCAAATGTGTTTTGTACAACGCATTGAATTTGATTATCAATTAATAATGCCGAAATGTAGTTGGCATCTATATCAGATCCGATGAATATATTTACTAGATCCTTTTTCATATTTTGTAATTTTAGTTATGCAATAATAATAAAAAAATCTTAAATTTGTTCAAAATTATATTAAAAATGTTGAAAAAGAAATTTGAATATTTTATTGATTATTTTGAGAAAAATATGCCGGTTGCAGAGTCGGAATTAAATTATGAGAATCCATATCAACTAATTGTAGCTGTTATACTTTCGGCACAATGTACAGATAAAAGGGTTAATATTACGACACCTGCATTGTTTGCGCGGTTCCCGGATGCATTTAGTTTGGCTAATTCTAATGTTGATGAAATCTATTCCTATATAAAATCTATTTCTTATCCCAATAATAAGGCTAAGAATTTACTTGGTATGGCAAAAGTTTTGGTTTCTGAATTTAATGGAGTAGTACCCGATAATGTAGATGATTTGCAAAGGTTGCCAGGTGTTGGAAGAAAAACAGCTAATGTTGTTGCTTCGGTTGCGTATAATAAACCAGCAATGGCTGTTGATACTCATGTGTTCAGAGTTTCGGCTCGTATTGGTTTAACTATTAATTCGAAAAATCCGTTAGATACCGAAAAACAATTAATAAGGTATATACCGGAAAATATCGTACCAAAGGCGCATCATTGGTTGATACTTCATGGAAGGTATGTGTGCAAAGCAAGAAAACCAGACTGTGCAAATTGTGGTATAACATCAATTTGTGATTATTATGCAGAGAAAAGTTAAAAAAAGTTAAAATCCTTGACAAGAAAATCAGAATTATTTATCTTTGTATCATCTTTGATTTACAGCAGATTTATATTAAATTCGTGGTATAATATATTTTTATGTAAATTAAATGAAGTAAATAAAGTAGTTGGATTTTAATTAATTATGAGTATGGAAAAGAACATCACAGCGGAGGAAATTGAAAAAATCAGAAAAGAAAAATTAAAAGCCCTTGAGGCAACTATTGGTAACATAGAGAAAGCCTGTGGTAAAGGTAGTATTATGCGTCTTGGGGAGTCGTTATCGGAAAAGATAGAAAGTGTTTCAACTGGTTCTTTGGGATTGGACTATGCTCTCGGGATTGGTGGTTTGCCAAAAGGTAGAATTATTGAAATATTTGGACCGGAAAGTTCAGGTAAGACAACTTTGGCTTTGCACGTTATTGCAGAATCACAAAAACAAGGTGGTATTGCGGCGTTCATTGACGCAGAACATGCTTTTGATCGTTTTTATGCAAAGAAATTAGGAGTAGACGTTGAGAATCTACTTATATCTCAACCTGATTGTGGTGAACAAGCATTAGAAATTGCAGAAAATCTTATTCGTTCAGGAGCGATAGATGTTATTGTTGTTGACTCTGTCGCGGCATTGACACCTAAGAGTGAAATAGAGGGTGAGATGGGTGATAGTAAAATGGGTTTGCAAGCCCGTTTAATGTCGCAAGCTATGCGTAAGCTTACCGCTACTATCAGTAAAACAGGTTGTGTTTGTATTTTTATCAATCAGTTACGCGAGAAATTAGGCGTGATGTTTGGTAATCCAGAAACCACAACCGGTGGTAATGCTTTGAAATTCTATAGTTCTGTGCGACTTGACATTAGAAAAGTTAGTCAAATTAAAGATGGAGAGAATGTTAGTGGCAATAGAGTTAAAGTGAAAGTCGTTAAAAATAAGGTGGCTCCTCCTTTCAAAAAAGCGGAATTTGACATCCTTTACGGTGAAGGAATTTCTTTAACCGGTGAAATCATCGACCTGGGAGTTGAAACTGGAATTATTAAGAAGAGTGGTTCTTGGTTTAGTTATAATGAAACTAAACTTGGTCAAGGTAGAGATACTTTGAAAAGAATACTTGATGAAAATCCAGAGTTGTGTGAAGAGTTGTATGAAAAGATTATGGAAGCTTTGAATAATTCAGATCAAGATTTATAATTTAATTAGAAATGAATAAGATAGTTTTAATTTTCATGAGTTTCTTGTTGTTGGCAAGTTGCTCTGAGAATGTTTCAAAAAAAGATTCTACAAAAAGTACTATAAATTCTTCTCAAGAAGATGTCGTTAATACGACTAATAATATTGATGTAATTAATAATTCTATAGTTGCGGATTCTTTGAATGCTGATTTATATGTACAAAGGGCAAGAATAAATCTTACCAATGAGCAAGTTGGTTTTGCTATTAGAGATATTAATACGGCTTTATCAATTGATAAGAAAAATATTGATGCACTCTTAGTTCTTGCTGATATTTATTATGCATTGGGAGATGAGGATAACATTATGTTAACTCTTAATAAAGCTTGTGAATATGCTCCTTTGGATTCACGACCAATTGTAAAATTATCGGAACTTGCCTTTTTACAAGGTAATTCTCAATTAGCAAATGCATACATCGACAAAGCATTAGAGTTGGATAGATTTAATCCTCGTGCTTATTTTATGCGTGGTATGATTGCATTGTCTTTAAATGATACTACAGCGGCAATGAAGAATTTTATGACATCTCGTGTGCAAGAAGATGACTTCATCGAACCAAAGATTCAAATTGCACATATATATGCTGCGCAAGGAGATACCATAGCAAAGTCTTTTTTTGAAGAAGCTATCTCCGTAGAACCTGATAATTATTCTTTGTATTACGATTATGCTATGTATTTGCAGGAAAATGGTTTTCCGACATCAGCACTGGCATATTATGATAAATTATTGGAAGTGATGCCTAATAATCCAACATTCATTTACAATCAAGGTTATGTGTATCTGGTGTATCTAGGTGAAAATGAGAAAGCAATGCATTGCTTTGATAAAGTTATTGAATTGGAACCTATGTCGGTTAATGCCTGGTTTAATAAAGGTAGAACTTACGAACAAATGGGGGATTACATAAATGCAAAAAAAATCTATCAACAGATTTTAAAAGACAATCCTGATTATCAATTGGCAGTAGATGCAATAAATCGTATTAGTGAATAAAAAAAGGAGGTTTTACGCCTCCTTTTTTTCATATTTGTTATTCTGAAAATAACTTGCTTAATTCGTTAAGTCTGTCGTTTAATTCTGTATTAACAGCATCAAAATCATTTATATCATTTAACTCTGCTTTTATTCCGAAATAGAACTTGATTTTCGGTTCTGTGCCAGATGGTCTTACGCTGATTTTTGTTCCATCTTCTGTAAAGAATTGCAATACATCTGATTTTGGTAAATAGATTTCAGTTTCTTTTCCAGAGATAAGGTTTCTGCAAATACCTGTTTTGTAATCCTTGATTTCTATTATTTTTGAACCTAAGATTTCTTTTGGTGGTTCGTTTCTGAAATTAAGCATCATTTTTTTGATTTCTTCAGTACCGCTGATACCTTTTTTGGTCAATGATATGAGACCTTCCTTATAAAAACCAAATTCTTTATATATCTCTTTTAAAATTTGATATAGACTCTTGTTTTGTTCAGATGCCCATGCTGCAATTTCAGCAATCATAAAACATGCGCTGTTTGCATCTTTGTCACGAACAAAATCTCCGATTAAAAATCCGTAACTTTCTTCACCGCCACAGACAAATGTCATTTCCGGATTGTTTAATATAGTGTCGGCGATAAATTTAAATCCTGTTAGGACATCAAAATTCTTTACATTGTATTTATTTGCTATGTCAATTAAAAGTTCTGTCGTTACAATGGTTTTGACGATATATTCTTTACCTGTGAATTTGTTGGATTCATTCCAACGTTTTAATATATAATATGTTAATAATGCTGCGGTTTGATTTCCGTTTAATAAAACGAACTCTCCATTATTGTCTCTTACAGCAATACCGACTCTATCGGCATCTGGGTCTGTTGCCAAAACAACGTCAGCATTAACATTCTTTGCTTTTTCAATTGCCATGGTTAGTGCTGCTTTTTCTTCAGGATTTGGTGAAACAACAGTAGGGAAGTTGCCGTCTACTATCATTTGTTCTTCCACACAGTCGATGTTGTTGAAACCAGCTTTCTTGAATAATCTTGGTATAATTTGTCCTCCTGTACCATGGATTGGAGTATAGACAAATTTTAAGTCTTTGTGTTTTTGTATTAACTCTGGTGATAATGAGAGTCCCAAGATTTTATCGATATAGATCTCATCAAATTTTTCGTCGAGATATTCTATGATATTTTCATTAGGAGTAAATTTTACCATAGAAATATCGGTGATTTTCTCTACTTCAGCAATAACATTTTTGTCATGAGGACTTACCAATTGTCCACCATCTTCCCAATATGCTTTGTATCCGTTATATTCTTTTGGATTGTGAGATGCTGTTACAACAACACCAGCTTGGCATCCTAATTCACGAATAGCAAAAGATAATTCAGGTGTTGGACGTAAAGCGTTGAATATATATACTTTAATTCCATTTGCAGACATCACGTCAGCTGTGGTTTTTGCAAATTCTTTACTATTATTTCTACAATCGTGTGCGATAGCAACTTTTGGTTGTTCAATATTAGGGAACATCATTTTGATGTAATTGGCGAAACCTTGTGTTGCCATGGCAACAGTGTATGTGTTCATTCTGTTTGTGCCAACTCCCATAATACCTCTTAATCCGCCGGTTCCGAATTCAAGGTTTTTATAGAAACTTTCCAATAATTCGTCAGGATTGTTATCAATTAATTCCTGAACTTGAGTTCTGGTTTCAGCATCGTATTTGTCAGATAACCAAATTTTTGCTCTTTCGATGATTTCAGGTGTTATTTTTCCCATAGTTAAAGTTTTTTAAATGTTATTATTATTACTTTTGATTTCTTCTATGCATTTTATTAAACTTTCTCTCCAGAAAGGTATCTTTATTCCAGTGTATTCCTTTATTTTTGTTTTGTCTAAAGCACTGAATGCTGGACGATTTGCCTTGCTTCCGTAATCTAGGGTGGAAATTGGTCGAACTTCACAATTTTTACCACCTATGTGGAATATAGCTTCTGCGAAATTATTCCAAGGAATTACACCCTCGTTTGAATAATTGAATATTTCTTTGATATTGTTGAGATTAGAACGACGAATGAGTAGTATTATAGCACATGCAAGATCGTATGCCCATGTCGGGTTTCCATTTTGGTCGTTAACCACATTTACGAATTCTCTTTCAGAACCTAATCGTAGCATTGTTTTAACAAAGTTATTTCCAAAAGAGGAGTAAAGCCACGATGTTCTTACAATTATATAAGAACATCCGGAGTTGATGATATATTGTTCACCTTCTGCTTTTGTTTTTCCGTAAACGCTGTTAGGGGATACGATATCGTCTTCCTTGTATGCCCTTGCTGATGTGCCGTCGAAAACGTAGTCTGTGGAAATATGAATCAACAATGTGTTATGTGTTTTACATATCCTGGCTAAATAGTTTACTGCTAGTGCGTTGATTAGTCTTGCTGTGTCTTTGTCATCTTCTGCTTTATCAACCGCCGTGTAAGCAGCACAATTAATGCAGATGTCAACTATGTTGTTGTCAAAGAAATTAATGACTTTGGTTTCGTCGCAAATATTAAGAGTATCAACATCAGTAAAAATCCAATTGATGTCGTTTTCATATAAAGCAACTTTTTTCAATTCATTGCCCAATTGTCCGTTGCAACCAGTGACGAGTATATTCATAAAAGTTATATTAGTATGTTGCAAATTTATATAAAAAAGAAATACCAAGCGACTCTTTAAATTGTAATATTGGAGATTGTTTTGTTATTTCTTTTCCATCAACAACTTCTGTGATGGTGAATTTGATATTGTCATCATAAATCAAGTGTATATTGATAATTGTTGATATTTGCTTGTTTATGGTGAATTTTATTCCTGTTTCCCAATCGACATCAATGTTCCACCTGTTTGATCTGTTTGGGTCCATATAGTTATTATACAGATTTAATTTGGAGAATATGTCGATATTGTTATTTAAGTTTTGTTGATATTTTACCATAATGTTGATACCCAACTCTCCGAGAAAATTCTTTCCTTTTACCCAGGTGCTGTCTCCGTTATAAACATTCCAATATCCAGCTTCAACACCATAAGAACCTAAATCGGCAAGTCGTTGGTCTGTTACGAAAGTCATTTTTCCTGCAACGGGACTTATATATATAGATAAAAAATCTTTGATGTTATAATTATAACCTGCAGATAATGTCAGATATGCTGGTGCGAAAAATCTTGAAATAGGAATTGAGTCGTTAGGGTAGGTGTAACCATTGGAAAATTGAGTCTTTAGTGATGCCATTGATGTGAATGATAGGTTGTTTTTGTTATTGTTTGACATTGTCATTGAGAGTTCACAGCGGTCTTCGCTTTTTTCATAACGTTTGTCTTTTGTATAATTCGACATTCCGTATGCAAAAATTCCATTAATAACATAATTGAATAGTTTTCTGTTGTAACTATATGTGAAATGTGATGTTATTTTTCCACTGCCGTTACTTTCACCACCGGCTGCCCAATGCGTTATCGCCAACTGGTTTAAGGTTATGCCAATATCTCCATTAAATTTGTTATATAGAAAAAAGTCGTTGCCAGAGTCTTCTTCATTTTCTATGTAAATAGTGTCGGTAACAATGTAAGTATATGAATTTATAATGGTATCGATGATATATGTGGTGTCAATTTTTGTGATAGTGTCTATTCTTATTGTGTATGTCGGCATACTGAAAATAGTATCTTGTCCCTGAATTTTAGATGGATTCACTAATAGTGTCATCATAATAGGGATAAAATATAAAAAACAGTGCCTCAAAATTAATTTGAATGCCGACATTTGATAATATTAATAGCTCGTTTAACGTACTGCAAAAATAAAAAAAAATAATCTTAAAAATGTAATGGAATCAATAGAATAAATTATCTTTGTAAAAAAAAATATGGCAATAGAAATAAAATTATCCAAAACGGAAGACGATTTGTTTTGTAAGAGCAAATGGTGGGGAAATCCTGATATTCCAGAAGATTTTAATTTTGATGATTCTTTGATGTTTGTATGTCAGATTCGATGTGAAGATATTGTTGATTATGATATAGATAATTTACTTCCTCATAAGGGTATGTTGTATTTCTTTTGCGATATCGCATATTATCTAGGTTATTATGAAGACTTTGAACCTCAACCTTCTGCGTTATGGGATGAAGATGCTGTAAAAGTGTATTATGTTGAAAGTGTAGATGAAAATTCATTTAAACAACTAGTTTTTGATGATGATTATTTCCCTCAAATAGGAGAGAAAAAGATTGAATTTAAATTGACAGAAGATGATTCTCCTGATTTAAAATTATTGGGGATGCCTTATATGTTGGAGCATGAGAATTGGCCTTATCCATATTCGCACTGGATTAATTTGTTACAGATTGATTCGGTTGACGATGACGATTATAACCTTTTGTTTATGGATATGGGATTGCTGTATCTTATTATCAATCCGGAAGATTTGAAGAAAAGAGATTTTACTAAAGTCAGAGGATATTTGTATTCAACTTAAATATATGAAAATTAATATTATAGATGAATTTGACGGCAAGGTTCATGAATTTGAAATTGCAGATGAGTTGTATGAAAGAGTATATACAAAAGGAGATAAAGAAGCATTATATGAACTTGCTTTGTTTATAGAATCAACTAATGAAGTATCTGATATTCCCGTTGTTGACATGATGGAGGACGCATGGGATGAAGGTGAGGGATCGGAATTGGCAGGAGAGTGGTTGGATGATTATTATGCGGATGATGACGATGGAAGATATGATGCATGGTCGTAAAAATGTGTAATTTGTAAGTAAATAATTAATTTTGTTTGTTTAATAATAGTTCTAAATTTTTTTTAAAGTTATGCTGATACAGTTATTATTTGTTTTAGTGTGTATTATCGTTGGTGCTCGCATTGGTGGTGTTGGTTTAGGTGTTATGGGTGGTTTAGGTGTTGCCATCCTTACATTTTTCTTTGGACTTCAACCAACATCACCACCTATTGACGTAATGCTTATGATTGCTGCTGTTATATCTGCGGCAGGTGCTATGCAGGCGGCAGGAGGTCTTGATTTCTTGGTAAAACTTGCTGAAAAAATATTAAGAAAACATCCTCAATATGTGACTATTTTAGCACCATTGGTTACTTATTCTTTTACATTCTTGGCTGGTACCGGTCACGTTGCTTATTCTGTTTTGCCTGTTATTGCGGAGGTGGCGCGTGAAACAAAGATTCGCCCCGAACGACCTCTTGGAATTGCTGTTATCGCTTCTCAACAAGCAATTACGGCTTCACCTATTTCTGCCGCAACGGTAGCATTGTTGGGTTTGCTTGCGGGATTTGATATCACTTTGTTCGACATATTAAAAATTACCATTCCTGCAACTTTAATCGGGGTTATTGTAGGTGCTTTAGCTTCTATGAAAGTTGGTAAAGAACTTGTTGATGATCCTGAATATCAAAGACGTCTCCAGTCAGGCGAACTCGATAATCATAATGTTGAGATTACCGATATTAAGAATCTTTTTAGTGCAAAATTATCTGTTATACTTTTCATTGCAGCAACAGTGCTTATCGTATTATTTGGTTCTATAGAAAAAATGCGTCCGGTTTTCAACGGAGAAGTATTGACCATGCCAGCTTTGATAGAGATATTAATGCTTTCGACAGCTGCTATAATCTTGTTGGTGACAAAAACTTCTGGTGCTAAAGCTGCTCAAGGCAGCGTCTTTTCTGCCGGTATGCAAGCTGTTATCGCGATATTCGGTGTGGCTTGGATGGGTGATACATTTATCAATGGAAATATAACTCAATTGACAAGTTCTATTGAAGGTATAGTTACAGATATGCCGTGGTTGTTCGGTTTGGCGCTCTTCGTAATGTCAATTCTCCTTTATAGTCAGGCTGCAACGGTACGTGCTATAATGCCTTTAGGTATCGCATTGGGACTCAATCCAATGTTGTTGATAGCTTTGTTCCCTGCAGTAAATGGTTACTTCTTTATACCTAATTATCCAACGGTTGTTGCTGCTATTAACTTCGATAGAACAGGAACAACAAAAATTGGTAAGTATATTTTAAACCACTCATTTATGATGCCGGGACTTGTTGCTACGATAGTTGGAATAGTAGTGGGATTGTTATTGATACAGATTTTTTAGAATGTGATTTAATAAGATAAAAATAGAAACGAGTCAGCAAAACTTAATGCTAACTCGTTTTTTTTGTTTTATGCATAATTCTTTGTCTCTATAGTGTTATAATTCCAATAATCAATGCTATAACGATTTTTATCGCTTTTGAAATTATAAATGCTTTTCTAGATTCCGCTAATAATGGAAGTGCTCCATGTCCGTCTTGAACAATGCAATTTGCTAAGAAAATCCCTAATGGCAAGTCTCCGTTGGCAAATAATAATAAAAAGATTAAATGTGGTCCGGATTGTGGAATGAGACCAATAATTATTGCTATTAATAAGACGATAAATGGTTTGGAATCTATAATATCATGAATATTAACGTAATTATTTAATAGGGTAAGACATAATATCACAGCAAAAGTCCAGAAAAATATTTTTGGAAGGTGAACTTTAATGACGTGTTCCCATAAATGTTCTTCCAGAAAATGTTCTTCGGCAACGATTACAATTATCAATATTGATACGAATAAAACGATGAGAATCAAACGTATCCAATCTGCCTCTCCGCCGTGATCGTGACTATGATTATGACTATGACTATGATTATGACTATGACAATGATCGTGATTGTGATTGTGTTCGGAACATATTGTTTCATATGTTTGTTGGTTGTTTGCTATTGTATGCTGACTCTCCAGTGAATGGATTACACTTTCTTCACTTTGTCCTCCCATTAATAAATTAAGGTGATGAGAACCGTCAATAACGCCGCTCAATACCAAAATTAAAACACCTAAACTTAATGTAATTAACAATGCTCTTACAAAACTGATATTTTTTATATTGGATTTAACATTATTGTGGTGATGGTGTGAGTGACTGCAAGATTCGTTTTCGTGTATCGGGAAAGACATCTCTTTATCGCGTAATCCGATGAATTTGTTCTTCATTGTCATTTGCAAAATCGAGGCGATTATTATTGCTAATGCTATCAGTATCAGATTAATTAATAAGGCTTTTTCTGGAAACAAAGAGAACATAAAGAATGCTTCATCGCCGGTTGTTGTTATCAATGCTGCTATCAATGCAGGAAAATTTACGACCCTGTGGATGTATAGAGAAACTACTGTATAAGTTCCTAAACATCCAGGAATTATTCCCATTATTAGAGCAAATAGAATTTGAATCCATGGTTTACTTTGGAGTTTCTTCGACCATAGACCTCCTGTTCTTACGTTGATGAATTCAATAACCATCATCATTCCTATAACTAATGTGGTTATTATAAGTGTTTGTTGTAGAATTATATATAAAGTATTTAAAGTCATGATATCTGTATATTTTTTTATGATGCAAAAATATGATTTTTTACTTAATGTAACTTCTATAAATTGCAAGTGTTAAGTTTATAGACCTTATATTTTTTTGTTAAATTCTTAAAAAAATGTTAAAATCAAACAATTAAGGATTTCTAAATGTTTTCATTACAAATTGTAAAAAAAACAACATTATGAAAAAGTTTACATCAATTAAGAAACTCCTCGTGCTGACTATGTTTGTCGGTTTACTTGGAAGCTATGCTAACGCGCAATTTTCGTTAAGCGGTGAAGTTAGACCTCGTATGGAATATCTTCATGGATATTCAACGTTAACAGACAAAGATTCTGATCCTGCGGGATTTGCCTCACAGCGTACTAGAATCAATTTTAATTATTCTCACGACCGTGTCAAGATGTATGTATCTATGCAAGATGTCTTTTTATGGGGATCACAACCTCAACTTTTTTCAACTTCAAATAGTTTGAGCATGCACCAAGCATGGGCTCAATATTATTTAACACCTTCACTTTCATTGAAATTAGGTCGTCAGGAACTTGTTTATGATGACGAAAGAATCTTTGGTAATTCCAATTGGGATCAGCAGGGTAGAAGTCATGATGTCGCTTTGTTGAGATACGATGGAATGTTAAGAATTGATATAGGTGCTGCATTCAACCAGAATGAAAAGCATCTCAATGGTGCATATTACAATCTTAACAATTACAAGATGATGCAGTTTGTTTGGTTGAACACAGACATTACAGACAATATGAACTTGAGTCTTTTGTTCTTGAATAATGGATATCAACATGACTACGTAGTGCACGAAAATGGACAGGACCATCATCAAACAAAAGATGTTTACAATCAAACAATCGGTGGTAGATTGATGTATATGCCGGGTGATTTTAATTTACATGCATCTGCATATTACACAATGGGTAATGATTTAAAGGATAGAGAATTGTCTGCATATTATATAGGTTTGGGTGCAGATTATAACATCAATGATGACTGGACATTGGGTTTAGGTTGGGAACACCTTTCTGGTACAGATCAGAAAGATATGATTGAGAATCCAAACGGATATAAAAATAAATCATTTAATCCCTTTTACGGAAGTTCTCATAAGTTTAATGGCTTTATGGATTATTTTAACACTAATGGTAATTGGTCTAATTCTGTGGGTCTTAATGATTTATTTGCCTCGGTGCAATTCTCTAAGAGAAACTTTGAATTTAATCTTACGGGGCACGCTTTCTTAACAGCGGCTTCAGTAATTAAAGATGGTAACGTTAATGAAACAATGGAACCTTATCTTGGAACAGAAATCGACTTGACAATGTCATATAAATTATCTAAAACATCTAATGTGGTTTTGGGTTATAGTCAGATGATTGGTTCTGAAACACTTCAAGCGATAAAAGGAGGAAATAAAGATGCTTGTAACAACTACGCATATCTTATGTTTACTTTCAAACCTGTTTTCTTAAAATAGATTAACTAACATACTATTTTTACTTAAGTAGAGGGACAAAATCTCTCTACTTTTTTTTATCTTTGCAAAAAATAAAATTGATGACAAAAGACAAGTGTTTTTATGTAGGTCGCATTGTTAAGACTCACGGTATCAAAGGAGAAGTAACATTGCGTATAGATAATGAAGATTTTGATGAGATTGAGGAATTGAATTATTTCTTGCTTGATGTAAACGACAAATTGATACCTTTTTTTATTGAAAATATTGGATACCATTCCAATAAATCCTTTATAATGTTTCAAGATATCAAAACATTGGAAGCCGCATCACAACTTGTGGGTAAAGCAGCATATCTTCCTTTGGATTTACTTCCGGAAAAAGATGGGGCGGATTTTTATTCCCATGAGGTTGTTGGTTTTGTCGTTGTTGATGATGAAAAGGGTGAACTTGGCAGAGTTCAGGAGATTATTGAATATCCAACACAATCATTGATTCAAATTATCAAAGATGACAAAGAAATATTAATCCCAATTCATGAAGACATTATTAAAGATGTTGACAGAGATGAGAGGAAGATTTATATTAAAGCACCTTCAGGATTAATCGATATGTATTTAGGAAATTGATTTATGGATTGTCGTCCTTTTTTCTTTAAAAAATTTGGTATGTTCCATCATCGCTCAACGATGCGTATTGGTACAGATGCTGTCCTTTTTGCGCAATGGGTTGATGTAAAACCATCTGATAATGTGTTGGATATTGGAACTGGCAGTGGAATTATTCCAATGATTTTATCGCAAAAAGGTGCAGGTTTTGTAGATGCCGTTGAATTGGATATTGACTCTTTTGAGGAAGCTAAGCAAAATTTTTCAATATCGGTATGGAATGAGAAGTTAAATGTTTTTAATATTGATGTAAGATGTTTTGCTGAAGAAACACAGAAAAAGTATGATTTAATAGTCTCAAATCCTCCTTATTATGCTAGTGACGTTAAACCGATAAAAGAGAAGAAAGTGATGGCACGTCATGTCTCTACATTAAGTTTTAAGGATTTGCTGCTTTCTGCTAAAAAAATGATGAAAAACGATGCTCGCTTTGCCGTTGTACTCCCATTTTATGAATCAAGACTTTTTATAAAGGAAGCAGAAAATCATGGGTTTTATCTTCAAAAAGAATTTCTTATAGCCCCAATAGAAAGCAAAGATCCTAACAGAGTTAATATGCAGTTCGTTTTTGATAAAATAGAAAATATTGAATCAGAATTGTTTACAATAAGAAATCTAGATTATTCTTATACAGATCAATATAAGGTTTTTTTGAAAGATTATTATTTGGATTTTTAAAATTTATTAACAATAATAACGTTTATAATAAGTACAATTTATAAGTTTTAAATATATAGATTTTTTGACATTATGAGAAAAGTATTAAGTGTTCTATTTGTATTGATGACATTGGGTTTGATGTCATGTTCTCCATCACCGGTAGGAACATGGGTAGAGTTGACAGGTGGTTCCGAAGAGATTGGTTTTACATTGAACCAAGATGGTTCAGCAAGTTCACTAAACATGGGTTTCGTTGAATTTAAACAATGGGAAAAGAATGGCGATTTATTAATATTAAAAGGTAATAACGTCGGTTCTAGAAAACGTGAATTTGTTGATACAATGAAAATTGAGAATATAACAAAAACAGAATTAACACTTTCTCAAGGAGGTTATTCTGTAACTTATATAAAGAAATAAATCAACGAGCAGTAATTTCTTTATCAAGAAAGCCGACATTGTCGGCTTTTATTTTATCTCATTTGTTGTGTTTGGCACAATTTTAAACTCTTTTCTTCGGAAAGTCTCCTGATGGATTTTACGTCTTCTCTTTTTTCAATATCAGTAACTTTAATGCTAGAATCTTTCTGAGACAACTTCTTGACATTAGAGTCAAAGTTGGCGCATGCTTTTATAAGATCATTGCAAGTGTTGGCTTCATTAACACCTCTATCGAATAAATTAATTGCTTCATCCAGATTGACTTCTTTTTCTTTGACTTTAGTTGGTTCGTTTTTGAAGTTATATATTCTAACCCCGTCAATGATAGTGTCAGGTTGCCTGATTTCTTTAGCTTTATTATTCTTTTTAACAATCTCTTTATCGGTTGTTTTATTGTCTACTTTGACGTTGTTTTCGCATGAGAAACATAAGATTCCCAGAAATAAACTTATTGTTATATATACTCTTTTCATAATTTAACTATTATTTTGCAAAAGTATGATTTTTATCGAAAAAATGATTACATTTGCGTTCTTTTTTTAATAAGAAATACAAAATTATAAAACATATTTAAAATGAGCAAATTAGTAGTTGTTGCCCTCGGTGGAAATGCTTTGTTAAGAAGCAACCAAAAAGGTACATACCAAGAACAAATTGCAAATGTAACTGAAACATGTCAGGCTTTGACAGATTTCCTTAAAAGAGGTCATCGTTTA
Organism: Bacteroidales bacterium; assembly: GCA_045606865.1. Lineage (GTDB taxonomy): Bacteria > Bacteroidota > Bacteroidia > Bacteroidales > F082 > Limimorpha. The sequence goes on from JAZUST010000167.1 coordinate 31,829, forward strand.
ATTATTGGACATGGCAATGGACCACAAGTCGGTAATGTTATGTTGCAACATGAAGCAGGTTTGAAGAATTTCGAATTGCCTTCTATGCCGATGGATTTCTGTGTTTCAGAAACACAAGGCTCTATCGGTTACCTTATAGAATTAGGTTTTAAGAAAGTTTTAGCACAAGAAAATATCGACAGAAATGTTGTTACTTTGGTTACACAAGTCGTTGTTGACAAAGATGATCCAATGTTCCAAAATCCAACAAAACCTGTAGGTCCATATTATACAAAAGAAGAAGCTGATGCTTATTCTGCACAAACAGGTGCTATTTTCCATGAAGATCCAAGAGGTCGCGGATGGCGTAAGGTCGTTCCATCACCACAACCAATAAAAATCAATAATATAGAAGTTGTTAAGACTTTGACGGATGCAGGTCATATCGTTGTTACTGTTGGTGGCGGTGGTATTCCTGTAATTGAAAAAGATGGTTGTTTCTCCGGCGTTGAAGCTGTTATAGACAAAGATCTTGCTTCATCATTGGCTGCAATACAAGCCGGTGCTGATGAATTCTACATCTTAACAGACGTTCCACAGGCTTATATTAATTTCAAGAAAGAAAACCAAGAAGCTCTTGGAAGAATTTCTATTTCACAAGCAAAACAATATCTTGCAGAAGGTCAATTTACAGAAGGTAGTATGGCGCCAAAAATGCGTGCTGCTATTAAGTTTGTTGAGGCAACAGGTAAGGAAGCTGTTATTACCGATGCAACAACATTATCTGATGAAAACGGCGGAACAAGAATTTATGCTGAATAACGTTTAATGGTAAATATTTTTATCTAAAAAGGTGTGATGTCCTCACACCTTTTTTTATGCCCCGGCAAAGTCGTCATTCATTTTGGATGGTATAACTTTGAATTGTTGATCAAAACTTGAGTTTGGCATTATATTGACGTTTTCGATAGGTGCAGCACCATAATTATCAGTAAGGTCTTCGAAACGAGCGTACTGTCCTACGAATTTTAATGTTACATCACCTAATTTGCCGTTACGGTGTTTTGCGATACTGATAACAGCTTTGCCTTTTGCAGATTCGCCACCTTCATCTTCTGTAAGTCCGTAATATTCCGGACGATAAATGAATAATACCATATCGGCATCTTGTTCAATAGCACCAGATTCACGCAAGTCGGAGAGTATTGGTTTCTTGGAACCAGGACGTGTTTCAACGCTACGACTCAACTGTGAAAGTGCCAGCACAGGAACATTCAATTCTTTGGCTAAACTCTTCAAAGAACGGCTAATAGTACTGATTTCTTGTTCACGAGTTCCACCTTTGTCGCCCTTTGCTGTCATCAATTGTAAATAGTCGATGAAAATCATCTGAATGTCATGTTGTTGCTTCAAACGACGACACTTGGCTCTAAGGTCGAAGATTGATAATTGTGCAGTATCGTCAATAAAGATCTTTGCGTTTACAAGTGGTGATACCATTGTGTTAAGTTGTTGCCATTCGTAATCGGCAAGGTTGCCGGTTCTCAGTTTGTCGGCTGTTAATGATGTCTCTGTAGAAATAAGACGTGTGACCAATTGAACAGATGACATTTCCAGTGAGAAAAATGCAATTGGTTTATCGAAACTAACAGCAGCGTTACGAGCTAAATTAAGAGCAAAAGCAGTCTTACCCATACTAGGACGTGCTGCTAAAATAATGAGGTCAGATTTTTGCCAACCTTGTGTAATTCTGTCTAATTCGGTGTATCCAGACGGAACTCCTCGTAATGTTGCTCCGTTATCTCTTGCTTTCTCTATATCGGCGATTGCCATACTTACGAGGTCTGGCATCTGGTCGTGGCTGCGTTTTAAGTTGTTTTCACTTATTTGAAACAATCTGTTTTCGGCTTTATCAAGTAAATCAAAAACGTCGGTCGTGTCTTCATAAGCATCTTTTATAATTTCAGATGAAACTACAATTAACTGACGTTGAATGTATTTCTGTACAATAATACGTGCATGGTATTCTATGTTAGCAGAACTTACAACGCGATTTGTTAGTTGTGAAATGTAGTAAGGTCCGCCAATAACATCCAATGCGCCCATACTTTTCAATTGGTTAGTTACGGTGAGGATATCGATAGGTTCTGATTTACCAAATAGATCTTTGATTGCTGTGAAAATAATTTGGTGTGTTTCTTTATAGAACACCTCAGGAGTTAACATATCAATGACCGCATTAACAGCGTTTTTCTCAAGCATCAAGGCACCTAGTACAACTTCTTCCAAATCGACTGCTTGTGGTGGAATGCGACCTTGATTTGCTAATATTTCTGATGGGACATTGGCGGTTTTTGGTCTGCCAATGCCAGTTTTCCTGTAATTTGTATTATCGTAATTCATGCTTCAAATTTACAACAAAAATTGACTTGTTGAATAGTTGTTGATAACTTTTGTTGTGTTTGTAATTTGTTGTTAATCAATAGTTATTTTAATAGATGTTTGTATATTTTTTGAAGGAATTTGTTTTCTTCTTCCATATCATCGACAACCAAAATCCGTTCTAATTCATTGTCACTCGTAGCATTAAGAATAATTCTGCTGTGTTCGAAGATGTTTTCTTTTGGGAATAGTCCTTCGTAAATTGTTTTTAAAGAAAAGTCGTATTTTGTCTTTGAATTGAAGAAGTCGGATTCTTTTAATACGTCTTTGAAATTAATGATTTTATATGTAATTTCTTTTGATTCCACGATGTTGTATCGTTGCATCATGTGGTTGATGTTTTGTGCAGAAAAATAGATTACTTTTTCGAAACGTTTAAGTTCTTCTGTTAAAATTTTTAAACCATCTTTCATTTGTGAATAATCGTCAAGACAGTTCCATTCAATAACTTTAGAATCTTCGTTTGATAAGATTGAAAAAGCCAGGACAACTTCTTGATAAGGTTTGTGTCCGTCCAAAATTGGTATGGCAGGTTTGTAGAACAAAATATTTAGAAAAGCGATCGACTCTGTTTTCTTACCAATCAAATTATATAAAGTCTTATAATTAATATAAAATGTATCTTGTTCCAGTGCGTCTAATTGGTTCATTTCCATTGAGAGAGGATCTATTATTTTTTTAAACTCTCTGTTGTCTTGAATACCGCTGTTATACAATGAAAATAGTTCTTTGTCGCTATATGCGTTGGTGTGGAGAAAACTATCGTTAGGGATTTTTTTCCAGCAATGTCCTTTGAATTCGCAGGTATACGGATTGAAACATTGTGTGCCAATATTGATTTTTGGAGCATTGTTGAGGTTTATGACATTTTTTAACTCATTGACTTTTTTGTCGATAGAGTCTAATTGCTGTTCTGCATAATCTTTTACAGATTTAAATACAAATAGTTTTTTTATATCGATTTCACCTTCTTTGATAAACTCGCTGTTAATGTACATCAATTGCATATCGCAGATTGGAACATTGCAACCATTCAAAACGTAATATTGAAGTGCGGCATCTTGGTAGTATGTTTCACTGAGTGAAAGTGAACTTTTTACTTCTATAGCACGCCATTTATCGTTTTCTCTAACAAGGATATCCAACATTATTAGAGTGTCATTGTATATAAAGATGGCTTCATACATGACATTGACATTCGGGTTGTTGAGATTTTGCATTGTCATTTCAAACATTTTGCCGAATAGGGATGGAGTTGATGGTGTCATGTTGACTCCGCCGTCAAAATATGTCCTTGCTAAAATGCCTACATCTGTTCCTCTTTTGAATTTGGCTCTTTTTTCCATACTTAATTTGTCGCGTAAGTATGGATGTTTTTTATACATATACAATGCCTTAGGACATTGTTCACCTTTTATGTATGTTGATTTTGAAAGTATGTGCATCTTAATATATTAATTTTTAATACTTTGAATAATATTTCTTTTTGCCATAAAAGTCATTGCAACTCCACGAGCGATCATGAAGCAGAGGAAAGCAATCCAAAGTCCATGATTTTCAAATCTTGGTACAAGAAAATACCATGCTGGTAGAAATATTAATATTGAAGATATAATCATGGTGTTTCTAATTGCTTTGGAAGCCGTGGCTCCGATGTAAATGCCGTCCCAAATGAAGGCGGCAAATGTTATCAAAGGAATAATGATCATATATATATAATATGGTTTTATCTCTGTTAGAATGTTTGGATTGTCTGAAATTATTTTAACAAAAGTGGATGGGAATAAGGCGTAAAGTATTGTGAATGGTATGCTTATGGAAAATCCCCACATAAGTAGAAGACGTATTGATTTAATCAGGTTGTTTCTGTCGTTTGATCCTACGAATTTTCCTACAAGAGCTTCTCCTGCATAAGCAAAACCGTCTGTAAAATATGAGAAAATATAAAATGATTGCAAAAGTATCATGTTGATAGCAAGTATATTGTCTCCTAATTTTGCAGATTGGTTTGTGAAGAATGCGATGCTTATAATGAGTAGGAAGCTGCGGATCATCAAATCTGTGTTGACTTTGAAGAATCGCTTTATCTTGCTAAAGTCGAATAATATTTCTTTATTTATTTTAATAAAATATGATTTGTAATTTTTAATCAATAGTATGATTGCAAGAGTTAGTCCGCTATATTGGGCTATTACGGTTCCTAAAGCGACTCCTGTTACATTTTGTTTTAGTATTATTACGAAGAAAATGCTGAATATGATATTCATTACATTAATTAATATCGCAATGAACATTGGTATTTTTGTATTTTGCATTCCAACGAACCAACCGTTGAAACAATAAAGCAAGATATTTGCTGGGGCTGCCCATATTCTTATGTAAAAGTATTTTATGGCTAATGACTTAACTTCGTCGCTGCCATCTAGTAGGGCACTGCTTAATTTTGCGATCGGAATCTGTAAAGATAGTATTATTATAATTATAGGTATTCCTATGCATAATGACCTATATAACGAGTATATTATTTCTGTTTTATTGTCGCTTCCTAGTGCCTGGGCGGTGAATCCGGTGGTGCCGGCTCTGAGAAAACTAAAGAAAGAATATAGTACGCTGAATATTGTTCCGCCAAGTGCAATTGCTCCAATATACACTGCAGAGCCTAGATGCCCCATTAAAATCATATCAACTAATCCAAGTAGTGGGATGGTTATATTGCTGATAATGTTTGGAATGGCAAGTTTTAGTATTTCACGATTCATAAAAAATAACTTTATGCAAAGTTAATAAAAGTGTGGTAAATAATCCACAGTTGTGTATGTGGAAAAATGTAGAAAAATTCTACAATTCTACACTTGTGTATGTGAAAAAAACTTTGTATATTTGCAAAGTTGAATTGATTATCAGAGTATTGATAAAATAGTGTCGATTGGCACAAAAATCGATTTAATAATATTGATGCGAAACACTAACTTAATTAAAATTACAATATGAAAAAAACATTAACAATTTTGTCAGTAGCATTAGTAGCTTTTATGTTAAGCTCATGCGTAGAAAAATCAAAGAAGTACCAACAATTATTGGCAGAAAAAGATGCTGTTGTTCTTGAAAACAAAAACATTGAAAGAGAATATAACGCAGCTCTTGGTATTATCAGTGATGTTGAAAACAGTCTCAACGCAATTCGTGATGCAGAAGGTATGATGTTAATTAAAAACGAAAGCAACACACAAAGAGACCAACTCAATTCAGAATTGATTCAAATTAAAGAACAAATGGCAGTTAATCGTGCAAAATTAGATTCATTGTCAAATGTTTTAGACAAATCAAACAAAGATAGATCTTATCTCCGTAGCACAATTAAGAAGTTACAAGCTCAATTAGAAGAAAAAGAAGCTACAATTGCTCAAATGCAAGAACAATTAGCTCAAAAAGATCAAGAAATCGCTGGTTTGAATACTCAAGTAAGCAACTTAAATGAAGACCTCAATAAAGTTAATGCAAGAAACGACGAACAAAGCCGTTTAATCGCAGAACAAATTCTTGAAATGAACAAGGTATATTATGTAGGTGCTACAAAGAAAGAATTAAAAGCTAACGGCATCTTAACATCTAAATATATCTTAAGAAGTGAAGTTCCTGCTGAAGCATTCACACAAGCTGACAAACGCGAACTTAAAGAAATTGCTTTCGATGCTAAGAAAGTTACAGTTTTATCAGCTCATCCACTTGAATCTTACACAATCGTAAAGAACGATTCACAAGTAGTTATCCAAATTACTAACCCAGAATTGTTCTGGAGTGTAACTAAATATTTGGTAGCAATCACCAAATAATTTTTCTGCTCGTTTTCAATATTATGAAGATCCGGTGTCGCCTGACATCGGATTTTCTTTTTTATATTATGTGTCTCATTATCCAAAAATTATTAATTTTGCGTCTAAGCATTTTAGAAGTTTCTTTATATGAAAAAGCGTATTTTGATAGTAGAAGATGACGTCGCTTATGGAACAATGTTGAAAACATGGTTTACTAAAAATTCTTGGGAGGCATCATGGGTGTCTAAGCTAGAACAAGCTAAATTGAAATTTCAGAACTCGAAATTTGATTTGATTCTTAGTGATTTACGACTCCCGGATGGCGACGGAATTATTTTCCTTACATGGATGAGAGAAAATAAGATAATGACTCCTTTTATTATAATGACAAACTATTCCGACGTCCAGACAGCAGTGCTGGCGATTAAACTTGGCGCTTTTGATTATTTGCAGAAACCAATAAACCCTACTATTTTACAACAGAAAATTGATATGGCATTGACTCATGTCCATACCGACCAAAATAAAACTATTGAACCTAATCAAAAACAATCCGAAAAAATAATTGACGATAATATTGTGAGAGGTAAAAGTGCCGTGATGCAACGCCTATATTCTCACATAGATTTGGTGGCTCCAACAAAGATGTCGGTCTTGATATTGGGTGAGAGTGGCACTGGTAAAGAATATATAGCTAGAATTATACATGAGAATAGTAACAGAAAATCAATGCCTTTTATCGCCGTTGATTGTGGTAGCTTGTCAATGGAATTAGCTCCATCTGAATTATTCGGACATAAAAAAGGTTCTTTTACTTCTGCAGTAGCTGACAAAGTTGGTGTTTTTGTTGCAGCAAACGGAGGTACTGTCTTTTTGGATGAAGTGGGTAATTTATCTTATGAGGTTCAAAAGCAGTTGCTTAGAGCTTTGCAGGAACAGGTGATACGACCGGTTGGATCCGCATCTGATATAAAAGTTGATGTGAGAATAATAGCAGCTACAAATGAAAATCTCGAAAAAGCTATCGAAGAAGGTCGCTTCCGTCAGGATTTGTATCATAGAATCAATGAGTTCACTGTAAATGTACCTCCATTAAGAGAAAGATTGGAAGACCTGGAAGAATTTTGCCATCATTTTATTAGGCAGGCAAACGTTGAGTTGGGTAAAAATGTAGATGAAATTTCACAAGAGGCATTGGCAATACTTAAACAACAAAATTGGTATGGAAATCTGAGAGAGTTGCGTAATGTTATTAGGCGTTCTGTTTTATTTACAAAAGATAATGTCTTAAGAATAGAAAACCTTCCTGATTTTCCTAAAGAACTAAAAACCAATAGGATTGTTGAGATTGTTGAAACAACTGCCGATTTGTCTAAAGATTTTTCATTAAATAGAGCAGATGAAAAAGAACAGATAATAGCAGCCTTGAATCAGACCGGAGGCAATAAAACACTCGCCGCAAAATTGTTGAAAATTGACAGAAAGACATTGTATAACAAAATGCATCTGTATAATATAGAGTTATGATTCGTAACATTCCTATGAAAAAAACTAGTAAATACGAGAGTAGGGTTAAAATAAATGCCATGATAATTTTTTTGCTGGCGACTCTGCTGGGCGTAGGAATGATTTATTATATCTCTGGTCTTAAAAAATCTATAAATAATCAAGAAGATAATATTAATAAGAATGAGAAGTTGTTGTCGTTGATAAATAATCTTATTGAAAATGTCAATAATGCACAGTCTTATTCTAATATATATACTGTCACTACTGATGAGAATTACTTAAATAATTTTAATATTTCAATTCAAAAAATTGAAATGATTAATGATTCTATAATTTATTTTTATGGTGATAACTTTAATAAAGATTTATTAATGGATGTTAAGGATTTGTTGATAAAGAAAGAACAAATCTTAAAAGATATTAATAACCAACTTGCTTCATTTAACCCTTATCATGAAATATATTCGATTGTTGAGAATTATCATCCTGAACCGAAGGAGAGTAGTGTATGTACAACGATAAATGATACAATTATTTATAAGACAGAAAGGAAAGGTTTCTTTCAGAGACTGGGGGAAGTGTTTTCACCGAGTAATTTATCAGATAGTTTGGTGCTGGTTACAAAAACAACAATAGATACAATTTCAAATACTGATAGCGATACAGATGAATTGTTGAATGAGATTCAACTTTATACAGAAAAGGGTAGAAGTGACTATATTAAGCAGATTAATACCGTTGAGACGAAGTACAATAATCTGATACTCTCCGACAGGCAAATCTCACAAGAGATTTCCGATTTGTTAATAATTCTTCACAAACATACCCTGGATTCTGTTGTTACTGAGATTAAGAAAAGTGAATTGTTGATAAATAAAAACATAAACCTTTCTATATTATTCTCAATAATTGCTCTTCTGATAATACTTGCTTTTATATTCTTAATTTTTTATGATATAAAAAAGGTTGTGGCGGCACGCAAAGCAACGGAAGAGGCAAAGATGAGAACAGAAGAGATAATGCAGAGTAGGCATAAATTGTTATTGTCAGTGTCTCATGATGTGAAAGCACCTTTGTCGTCAATACTTGGTTATCTTGAACTTATGCAAATGAGCGATGATGATAATAGTGACAAGCCTAAAATATTGTCAATGAAGTCTTCTGCGGAACACATACTTTCACTTCTAACAAATCTTTTAAACTTCTCACGTTTGGATCAAGGTAAGGAGTCTGTAATCTTGTCTGATTTTAACATAAAAAAACTATGCGATGAGTTGAATTCTATGTTTCAGCCTTTATCGTCAAATAAACACCTTGAATTTGTATATAATAATGACCTCGATGTTGATACGTGTGTAAAATCAGATGCGTTGAAAATCAAACAGATTTTAAGTAATTTGTTGTCTAATGCCATTAAATATACAATGAAAGGCAAAGTGACATTTGCAGTTAATAAGGGAGATGGTGAACTGGTATTTACTATAATTGATGAAGGTATTGGTATTCAGGAGGAAAAGTTAAAAGAAATTTACAAACCGTTTAATCGAATTGATAATAATGAAAGTCTTATAGAAGGAAACGGTTTCGGACTTTTTGTGGTTAAAGGCTTGGTGGATTTGTTGCAAGGTGAGATTGATGTTACATCAGAGTTGAATGTGGGTTCTTGTTTTACAGTAAAGATCCCCGTTGATTTTGTGGATCCTATTGAAGAAACAGACGATGTTGTTGATTTGACAGGCATTAATATGACAGGGGGGCAAAATATCTTGGTCGTTGATGACGATAATACACTTCTAACTGTAATTGAATCTATGATTAATAAGATAGGGTGTAATTGCTTTATTTGTCATTCGTTGATAGAGTTAGAAGGTGAGTTAAAAAATATTAACGATTATGATGTTGTTTTGACGGATAGAGAGATGGGAGCCTTTAGTGGGATGGATGTGTTAAGGAAAATTAAGGATATTGATACCGGCAAAAGAGTAGTGCTGATGACTGCTCGTTCGGAGTATAATGAAGAGGTCGCAATGAATGATGGTTTTGATGGTTATTTACGTAAACCTTTTTCGATTAAAGATATAATGGATATACTCAAGATAAATCTTAATTTAAATTCAGAATCAAAGAGTATATCTAAATATAATGGTGACTTTCCAGAATTGTGTTTGATGTTTGATAATGACCTCGAATCAATAGAGAATATTCTTAATGTTTTTGTTAATACGACTTCTGAAAATATTTTAAGATTTAATGAAATAATTGAAGAGAATAACTTTGCAGAAGCTGCTGCTTTATGTCATAAAATGTGTCCTATGTTTGTTCAGTTAGAACAAAAGGAATCTGCAGAATTCTTGTATAAAATGGACAAATTAAGAGGGGCAGATGAGGAATCATTTCCGGAATGGAAGTCAGAATCCTTAAAGTTTATTAACAACGCCGATGATTTTATTTCTTATCTTTACGAAAAGTACAATCTGTGATTTTTGTAATCATGCCACGATTACAATGTGACTTTTTATAATCAGTGTTATAATAGTTATGTCCTTAATTGAGGCATATGTATATACAAAAAAAGCACCCCGTTTGTGAGGTGCTTTTTTCGTGGGGGAGGGTGGACTCGAACCACCGAACTCATCCGAGGACAGATTTACAGTCTGTTGCAATTGCCACTATGCGACTCCCCCATAATTTCTAAGAACGTTGCCTTAAAAAGACGCTGCAAAGATACAATAAATTCCTATATCTCCAACATAAAAGTTAACTTTTTTAAAAATATTTTTTGTCTTTTGATTATCAATAAATAATAGTTGATTTTGTGCTGGAATATGCTTCGAAAAAGCCTACTGCTTTACCTTCAGGATATATATTTGTACTTACATTATACGGCATTCCCATCATAGGATTGCTTCCAAAATTACTGTTTATATCGGAAATATATTTGGAAAATTCAGGCGTGATGCTATACAGATACATGCTTATTTCATCACCTTCTTCTAAATCTATTTCGTATTCATAAGAACCGTCTTCATTTAATGTGACGTATGTAGGGAATATATATGCCGGGAGGTATCCTATCAATGAAACGAATTCCGGTCCGTTGACGTATAAACCGGAAAGTCCAGCCAATGAATATGACATACACTGAATCATGGATTCTGTTGTTAGCGAATCGTTGATGGCAACGTTGGCGAGATAATATGTGTTAGGGTTGCTGCTCGATTGAAAATATGGATATAATCCGTATGCGCCTTCCATAGAAATTCCTCCAAGGGTTAGTTCTTTTATGACCAATGAATCTATTTGCGGTACGTCATCACTCATTGTGGATTGTGCATAATAGTTATGTTCTCCATCATCGTCAATATAATTAACATTGAGATAATAAGTCCTTCCGATGACTCCAGCAACAGAATCTGTTGTCTCATAATATCCTTTCATATCTGTTTCTTCAAAAAATATTGTATCATAACCATCAGAAACAAAGACTTCTGCTCCGGAAATCATTTCAATTTCATCGGTAGAATAAAAATCTAAAGTCCTGCTGATTACAATCTGATGCTTTTTGTATTCGTTGCTGATATATCCATTTATTCCAACAAGTTGTGGTCCTTCTTGTGTATCTATTTCAATGTCATTAATACATGATGTGAAAAATATTGTAATAAATAATGATATCAATACTATGTTGATTTTTTTCATAACATTTAGAATTTGAAATTGTAAGATATTGATGGGATGAATGAGAACAAGGAAATCTGCTGTGTCTGTATATTGTTCTCTCCGTCAGGCAAGAAGATTACTGCCCATGTGTTCTTGCGTCCGTATGCGTTATATACCGATAAATTCCATTCGCCTTTCCAGTTTTTGTGTCTGTCTTTGCATTTTAACGTCGCTGACAAGTCGAGGCGATGATAGTCGGGATAACGACTTTTGTTTCTTTCACCGTTGTAGATGGAATAGGTGACTCCATCAACAGTGTATTTGCCGTAAGGATATGTAACAGGTTGACCTGTATTATAAACCCAAGTTGCAGAAACATCGAGGCGTTTGGTAAGTTCATAGTTTAGTACTATACTAACATTATGTGGTCTGTCGTAAGGTGACACATATTCTTCACCGAAGTTGATGTCTTTGACTGTTCTTTTAGAACGGCTATAAGTGTATGAAATCCATCCTGATAACTTGCCGAAGTTTTTTCTCGCTAGAAATTCGGCTCCGTAGGCACGACCTTTTCCGGCTCTCACTTCGCCGTCGACATATAGGTTGCCGATGAAGAATGCATCGTCAGCAAAGTCAATGACATTGTGAATGTTTTTATAAAAGAGTTCTACCGAAGTTTCTATTTCATTATTACGGAAATTTCTGAAATATCCCAAGGCAAATTGGTCGCACTTTTGTGGTTTTATGTTCGGACTTGATGGAAACCATAAATCGAAAGGGATGCCGCCTGTCGCATTTGTCGCCACTTGTGCGTATTGAACTGTTCTTAAATATGATGCTTTTATGGAAGAAAATTCATCTATCTGATACATAGCGGCAAGTCGAGGTTCGAGATTCGCTTCCGTATTGAAAATGTCACCGGACGCATAGTTTATCTGGTCGTAGCAATTATAATTTTCGTCAAATAAGAATAATGTCTCTTTGCCAATATTTTGGAATAAGGATAGTCTGAGTCCATATCTTATTGAAAACAAAGGTCCTAGTTTATGGTCGTTGGAGAAGTATACGGAATGTTCCAAAGCTTTTCTTACAACTTCATTAGAAGGATCCACGCCCATATACGCTCCAATAACTCCAGTCTTGTCGTCAAGTTTTCCTTGACCATATTGGTGGAATGTGGATGAAACGCCGAAACGTGAGGTGATATTTTCATTCATCAGGTAAGTGAAATCGTATTTTGCTGAGAGATCCTTGATTCCGGCGGTGATGGTGAATTCGTAAGGATCCATCTCAACACCTATTTTGTATCTGTAGTTTGTATAGAAAACGGAAAGATTTGATGTAAGTTTGTCGTTGAAGACGTGATTCCATCGAACCGTAACATTTTTATTTCCGTAAGTCATAGACATCAGGGAATCCATTCCTAGTATGTCATCACCAAGATATGTCGATACGAAAAGTCTGTTTTTTTCATTTAATGTGTGCATTATCTTGGCGTTGAAGTCATAGAAATACATTGAATTTCCTCTAAGATTCTTGATGAGATTGCATGCCAACACGCCGCCGTAAGTAATGCGACCTCCCAATAATATTGCGCTCTTACCTTTATTAAAAGGAACATTTAAGGTTAGACGACTTGTTAGCGCGCCAATTCCACCTTGCATATCGAATTTATATGGAATCTCATCTAATGTCTTGATGTCTAATACAGAAGAAAGACGACTGTCGTACATTGCGGGAATATCACCTTTATATAATGTGGCGTCTTTGATGACGTCGTTATTGAATACGGAAAAGAATCCTAGGAAATGTGAAGCGTTATATACAGGAACGTCGTCAAGCAAAATCAGGTTCTGGTCGGGAGAACCGCCGCGTACACTGAAACCAGAGGAACCTTCAGATGCTGCGTGAACTCCAGGAAGAAGTTGTATGGATTTTATCACGTCTATTTCTCCCATCAACGATGGAATCTTTCTGACTCGAACCATATCGATGGTTTGTACGCTCATTTTTAGTTCTGTTACGTTGGCATCTTTTCTCGTGCTTGAAACAACAACGGCATCAAGCATCTTGTTGTCAATCTTTAAGGAGATGTTTAATTCATTAAAAGAATTTGTGACATTAATGGTTTTTGTTTCAGAGATATATCCGACGAATGAGAATCTGATGGTGTATGAACCTTGTGGTAAAAACAATTCATAAAAACCATTCTTATCAGTTGATGTACCAACATTGAGTGATTCTACCAAAACGGTAACTCCAGATAGAACCTCTTTGTTGTCAGAGCATTTTACTATGCCTTTAACGCCATACTTCTCTTGTCCGTTAAGAATATTTGCGATAAATAATAAGTATAAAAATATCAGTACTTTAGTTCTCATTTCAATTTTCAATTTTCAATTTTTCAGATTCTCAGATTTTCAGATTTTACTTTATTCCTCGTAAGTCTTTATATAACTGAACTGCATATAAATCGGTCATATTAGAAATGTAGTCCAAAACGACTTGTATTTGGGAATACAAATCTTTGTTACCGTTTTTAAATTGCTCTGGAATTAGAGAAAGTAACTTTTTGTTATACGGTTTGTCAGGTTCCAGCACTGCTTTGACAAATTCGTCAACTAGATTTCCGATGACGTTGAAACCGGTGAGTTCGACTTTTACTACGGAAGGATGTCGGTATATGTTTTTTAAGGAGAAGTCGCGGCATTTTTCCATGGCGTTTTTTTCAAAGTCGGGGAGGTGTGATACCAGATTTTTTGTGAAACTGCCACCCATGATATCGTCATAATTATTAACGAATACTTGTGCCACACAATCGACAAGTTTATTAATTACTGTCGCTCTTAAGAATGCAATTCTCTCATTATCATCGGTCACGGTTTCATAAATGGATTCCTTTCTTTCGAAGAACCATGTTTCTTCTTTCTTGAAGAATGATGAGAAAAACTTGTCTATTTTCTGTGTTGCGACGATACCTCTTTTGTGTGCGTCTTCCATGTCCAATATCAGATAGCAGATGTCGTCGGCGGCTTCCATCATAAATGAAAGAGGATGGCGGGCATAGATGTTTTTTTCTTCATCCAGGCAAGGGATTCCGCATCCTTCCATCACTTTTTTGAAAGTATCTGTTTCTGAATGGAAATAGTTGTATTTTTTCTTTTTGTTATATGATGAATATGGATATTTTACGAGCGTTGACAATGTGGCGTAAGTCAGTGACATTCCTCCCGGACGGCGTCCTGCAAATTGATGTGTCAACTGACGAAAAGCATTGGCGTTACCTTCGAAAGAAATAAGGTCGCTCCATTGATATTCCGGTATTTGTGATTGCAAATCTTTGCCTGGTCCGTCTTTGAAATAACTGCTTATCGTTTCCTCACCTGAGTGGCCGAAAGGAGGGTTGCCGAGGTCGTGTGCCAAGCATGCTGAAGAAACGATAATATCAATGTCATAAATCTCGTTAAGAAGATCGCTGCCGAATTTATCGCACAAGGTCTTTGAGACAATACGTGCGATAGAACGTCCAACACTTGCTACTTCCAGACTGTGTGTCAATCTGTTGTGAACCATTTGGCTTCCCGGAAGAGGAAACACCTGCGTCTTGTTCTGAAGTCGACGGAAGACATTTGAGAATATGATTCTGTCATAGTCGCGTTGAAAAGCATTTCTGATATCTGTCTTTTTATATTCTCTATATTCTCTTTGTGCCGAGAGTAGCGATTTCCATTCCATACGATTTTTATTTTTGTGTTGTTGTTCTTGCGTAAGGTGTAAGGTCTTGGGTAGCAAATTGTCCGCTCTTATATTTGAAGTATCCTGCGATACCGATCATGGCGGCATTGTCGGTGCTGAATTTGAATTTCGGGATGAATACTTCCCAACCATAACGCTTTCCGTTGTCGTGCATCGCTTGTTGTAATCCGGAATTTGCCGAAACGCCTCCTGCTATCGCAACTTGTTTTATTCCGGTTTCCTTTGTCGCTTTGATGAGTTTTTTCATCAAGGTGTCAATAATTTCTTTCTGGATAGAGGCGCAAAGGTCAGCCTTGTTTTTTTCAATGAACTCAGGATCTTCTTTGAGTTTGTCGCGTAAGAAATAGAGGAAACTTGTTTTAAGTCCGCTGAAACTGTAGTTAAGTCCGGGAAGGTTGGCTTTGCTGAAAGAGAATGCGTTAGGATTTCCTTCTTTGGCGAGACGGTCTATTATAGGACCTCCAGGATATGGTAGTCCCATTATTTTTGCGATTTTGTCGAAAGCTTCACCAGCGGCGTCGTCGATGGTTTTTCCTATGATTTCCAAGTCGAAATAATCGTTAACTTTGATAATCTGAGTGTGACCTCCCGAAACTGCCAGGCATAAAAACGGGAATTGAGGTACTTTGTTGACTTCGCCTTCTTCTTGTGCGAACAGTGCCATAATGTGTCCGTTAGTGTGGTTTACTTCTATGAGCGGAATGTCCATAGAAAGAGCAAATGCCTTTGAGAATGAGGTGCCTACTAAAAGTGAACCTAAAAGTCCGGGTCCGCGTGTAAAAGCTATTGCAGATAACTGATTTTTTGTTATATTTGCGTGTTTTAAGGCCGCGTCGACAACAGGTATTATGTTCTGCTGATGGGCTCTGGATGCTAATTCAGGAATAACTCCACCATATTGACGGTGAACTTCTTGGTTGGCAATTATGTTAGATAATACGGTTGTTCCTCTCAGTACTGCTGCAGAGGTGTCGTCGCAAGACGATTCGATGGCTAAAATGTATTCGTTCATAATTATGATTAGAAAAGACAAAAATACAAATAAAAATTTTATACATCACTTTTTAATTACCCTTTCGGTAATTTTTGCTCTGATAACGAGTTTCTATGCCTTTATTCTTGACGAAAATGTGCAGAGTATGTTGGCTCGTTGTGGTGCCGGATTTTTCTCAAAGAAGTTTAATACTGAAGTAAGTATCAAGACGTTCTACATAAAACCCGACTTGAGAATACATGCGGAAGACTTGGAAATGAAAGACAAGAAAGACTCGACTATGTTTTATGTAGGGACAATAAACGGAAAACTGTTTTTGCGCGAATTAAGTGCAGAACCTTTTGTAAAAGATTTGGATATAGATAATCTTTTTGTAAATATTGTTACCTATGAAGGATCTAACTTGTCGAATGTATCTGAGGTTTTCCGTAAAAATGAAAATAAAGGTGGGTTTAATTCTTTGATTCGTGTAGGTGAACTGAATGTTAACAATGGTCATGTAATTGTGTGGAATCAAAATAAGAAACCGAGACCGCAAGGTATGGATTACTCACACATAGATGTTGATGGCATTGCTCTGTCGCTGAGTGAAATGTCGTTTGATGGTGATACGATAACCGGTTATTTGAATAAACTCTCTGCTTCTGAAAAATCTGGGTTTGTCCTCGATGAGTTTTCATCCGATTCGATGTTTTGTGTATCATCGCGGGAAATAGACTTTAAAAATCTTATCGTGAAAACTCATGAGACGTCGTTGGATTTGGACCTTAATTTCTCGTATGATGATTATAAATCGTTTAATAAATTCGTCGATTCAATAACGATTTGTGCGGATATAAGACCTTCACAATTAACGTTGAGTGACTTGAGATTCTTTGCGCCAACGATGGCTAAGATGACGGATACATTACAGATAAACGGATTGATAGAAGGTGAGGTATGTGACTTTAATGCAACTGATTTCTGTTTTTCTTTTAAGGATAGTACGGAATTTTATGGTAATATACGTATGGAAGGACTGCCAAAATTCAGTGAAACATATATTGATGCAACTATTGAAAAGATGAAATTTACGTATCAGGATATTTCTGAATTTGCTATACCGGCAAGAAGTGGAAAGATTTTACTGAATGACTTGCTGGCGTTGTCAAGCAATTCGGTAGATAACCAAACAGATGAGAATAAATTTTCATTAACCGAAAAATTGTCGTTAATAAATGATGCAACTCTTAGAGGTTTCTACTTCGGATTCCCTAATAGTTTTAATACCAGATTTATACTCAATTCAAATATTGTTGATTTAAAATTGGACGGTGCAATAAATAATAACACAGATGTAATTCCATATCCATTCTATTACTCTACCATATTGATAGATAGTCTTAACGTGCAGAAGTTGCTCGATCTGGATGAAAGGTTTATGGCTTCTATGGATGTTTATTTGTCTGGTGAGGGTATAACCAAAGAAGATGCTAGCGTGGATTTTAATATCGATTTTAGTAGATATAATTCAATGACTTTTGATAGTATTCATTTCGATGGTAAATATATGGAACAAAGGTTGAAATTGGCAACAGATATCGATTCCGAAATATTATCTCTCAAACTTAAAGCAGATGCAGATCTGTCTGATACTTTACCTTCGTTTAACGTGAATCTCGATATTGACAATGCTGATTTATATAAACTCGAATTGTATAAAAAAGATAGTATAAGTTTGTCAACAAAACTAGTAGCGAAACTAAAAGGTGATGGTATCGACAATATGTATGGTGATGTTTTGATATCCAACACAAGCTTGAGCGATAGTAGAGGTTCTTATGTAATGGAAACCTTTGATCTTTTTGTGAAAAACAACCAATATAATTTTAAGGAGATTGAAGTCGATTGTGACTTCTTTGATTTGAAAGCTGAAGGTGATGTTAATTTCAGTAACATTGGAAATACATTCAAAAATTATGTGTTAAATTATTACCACATTGACAAATGGGTTGAAAAAAGTAATAGTAATGATAATAAGTCTTTGGATTTTTATGTAAATCTGGTCTTTAAAAATACAGAAACCTTGTCACGTTTGTTGATGCCGAAACTTAATGTTAGTGAAAATACTACTTTTGATGCTACTTTTTCACAAAACAATTTAAATTTCACATTTAAATCCAACAAAATTACATATAATGATATTGCTCTCAATGATATACAAATAAAGAATAAGACGATAGGAAATAATCTTCTCATAAATGCAAATCTAAAGGAGGTTATACTAAAAGAGATGAACCAAGGAAAATTGATGCTTGGTATGGATAATTTGGCGTTTAAATTTGATATTCACAGCGATAGCTTATTGATGGATATGTCGTGGAATAATTATAAAAATGAAGATAAGAATAAAGGAAAATTGAATGCTACTTTCTTACATGAAGGAAAAAATGCAGGAAAACTGTATCTTTCATCTTCCGATGTCTTCATCAACGATACATTATGGAATATTTCCAAAGATTGTTATGTGGAGTATAATAATAAAAAAATATCATTCAATGATATGAGGATATTTTCCAATAATCAGGTTATTGGTGTTGATGGTTATTTCCCTAAACAATCGAATGATACATTGTCGCTGTATTTTAATGAGTTGGATGTCTCAAATTTTGATATCCTGTTGGAAGGTGCCGGCATTAATCTGGATGGTATCATAGATGGTGATATAATGATTGCCGGTATAAAGGAAGATATTACTTTGTCGTCGAATCTTAATATCGATAAAATTGGAGTTAGCGGTTATAAGATTGGCGATGCTTCTTTTTATGCACACTGGAATCCTGCTGATACTTCTATATGTGTCAACACCAAAATAACAAGAAATGATAGAGATACAATGTTGAATCTTTCAGGCAATTATTATACAAAGCGCGATAACGACAACTTGAACTTCTATCTCAATATGAGTGATATGGATATATCTGTTATAAATGCATTCGCAAAAGGAACATTAAGTAGAATAGAAGGAAATTTGAGCGGAAACTTCAATATAGATGGTTCTTTGAAGAAACCTGTTTTCACAGGAGAAGCGCAGTTGAGTGACGCTGCATGTCAGATAGATTATCTCAATACGTATTACAAAGTTAATCCATCTAATGTTGTTGACACCATCAAACCTTATATTAAATCTAGAGAAAATATGATAGAAGTTGCAGATATTGTCCTCGTAGATAGTTCGAATCATAGAGCTATAGCAAGTGGTTTTATTACACATGATTATCTGAAAAAATTTAATTTTGATATAAATGCTACAATGTATGATTTTCTGGCTATGAATATGCCTGTGGATGACAAGGCTTCGTTCTATGGGACGGTTGTGGCAAATGGTGACCTTATAATTACAGGACCGTTGAAAAACATAAATATGAACATAAATGCCACGACGAAACCAGGAACAGTTCTCTCTATAGGACTTGAAAGTGCATCGTCATTAAATGATAACTTTATTGTGTTTGCACAAAATGAAAATGTTCTGGATACTACTGCGCATAAGAATGATAAAAATAAGAAGTTTAATCTTAATCTCAATGCAGACGTAACCCCAGAGGCGAGTGTGAATATTATCTTGCCATCAAATATGGGTAACATCAACGCACAAGGATCAGGAAATATTGATCTTGGATACAATTATACCGACGGACTTACTTTAAAAGGTAATTACCTCATAGATAAAGGTACCTTCAAATTTAAATTCCAGAATCTTGTGGGAATGGATTTGAATATTAGGAATGGCGGATCCATCTCATGGGCAGATAAAGGTAAGGTGAGTGATGCTGATATCAATATAGTTGGTTCTTATAAAGCAAAGTCGTCAATTTCGTCTTTAGGATTAGAAATGGACTCTACCTCTGTCGTCAATAATATAGATGTCGATTGTCTTATAAGATTGCAAGAAAAACTCAGTAACCCTGCAATTACATTCTCACTTGAATTACCAAACCAAACTGATGATGTTAAAAATACAGTGTTCTCTGTAATTGACACTACCAATCAGGCAGTTATGGCTCAACAGGTTATCTCGTTATTGATTCTAGGTTCGTTTTCTTATTCCAACTCATCGCTATATAACACAGGTACCGTAAATTATTATAATATTTTGACGAGTTCAATAAGTAGCTGGTTGTCACAAATAAGCAAAGATCTTGATATAGGTGTCAGATATACACCTGAAGGTATTCTTACATCTGAAGAATTTGAAGTTGCTCTTTCAACACAATTGTTTAACGACCGTCTGACAATTGAAGGTAACCTTGGTATGTTTACAGATTCCCGTTATCAAGCCGATGGAGTTAGTAACTTTGTGGGTGATGTGGATTTGACATGGAAAGTAACCAATAGGTTAAGTCTTAAAATGTATAATCATTCAAATTTAAATAGTAATTATTATACTTATTCTTATGAAGCTTATTCCCCGTATACACAAGGATTTGGCGTGCTTTATTCACAGAGTTTTGATAACATAAAAGAATTGTTCACAAGGAGTAAGAAAAAGAAAAATAACGATAAGAACAACGATAATAATAAGAATAATAAGAATAATGATGGGGGTGATAATACAGAAACCAATTGATTCCCTCAATAAAATACATTAGTGAAATGAATCGTAACTTTAAACTTTATAACGCCTCTGCCGGTTCGGGCAAGACTTTTACTCTCGTAAAGGAATTTCTTATCCTCTGCTTGAAAAATGAATATCCATCATATAAAAATATACTCGCGGTTACTTTTGCTAATAAAGCTGCCAGTGAAATGAAAACCAAAATATTGGATTTTCTTAATGGTATTATCAATGATGATAAGAATTCAGAAGACATAAAAAATGCCATTCTAAAAGAACTGAAATTTGGAGAAGATGTACTGAAAGAAAGAGCGACACGTCTGTATGATAGCATATTACATAATTATTCCGATTTGAGGGTTTCAACGATTGATAGTTTTGTACAGCAGATTTCAAGAAGCTTTGCCAACGAACTGAATCTTCCAAATCAATATCGTTTGCTCGTTGAAGGCGATTTGTTGATAGATGATTTGATGCAACGTATAAACGATAAAATTAATAAAGAAGACGAATTCTTAACTCATATCCTGAAACAATTCATTATATATAAAGTAAATGAAGAAATTTCAAAGTCAAGTAATATTGAATATCATCTGAGAAATTTTATAAGTGAATTGTTTAAGGAGAGCGCCTATAAAAGAGGTGAGGCTTTTGAACAAAAGCAAATTGATAAACAACAATATGAAGATGTTGTAACTTATCTTGATAATAAAATAAAACCATTAAAGACAATAATAGATGTTAACGTTGAGAAAATAATAGATTTTAATGAAAAGCATTCTCTTGTTGTTACAGATTGTTACGCCAATGTGCTGGCCGTATTATATAATAAGCTGATCAAGATTAGGGATAAAGAGTTAATTAAACCCGATGACTTGGTTACTAATGACTCATTAAGAGAAATTTTATATAAAGATAAGAAATGGCATTCATCAAAAATAAAAAAAAGCATACTTAATGAATCTGAAATAGATGAGTTGAAAAGCTATTTTATAAATATAATAAATTGTTATCCTGATTATTTCCTTATCAATATAGTTAAAAAGAATCTGTTTCTATATGTCTTGAGAGGAACTTTGTTTGGTATTATAAATCAATATATTGAAGATACCAATAAGGTACATATCTCTGAGTTTAACAAAAGAATATCTGATGTCATTAGCGATTGTAGTGTGCCGTTTATTTACGAAAGAATAGGAGAGAAGTTTAAACATTTCTTTATTGATGAGTTTCAGGATACATCTTTGTTACAATGGTTTAACTTCCTGCCGCTGGTGAATAATAGTATGTCGGAAGGTAATATGAATCTTTTGGTAGGTGATGCAAAACAGGCTATCTATAGGTTCAGAAATGGTGAAGTTGAACAAATTATTAAGTTGCCGGAAATTTATAGAAACCCTCATACTTCTATGACAGATGAATGTCAGAGAAATTTCAATGATAGAATCAGTAAGGAGTATCTTAAAGTAAATTATCGCTCAAAGAGAAACATAGTAAGATTTAATAATTCTTTCTTCAGAAATACTAGATCAACACTGGATATTACATCTAGTAGTTCTGCTGAAAAAATGTCATATAGTTCTGTTTATAAAGATAAAATGGAACAGGAATATTGTAAAAAACCTAGGTATGAAGGCGGTTATGTAAACGTGAAACTTATCGACACCGAAAGAATTGTAAACGCTGAGAAAGAAAGATTGAAAGATAAGAAAAGTGAAACAGAGTCCGGTGGATTTAAAGTCAATTCATCTGCTATGTATGAGAATGAAGTGAAACAGTCAATCTTAAATGATATTAACATACTTAGACTCAAAGGATATCGTCTTAGCGATATTACTATTTTGGTTCGTTATAATAAACAAGCAACAGACATAGCAAATTTCCTTACAGACAATTCTATACCGGTTATATCTTCAGAATCAATACTCTTGAAATCATCAGATAAGGTTCAACTTGTTATTTATGCTTTGAAATATTTGATGAATGATAAAAACAATTTGATTAAACTTTCACTTTCTCATTATCAGAATCTTTGTAGAAAATCAGATCCAGATTTTAACGTTCAGAATACTTTTGAGTATAGTATTGAAAAAGAAAAGTTGTTTGAACTTAGAGGTAAAGCATTTAGTATCTATGATTTATGTCATAGGATAATGAAAATATATAACCTTAATGTGGTTGAGGATGTTTATTTGCATTATTTCATGAATCTTGTCCAAACATGGCAAAGTCGTGAAGATAACGATGTCAATGCTTTTTTGGAATATTGGGATAGGAAGTCTAAAAGTTTTTATGTTAAATCAGCAACCAAAGATGATGCGGTGGAAATCATGACGATACATAAGTCAAAAGGATTGGCTTTCAAAATCGTGATGTATCCTTATGTTAATGTGAAAAACCCGGAGTCGCTGACGGATTGTAAAAGGTGGCTTACTTTTAAAAGTGAATTTGAATTGCTGAGCGATATGCCTTATCTCAATGAATGTATCTTGCCTATAAATAAAGGTCTTATTTCAACATCCATGGTTCGTTATTATGATGAAGAAATTGCAAAAACTGCCTTTGATGAATTTAACATAATCTATGTCGCAATGACGCGCCCGAAAGATATGTTATATATTTATACAAAGAAAACAAATAAAAAAGAACCAAATTTCTTTATTGATTATTTTGAAACAAAAGTCGGTAAGAGTAATCATTACTATGCTGAATATGATGATAATGATGATGAAACATACAGAGAAGATTTTGAATTCGAAAAACAGGAGTCTGATTATATGGATATTTATTCTCTTGGTGAATTGGTTGAAAATGAATTGGAAAAAGAGAAAGATAGTCAGGAATTGGCACTCGATAAAACCCAAAGTTATAATACTGTCGACTGGTATAAGATAGACTCATTCGAATCTGAACCAATCGTATTCAGACATGGTGTTATGGATGATGAATCCGATCCTAGAGAAAAGGGAATCCTTATCCATGAAATCTTATCTAGGATAAATACATTTGAAGATGCGGAAGGTGTTCTTGATGAATATAAAGATGATGATATAATTGATGATAAATATTATAAATATCTGTTAAATAAAATTAAAGAGATTACAACATTAAAAGAAATTAAGGATGCATATTCTAAAGATGTAATCATTAAGAACGAGATGAGCATATTGACAAAAAACGGAGTGCTGCGCCCCGACAGATATGCCGAACTCGACGATAAGGTAATTGTTATTGATTATAAAACAGGTGCTCCTAATGCGAAATATTACAAGAAACAGCAGGATTATATGATTGCCTTGCAAGGTATGGGTATCAAGAAAAAAATAGAAGGGTATTTATTATATATAGGTGATGAAATCAACTTGATTCCTGTTTATTTGGATAGATTATTTTAAAAATTATTAATCATTTTTTTGTAAATTTGCACAATTTTTCGAACATAAATTTTTTCAACAATTATTATAGATGGATAGTATTCGTAACGTTGCAATTATTGCTCATGTTGACCATGGCAAGACAACATTGGTAGATCGTATTTTATACCAATCACGATTGTTCAGAGACAATCAGGAAACAAATGATTTGATATTGGATAACAATGATTTGGAACGTGAACGAGGTATTACCATCTTATCAAAGAACGTCTCTGTACGTTATAAAGGCGTTAAGATTAATATCATCGACACTCCCGGTCACTCCGACTTCGGCGGCGAGGTGGAACGTGTCCTTAATATGGCAGACGGCGTTATACTTCTCGTTGACGCCTTTGAAGGTCCTATGCCTCAAACTCGTTTCGTACTCGAGAAGGCTTTACAACTAGGTCTAAAACCTATCGTGGTTATCAACAAAGTAGACAAACCAAATTGTTATCCCGAAGAAACTCACGAAGCTGTGTTCGACCTGATGTTCAACCTTGGCGCTAACGAAGACCAACTAGATTTCCCGACAGTATTCGGTTCTTCAAAACAAGGCTGGATGTCTGACGATTACAAGAAACCAACAACTGATATTTCTCATCTCCTTGATGTTATATTGGAACACATCCCGGAAGCAAAATATGAAGAGGGAACTCCTCAAATGTTGATAACTTCTTTGGATTATAGTTCTTACGTCGGTCGTATCGCAGTCGGTCGTCTGAAACGCGGTATACTCCAGGCTGGTATGAATGTGTCTCTCGTCAAACGCGACGGAACAATAAAGAAAAATACTATCAAAGAATTATATACCTTTGAAGGTCTTGGTAAAGAAAGAACCAAGAATCCTATCAAAGCCGGCGACATCGTTGCTATCATGGGTCTCGAAGATTTTGAAATCGGCGATACTGTCGCTGATCTGGAAAATCCGGAAGCATTGCCTCCAATTCATGTCGACGAACCTACAATGAGTATGTTGTTCACAATTAACAACTCACCATTTTTCGGCAAGGAAGGTAAATATGTAACATCACGTCACCTTCGTGAACGTCTCTATAAAGAACTCGAAAAGAATCTCGCACTTCGCGTTGAAGATACAGCATCACCAGATGCAATGATGGTCTATGGTCGTGGCATTCTTCACCTTTCAATTTTGATAGAGACCATGCGTCGTGAAGGTTACGAATTTCAAATAGGACAACCTAAGGTTATCTTGAAAGAGATTGACGGCAAGAAATGCGAACCTATTGAAATGCTTACAGTTCAAGTGCCTGAACAATTTGCAGGTCGTGTTATAGAACTCGCAACTGCCAAGAAAGGTGAGATGGTCAATATGCAACCAAAGGGCGACAGAATGAATATCGACTTCGAAATACCATCGAGAGGTCTTATCGGTTTGAGAAGTAATATGCTAACTGCTACAGAAGGTGAAGCTGTTATGTCACAAAGATTTAAAGACTATGAACCATGGAGAGGCGAGATTCCTGGACGTAACACAGGTGCTCTCATCGCGATGGAAACAGGTACTGCAGTTCCATACGCTTTGTGGAAGTTGCAAGACAGAGGCGCTTTCTTCGTGATGCCTAATGAAGAAGTCTATGCAGGTGAAGTTATCGGCGAGAACACTCGTTCAAACGATATCGTCTTGAATGTTAACAAGACAAAACATCTTACCAACGTACGTGCCTCTGGTTCCGACGAAAAGATTGTCCTCATCCCGCCAAAACGTTTCTCATTGGAAGAATATATGGAAATGATTCGCGACGACGAATATCTCGAGATAACACCTAAGAGCTTGCGCTTGAGAAAGATTATCCTCGATGAAATTGAACGTAAACGCCAAAACAAGAGAGAAGAATCTAATGATTGATATAGTTTAAGGTTTAAAGTTAGATTATCATAAAGCAAAGAGGCTGTCTAACAACAAAAAGTTAGGCAGTTTCTTTTTTTATGAGCAAAACTCTGGATTATTAACATATTTGAAGATTTTTCCGTGTGGATTCTGAGATTTCGTCAGAACATACCAAAATGCGCATAAAAACGTCGA
>JAZUST010000168.1:0-7923 GCA_045606865.1 Bacteroidales bacterium
ATCATACAATAGAATATGCTTTTGAACAAAGTCTGTTGTCTGTTGTCCGTTGTCTGTTGTCATAACATTTCCTGAATATAGTATAACTTCTCCAACGACGATATTCTTGAAGCTTAATGTTTTATCCTTGCTTTTAATTGTAAGTTTATGCTTCTTCCCATCGACTTTAAATGCATCGAATGAGACTTCCCATCTGCCGTCGTCGCGTGCTTCTGTTTTAATTTTTTGTTTGTCGAGACTGACGGAAATTTCATCTCCGGCATTGGCTAATCCTTTAACAACAAATGGTTTATCGCGTTGAATTACCATATTGTCGCTATAAATTCTGGGGAGTGATAATCCTCCGAAGTCGCCGGTGATGGCGGAATATACGCGTTGAGCAATAAGTTTTGCGCCTTCTGGATTTGGATGTAATGCGTCAGGCATCAAATCGGGACGATGATATAAAGTCTCTTGTAAATCAATGAGTTTTACTTCCGCGATATTATATGCGATATTTTCTATCGTCGACTGAATTTCCCAATACCAGTCGCGTGTTCCTTTTTTAAAACGATGATGCCAATGGAAAATCGGTGTCATTCGGCATATATAAATCTCGACATCGGGATTGACTTTCTCAAATGCTTCAATAAGAGCAACATAGTCGGAGATAAATTCTCTTTTGTAATATTTCCAGTTGCGAGGGTCGGTGTCGTTTAGTCCGAGATGAATTATCGCGATGTCAGGCGCAAATTCCAATGCTTTCTTGTATTCTTCCTGCTCATTATAAGGTCGATGTCCTTTTCGTAAAAGCGTAGCTCCGGACTTTCCGAAGTTGCATACTTCATAATCGTCGCCCAACATTTTTGCCAACTGAGAAGGATAAGATGTCTCCGCCGGATTATCATGTCCGTAACCGTAAGTGACACTGTTGCCAATACAAGCGACTTTTGTTTTTGAAAATCTGAGAGTTTCTGTGGACAAGGTCTGTTGTCTGTTGTCCGTTGTCTGTTGACAAAATAATGTCGTTGATAATAATACTATTATGCAAAGAATAATATATTTCTTCATTTTTAATTGTAAATTGTACATTGTACATTGTCAATTGTTAATTATCCTAAACATTACAGGAATTTCTTCATCTACAACTATATTTTCTCCTGGCTTTAGATTATCGAAAATCAACTGAATAGATTCTTGATTCCATTGTATATATGACATAATGGCGTCTTTGTGATTTTCGCCGAAATATGTGTTCCAATGTGTCATGAAATCGTTGTAAAAAGGAATGTCGTTCGGAATATTGTCGAGCCATTTCTTATGATCTAAAGTCGTGAGTTCATAATAAATCTTAACAACTTCATTGTATTTGTCGAGACTTGAAGTCGGACCTTCTTTAATTTTATTCTTAATGATTTCTATTTGTGAGTCAATGTATTGAGTGGATTCTGTTAAGATTTTTTCCTCGTTCAAACTATAAGTGCCACTTGAAATGTAATGTTTTGTAACGACAAATGATAAGGCGAAAAGTAGAAGTAAGATTAAAGAAACAGCTGCTGTTATCTTATTGATTTTCTTTTTCTTAATAAAATTTCTGATGTCTCCTGCAGAAGAAAAGCGTTTCTCTTTATCCTGTTGAGCGCATTTCTCGGCAATTTTATGGTAAGACTTTGGAAAGTTGTTTTTTAATATTATTCCCAATGAGTAAATGTCGGATCTGCAATCTATTGTGTTATTGGGAATTAGTTGTTCTGGAGCGGCGTACTTACGAGTGCCGGCGGCTTGTTTTAGAATGACGTAATCGTCGGCATCTGAAAGCCCGAAGTCGATGATTTTTACATTGTTGCCGTTATTTGTGATGAGTATATTGTCGGGTTTTAAGTCGCGATGAATAATCTGCTTTGAATGAAAATACTCCATTGCGTCAAGCAACTCATTGAAAATCTTCTCAAAAAATTCTTTTGCCTTGCGACCTTGCGACTTTACGACTTTGCGACTTTTAACAAACTCCCTCAATGTCACGCCTTCCACATATTCCATCACGATGCAATCTCCAATGTTTAGAATATTCTGGAAGTCGATGATCTTTACGATGTTTGGGTGATCTAAAAAATAAGATATTTCAAATTCTTTTTTAAGTAAATCCTGATAAAATCTTTCTTTTTTAAATTCCGGTTTAAGACCTTTTAAAATAACTTTCTTGCCAAACTTAGTAGCGGTATAAAGACAGCTATATCCTTTAGTCTCAATCTCTTTTATGCTATGAAAAGAAGAAATTATCTCAGAATTATTTTCCTGAATTACAAAACCAGAACTCGAAATATCGTTATTGTCCATGTAGAATCTTTTTGTGCAAAGATAAGATTTTTAAGTCACCGAGTCTCTGAGTTTGTCTATTTTTTTTTGACTTGGCGACTTGGTGACTCGGGGACTCAGAGTCTTATAAAAAGAACTGAAAAGGACTAATTAGGATTAAATTAGTTCTGAAAAAAGTCTTTACATTTGCAGATACAAATTGTTAAGGTATGAAGACAAGTCAAGAGATTATCAAGTTGAAGCAATTGGTTGAAGATTCAATTCCTCGTAAGATTAAGACGCCGGCGGATTTTGTGTATCTTTCTGGTGTTATCTTTGAAAGATGTGGCGAGACGATTTCAGAGACTACCCTCAAACGTATCTGGGGATATATTGAAGGTTACGATACTACTCGTTTCCATACGCTTTCTATCTTGGCGAGGTTTGTCGGTTATAACGACTGGGACGATTTTGTGAAAGAACATGTTGTTGATCCTGACGAACAATCCGAGGAGATTATGCAGAAGTGCATTTATACCAAGAACCTGAATGTCGGCGACAGATTGTTTTTCGCTTGGTCTCCCGATAGAGAATGTTTGGTGGAATATTTGGCTGATAACACTTTCAAAGTCTTAGAGTCCAAAAACAGCAAGTTACAGAAAAACGATAGTTTCGTGACTGCATTCTTCATCGAAGGTCAGCCTTTATATCTCGATGACTTGACGAGAGATGGCGAGACTTACGCCATGTTCGTCGTAGGAAAGAACGGCGGCTTGAAAGTGGTGGAGAAAGTTGGTTGAAAATTAACAGCTTACAATTAACAATTAGGGTGTCGCTGAGCTTGTCGAAGCGACTATTAATTTCTAAGTTACCTTAAAATTAAAAAATCCAAATAATTGTCAGGTGTGATTATATGAAAGTCATGCTCGCCGTATGCTTTCACGAATGCTTTAGGTACGGAGATCTTCGACTTTTTAGGATTCCATTTCATTTCAAACAAGGTGAATTTTCCGTTGCTTTCTTCAATATAATCAATCTCCTGTTGTTCTGTCGTACGCCAAAAATATGTATTACAGTAGTTTTGATTGTATTGGTTGTATTTTATACGCTCGCTTATGAAGAAATTTTCCCACAATGCGCCAACATCATTCCTCAATGCAAGCGGATTGAAATTTTGAATTATTGAGTTTCTGATGCCATTGTCATAAAAATAAATCTTCTTTGATTTCTTCAGCTCATTGCGAAGATTTCTGCTTAATGCCGGCATTCTGAATACAATGTAACATTTTTCTAATAAGTCGATATATTTCTCTACAGTCTTTGAATCAGTACCGATTGTCTGTGAAATTTCATTGTATGATATCTCGCTTCCGACTTGTAATGCTAAGGCAATCAATAGTTTCTCTATTATCACGGGTTTACGGATTCCTTCCATGGAAAGCAAGTCTTGGTACATATAACTTCCAGAGAGGTTATTTAAAATATCGTGAGGATTGTCGATGTTGTTTATCACATCCGGATAGGAACCATAAATGAGGCGACTTTCCAATGATTGTTTGGTGCTAATCAACCCTCCATCGTTAAAAATCTCTTCCGTTGATATTGGATAAAGATGATATTCAAACTTACGACCCGTAAGAGGTTCGTTAAGCTGACCTTGAAGCAGAAATGAAGAAGAACCGCTAACGAGTAATTGCACATCTGGAAGATTGTCTGTGATAAGTTTTAGCGTCAGACCTATTCCTTGAATCCTTTGAGCCTCATCAATGACAACGATTTTATTATTGCCAATCAGTTGTTTTAAAGTGTTAAGATTTATGTCTTGCAATGTGGCACGGACGGTAGGATCATCGCAGTTCAGATTAAGGACATTGTTTTTGTTTTCTACAATTTGTCTGAATAAAGTGCTCTTGCCGACTTGACGCGCTCCGACAAGTATGATAGCTTTGCCTTTAAAAAGTTTATTGTCAATGATTTCGTAAAGTTTTCGTTTTATCAATTTCATAAATGATGAATTTTAATACTGCAAATATAGTAATAATATTGGAATTAAATCCAAATAAAAGGCAATAATTTTGGATTAGATTTCTAAAATTTAAATCTGAAAACCTTAAAACCTGAGAAGTTTTTTTGCTCAAAACTCATGGCTCACAGCAAAAAAAGTCGTGTCAATGTGTATCATTGCATGTTACATTGACGTGTTTCTACATGTTGACAACAATTGTCTTTATCTCTTCAAATATCGCTTCTGCTTCTTTTTTATTCAATCCATGTTTTACGGCAAGATTGATGACATCTTCTTTTGTAGGATTGATGCTGTCGTTGATTGATGTAGTGTGAAATCCGTTTATTCCATTGCTCGGTAATAAGTCGTATGCTGGAGCAAGATGCCAATCTCCATCGCGATAGATTGACACATTTTTTTTTGAGGATTAGACGATAATATGCCTTTATTGTCGCTGTAAGGAGCGATTGACTATCTCTAAAAACACCATCACTTCGACAGTCTACACTTCATTAAGCATTATGAATTATAAAGTTGGAATAAGTGTAATTTTAACTTGCTTTTAAAGTGGAATAAGTGTATATTTGCATAGTTTTTAAAATGGAATAAGTGTATGCTTAGAAGAAAAATACAGAATGTCCTTCAGGATTATTTTCAGTCTGATTCAAATAAAGTATTGCTGTTAGATGGTGCAAGACAAATTGGGAAGTCGTTTATAATCAGGTATGAAGGAAATAAATTCTTTAAGAATTATGTCGAAATAAATTTCTTGGAGGATAAGAATGGTGAAAGATTGTTTGAGAATGTATCAACGACTAAAGACTTTTATCTGAAACTGAGTGCAATTGCTGGAGATAAGATGGGTCCTAAAAAAGATACACTTATCTTTCTTGATGAGATTCAGGCTTATCCAGAATTGCTCACATTGCTGAAGTTTTTAAAAGATGAAGATAGATTTACATATATCGCCAGCGGATCTTTGTTGGGAGTTACGATGAATAAGACACTTTCCAAACCTGGAGGAAGAATTTTGAAGAAGAAGATGTATCCTCTTGATTTTGAAGAGTTTTTATGGGCAAATGGTGTGGGTGCGGAAGTTATATCATATATGCGTGAGCAGTATCGTAAAGAGGAATCAATAGATGAATCGTTGCATAGAAAGTTTCTGGATTTGTTTAAGAAATATTTATTAGTTGGAGGTCTTCCAGACGCTGTCAATACTTTCATAGACACGAGCAATATCGTTGCAGTTCGTGCTGTTCATGATGAGATTTTTGGTTTGTACAAAGAAGATGCATCACAATATGATTCTGATAACTCATTGAAGATAAGGAGGATTTATGAGATGATACCATCTAACATGGAGAATAAAAAGAAACGTCTTCATTATCAAGATATAGAAGAAAAGAAAGGAAAACGAAATTCTGATTATGAGGCAGAATTGGAATATCTTATCAGTTCTGGAATATCATTGGAAGTGCTTGCTGTTTCTAACCCTAAGTTTCCTTTGAGGGAGTCGGAACAGAAGAAGTTGATAAAACTATATCTTAATGATGTGGGATTGCTTACTAATCTTTTATATAGATATAATATCAATGCTGTTATTGTCGCTGATAATAGTATA
The DNA here is from genome assembly GCA_045606865.1 of Bacteroidales bacterium. Taxonomy (GTDB): domain Bacteria; phylum Bacteroidota; class Bacteroidia; order Bacteroidales; family F082; genus Limimorpha. The sequence goes on from JAZUST010000168.1 coordinate 5,904, forward strand.
AATCTTGGTGCAGTCTATGAGACAGCTGTCGCTCAGGAACTGATAGCGCATGACTATGTTTTGAGATATTATGATAACAAGACAAAAGGCGAAGTTGACTTTATAGTAGATGATTATGATACACTTAGCGCATTGCCAATCGAAGTGAAATCGGGTAATGACTTCAAAAGACACAGGGCTCTTGATAAGTTTGTCCAAAATGAGGATTATAATATTAAGAATGCTATTTTGTTTTCCAATAGTAGAGATGTACAAAGAGTTGGAAAAGTCATTTATATGCCGATATACTATGTTATGTTTCTTGAACCGAGTATGCCAGAAGAGGTTGTTATAAATTGAATTTTTTGAAAATGACTTGTCCTGACATCGTAATTTTGGTACGTACAAAGGAGCAATATATGAAAATATTGTCGGAGATATGCTTGTAAAACAAGGATATAAGTTGTATTATTATAAACGTGATAATCCATCATTGGAAATGGATTTTTTTGTAAGAGACGCTGATAGTTTGGTACCCGTTGAGGTGAAATCAAATAACGGCGCGACATTATCCTTGAATAAACTTATAGAAAATGAAAAATATGAAGACATTAAATATGGGATAAAACTATGTTATAAAAACATTGGATTCAACGGTTCCTTCTATACAATCCCATATTGTCTCGCATTCTTGTTAAAACGATTCCTGAAATCAAAAAAAACTATGACTTAACGTAAGTACATACTCTCAACGGAGTTGAATCTATGAAGTTGATTCCCGTACATTTGCCCAAAAGCACCTGCTTGACAAAGATAAGCATCGGTGCTGCGACTTTCTTTTCCAATTCAACGAACCTATTATAGGATACTGTTTTTGGAAAAAAATGATGACAATGCTTACATATATAATTGATATAGAAATGCTTCAGACATTTATATCCTCCTAGATGGAACATTATGAGAATTGTTATCATTTCGGCATCGGAGAGACGACTTGGCCGCTATATTAATAAATGCTGTTCCTTACTCAAAGCTAAACGCCCGACCAAATGATCGTGATAAATGCCCCCCCATAAAAAGGACTAAAAAGAACTTTTGAAAACTTAATCGTTTTTGTGACATTTGCAGTCATAAACAAAATGTACAATCGTTAAAAAGTAAGTATTATGGCACAGTTTAAAGTTAGCGGTAACATGAAAGTTAAGACTCTGAAAGAAGAATTCAGAGCAAACTACGGAGCGGAATTGAGGGTATATTACAAAAACCACTTCGCTGATGAAGAAGCTACTCTCGCATCTATCAGAGAAGGCGACGTTAAGGGCGGTGAGTTCGAATGTGGCGACCACGATTTGGTGGGCACTTTCGAAAACTTTATGAAAGAACTTTATGGCATTCAGGTACAAGTCGCATCGCCGGATAACAAGAAGTTGGTAGACAACAATATGAAACTATGCGACTTGGTTAATATAAAAGCAGTAAAGGAAAGAGGCGCACGCGAGAAAGTGACATTCATTTTCAACGGCAATGAATATACAATAAAAGGACGTTTGTGCCAGGCTATAATGAGATATTATGCCGATCAACATCCGGAAGCACGTCTCGAAGACATTCAGAAAGTTTTCGATCTTGGCAAGAAAGACATCATTTTTGTTTCATACGAACAAGCGATGGAAACAAAAGATAGCACCGGTAAACCAGGCGGCGGTTATTACCTCACAGAAAATGACGCTATAGAAGTAAGAGGCGGAAAAGCCTACTCATGGAATTATTTCCCAAAGACTTACTTTGAACCATTTATGAAAATTGTAGATAATTTAGGTTACGAAGTGAAATTTGTTGGCAGTGAAATAAACAAAAATGAAACCGTATGCAATGACGTGGAAAACGCACAATCCGAAGCAACACCATCTGAAACCGCAAATACAGAGAAAAAGAAAAAATATATTAATATTACAGTAGAAAGTCCGAAAAGAGGCTGCTTTGACTATTATTATGATTGTAGCGACGATAAATATGTAGGAATGTTTGATGATGAAGCGTC
>JAZUST010000169.1:0-3837 GCA_045606865.1 Bacteroidales bacterium
TAGGTGAGGGGACAAATTCGCATAGCAGTATCCCGACGAACACCTATTATAATTACAGTTATACCCAGCAGATATATCTCGCTTCTGAGATGGGTGGCGCTTCTGTCATAGACAAAATTTATTTCCAATATACATATTCAACTCCTATTACGAGGAACATTGATATTTATATGGGAAATACTGAGAAAGCATCTTTTGCGTCGGGAACGGATTATGTGCCTGTTGGAGATATGTCGTTGATGTTCAGCGGAGAGATTGCTTTTAACAATACGGAAGAATGGTTTGAGATAGAATTGGACGATCCTTTTGTATATGACGGGGTCTCAAATCTTGTAATGGCTTTTGATGATAATACAGGTTCATATCAATCTAATTCTAATAAATTCAAATATCATAGTACTACAGATGGCAAATCACTATATGTATCATCTGACGGAACAAATTATGACCCTTCTAATCCTGTAACTGGAACTGCTTCAACAGTTCGTAACAATATAAAGTTCTCGAATATATGTACTACGGCAGATTGTTGTTTTCCTCCTATATTTGTAATTACGGAAGTTCATGCAAAGCAGATTACATTTACCTTTGAAGTTGATGATGATAATGCGGACTTGATTTTTGAATATAAGAGAAAGACCGACGATGTCTATGTTGTTATAGAAAACGTTACATCAAGTCCTTTCACTTTGACAGGATTGACACCTTCCACACAATATGACATAAGAGCGAAGGCTTTATGTAGTGAGACTTCGGAAAGTGTTTATGTAAACAAATCGTTTGTAACGCCGTCTGTCAATCTTCCAATAGTTTATGTTGATGCTGATGCCGACGGCTTGAGAGACGGTTCTTCATGGGAGAACGCTCTTGATGATTTAAACTCTGCGCTTTTTATTGCTGAAAAGATAAAGCAAGACCATGAAGCTTATCCTGATATCTGGGTGGCAGCTGGAACATATTACGGCGACGGCACTTCGACAAATGCTTTTATAATGGCGGAAGGCGTCAGCGTCTATGGCGGCTTTGCAGGAACAGAGACCACATTGGAACAGAGAAACTATGAAACCAATGTCACTATATTAGACGGACAAGGCACGCAGAGAGTGTTATATCAGGATAAGGTCTATACGGAATCTACCGCTACGATATGGGACGGCATCACGATTCAGAACGGTGGCGGAGCATATAATGGAGCGGGAGCTTATATTCAGGAATATGGAACCTTAAGAAATTGTACGATAAAGGATAACGGCAGAGAGTTTACGTCGTCGGGACGTGTCTATGGCGGCGGTGTTTACCTCGTTGGCGGAAGATTGGAACAATGTAAGATACACGACAACCTCCTCAAGAATACAAACAGTAATTATAACTACGGAGCCGGTGTCTATATGACAAACGGTTATATAACAGACTGTGAGATTTATAATAACGAAGTTCATAATACATATTCGTCTTCGTATGCTAACTATGCCGGCGTTTGTGTCGATAACAACAGTAATACGAAGAAGGCAGTGGTAGAAAACTGCTACGTTCATGATAACTATAGTCAAGGCTATGGCGGCGGTATGTATTTAAATGGTTATAGTAGTAATTATGTTGAGGCCATAAATTGTAGGATAGAGAATAATGAAGCGGGACAATCTGCTGGCGGTGTACGTGCAAGTTCATACGTAACACTCGTTGGATGTAATATTTCCAATAACACGAGTAAGGATTATGGATCCGGCTTGTATATGTCAAATTATGTAAATGTCATCAATTGTAATATCGTTAACAACAAGATGACGAATACTAATAATAATGGCGCAGGTATTTATGGTTCTTCATCCGCAAATATTTACAATACTGTAATTTGGGGTAACAAGAAAGCTGATGTTTCAGATAATGTTTATTTCAGCGGCAACGCCAATGTCGTCGTCTCTCATTCAGCTATAGAAGGTGGTTATACAGGAATTGGCAATATCAATCTTTTTTCGTCAAATACAGGTGACGGAATACATCCTAAGTTCGTGAATCCTACAGAAGGTGCGGGAAAGGATTATTACAATGGCGACTGGAGTTTACAAAAAGGTTCGGCATTAATTAATAAAGGTGTAATAGAAGGATTACCGATTGCGCTTACAGAAACTGATTTTGCAGGCAACGTCCGTGTTCAGAAAGAGAAAGTCGATATTGGAGCTATAGAGTCGTCATACGAGAGTACGATGGAGATAGTTCCCGACACTAACAATATAATCTATGTTACAGAAAGCGGAGCAGGATTGAAGAACGGATCCTCATGGGCGAACGCTACACCCTATTTAAGTATGGCGTTGTCGGAAGCGAGTGCGATGAATCCATTGCCAGAAATATGGGTGGCAGCTGGAACATATTACGGCGACGGCATTTCGACAAACGCTTTCAGAATGGCGGAAGGCGTTAACGTTTATGGCGGCTTTGCAGGAACGGAGACGAGTCTGCAACAAAGATATTATGAAACCAACATTACGATTCTTGACGGACAAGGCTCACAGAGAGTATTATATCAGGATAAGGTCTATACGGAATCTACCGCGACGGTATGGGACGGCATCACGATTCAGAACGGTGGCGGAGCATATAACGGAGCAGGAGCTTATATTCTGGAATATGGAACTTTAAGAAATTGTACGATAAAGGATAACGGCAGAGAGTTTACGTCGTCGGGACGAGTCTATGGCGGCGGTGTTTACCTCGTTGGCGGAAGATTGGAACAATGTAAGATACACGACAACCTTCTTAAGAATACAAACAGTAATTATATCTACGGAGCCGGTGTATATATGACAAACGGTTATATAACAGACTGCGAGATTTATAATAACGAAGTTCATAATACATATTCGTCTTCGTATGCTAACTGCGCCGGTGTTTATGTCAATAACAACAGTAATACGAAGAAGGCAGTGGTAGAAAACTGCTACGTTCACGACAACTATAGTCACAGCAATGCTGGCGGTATGTATCTGACGGGATATACTAATAATTATGTTGAGGTCATAAATTGTAGGATAGAGAATAATGAAGCGGGACAGAATGGCGGCGGTGTGTATATGAACTCATACGCAACCCTTGTAGGATGTGTTATTTCTAACAATAATGCAAATATGGGTGCTGGTGTCAGTTTGTCATATTATAACAATATCATTAACTGTAATATTGTAAATAACAAAACGAAGACTGCTAATTATAATGGCGCAGGTATTGATGGTTCTTCGTATGCTAATATATACAACTGTGTAATTTGGGGTAACAAGAAAGCTGATGTTTCAGATAATGTTTATTTCAGCGGCAACACCAATGTCGTCGTTTCTCATTCCGCCATAGAAGGTGGTTATACAGGAATTGGTAATATCAATCTTTTTTCGTCAAATACAGGTGACGGAATACATCCTAAGTTCGTGAATCCTACAGGGGGCGCGGGAAAAGATTATTACCATGGCGACTGGAGTTTACAAAAAGGTTCGGCATTAATTAATAAAGGTGTAATAGAAGGATTACCGATTGCGCTTACAGAAACTGATTTTGCAGGCAACGTCCGTGTTCAGAAAGAGAAAGTCGATATTGGAGCTATAGAGACGTCATACGAGAGTACGATGGAGATAGTTCCCGACACTAACAATATAATCTATGTTACAGAAAGCGGAGCTGGATCGAAGAACGGTTCTTCATGGGAATACGCTACACCTTATTTAAGTATGGCGTTGTCGGAAGCGAGTGCGATGAATCCATTGCCAGAAATATGGGTGGCAGCTGGAACATATTACGGCGACGGCACTGCGACAAACGCTTTCAGAATGGTGGAAGGTGTTAACGTTT
>JAZUST010000170.1:0-3585 GCA_045606865.1 Bacteroidales bacterium
GCTACGATCCGACTTCCTTGGAATTACAAAATGCTTATCTATGCGTTTTTCATCTGATTTCAATAGAGTAAAAAAATATCTATTGCAAACATCAGAGATGCTTTCTCTAATCAAGACTGGAGCAGAGTTGCCGATTGATAACATATATGATGTTACTCCCTATTTGAAAGAAATTAAGGCAGACGGTAGTTTCATGATAGCGAAAAATTTATATAGAGTTATGCAATCGTTGACTGCTATGTCGGCAGTTAAATCATTTTTCTGTAAAAAAGATGAAAATGACATATTGTTAACACCTACACTTGCAGAAGAATTTGAAAAAATGACACTGTTCCCACATCTTATATTGTCGATAGAGTCAATAATAAATAAATTCGGAGAAGTTAAAGATACGGCAAGTCCACAATTAGCTGATATTCGCCGAGCTATCCTGTCGGTATCTTCATCGATGTCTTCCGTCATGCGTCGTGTCATAGACAAAGCAATTAAAGAAGGATATATTGAAAATGATACCACTCCGTCTATGCGTGATGGTCGGTTAGTGTTGCCTGTTGCTTCAATGATGAAAAGAAAAATAAATGGGATTATCCACGATGAAAGTGCTACAGGAAAAACCGTATATATTGAGCCGGCAGAAGTGGTTGAAGCTAATAATAGACTCAAAGAATTAGAAAACGACGAGAAACGTGAAATTGTCAGAATATTAATAGAGATAGCAAATATTATTCGTCCGCATATAGACGAAATGAACAATAGTTATTCCTTGCTCGGGTTATTCGATTTCGTTCGCGCTAAAGCTCTTGTTGCACATGAACTCCATTGTGAGATGCCAATACTTGAACATAAACCTGAAATTGATTGGTTTAATGCCATTCACCCTATACTTCATCGTTCGCTCACAAGTCAAAATAGAAAAGTCGTTCCACTCGATATTAAATTAGATAACAAAGACAGAATACTAATTATCTCCGGTCCTAATGCAGGTGGAAAGTCTGTGTGTCTGAAAACAGTTGGAATTAACCAATATATGATGCAATGTGGAATGTTGCCGATGTTATATTCTAATTCACATATGAGCATTTTCGATAATCTTTTTATCGACATAGGTGATGAACAATCAATTGAAAACGATTTGAGTACATACAGTTCTCACCTTATTAATATGAAGGAACTTTTGTCTCATGCCAACAAACGCACCTTATTTTTAATAGACGAATTCGGTACAGGCACTGAACCGCAGCTTGGTGGCGCCATCGCAGAAGCTATCTTACTAAAGATGAACGAGAAGAAATCTTTCGGCGTTGTAACTACACACTATGCCAACCTGAAACTTCTTGCCGATAATCACAAAGGTATCGTCAATGGAGCAATGTTGTTCGACACTCGTTATCTGCAGCCACTTTATGTTATGATGACAGGCAAACCCGGAAGTTCGTTCGCCTTTGAGATAGCGAGGAAAATCGGTTTTCCTGAGGAGATTCTGAATTCGGCGGCAGAGATAGGCGGCAAAGGACAACTTAACTTCGACCAACAACTGCAACAACTTGAAATAGAAAAGAAAGAAGTACGCAAAAAAGAATACGAACTAAAAGTTGCCGACGACCTTCTCAACGAAGTCGTAACAAAATATAAGAACCTTCTCAACGATTTGGAGAAGAAGAAAAACACACTTCTGAAAGAAGCCAACAAAGAAGCACAATCGCTTATAGATAAAGCCAACGCCAAGATTGAGAGAACGATACGTGAAATCAAAGAAGCTCAAGCTGAAAAAGAACGCACCAAAGAACTGCGTCAGGATTTGAAAGGCATGAAGCAACAGCTTGAAGAAGACGCCAAGGTAATATCCAGAAATCTTAAGATAGAAGAGAAAGAAAAAAAAGACAACCAAGAGCTTCAAGTTGGAAATATGGTTAGAATTAACGAGATGGAAATAGTCGGAGAAATCGTAGCCATGAGCGACACCGACATCACCATAGAGTTCGGAAGTGTTAAACTGAGAACCACAGCAGATAAAGTCGTTAAGATCAGTAAGAAAGAAGCTAAAAAATCCATAAGCAATCCGACATATCTCCGCAAGGCGATCATGGAAGACCTCAACGAGAAATCAGCAAATTTCAATCTCACCTTAGACGTAAGAGGGATGCGCGGAGAAGAAGCAATAGAAGTTGTTGCAAAATACATTGATGACGCATCGCTATTGTGTATCAAGAATGTCAGCATTCTGCACGGAAAAGGCAACGGAATCTTACGTCAGATGATTCGTCAATATCTGAGTAAACAATCGTGCGTGAGACAAATGCAAGACGCAAGTTTAGAGACGGGCGGTCATGGAATTACAAGAGTGGAGTTGAAATAGAAAAAAAGTTCATCGTTCAGTGTTCAGCGTTCATAGTTTTTAGTATATTTGCGTTTGAATAAAACATCATTTAGAAATCCTTAACACATTGCGTTATGTATAATAAATTTCAAGAATATTTACAGAAGGAATTAGCTCAGATTGAAGCTGATGGTCTTTACAAAAACGAACGTATTATTGAAAGTCCGCAAGGTGCAGAAATCATGGTTAAAGGCAAGAAATGTCTTAACTTCTGCGCCAACAACTATCTCGGTTTAGCCGACAATCCGGAACTTATAGAAGCTGCCAAGAAAGGCATGGACGCCCGCGGTTTCGGTATGGCATCTGTACGTTTCATCTGCGGCTGCCAAGACTTGCACAAACAGTTAGAAGCAAAGATCGCTGAGTTCTTCGGTACAGAAGACACTATTTTATATGCAGCATGTTTCGACGCTAACGGCGGTGTATTCGAACCATTGTTAGGACCAGAAGACGCCATCATCTCCGACGCTCTGAACCACGCCTCCATCATCGACGGCGTTCGTCTCTGCAAAGCTCAACGTTTCCGTTATGCTAACGCCGACATGGCTGACTTAGAAGCTCAGCTTCAAGCTGCTAAAGACTGCCGCTTCAAACTTATCGTGACAGACGGCGTTTTCTCAATGGACGGCAACGTATGTCCTTTAGACAAGATTTATGAACTCGCACAAAAATATGACGCTATGGTCATGGTTGACGAAAGTCACTCAGCAGGCGTTGTAGGCACAACAGGTCGTGGCGTAACAGAACGCTTCAACCTCAAAGGCGAAATTGAAATCATCACCGGCACACTCGGCAAGGCATTCGGCGGCGCTATGGGTGGTTTCACAACAGGTAAGAAAGAAATCATCGATATGTTACGTCAACGCTCACGTCCTTATCTCTTCTCCAACTCAATGACACCAAGTCTCGTAGCAGCAGGAATCCGCATGTTCGAGATGATGAGCGAGACCAACGAACTTCAAGATAAGCTTCACGCTAACACCGACTACTTCATCAAGGAAATGGTGGCAAAAGGCTTCGACTGCAAACCATCAGAATCGGCAATATGCGCCGTGATGTTGTACGATGCTCCGCTCTCACAGAAGTTCGCCGCTCGTATGCAAGATGAAGGCATCTTCGTGACAGGCTTCTACTACCCTGTCGTTCCAAAAGGACAAGCACGTATCAGAGTACAGATCTCAGCAGCACACGAGAAAGAACATCTTGAC
>JAZUST010000171.1:0-3161 GCA_045606865.1 Bacteroidales bacterium
AAATAAAAAATGGCAGAATCATAAACCTTATCCATATAATACATTTCTCCGAATGTAGCATAATAAGAGTCTCTTTGAGAATAATTATCCAACTTGTCAAGATTGTTTTTTATCAGAGTATATGCACTATCCCTTTCTCCTTTCTCAAACAATATCTGAGCGATGCTTTTCTCAACGTCTAATTTATTTGGCAAACTCGAATTGTACTTTAACGATTCTTTGTAATAATATAAGGCACTATCTGGTTTATTGGCAAGTTGATATGAGTTGCCTAATTCTTTAATCACATTAGCTTTGAAGTTGTTATCATCTAAAATCTCAACATATTTCAAAGTTTTCTTATATTTCAATATTGCTAAGTCGCAATAGTTTTCATTATAGAACAACCTTCCGAGACGGTTGTAGGTCAATACGAGGAAACGGATTTTTTCGTAATCAGGGATTTGAGCTTCGAGCTTCGAGCTGTGAGCATTTTCTTTTACCTGAGACTTTAGCCTTTCGCCATTAGCCATTAGCCCTTTGTCCTTAGTCATCAGACGCCACAGGGGTGACGTCTCTACAAGAGGTTCCATAATCTCCAACGCCCTCAGATAATGCTCGCATGCTCCGACAATGTCGTCGCGCTCGGTGAGACCGACGGCGTGGTAGTAGTGCGCTTTTGCGCATAAAAAAGAATCTGAGAATCTGAGAAATTGAAAACCTGAGAAGTTTTTTTGAATCTGAGAATCTTTTTGAATCTGAGAATCTGAGAAACTGAAAACCTGAAAAATCTTTTGTCCCTTTTCAGATTTTGAGGTTTTCAGATTTTCAGTTTCCAAAAAGTCTGTTGTCCGTTGACTGTTGTCTGTTGTCAGCCGCAGGCTATCAAAAAACTCTACAGCTTTCTTAACTTCCTCAAAATTATATTGCGGGAGATAGTTTTTATATAAAGAGTCGGCGAGACGGATTTGGTTCTCATAGTATAAAATCTGAGAAACTGAGAAACTGAAAACCTGAGAAGGGCTTTGAGCTTCGAACTTTGAGCTTTGAGCTTTGCGGAATCTCTGCTCATTGCTCATAGCTCGTGGCTCGCTGCCTTTTTCAGATTCTAAGGTTTTCAGATTTTCAGTTTCAGAAAAACTCTGTTGCCCGCTGACGGCTGATAGCTGACAGCTGATAGCTAAGAACAATATAAAAACCCAGATTCGTCTCATAATTGCAAAGATAGTAATTTCCTGAGAACTATGAACTATGAGCGATGAACTTTTTTTGAATCTGAGAACTATAAAACCTGAAAACCTGAGAATGTTGCCACAATAATTTTCAATTTTCAATTTTCAATTTCAAAGACACACGTTCGTGTGCCTCTACGAGAGATTCGAGAGGACCCAAACAATTCTCAGATTTTCAATTTCTCAGATTTTCAGATTCTATTTAACCAAAATCCCGTCCCGCGTTACATAAAAAAAGTCGCCGTTATATTTCAAACGACGACTCCAATTATGAATTATGCATTATGAATTATCTCACCACTACTTTCTCTGTAAACGTATTTCCGTTGTCTAATGTGACTTTCATCATATAGATGCCGTTTGTGAGGTTGGATATGTCTATGGTGTTGAGGTTGAAGTTTTGTTCGTGGCAGAGTTTTCCGTCCAGACTGTAGATGTCGACTTTCTCGCAGTTGACGTCAGGAGAGAAGCGGATGTTTATCATATCGTCTGCAGGATTAGGGTAGAAACTGAAAGGACGGAAGTTGAATGTGTGCTCGTTTACATTCATCACAGAACAATTACTGTCCATCACTACGGTCAAGGATTCCATGCAACCTTCACCCAATTTCCATCCGCTCATAAGAAGATCACCGTTGTTACGGGCAGTTGCGGACATTATGAACCAATTTTTGAGGTCGACAGATTCATGTACCTTACGTTCCCAAACCAGATTCAGGTCACCATCCAAGAGCGAGACGTAAAGGTCATGCATTCCATTTTTTCTTGGTTTGCTGTAGATCCAATATATATTACCATTTGTTGTCGGTACAATACTTTTATATGAAATGTGAGGAACGTAATTATATATATCATATTGGAGAGGTGTCTCATATTGATATTTTTTTACTACGTTATGATTCTTGTCAATTTTCTTTAAATCCACAGAATATGTAACATATCCGCTGTTGATGTGCGGGGTGGATGTAAGATAGAACTCGTCATCAAATCTAGATATACTGCCTCTTTCCATGCGCCATAATGTTTGATCGTTCATTTTATCATTTATCTCTATTACATTAAAATCAGAATCAAAAACAACAAGGCACATTTTGCCATTAACCTGACTGCTTCTCACAAAAGAATATGCATATTGTAAAGGTTGTTCGTTATAAACGATAAACGAATAATATAGAGTTTCCCATCCGTTTTCGAGCGAAACATCAACAGTCACTTCTTTCTCAAACAGAATCTTACCATCCAAATCCAATTTCACCACCATGAAGTTCTGTGTGTTTTCCAGTCTTTTCATAATGACTATATTATTTTCGCTGTCAAGGATGCATGATTCTGTGTTTATATAGTCTATATGTGTACGGTCAATATCATCAGAATACGGCAATGTGGTGCTGATTCTTTTTATGACATTAAGTTTGTTGTCAAGGAAGATGGCATTATATACCGATGGGTTACCATGGGTGAAATACACATAGACATTGGTGTTTTCTTTTTCCGGATGACGGAAGAATGGATAATATCCGCGATGACTGCCATCCTTTATCTCAATATATTCAGATGGTACGATTTCACCTTTGTCGTTCATTTTCATAATACGTGTATAATAATCGAATGACATCGACATCATCAGGTTGCCATCGTCTGTTTCCAGAATTGCGTTCGCAGTACGGATATTCGCACCATCAACATCTTTCATCTGTTGTACGTAAAATGTTTGCGCATAAAGACCAGCCGATGCAAGCATAATCATTACAAATAAAACAACTCTTTTCATAATAACTTACTCCTTAATTTAATAATTTATTCTTCGATAATTTCCCTTTAATAATTTAATTCAACAATATGATTTTTAGTTCTATGATTGTCTCTCTACTTCTAGAGAGATGTCGCCTAATGAATTTATTATTGCCATTAGTAAAGATGTGCATAATTCTTATCATATTGCTCATATCT
>JAZUST010000172.1:0-7669 GCA_045606865.1 Bacteroidales bacterium
AATTCACCCGATACTCCTCAGGGTAAGTTTACAATGGTTGAGTTATCGAGAACGATGAATATCTACAATACATTGTGTTGCACATTCAAACAAGGAAGATTAGAGTCGACAATAATCCCACAGACCAGACTGGATAAAAGGAGCGGAAACTGAAAAGCTTATGAGTAGGTAAAACATAAAAAATAAATGTCATGGACAAAGATGTGCACAATGAAAATTTGACACTTCAAAAAGAAGCTTTAAATTTGTTAGCTAGTGAAATGTCTGAGATTAAAGGCGGTACTATGTCTTCCAGTTGTAGTGGAAGCCTTACAAAACCAGGCCAAGCTCTTGAGAGTGATGAATTTTTATCAGTAACGGGATGCAGTTCGTGCAACAAAACGCAGAGTTGCCAGACCCATACTTAAAAAACTCGCAAGATGCGAACAAATGCAGGATGGCAATTTGTCATCCTGCAAAAAAAACTTTAATTATTCACATATATTCAATACATAATGAGAACAATATTAAATCCATATTATATCCTCAAACCAGATAATGGCAGAGCTTTCCTACAAGTTAAAGATGAAGTCAGGGCTAAAGAATCTGAACGCTATAATATTATACTTCATCCTATTTTTGCGATGATACTTTCCTGCTTTGATGGAGATGATTACGAATCCTCTATAAATAGAGCCGCTAATTATTTACATATAGACAAAGTCTTAGTAAAGAAATTTGTAGATAAAATAACCGAAAATGAAAATTTTATCAAGATTGTCTTTGATAATAAAACTGTTTATTTCCCTCCTCGAACAATAATTCGTTCTGAAACAGAAAAAATACTTCCTCGCCACCAATATCAACCTAGTGATTTTACATACTCTCAACTAAACATATCATTTGGTAGGCATCAAATGATAAATGATGTCATGCTTATGATAACAACAAAATGTAAAACAGATTGTCTATATTGTTATGCGACCAAAGAGAAAAGAAATGCATCATTACCACTTCCGTTAGTAGAAAAGATTGTCAATGAAGCTGTTCAACTCAAGGTTCGTTCCGTAGATATTATAGGTGGCGATATATTCACACATAAAAATTGGAGAGATATAGTTAAATTATTATATAAAAATGGCTATACGCCATTTCTTTCCACCAAAGTAGAATTGTCAGAAAGCGATATTTCATTTCTGAAATCCATTGGAGTAAAAGATATACAAATATCTTTAGACACATTGATAAAGAAAAATTTACTAAAAATAGTACACAGAAAAGAAGATTATTATAACAAAATCTTATTAACTCTTGATTTATTAGAAAAATATAATATAGAAACTGTTATTCATTCTATAATATCAAGTGAGAATTCTGATGTTATTGACATGAAGAGCATTTACGATTATATAAAAAATAAACGTAATATAAAAGTTTGGAGAATTGATCCTGCGACCTATTCAATACCTAAAGGTGAAGAGGATTTTATTCATTACAGAGCAAAAAGTGAAGATTTACAAAAATTAAGCAATTTCTTTAATAGCAATCACTTTGATCTACCGGTAAGACACTCTTCACTTGCTCTAACAACGGGAAAACCAGCCAAACGTCAGATACACTCAAGTGATTTTTTTAAGAATCGTAGATTATGTACTGCGAATTATTCTTCATTGTTTGTATTGCCAGATGGTCAAGTAACTATTTGCGAACAACTTTATTGGAATCCGCATTTCATTGTAGGTGATATTACTAGACAATCATTAGCAGAGATTTGGAACTCAGAAAAAGCACTGAATTTGTATTATTTGCAGCAAAGCACTTTATCTGATAAAAGCCACTGTAAGACATGCAAGTATTTCATTGATTGTCGGCAGAAAATGGGAGGTGTATGTTGGAAAGAAGTTATATCTGCCTACGGAACGGAAAATTGGGATTTTCCAGATCCTGCTTGCCCATTTGCCCCAGACCCATATCATGATGTATATATAAAATAACAACCACAATAAACATGAGGATAATTAAGTAGTATAGTTGCTGAGATATTTTTAGATTGTGATTATATAGATATAATATTACGATGAATAAAATAAAACATAACTTACGTTTCGCATTATTTATACTATTATTTTTTCAGGGAACCATCTTGTTCTCACAAAACACCATTAAAGGTATTGTTTGTGATACAGATGGGCTCGTAATACCTTGTGCTCATGTGCTACTTTGTCTTAACGATTCAATTATTGCGCAAAGTATCAGTACAGAACATGGATTCTTGTTGGAAAACATTCCTGAAAATTCCTATATACTGAATGTGAGCCATGTGGGGTATCAAATAAAAAAAATATCATTGGATGTAAAAAGTAATATTGATTTGGATAGCATTCAGTTGTCTTTATTAACATTGGAATTGGATGAGGTTGTGATAAGAACTATTCGTAATGTTACCACCTACAAAAACAATCAATTACATATCAATGTTAAACAAACTTACCTTTCAAAACTTCCCGATGTGCAAAGTTTGTTGAACAATATTCCGGGTGTCTTTCAAACGGATAACAAGTTGACGTATTTCGGAAAAGGTCAGGTACTTCTTCTTATTAACGGAAGGGAAATAAAAAGTATGGATGAGATAAACTCTTTGCAACCATCACAAATAAAAGAGATTATAGTAGATCATATGCCAGGAGCCAAATATGACTCCCGTTATTCTTCTGTATTAGACATAAAAACTACGTCAGAAAAGCCTGCACTGACCATTTATAATACAACCACTTGGGCGCGTCACTATTCTGGTAAAATAGGTTTTAATTCTCAAAATAAGATCAATGGCACATTGATTGACTTTGGGTATAGTTTCAGAAGAAGAAAAAATACATTATATTCCAAACAAATAGAAGAAAGTTATCAGACTGGCAATGAGTTTGAAAGGTTTTTTATGGATACGACATCCTCCAATCGGCAGTCTCATGATTGGAACATCGGTACTCAAACTAAAATTAAGACGAGTACCCTTGCCCTGAAATATTCAGGGTACTATTCGTTGAATAAGCCTGTTTATTCTTCCTTCATGCAGTACACTTCTAATTCCTGTCAAGAAAATTTTGATATTCAAAGAACTGGGAAATATAAAGAACAGCAGCATTTGGTGACTTTAGATTATTCGGCTGAATTTGATTCCAATAATAATCTTCGAATTACGGCTGATTACCTTTACCAAAACAGCAAGGATAATAGTCAGGCCTTGGAAAATTCTATAGAATCCGAGAAGCAAACCTATTTGGATTTTCAAGGAAAATACAATATTTATTCGTTTCTCACTGAATACGAACACAGCTTCAGTAAATCCATCAAGTTGATCACCGGTATGCGTTATAGCCATGTATATAACATGAATGATTCAAAGGAAAACGACATATCTTCTCAATACAAATTTCATGAAAATCGATGTGCTTTCTATGCAGAGGGCAGTTTTCGATGGCAAAAAATAACGATGTTACTTGGCTTGCGAAGTGAATGGTTTAGTAAAGAATGTAGTTATACAGTACAAGGTGAAAAGGATTATAAAGATTTATTCTTTTTGCCATCATTATCAATTTCATATCAACCATCAGAAGATTTACATTTCTCCCTTTCGGGAACCAATAAGGTTTCTCTACCTTCGTTTGGCGAATTAACTCCTATTGTTACTTATCTTAATCAGTATTCATATATAATTGGGAATCCCCTGTTAAAACCTACAATCAAATATGATTTTGGTTTTGATATAACTTGGAAGAACAAATTCAATGTGAAGTTTGAATACAATCTTCTAAGGAACTGCCGCATTTCATGCAGCATCCCAGATGAAACAAACAATCAAGTGTTGAAATATACCTATGCAAATCTTAAAAAGTTTGGCCAATTCTCAGGAATGCTTACATACTCAGACTACTTATTTAATCGTCATACTATTAATTTTAGTACTGGTATTTTGGTCCCAAATGCAAAAATTTCCTACAGAGATGGAGCTTTGTATCGTTCCACACCTTCGTATTACGCACAAATATTTACCAACTGGAAACTTGGTAAAATAGTCGATTTCGCAGTAAGTTATATCTTTCAATCAAAATCATATGATAAAGCCGACACATATAGCGCAACTCACAATTTGGGATGTAATCTGTCAATTATCCCTAAAAAAAATCGTTTATTCATCAATTTACAGGTAAATGATATTCTTAATAAAGCAACAGGAAACTGGGAAACGAATTATGGATATATTCGTAACCAACAATTCAATAATGCGGACAGCAGAAATATAACCTTGTCATTACGCTACGTGTTTAATTCATTCAAGTCTATAAAACATGGCAGCAGCAATAGTGAAGAAATTGATCGATTATAAAAATCATGGTGCATAAGTTTGAGCTTACAGCGCACCTAACAGATAATATGCTGTAATTGACAATAATTGACGAGTAGATGATACGATTGGAATTTATCAAATGGAATAACTTAGAAAAACTCGTATTCCTGAAGTTTACTTACTGTTTCTACAAAGGCAAATTTTGTGGTCACGTATGAAAGCGCATCAGCAATACTGATAAAGATTCCGGTCTGAGCAATATTAATACTGCAAAATAATATAACGTGACATTTCACTTTGTTAAACAATTGGATGCAATGCAATGCGGAGTTGCCTGTTTGGCAATGATTTGCAAATATTATAAAAACGCATATAGCATTGAAACACTTTCCAAGCTATGTAGTGTTTCAACAGAAGGAGTTTCGCTTTTCGCAATAAAAAACGCGGCAGAGAAATTGGGATTCAATTCTATTTGTTGCAAGACTTCTATTGAACAATTGGTCAGCATTTCTATGCCAAGTATATTGCATTGGAACCAAAACCACTTCGTGGTTTTATACAAAGTAAAGAACAAAAAGAAATTCTACATCGCTGACCCTGGTAAGGGATTAGTATGTTATTCTTTAGAGAATTTTAAGAAGCACTGGATTAGTTCAGTATCAAATGGAGAAGAGAAAGGTGTCGTAATGGTTATTGAACCAACAGAGAAATTTGGGAAAAGAAGTATAATCGAAGAGCCAAACAAAAAGCGTTCATTCAACTTTTTGTTTGGTTATGTATTACGATATAGAAAATATTTTATCCAAATTATTTTGGGTCTGTTACTGGGGTGTTTACTTCAGCTCATCATGCCTTTTTTAACTCAAGCAATTGTTGATATTGGAATAAAGCACAAGGATATAGGATTTATATGGCTTGTACTATTGGGGGAATTAATGATTGTGTTTGGACGTACAGCCACAGAGTTTATTCGTCGGTGGCTGCTGCTTCATATCTCTATGCGAATAAACATTTCATTGGTAAGTGATTTCTTTATCAAGCTACTGAAATTGCCTATGTCGTTCTTCGACACAAAATTGATGGGCGATTTGTTACAACGTATCGGAGATCATTCGCGTGTGCAGAATTTCCTTACTGGTCAGGTCTTGAGTGTGGTTTTTACATTTCTCAACTTCATCATATTCGGTGTTGTCCTGCTTATTTACAATAAAATAATTTTCGGTGTTTTTATTATGGGAAGTGTTACTTACGGATTATGGATATCATCATTCCTACGGAGACGCAAAGTGCTTGATTATGAAATATTCGAACAACAAGCGATTAACCAAAATAAAACATATCAATTCATAACATCAATGCAGGAGATAAAACTGCAGGATTGTGAACAGCGCAGACGGTGGGAATGGGAGGACACACAGGCTGATTTATTCGCTGTACAGATGAAGTCTTTGAAACTGCAACAGACACAGGAGGCAGGTTCTATACTCATAAACGAGGTCAAAAATATCCTTATTACCGTATTGGCTGCCACTGCTGTAATAAACGGCCAAATTACACTTGGCTCAATGCTTGCCATCCAGTATATCGTGGGGCAGCTCAATTCGCCAGTGGAGCAATTTATGTCATTCATATATTCTTTGCAGGATGTAAAAATTTCCCTTGAACGAATCAACGAAATTCATGAAGGAAAGAACGAGGAATCCAAAGAAAATCAAGCAAAAGCATTTGATACTGAAAAGTCAATCAAAATTGGCAACATAGATTTTAAATATGACCCCCATTCTTTGAAGAAAACACTTGAGGGTGTATCTTTTGACATCCCGGAGGGGAAAGTTACAGCCATAGTAGGAGCATCTGGAAGTGGAAAAACCACACTAATAAAACTCATGCTCGGTTATTATCGTGTCATGACCGGTTCAATCTCTATAGCCGGACGTAATATTAACGAATACAACCTCAAATGGTGGCGTCGCCATTGTGGAGTGGTAATGCAGGATGGAGTGATTTTTTCTGAATCCATAGCACGTAACATCGCTGTCGATGACGGCGAGATAAATGTGGAACGGCTTGAACAAGCTGCGAGAATCGCAAATATCCATGACTATGTGATTGGACTTCCGCTAAAGTACAATACTATTATCGGGCGTGACGGTGTTGGCCTGAGCCAAGGTCAGAAACAGCGCATACTCATAGCGCGTGCTGTCTATAAGAATCCAGATTTCATCTTCTTAGATGAAGCCACCAATGCTCTTGACGCAAAAAATGAGAGAGCCATAGTTGAGAATCTTAATGAGTTTTATAAAGGCCGTACAGTTGTAGTGGTAGCGCATCGATTATCCACTGTTAAGAATGCAGATCAGATTATAGTTATTGATGGTGGTAAAGTTGTGGAAACCGGTAATCACACCTCCCTTATAGAAAAAAAAGGTGTATATTATAATCTGGTTAAAAATCAACTTGAACTAGGTTGCTGATATTATGTATATTAAAAATAATTCAAACGAATAATGAAAAAGGAAACAAAAATTGAACTTCGTTCTGAAAAGGTCCGCAATCTTTTAGGCGAAATCCCTCCATCGCTTGTAAGATGGGGTACAGCAATAATAATTGCTATATTTCTGGTACTATTATTAGTGGTATGTTTTATGCCTTATCCTCATTCGCAAGGAGAAAGCATTTTGCAACATATTTTATTGATGTGATTTCGTTCATTATGTAACATAACCCTATTTCATCTCTCATTTTAAATACAGGGGATGAATAGGGATTTTAAGTTACCAGTATTTATAACTGATAACCAGATATATCTGTTTCTATTACGTTACATTGTGTTAATTAGTGTGTCAAATTATGAGTAGGCACTCGATAAACTATAGGCACTAAACTTTATATACAACAATAGCGACTGCAACTATTAGAATCATTGTGACAGACGTTATTGTTGTATATAAATATCAACATTCATAGTCGGATGCTTAAGATGCACAAAATATTATAATGTTTAAAAATTGATTAAGGAAATAGCGAATTTAAATTCAGGATAGTCAGAAGTTGTGTGTTGTTATGTACGGTTCTAATGACGCAATCTGTATTTATAATAGGCTAACAGGAAATAATTGTTTCTGTAAATAGCAAAAGTTGTTTTTAGCCATCAAACTGAAAGCTAAAAACAACTTTGACCGTTGATAAAACTGTTTTGACTTGATTTTCTAAAAACAAGAATCAAGCACCGTATGAACTATATGCTATCATGCACAGATATAATGGAGTTCTCTATAAGGATATCTCTTACTGTTTGAAGTAATTTTTCTTTTTCAAATTTCTTCAAAGCAGCAGGATATTTCA
>JAZUST010000173.1:0-12950 GCA_045606865.1 Bacteroidales bacterium
GATGTTAAAACTGGAAAGACTACAGCCATAACAACAGCGAACTCACAGATAAGTGAAAAGATTATTGTTTATAAAGGAAATTTATATACCATCATACAAAGGAAAAACGCCATAAAAGAATTTAGATCTTATATTGAAAGAATTGAATTGTAAATGGAATCTGAAAATCTGAGAAATTGAAAATCTGAGAATTTGGTTTAAGGTTGGATATAGATAAACTATAAAACTTAAAAACTCTCAACTATAAAACTACTTTAAACTTTAAACACTAAACTTTAAACTAAAAAAATGTCTGTTGACTTAAAAAATAAAACATCATGAAAAAACTACTTTTAATAATCATGCTCTTGAATTGTTGCGTCGCCTTTTCGCAGCAGAGAAAAGAATATCCTGTCACAATTGAGGTTATCGTTTCCGATAATTCAGGCAATGTCTTAAAAGACGTCGCGATTTATAACTCTAACAATAAATTAATAGGTATCACGAATCAAGAAGGAATAACTTGGATTACGGCTTATCTTAAAGATGCGATAATTTTCTCTCATATCAGCTTTGAGCAGAAAGTCGTCAAGATTGCAGAGACGGATTTGTATGAGACTGAGTTTAACAAATTCATTATGATAATGACATTGGAAGAGAGGTATAATCTTTTGCCGGAAGTGACAATCGTTGAGAAGAAACCTCAGCTCGCTTACGAAAACAAGGAAGTCTGGGTACTCGATTATTCCGTTGATGAGAAAGGAATTATGGCTGTGACAAGCGATGGACGAAAGTCTTATCTTCTACATCTTGGTTTTGAACAAGATACGATTTCAATTAAGGAAATCGACAAGAAACTTGATGTTCTTTACCGTGAGATTCTTTATCGTGATATCTTCGGCAACACGCATCTCATGTCGTTGGATTCGGCTTTCCAGATTCATTCTGAGAAAGACAATCTTCAGCTGCTTTACGGCGTGACTTTAGAAAAACATCAGTCAACGTTTAAAAGCATCGATGCGCTGACTGATAGTATCATTGTTACGAAGAAGAAGTTGTATTCCGGTCAGGAGGTTGTTTATTTCTCAACGAATAGAAATACAGGCAAAACTGAGGTCTTGTGTGATGTCTATGGTTCTTCTCGTGAGATGGCGAAAAACTGGCGAATGGATGAGATTCGTTTGAGGAGAGCTCTCGAACCTGGTAAGAGTGAGTTTTCTAATCCTTACGAAAAACCTTTTGAATGGGAATCTTTTGAGGCTGATATGCTGAAACGTGTTATGTTGCAGGAGATTTACGTTCCTTTGTTGAATGTGGATAATAAGATTTATATCTTCGATTTCCAGAAAGATTACATTTATAAATATGATGAAGAAGGAAAATATCTCGGCAAGACGGAAATAAGTTTTCATTTGAAAAGCAGATATGCCCGACGCGACGCTCTTGATAATCCTTGGGATAAGAAACTGATTTACGACAAGGCGAGAAAAGAATGTTATGCTCAATTCATTAGCAGCGGCACTGTGACATTGAAGAAAATAGATTTGGAGACAGGAAATATAATCGATACATACATTCTTGACGACCATTATTTTCCGGAGAATATTCAAGTCTATGACGGCGTGGTCTATTATCAATTCATCGACTCGAGAATGACATTCGGCAAAGACTGCAGAAGCCTTTATAAGTTGACAATTGAGAATTGAAAATTGAAAATTGGCTGTCAGCCATCAGCTATCAGCAGTCAGCTCATAGCTCACGGCAAATGAAACCGTGGACAAAATCTGTTGTCTGTTGACATAAAAAAATAAAACATCATGAAAAAACTGCTTTTAATAATCATCCTCTTGAATTGTTGCGTCGCTTTTTCGCAGCAGGATTACTCCGTCGTTAAAGGAAATGTCGGAGAGAAGAATGTTAATATATCAATCATCAATACTAACTTCGGCCTTAGTTCCGACGATAAAGGCGATTTCATGATGGCGTTGCCTAAGACTGAAAAGCAAGTCGGTTTGCTGTTTTCTTGTATCGGTTACGAAGATACTTTGGTAAGCGTGATTCCGAATCGCGATACTATAAATCTTAACTTCAAGATGAAAGAAACGACTTATATGCTTGATGCTGTCGGTGTGGGCGCTGACAAGATTAAACGCTACAGTGAACCAAGTTATGTTATGTATGATTTCGAGATTTTTGATGACAAGGTTTTCGTTCTTCAAAGAAAAGGTAATACATTAAATGAATGTAGGATTTTAGTTCAAGATTTATGGCTCGACCCAATAGATACTATTAGCATTCCTAATCATATAAAACCGGAGAAATTATTTCTCGATTGTTTAGATTGTTGCCAGATGTTGGGACGAGATTCTGTTTATCAGATTGTCAGGGAAGATAATACGAATAACTATATTATAAATTATGCGACAGAGATCGCTCATTATGCAGAGGTGATGGATAAAATAATCTTCATGACACCAACGCACGTATATTTTAAAAAGACCATGATGGACGGATATGTGACTAAGTTTTACAGGATGGGATTTGAGTCTAAAAACATTGAGACGATAATAGTCTGCAATGATATGAAGTCGTATGATATGGTGAAGGATGAACGCGAATATCACGCGACTCACAAATTTTTCTTTCTTGGTAATCCATCCGATGATGACTGGGAGGAGTTTGTGAAGATGGCGTGGTTTCATCCCAAAGACTCACAACTTTATAAGGTTCAAGATAAAATATATTACTTCGACCATCTGAATAATAAGATAATAACATACGATTTTGATATGAATCAGCTTCACGAATGTGACATCACTTATCCTACGGAAGAGAATTTCTGGCGACACAGGATTTATAAGGATTCCGGATATGGAAGATTCTATACAGTATTCGGGACGAAGTTAAACGAGATAAATATCAATAATGGCAAGACAAAACCTCTGTTGAATATCAATACTTTCATGGCGGAAAAGATGGTGATACACAAAGGACATCTCTATTCTGTCACGAAAAGAAGAGATGCACTCCATGGTTTTGTTTCTTATATTGAAAGGATTGAATTGTAAATGGAATCTGAGAATCTGAGAAATTGAAAATCTGAGAATCTGGTTTAAGGTTTAAGGTTGGATTTAGATAAACTATAAAACTTAAAAACTCTCAACTATAAAACTACTTTAAACTTTAAACCTTAAACTTTAAACTAAAAAAATAGTGGACAAAGTCTGTTGTCTGTTGACTGTTGTCCGTTGACATAAAAAAATTAAACATCATGAAAAAACTGCTTTTAATAATCATCCTCTTGAATTGTTGCGTCGCTTTTTCGCAGCAGGAAAATGTAATTAAAGGCGTTTGTCTCGACGACAGAAACAAGGCTCTTGAAAATGTCGGCATTTATTCCATCGATTCTACTTTGCTGGCGGTGAGTGACGAACAGGGAATGTTTAAACTGTTTTTAACAAAAGAAGGCGATTCGATATTTGCAAGTCATCTTGCCTACGAGAATATATTTCATGTTGTTAAGAAACATGATTTTACTAATACGCTTGTAATAAAGATGAATGTTTTTTCAACGATGTTGCCGGAAGTTGAGATCGTTGGTAACGTTCCGCATGTGGCGTATGATAATAATGTGATAAGCATTGAAGATTATGAGATTAACGAGAAAGGAATTTATATCATTGCCAAAAGAAGACGTAATGCGGCCTTGTTGCATCTTAACTTTAGCTGCGATACCTTAAAAGAAATTAAGATATCAAATAAGTTTTATAATCTCTTTAAGGACGTTTACGGTGAGATGCATCTCGTTTCTGCCAAGGAAGTTTGGCAAGTCGGACATCTGTCGATGAATAACAAATTTCTCGAGATGCGACTATTGTATCATTCTACGCTTGAAAATTTCCTGAAGTCATTTTCTAATGTGGCGTGTGCTACGGATAGCATCATAGTGACGGGAAATTATTTCTTTTATAACACGGAGCTTTATTACAATTTTTATAAGAATGACGGTAGTAAGAAACCGAATCTCTTGCGACATATCGTTGATAAAGAGGGTAGAGAACTTGCGATAAATATGAGTAAGTTCGGTGGATTTGAAAATGCCGGAGATATGTTTCAGCGACCGATTTATGATCCTATATTCAAGACGGACACGGCTTTGGTTTTGTTCTCTTTTGATGAAGGTAAGACGATAATTTACAATCATCTTGGAGAATATATTGTTGATAAACCTCTTGTGTTTCATAAATATAAACATTGGAACGGTAAGATGAAAGTCATCCAGAAATGGAATAAGAAAGTTATTCTTGACGAAGCGACTTCAATATTCTATACCACATTCGTTGAAGACGGGATTACCACGATAAAGAGAATCGATGTTGAAAATGGAACTGCTGAAACCGTTTCTGTCTTAGGAGGATTTCCTTTTATCGAGAATCTGAGAATCCACGGTGGCAAGGCTTATTTCCTGTTTGCCGATGATAATTCCAAAAATAAAAGATTGTATGAGGTGAATTTATAAATCTGAGAATCTGAGAAATCAGGTTTAAGGAATTGCCTGGTTTAAGAGGTTTTTCAGCACCAAGTATGCGTAAAATGCGGACTTTTTATGAGGAATGGAAAATGCTTTCTGATAATTCGTTCGTTTCAACGAACAAATTAGAAACCGATCATACGGCAGACACCATCATCTGTTTACTATCAGGTTTAATAATTGCTTGATAATGTATGGTTTCCATTCTTTTAGCATGTCCTCGAATGTCTCGCCTTCTTCTAACAAGATGGAATATGTCAGGTCTTGGGTCAGGAATGGTATCGTCAATAGGCTTGATATGTTGTAAAACATAAAACGAATCGGGACTTGCTTGAGCTTTCCTTCTTTCATCTCTTGCTCGATGGAGTCGAGTGAATGCCTGAATTTCTCGTGTATGTTTAATTGCGTGGCGGTCTTGATAAGCAGATTGGCGTCTCTGTTTATCTCTCTCATCATGAACATCGGAAGCTTCGGATTGTCAATGAATAAGGCATAATAGGTGTCTATCATCTCTTCAATTCTTCTCTCTATATTCATGTCTTTCTGTGAGATGATGTCGAAGATTTTTGGAACGATGGAGAGTAGGATATCGCCGAAGACGGCTTCAAACATCTTGTCTTTGGTACGAAAATAATAATGCAATCCGGGACGGTTGATGCCGGCTTTAGCAGCAATCTCACTCATACTCGTCTCGGCATATCCTTTCTCAATAAATAACGCTTTCGCTACTTCAATAATCTTCTCTTCCATAATCTAATTAATTATATTTTAAACAATTCCTAATTTCTTATTAACCAGACGCATCAATTAGCTCGTGTTTATTTTTATAGGTGTAATTGGCACGTCTCTACTGTCATTCTCTCATCTTCTCAATGAATAAAATAAGTCTGTTTTTAATGTTGACATCGCTGACGCCACTGTCGAAGTCTAAGGACAATAGATTTAATTTTGGATACATGTTCTTTAACTTTTTTTCTATTCCTTTGGAAATGATGTGGTTGGCAATGCATCCGAATGGTTGCAGACTTAAAATGTTGTTCGCGCCGCAGTGCATGTACGATATGATTTCGGCAGGGAGCAGCCAGCCTTCGCCAAATTGCGCGCTCAAAGTGATGACCTTCGATGCTTCTTCTGCTTCAGAAAATATGTCGTTGAACGGTATGTAATATCTGTGTCCCGAACATATTTTGTTTACCTTATCTATATGATTGCTAATGTGTTTGTAAAACATATTGATGACGACATCGGTGATTCCTGTCTTTTCTAAATATGTCTTCTGATTTTCTTTTCTGTTTACGAAGAACTGGATGAAAAAGCCTGTCAGCAGCGGAGGAACGACTTCGATTTTCTGTTCTATGAGCCATTCGGTTATGTCTCTCTGCGAGAATGGGTTGTGCTTCAAAAATATCTCTCCGACGATTCCTACCTTTGGTATTTCATTTCCTGCTTCATCATTTTTGCATATAGAGTCGAACTCTTTTACTGCTTCTCTGAGACAATCGTATAACTTATTACTTCTGTTGCTTTTAATTATGTCGGAACCTAATTTCAGATATTTGTCGCGAAGCTGTTTGGCAATGCCGACTTCGTTTTCTCTAACTACTGATGAGTGGTATAATTTGCTGATGGAATCGCTGTAAAGAACCGCACGTATTGCTGTCGGTAATATCTTTAACCAATTGATTTTGAATGCCGGCTGATTGTTTTCTAACTCGTCTCCTGTGGAAAATGATATGACGGGCGTGTTCAAATATCCGGCATCGACTAAGGCTTTCTTTAACATCGGGAGGTAGTTGGAGGCGCGACATTGTCCTCCTGTCTGCGTGATGCAAACAACGCATTCTTCGGCATTGTATCTGCCTTCCTTGAACGCCTTGATGACGTCTCCGATGACTAAAGTGGCTGGATAACAGACTTCGTTGTTGGCGTATTTTAATCCCCATTCGCCTGAGGTTTCGTCGCTTATCGACAGTATATCAACATCATAGCCGATGTTGTGGAATGCTGCCGGAATGAGAGGGGAGATGTATGTAGTAAAAAACGGTGCTATGATCTTTTTGTTTCTGAATCTGTCGTCGTATATTGGTGTCGTCTGAAAATCAATAGTCTCCGTCTTTCTCTCTGCCATCTTCAAACTTTCTACCAACGAACGAATCCTCAGCTTCATTGAACCGATATTGTTGATGTCGTCTAACTTCAACAGTGTGTAAGTGCAGTTGTTGCGCAAAAGCATATCGCGAATCTCATCAATGAAAAAGGCATCGGGACCGCAACCGAATGATGTCATTTGAACAAACTGTAAGTTGTTGGTTTTATGTTGTTTGTTATAAGTCGTCAGCCATTTGGCGGCTTTCATGATTCGGTTTGGATACGACCATTGTGAAAGGAAATGAGTGTCGCGTATGTAAATGTCCTTGTCTCTTGTGATGTCTTCGGAAATCACGTTGATGCCCATCTCGGCGAGCATGTTGGAGATGTTATGCTGAATGAGAGGGTCGCTGTGATATGGTCGCCCGGCAAGTAAAATCGTTATCTCATTATTCTTTACTGACTTGTCTAAAATCTCTTGATTTATTCTTGTTAAGTCGTCTCTATATCTTGCGTGTTCTGCCTCAGCCTTGAGAAATGCTTTTTCGATAATGTCTTTTTTTATTCCTAAAGATGTGAGATAATCGAGGCATTGCTTTAATAAAGTCTCTCTGTTTCTGAAACTTATCGTAGGAGTGTCGAGCGGGATATCTGAATTTTGTACGCTGCCGATTACGGTGGAATAGGCTGTCACGATAGGGCAGTTGTAGCTGTTCTGCTCGTTGTTTTCGCCTTTTTCATAAATCACGAAAGGCATGAAAATCCTATCGACTTTTTTGTTTTGTAAATTAGCGATGTGACTATGTGTTAATTTTGCAGGGAAACAGATGTTGTCCGACATCACCATTCTCACATATTTCTCATATTCAGAGAAGTTGGAGTCGTCGGAAAGAATCACATTCAATCCGCATTCCGTGAACAAGGTGTGCCAGAACGGAAACTCCTCGAACATATTGAGTGCGCGTGCGATACCGATGTTAAGTTTATGCTGTGACTTTGTTTCGTTAGTCCTCGAAAACAGCAATTTATTTTTTATCTCGTAAATGTTATCGCCTTTTTTCTTTGAAGTTTCGCCATTGGTAAAATGTTTCTCGCATCTGTTTCCGGAGAAATATCTTCTTCCGTTGCCGAAGTCGTAACATCTTATGGTACAATTGTTTTCGCAACCTTTGCAGTTTAAGGTCTTGCTTGTGTTAGAGGAAAGATTTAATAAATCATTGAGACTAACTTGTTGACTCGTCGTCTTGTCGTCTTGTTGACTTATAGCATACAAAGCACATCCGAATGCTCCCATCAATTCTGGATAGTCGCATCTTGACACTTCAGTCTCGCATAGTTCTTCTAAAGCTCTCACTATCGCGTCGTTGCGCATGGTTCCGCCTTGTACCACAATATGTTTTCCGAGTGATGAAGAATCTTTGAGTTTCAATACTTTATAAAGGCAGTTTTTCACTACGGAATATGCTAATCCGGCGGCGATGTCGCTTGCTGTCGCGCCTTCGCGTAAGACTTGTTTTACCTTGGAATTCATGAAGACGGTGCATCGTGTGCCTAAGTCGCATGGTGCTTTCGATTCGCAGGCTTTGGCGGCGAAGTCGGCAGCGGAGTAGCCGAGAGAATTGGCGAAAGTCTCTATAAATGAGCCGCAACCTGATGAGCAAGCCTCGTTGATTTCTATACGCTCGATGACGCCATTGTTAATAAAAATCGCCTTCATGTCCTGACCTCCGATGTCGAGAATGAAGCTGACTTCCTTATCTAAATAATGCGCTGCCTTATAATGTGCTATGGTCTCGATAATTCCATGATTGAACCTGAAAGCCGTTTTTATCAGATCTTCGCCGTAACCTGTTGAGCAGCTGCCTTTAAACATCAGCATCGTCTCGTTTTCACGACATTTTTCCTGCAACTTCTTCAGTCCTTCAACAACGCTTTCGATGGGTTTTCCATTATTGTTTTTATAGAAAGAGAAGATGAGTTCGCCTTCATTGTTAAGGACAACAATTTTTGTTGTGGTGGAGCCTGAGTCAACTCCGATGAATGCTTCTTGAATGCCTTTGTGAAGCGAGCCTTGTCTTAATTTATTTTTAGAGATGCGTTCTTTCCACAGATGAAGTTCGGATTCATCATTAAAAATTGGTTTCAAATGATTGTTGGAATGTATCTTCCTTGATTTATTGCTGTCGTTCAACATATTGATTATGTCGTGCAGCAACATGATTTTATCGTCCTTATGTTTTGAAAGAGCTGCTCCTGTGGCAGTTATGAGTTCGCCATGTTCGGGCAAGATGATGTCGGAGTCGTTTATCGAGAGATTTTTCTTGAACGCGTTTCTCAGAGCGTTGATGAAGGAAAGAGGACCTCCGCAG
Source organism: Bacteroidales bacterium (assembly GCA_045606865.1). Classification (GTDB taxonomy): domain Bacteria; phylum Bacteroidota; class Bacteroidia; order Bacteroidales; family F082; genus Limimorpha. The sequence continues at coordinate 8,968 of JAZUST010000173.1, forward strand.
AATAAGATCGGCGATTTTATCTCGCAGCCGTGAGCCAATGTGGATATGGTTTGAACAGCGACGGCATGAAATATCGAGGCTGCTATGTCTTCGCGGCTGACGTTTTTCGCTATGAGATTTTGTATATCGGTCTTGCAGAACACTCCGCAACGTGATGCAATAGGATAGATTTGATTTGATTTCAGGGCGAGATCGTTGAGTTCTTCTGTGCTGATTCCTAACAGTATAGCCATCTGGTCGATGAAAGCTCCCGTGCCGCCGGCGCAGTTACCGTTCATTCTCAGTTCATCGGCATTACTGTTTTTAAAGAATACGATTTTGGCATCTTCACCGCCAATGTCTATCATAGTCTGAGCGATAGGGTAGTGGCGTTGAATTGTTTTTGAAGCAGCCACGACTTCCTGTATAAACTGAAAGTCATATAATTCGGCTAATCCCATTCCCACTGAGCCACTGACATTTAAACTGACTTTTTCATTTCCGATTATAGATTCCAACTCGTTGAGATACGACAGAACGACATCCATCATCTGCGTATTATGTCTTCTATATTTGCTGAATATTATTTTGTCGTTCTCGTCAATCACTACTATCTTAGCAGTTGTCGAACCTATGTCTAATCCTATTTTAAACATATTTATTATAACTTTTACATATATGTCTGACAGGTGTGTCAAACGCAAAGATAACAAGAATTGTTTTATTGGAACAAAAGAATTTGAAATATTCCATGAAAGGTTGAAAAATATCAACGAGTCTAAAGCGGACAGAGATTTTATGGTGGAATGATGCGGTTCTGCTTATAATCAAAGAGAAAAAAAATGTTCAATTCCACCATGATGTTAGTTTCACTTCTCTATTTTAATTATTTTTGCACCACGAAAAAAAATGACTTTTTATGGGATTTAACGAATTTATATTGACTGTAAATACTTCAAGTATAATTATTTTATTGGTGTTGGCTGCAATCTTACTCGTCGCGACTCGTTTCCGTGGAGAACATGCTTACGCCGCCGCCATCATCGTATTACCTAATGTCCCTGTTTATCTGTATAACGCAAGCGTGATGCTATGGCACGACCTTGCACTCTTCTTGTTTCCTATCAGCAGTTCAGTCAATCTTCTGCTGATGCCGTTGTTATGGTTATTTGCTAAAAAGAGTTTCGACAGTTCTTTCAGATTAAAGCCTATTCATTTGCTTCATTTGTTACCTGCATTAATATGTTTGGGATTATGTCTTTCCATGTCGCCGGAAGAACGTTTAGCTTCAATACGTTATGAGATGACGGGTAACACTACTTTGATAAACGACATCAATACCATTTTCGTATTTATACAGATGATTGCTTATTTTGCGGTCATTTTCCGTTTTTTACATCGTACTAAGAAAGCCATCGGTGACACACTTTCCGATGCCGAATGGATACAGAAAAATTGGATTCCGGTGTTTGAATATCTATTCGCAGCCTTATTTGTGATCGTAATGGTAGGCTTCTTCATCTCACCTTCTACCGGCACATGGCTTATACAGATATTGAATGTGATCGCTATGTTCTATTTGGTGTATAACATCATCGCACATCCTGTGATGCCGATAAAACAAGTCCCTGTTGAAACCGCTGATGACGACACATCAGAAACAGTTAGTGTAGAGACTCAGACACCATCGACGCAGATTATTGACGAGCAACAGATGAAAGAGATTTGTGAAAGCGCATCCCGTTATATGGAGGAAAGTAAGGCTTACTTACGCCCTGACATCTCATTGGCAGTGTTTGCGAAGGAAATTAAAATCCCTCAACGTAAGCTGTCGTTTGCCATCAACGGTTATTTGAAGTGTAATTTCTTTGAATTCGTCAACAGGATGCGTATTGAAGAAGCCAAACATCTCATGCAAAAACTCGACACATCAAACCTGAATATCGACAGCATTTATGCTGATTGTGGTTTCCGTTCTCGTTCCTCTTTTTATATGGTCTTCAAAAAAATGACAGGAAAAACGCCTGTTGCTTGGCTAGAAGACAGATAAATCAGTCCAAACATCCGATTCTTGTACTGATTTAAGCCTAAAATATTTTTATCAGACTTCATCTTTTCATACTTTTGCATTACATAAAAAGTAAGGCAACGGGAAAAAGAATCATGAAATTTTCCTTGAATGTTAAAATAATGTTTATATTTGCATTATAGTTTAAGGAAGTGTGATGCTTCATTCTCTGAAAGCGAATCTGGTAAATTTACAGGACGAGAATAAGCTGATTCTTCACGCCGATTGTTGTACACCTATCTCTATACAAGGAGATTGTCGTATATGCTTGACGCGTGGCCGTTGCTTGTTTTTAGTCCGAGGGTTTTACCAGAACCTGCTTTCATAAGACAAGTGGATGGACCACGCTTTTTTATACGGTGAATTAACTTAATGTACAACTAAACTAAATTAACTATGAAGAAAAAATTAATGCTAATTGTAGCTGTCTTGCTTCTCGGACTAACTAATGTGAAAGCTCAAGACGTATTTAACAAAGGTGCTATCGCTGTAAACGCTAACATCGGATTAAGTAATTACAGCTATGGCTATGGACTACTCAACTCAAGTGTCGGACTCCCTCCTATTTCAGCAGCTGTTGATGTCGGTGTACTTGACGGTCTGATCGCTGATCGTGCCAGCGTCGGCGTGGGCGGTTATGCCGGTCTTTCCACTTATTCCTACAAGTATTACGAATATTACAAAGAAACCATGACACGTATGTGCTTCGGCGTAAGAGGTACATTCCATTTCCAGCTGACTGAAAAACTTGATACTTACGCTGGTCTTATGCTCGGATTATATACTTATAGTTATAAGTACAGCTATAATCCTGATTATAGCTATTACGATGACTATGACTTAAGAAACAACCATTCTGATATGTCATTCTCATCTTTCATCGGTGCTCGTTGGTACATGAGCAAAAACTTCGGATTTAACGCTGAATTGGGATACGGATTTACTTACATCTCAGCAGGTATAACTTTCAAACTTAAGTAATTATGAAAAAGATAATAACAATAATGTTGCTTCTCTTGATGGGAAGCAGCATTGAGTTAGATGCTCAGAATATAGTCAACCGCATTGCGAGAAGAGCAGAAAGAGCCGCTGTCAACGCGGTAGAACGTAATGTAAGCAAGAAAGTTGAAAAAGCTGTCGATAAAGCCGTTGACGAGGCTTTCAATGAAGTCGAGAAAGAAATTGAGAAAGAAGTCGAGAAAGCGGAAAAAGAAATAGAAGAAACCGCTAAGGAAGTTGAAGCCGCTATAGAAGAGGCAGAGGCTGTTCAAGAAGAAATTGAAAAAGAAGAAGAGACTGTCTTCAAAGACGCTGTCGATTTCGATGAATACGACTTCTCTATCGACTATGAACTCGTAGCCGACCCTTTCTTCGGTTATAAAGAAGGCGTGAAACTCACTTTCGCCGACTTAGATAAAAAAGGCAAGCCTACAGCTCACTCCGTCAATGAGATAACAAAATTAGAAGGCGAAGCTCCTTTCAACTGCACAGTGGAATATACCGTGTCGCTCCTCGACGACAAGAAAAATCCTCTCGGCATCGAGATGGTGCAGTCGTATAGTATCAGAAACGGTATCGTCACCTTCGACGAAAATTCCTTCGCAGGACAGATGATGCAAGGCATGGATGTGAAAATCTCCGGCACCTTGTTCCGTCTCCCTTCTAACGCCAAAGTGGGCGACACATTCGAAGATTATTCCATCTTATTAAACATGGGCGGCATCAAAAGTACTGCTCACGTGACTAACATCAGAGTGACAGCGGAAGAGACACTCACCATCGACGGCGTCGATATAGAATGTGTGGTGGTAGAAAATCATACTTCTACAAAAGCCATAGGCATCAAATCGGAAGGAACTCAGAAGATATGGTACGGCAGAGGCTACGGCGCTGTCAGAACTGAAACCTACGACAAAAAAGGAAAAATACTGACAAC
>JAZUST010000174.1:0-2604 GCA_045606865.1 Bacteroidales bacterium
TCCTCCGATGTCAAGACCGAGTTCTACCTCGCCGACGACAAAGGCGTCCAAGCCATCGACTTCTTAGAAGCCGTCAGCTACCTCAAAGCCACGCCACAAGAAAAAGCGATACCCTTCGACAAAAACACCTCACATTACAACCACGTCAACAAAGCCTTAGAACTCTACACCAAAGAATACGTCGAAGCCGCCGACACCACATCAGCAAACCGCAACGACTTAGACAAAAGCTCTTTGGAAGCCAACAAATTCCTTCGCACCATAATGCAGATAACCACCGACGACGAACTACGCAAACACTGCACCACGCTCATCACCTACATCAACGAAGGAATATACTCACAACTCCCGCGTCACCTCAAGACACTCGCACGCGAATACAAAAACGACCGTCTCAAAATAAAACAAGACGAATACACACTCCTCAGAAAAATAGAGACACTCATCAAAGAATACCACACATACAACAAACAACAGCAAACAAACCACACAACCGACCCGCAAATAATAATATCAGAAACATTTATTATGACAACGGACAACAGTCAACAGTCAACAGAAATTAAGTATTAACAATAGCTCGCAGAGACGCCGAGAACGCTAACATTCATAATGAACTTTGCGTACTTTGCGCCTTTGCGAGAGACAAAAAATGTACCCCATGACCTCCGAACAATTAAGAAATACTTTCCAATCACCTTTCGATATAAACCGATGGTATAATCTCCTGCACGACATCTTCAAGGCAAGCGAGTTGAAAGTCACGCCCGAGAAAATCAACGACGACCCCGACGAAGAAGGCTACTATCTCGGCAACGTAGCCACCGCCGACTACTACCGCATCGGATTCTTCATCTTCAACATACGACGAGGCTCCGTCGCCAACCGCTGTGTAGGACTACGACGCTTAGTAAGAAACTTCACCAACCCACGATGGGGAGAATTCGACGCCGCCCTCGTCATCTTCAACGAAAACCCGTCCTCGCTCCCAAATCCCGATTCCTCCCCATGGCGACTGTCATTCATCAGCGACATCAAAGGCAAAGCCACCGCGCCAAAACGCTACACCTACGTCTTCGGTTTCCCCGACCTGCTCTACAAGACACCCATCGAACGCTTCGCCATACTTCAGAAAAAAGGCATCACCTTCGAGAACCTCATGACAGCCTTCTCCGTAGAGGCACTCTCCGACGAGTTCTTCGACAAATACCGCGAGCAATACGCCGACTTCATCCAATACATCACAGGCAAACGATTCGTCAAGTCGGGAAGCAAGTGGGAAGAAAAGAAACTCGGCGAACCCAACGACAAGCTCATGCAAGCCTTCAACCACGACGAGAAGAAGATACGCGACTATATCAAGAAGATGATGGGACGCATCACATTCCTACACTTCCTGCAACGCAAAGGCTGGATGTGCGGCGACCTCAACTATATGCAGAATATGTTTCAGAACTCAGCATACAAAAACGACTACTTAGACTCCGTCCTTGAGCCATTGTTCTTTGGCGTCCTCAACACCAAACCCGACGAACGTGAAGCCCTGTTTACGGAATATGGCTGGGACAAAAAACTCCTCCACGAATGGCGCGACATACCATATCTCAACGGTGGACTCTTCGAACGCGACGACACCGACGAACCCGAAAGCCGTTTCCCCGCCGAATATTTCCAACGACTCTTCCAGTTCTTCAGCGAATACAACTTCACCATCGACGAAAACGACCCCAACGACGCCGAAGTGGGAGTAGATCCAGAGATGCTCGGCAAGATTTTCGAGAACCTCCTCGAAGACAACAAAGACAAAGGAGCCTTCTACACCCCGAAAGAGATAGTGCGCTACATGTGCCAGGAGTCGCTCATCGCCTACTTAGAAACTAACACCACCATAGCCAAAGACAAGATACGGCAGTTTGTCCTCACGCCCGAAGAAGGCGTCGCCCACATACCCGACAACAAGAAAGACAAGCTCCTCAACGCCCTCAAAAACGTCAAGATCTGCGACCCCGCCATCGGCTCCGGCGCATTCCCAATGGGACTCTTAAATGAACTGTTGAAATGCCGCGAAGCACTGTCAACTTTCAATTTTCAGTTTTCAACTTTCAATTCAACTCGTTCTCAATTAAAAAAGAGTATAATACAGAATAACATCTACGGCGTTGACATCGAGAAAGGAGCCGTCGATATAGCCCGTCTGCGCTTCTGGCTCAGCATCGTAGTCGATGAAGAAGAAGCCTCGCCGCTGCCCAACTTAGACTACAAGATCATGCAAGGCAACTCCCTCATCGAGAGCTACAAAGGCATGGACCTCAGCCGACTCACCTACGACAACAAAGACAAGTCGCACATCACCGAATACTCCATCTTCGACGACGACACCAACCAGCTACAGCGACGAGTCACACAGCTCCTCACACAATACTATTCCTGCTCCGACCACGAGCAGAAACACCGTCTGCAACGCGACATCAGCCACGCCATCAGCCAGCAGTTAGAACTCCAGAAGTTCGACCCCGCCATCCTCCACGAGCTGAAGCACATCAACCTCGCCGAGAACACCCACTTCTTCCTCTGGCACACCTGGTTCAGCGACGTCTTCGCAAA
>JAZUST010000175.1:0-30486 GCA_045606865.1 Bacteroidales bacterium
GGAGTCTGTCAATAATGGTTGGAATGGCAGGGAGACTGAAAGACAAATCAATTCTCAACTTTATGAGAGATTGTTACTTAGCAATGACAAGGAAAGTGTTTTGGCTGTCGCTCGCAGAGAACGTATTCCTCAAAGTCCTCAGGAAATAATAAAAGAACCGATGGTGTTGGAATTCTTGGGATTGGAACGTAAAGCAGATTATTACGAAAAAGATTTAGAAAGTGCGATAATTTCTCACATTGCCGACTTTCTCCTAGAAATGGGAAATGGTTTTTCTTTCGTGGCACGACAAAAGAGAATCTTGCTTGAAGATGACGAGTTCTTTATAGATTTGGTCTTTTACAACCGTCTGCTACGTTGTTTCGTTATCATCGAATTGAAAAACGATAAATTGTCTCATCAAGATTTAGGACAATTGCAAATGTATGTGAATTATTATGATCGATGCGAGAAACTGCCGAATGAGAATCCTACAATCGGCATCTTGCTCGGAACTTCTAAAAATGATACCGTAGTAAAAATGACTCTTCCTGAAGACAACAAGACTATCTTAGCAAATGAATATCAATTGTATCTACCGACAAAATCTCAATTAATTAAAGAAATAAATAAGGTAAAAACAGAAATGGAAGATGATGGTTCTTAACAAAAATTAGCACCTCTCTCCTATTTTCATTAACTTTCACGTTAAAAAATTCATAAATCATTTGGTAAGCAATTTATAGAAATAATCTAAAAATTCTTAACTTTGCACAAAACAATTTTTACGATGGCAAGACATTATAACAACAAGAATAATAAGTATAAAAAGAAATCGCAGGAGATTGATTTTATCGTCAGAGAGGAATGTGAACTGATGGAGTTTTTGATGAAGGCTATGGACGGTATCAGCCGTACAAAAGTGAAGAAAATGCTGACTTACGACTTGGTCAATGTCAACGACAGAGCCGTCTCGCAACATGACTTCCTGCTGAAACCTAATATGCGTGTCACGATTAAAAAATCTAGCGAAGGCAACAGATTCAAGAACTTCTGGGTTAAAATTGTATTCGAAGATGATCATATTCTTGTCATTGAAAAGAAACCAGGCATCTTGTCGAGCAGCACAAGTCCTAAAGATGAGAGCGTCAAATCTATTCTTAATTATTATTTAGACAAATCGCATCAACATGCTAATGCTCACACTGTTCATCGTCTCGACAAATTCACTTCAGGTCTTATGATTTTCGCGAAGAGCAAGAAAGTAGCCCTCGAATTTGAAGAAGATTGGAAAGAGAGAGTTTACGACAGAAGATATGTCGCTTTGGTTCATGGCGAGCTTCCTAAATCGCAAGGTACGATTGCTTCGTGGCTCAAAGACGACAGTCATTATGTGACTCATTCAAGTCAGGAAGACAACGGCGGGAAATATGCCGTATCTCATTACAAGAAATTAAAGTCAGGCAATGGATATTCGCTCGTCGAGATGCAGTTGGAGACTGGTCGTAAGAATCAGATCAGGGTTCATCTTCAAGATTTAGGTTGCCCTGTCGTAGGTGATTTGAAATATGGTGACGGCAGCGATCCTATCCACAGATTAGGACTTCACGCTTATAAGTTATGCTTCAAACATCCTGTCACAGGAGAAGACATGAAATTCGAGACTGACATTCCGAAAGCGTTTTATGCGACGGTAGAGAATTAGATTTTCTCGATACATTTCCACCATCCTTCGGCGGCTTTGTCCCATGAGAAATCTTGACGTCTGATTCTACCCTTTTCTATAAGTCCTTGACGAACATCATCGTTGAGGATTTTTTTCATCGCTTCAGCAATTGAGTTTACATCAAACGGGTCTACAAGAAGTGCAGCATCCGCGGCAACTTCCGGCATCGAGGTGACATTAGAAGTAATGACAGGTGTGTCACATTTGAACGCCTCTACGATAGGTATTCCGAAACCTTCAAAGTATGAAACATAAACTGACGCCAATGCTGATGCCGTGACAAGATGTAAATCTTCAGCCGACAAACGTCCCGTAAAGATAACGTCGTCTTTATGTGTCATGGCTTCATACGCATTCTTGATCGGTTCTGTCCACCATTTTTTCTCACCAACGATGACGAGTTTTATGTTGTTGTCGTTTTCTTTTTTGAAGATGTCGAATGCTGTGAAGAGTCGAGCAAGATTCTTGCGAGGATGCAACGAACCGACAAACATAAAATATGGATTGCCTTCAGAATATTTGTTTCTTGTCTCGGTCTTAACTTCTTCTGACACAGGAGTGAAAATTTCATTGGCGCCGTTATATGCCACATCTATCTTATTGGGATTTATGCCGTAACATTCACAGATGTCATTCTTTGAAAACTCAGAAACTGTCAAAATACGAGTTGCTTTTCTTGCATATCTCGGGAAGAATTTCTTATAGTGCCAAAGATGAATCTTTGGAAAATCCTGAGGAAAATGTTCGAAGTTGATGTCGTGAAATACAGCGAGTTGCTTGGTTTTACTTCTCAAACTTAAATAGGCATCAGTTGAAAGATACAAGTCTGGTTTGAGCTTACGCAGGAACCTCGCGACAGCAAACTCGAAATATGCTATATATAAGAAAGGATGACGTGCTGGAGGGAAAAGCACGACAGGTTTCACGTTATCGGCGAATATGAATCTCTCGTCATATTCTCTGTCGAAGATGAAATAGAATTCCACCTCTGGATGTGACTTCACGATGCGACGTAAGCACTCGTATGCTACCCAGCCTATTCCTTCGAGCTTATCCTTAAGCAATAATCGTGTATTGACAGCTATTTTCAAATCTTAATATTTTTTAATATTCAATCTAAGTCACACGTCCGTGTGCCACAACGGGAGATACTCCCTAATATTTTCAATTTTCAATTTGACATCAGACGCACCAATTACATATTGTTTATTGTTAATAGTGAATATGTCACGTCTATACATTAATTTTCAATTTTCAACTTTCAATTTCTTCAGCGGTGAGTTCGAACTATAAGGTACCTTTCCTGACGGCACTACTTTACTCGAACTTTCAAGATGTATGTCTTGGTCATCGAAGAAGATATGTGCACCGAATGCTTTGAGTACTTTGTCTTTAGGCATGCCGCCGAGGAAATAGACTTCATTAACATATACGCCCCATTTCTTTAGAGTGTTGATGACTCTCATGTGAGCCGGCGCGCTGCGTGAAGAAACAATAGCCAATCGTAACGGAGAGAGTTCCACCGTAACAGGCAGACATTCTTGTATCTTTGAGAGTTTCTTCAACAATTTAGCGAACGGACCTTCTTGCAAAGGCACGTCTTTATTTTCTTTTTCGTATTTGCTGAATGAGTCGATGCCTTCTTTTTTGTAACGTAATTCAGAGTCTTCGTTAAACAGCACAGCGTCAGCATCGAAGGCGATTCTCACGACATTGGTTGCAGGATTGAATTCGGTTGGCGGTTCATAGATTACAGCTGCGGCACAATTGCTGTGCGCGTCGATGACTGCTTGCACACTATTCTCATCTTTGGAAAGGAACAAGTCGACACCGAAAGCATCGATATAAGGTGCTATCGGTTCTCCTCCAGAAAATGCAAGTCGTGTTATGTCGAGGTCGTATTTCTCAATAGATTTTAAGATTCGTAATCCAGTCTCCGGACTATTACGTGACATAACAACAACTTCAACAACAGGTTTATGAGCTTGTTTATTTAATTCAAGAAGACTTTTAACAAGATAAAACGCTGTACCCATTTCCAAAGGAACATCCTGATTTTTATCCTGATATTCTCTATATTTTCTAACACCTTCTTTTTCAAAGATGTCGTTTTCAGCTTCTAAATTAAACAAAGCTCGAGCAGTAACACCAACGACTAATACTTCCGACAAATCGACTACCATATCTTTGTGAATTATAATACTCCCTTAATTCTAACTAATTGTTCTAATAATGGTTCAACCAAATCAAGACGCAACATATTGGCACCATCAGATTTTGCCTCTGCCGGATTAGGATGGGTTTCCATGAAAATACCGTCCGCTCCCGAAGCTATTGCTGCCTTAGAAATCAGGGAGATAAGTTCTGGTTTACCGCCTGTAACGCCCGATGTCTGGTTAGGTTGCTGCAACGAATGAGTGACGTCCATAATAACAGGGACATCGCATTGTTTCATGTCGTAAATGTTTCTGTAGTCGACAACCAAGTCTTGATAACCGAAGAAGTTGCCTCGTTCCGTGAGCATGACAGCATCATTACCGGATTGCTTTACTTTATCAACAGCGAAACGCATTGAAGCACCCGACAAAAACTGACCTTTCTTGATGTTGACAATCTTTCCGGTCTTGGCTGCTGCAATCAACAAATCTGTTTGTCTACATAAGAAGGCTGGTATCTGAAGAATGTCGACATCATATTCCGCTGCCATCTGAGCTTCCTCCACAGCATGAATATCGGTAACAACAGGAATATTAAATTCTTTCTTAATATTTTTTAAGACATTGAGAGCCTTCTCATCACCAATTCCCATGAAAGAATCCAAGCGAGAACGGTTTGCTTTGCGATAAGAACCCTTAAAAACGTAAGGGATATCGTGTGATTTACATATATCATTTAATTTTTCCGCGATCTTAAACGGTGATTCTTCATCTTCAATGACGCAAGGTCCTGCCAAAAGAAAGAATCTGTTTTCTTTAAGATTTTTAAGGAATGGGTAGTGAGACAGTTCCATAATGTTTGATTTTTAAATTATTAGTTATTTATTGTTAAAATGTTTTAAGACTTCTTCAAAAGCGATCTTAAACCATGCGGTATAATTCTGTGGATTTGCCGCAATATCCTGTCGAACGTTTTCCATAGTATCATACTTCCATGAAGCTACTTCTTCTGTATTAATAATAGGTGTATCGTCAGTAACGCCAATAAACACATGATCTATCTCATGTTCGATAAGTCCTTGACTTACGTCAGCTTTATATGTGAAATGAAATGCTTCTTTGATATCACAAGTCATTCCCATTTCTTCTTTTAAACGACGTGCTGTAGCGTCTTCCAATGTTTCTTCATGACGCGGATGAGAGCAACAAGTGTTTGTCCATAATCCGGGAGTATGATATTTTGAGAATGCTCTCTGTTGCAACAACATCTCCCCTTTTGTGTTGAAGATAAATATCGAAAAAGCACGATGCAACTCAGCTTTGATATGAGCTTCCATCTTCTCCATCAAACCGATGGGATTGTCATTTGCATCTACTAGTACTACGTATTCTTGCATCTTTGTTTGGTTTAAGGTTTAAGGTTTAATGTTTAAAGTATAAAGTTATAATTTATATAACCTTAAGCTTTAAGCCTTTAACCTTAAACAAATTTACACATTAAATCTTATATTCAAAATATCTCCGTCTTGTACAATATAATTCTTACCTTCAACGCGGAACTTACCTGCTTCTTTAACAGCAGCTTCAGAACCATATTTAAGGAAATCATCGGTACTCATAACCTCCGCACGGATGAAACCGCGTTGTAAGTCAGAGTGAATTACGCCGGCAGCTACCGGAGCTGTATCGCCTATATGAATTGTCCAAGCGCGAGTTTCGTCAGTACCAGTAGTGAAGAAAGATTGGAGTTTCAAAGTGCTGTAAGCATAACGAACCAATTTATTTACACCAGGTTCTGTCAATCCCGCATCTTCCATAAACATTGCTTTGTCTTCTTCATCGAGTTCAGCAATTTCAGATTCCAATTTGCCAGCGATAACCAACATTTCGTCACCTTCTTTTAAAGAAGCTTTGACAGCTTCAGAATATTTATTACCTGTAAGTGCAGAAGAGTCATCAACATTACAAACGTACATGATAGGTTTTGCAGTAAGCAATTGAATGTCTTGGATGTATTTTTTATCTTCCTCAGCGACTTTAGCATCACGTGCATTTTGCATATTCTCAAGAGCTTCTTTGTAAACTGTGAGGACTTCGTAAGCTTTCTTATTATCTTTCTCGCCGTTTTTCATAAGTTTCTCAACACGTTGTAATTTACGAGTTACGAGGTCGAGGTCGCGAACTTGCAATTCCAAGTCAACAAGTTCCATATCGCGAACTGGGTCAACGCTGCCTTCGCTATGAGGAACGTTTTCATCATCGAAACAACGAAGAACGTGAATGAGAGCATCGACAGTTTGTACTTCAGCGAGGAGTTTGTTACCTACGCCTTCGCCACCTTTAGTCAATCCAGGAAGGTCAACTATTTCTACAGTAGCAGGAACTATTCTTTTAGAATGAGAAATATTATCGATGAGTTTAAGACGTTCGTCACGAACTTCACACATGCCAATATTGGTCTTTGTTGCGAAACCGCCAATCTCAGCTTTGGTATTTGAAATACAATTAAATATTGTCGTTTTTCCGGTATTGGTCAAGCCAATAATTCCACAATTTAATGCCATAGTTTTTATTTTTTGCAAATATATGAAAAAGACGACAGACAACGGACAACAGACAACAGATTTTTTTACCTGATGTTTTGACCTCGTTCATGTTGCATATGCTCGAAATAAATGGTGCGAACAGTATTTTTCACTTGCAAGGAAATATAGATATTTTAATTGCTGACAACAAATCATTGACAGCGATTTTTCTGATGATATTTATGCAAAATCAATAGAAATCTAATGTAATAAAACATTCGTTGAAATTGTATGTTTTTTTATTGAATTAGGCATTTTTTTTGATAAAAATCTCGATAATATTTTGTTTTTTTGCAGTCTGAAAAAAACACTCCATTTTAAGCGAAAACAATAATAAATAAAATAATACAATATGTTAAGAAACAATCGTTTACTATTAACAGTCTTTCTCTGTTTAAGTAGTGTGCTAATTCATGCTCAAGAGAAAATTACATTAGATGAGGCGATAAATATTGCGTTATCGGAAAGTAACACAATTAAGATTGCCGACATGACCATCGAAAAAACGGGTTACGCTCAAAAAGGAGCCTACTCGGCATTGTACCCTAATGTCAGCGCTAGCGGCAGTTACCAAAGAACTCTGAAAAAACAAGTCATGGCTATGGAAATGCCAGGACAGGGACCAATGGAATTTGAGGTTGGTATGAGTAACAACGTATCTGCTGGTATATCCGCAGCGATGCCACTCGTAAATGCGCAACTTTGGCAAAGTCTGAAACTCTCCGCATTGGATGTTGAACTCGCAGTTGAACAAGCACGTTCATCAAAAATCTCGTTAGTATCACAAGTAAAACAGGCTTTCTATGCTGTATTATTAGCAAAAGAAGCTTACGACGTTTACAAAGAAGTTTACGATAACGCACAAAAGAATTTCGAAGATATAGAGAAAAAATATAACGTAGGTAAAGCTTCGGAATTTGAATATCTCAGAGCTAAGGTAAACGTAAACAATTCAGAACCTGAAGTATATAGCGCAGAAAATGCAGTAGTTTTAGCGATATGGCAACTCAAAGCCATTATGGGCATTGACCTCGCCACAGAACTCGACGTTGAAGGAAAACTCTCTGACTATACGGAAGAACTGATAGCTTCAACATTATCTGCAAACGATACTGTAAGTTTTGAAAACAATACAAATTTATTGCAACTAAGACTGCAAGATGAGATGTTGTCTCATACTATCAAGATGACCAAATTCCAATATATTCCTACCCTATCCGCTTCATTCGCATATAACTATATGGCAATGGGAAATACATTCGACATGAATTGGAATCCTTATTCAGTAGTCGCTCTAAGTCTTAACATCCCAATATTCGACGGTTTCTCAAAAAGAAACAACATCAGACAATATCAAAAGACACAAGATATTTTAAGACTTAGCATAGAAGATACAGAACGTAACCTTAACATTGCTTTGGAAAACTATCGCGACAAGATGAATACAAGCGTCAAGAGATATACCGCTGCCGAATCAACTTTGGAAATGGCGCAGAAGAGTTACAACATTTCTGAAAAGATGTATGAATTAGGTAAGGCTACTTTGGTTGAACTCAATGATGCTCAGTTGGCATTAACTCAGGCACAACTTACAATGAGTCAAGCTATTTACCAATACATGACAAACAAAGCAGCTATCGACGAATTGATGGGTGTTGAATATATAACAGAAGAAAACAATAGTGATAAACAATAAAAATAATATAAAATGAGACAATTCAAATCTTTATTAATTTTTTCAACAGCATTGATAATGGCTTCATGCGGACAGAAAACTTCAGAACAACAAACTGTTATCGTTGAGGAAGCACCAAAAGTTACAGTGACAAAAGTACATGCTGAGAATGTTCCTCAGTTAAGCACCTATCCTACTACAGTAGAAGCAGATGTAGTTAACAACATCACTCCACAAACAGCATCACGTATCAAGGAAATTTTGGTAGAAGTTGGCGACCATGTCAACAAAGGACAGGAACTTGCAACAATGGATGCAATCAATCTTGAAAAGATAAGATTACAAGTAGCTAACGACTCTATCGAATACGGACGTACAAAAGAATTATATGAAATAGGTGCTGCTTCACAAGCTAATTTCGAAGCTATCACACTCGCATACGAAGTATCTAAGAAAAGTTATGCTAACTTATTAGAAAACACAATCTTGACAAGTCCAATCAGCGGTATCATCACAGCACGTAATTATGACGAAGGCGATATGTATGCCATGGCACAGCCACTTTTCGTTGTACAGAACATCACTCCTGTTAAGATGTTGATAAACATCAGCGAGAGCAATTATTCAAAAGTTAAAAAAGGAATGGAAGTAGAATTGGTTGCAGAAGCTTTCCCCAATGAGACATTTAAAGGTAAAGTCAATTTGGTTTATCCGACCATCGACCCTCGTTCACATACTTTCCCTGTAGAAATCATCGTCGACAACAAAAACGAGAAATTGCGTCCAGGTATGTTTACCCGCGTAACAATCAATTATGGCAATAATTACCGTGTCGTTGTTCCTGATAACGCTGTCCTTAAGCAAGTCGGTGCCGATGATAAATACGTTTATGTTTTGAATGAAGACAATACCGTCACTTATACACCTGTAAAACTCGGTGTAAGAATGGGCAACAGATACGAAATCATCAGTGGTTTGAACGACGGCGATGTTATTGTTACATCAGGACAAACAAGACTTAAAAACAACATTGAAGTTGAAGTAGTAAAATAATTGAAAAAATGAGTTTATACAGAACATCAGTAAACAAACCTGTCACGATAGCCCTTATCTTCGTAACAGTGGCTATATTGGGTGTGTTCTCTCTTACAAAGTTGTCGACCAACCTCTTCCCTGACATGGGAGAAAACACTATCTTAGTCGTGACATCATATTCAGGCGCGAGTGCTGCCGATATTGAGACTAACGTTACAAAACCTTTAGAGAACGCACTCAATAGCGTTAGTAACCTTAAACACCTTTCGTCAACATCAAAGGAAAACATCTCTGTCATCGCTTTGGAGTTTGAGTATGGCATCGACATCAACGAAGCCACTAACGACGTTCGCGACAAATTAGACATGGTAACGCAGGCTCTTCCTGATGCCATAAGCCTACCTACGATTTTCAAATTCAGTATGGAGGATATGCCGATCATGTTGTTGTCGGCTACAGCGGAAGAAAGTCTTAGTAGCTTGGATAAGATATTGGATGATAAAGTAGCTACGCCATTGGCACGTGTAAACGGTGTCGGTACGATTTCGGTTTCTGGTGCTCCTAAACGTGAAATTCAGGTTTTCGTTGACCCGGATAAATTGGCAGCATACGGAATCACTGTAGAATCAATATCATCAACATTGGCATACGAAAACCGTAACACTCCTGCCGGCACAATAGACATCGGTTCTAACACATACTCAGTGCGTGTGGAAAAAGAATTTAAGTCGGCAGAAGAGATGTTAAATGTTATAGTCGGCACTTCACCTAACGGTGCTCCCGTATATCTGAGAGACGTGGCAAAAGTTAATGACGGAGAACAAGAGCGTCTGCAAAAAGTTTTCAGTAATGGAAAACAAGGAGCGATGCTTACCATCCAGAAGCAAACCGATGCCAATACGGTGCAGGTCGTCAAAGGAATTAAAAAAGAACTCAAAAAGATCCAGAAAGACCTTCCTTCTGATATTAACATAAATATCATCATTGATGGTTCAACAAACATCATCGACACCATCAACTCATTGAAAGATACCATTTTGACAACATTCTTGTTAGTTATGGCTGTCGTATTCCTTTTCTTAGGAAGATGGAGAGCAACTATCATCATCGTATTATCTATCCCAATCTCGTTGGTTGCATCCGTCATTTACCTCTTTGCGACTGGCAACACTCTTAACATTATCTCCATGAGCGCATTGACCATCGCCATCGGTATGGTTGTTGACGATGCTATCGTGGTTTTGGAAAACATCACCTCTCATATCGACAGAGGTGCGAAACCTAAAGAATCTGCTGTTCATGCAACACAAGAAGTTTCTATCTCTGTTATCGCCTCTACATTGACAATGCTTGCGGTGTTCTTACCATTAACAATGGTTGACGGTATCATCGGAATCTTCTTCAAACAATTAGGTTGGATCGTAAGTATCATTATGATTGTCTCAACATCAGCAGCTTTGACACTCGTTCCTATGATGTGTTCAAGAATGTTGAAACAGAATCCGAGATCGCACAGATGGCACACAATATTATTCACACCTATTAATAAAGGTCTTGATGCATTGAGCCGAGGCTATGGTAGACTTATCAATTGGGCAGTAACACATCGTAAATCTGTTGTGTTTATCGCATTGCTTATCTTCGTCGTGACATGCGTCACCACACTTCCTAATATGAAGTCAGGCTTCCTCCCTGCCATGGACCAAGGTCGTCTTTCAATAAGTATCGAACTTCCAGTTGGTACAGGTGAAGAAATAACAGGACAGCTTGCAAATGAATTGTCAACGAAATACAGAAGTGAAATACCAGAGATTAAAATGCTCAACTATAATTATGGTATGGCAGACGAAGACAACGCTTTCGCTTCTATGCAAAACAACGGAACGCACATTATCTCAATGAACATTGATTTAGGCAGAAAGACAGAGCGTGAAAGAAGCACTCAAGAAATAGCAGAATATATTCGTAGAGATTTAAGAAACAATACAATCATTAAGAAGTACAACGTCAGTGAAGGTGGCGGTATGGGTGGTGCGACCTCATTGAAACTCGAAATCTATGGTTATGACTTCCAGAACTCAGATAGAATTGCTTTTGGATTGAGAGATAGCCTTCTCAACACGCCTCAGTTCTCACAGGTTCTCGTCAGCCGTGATGATTACACACCAGAATATTACGTTGACTTCGACCGTGAGAAATTAAGACTCAACGGCATTGACGTCACAACAGCTTCTACAATGGTAAGAAACCGTATTAACGGTTCTGTGATGACATTCTTCCGCGAAGACGGCGATGAATATAATATCCGTGTCCGTTACGCTCCGGAGTTCCGTCAAAGCATTGAAGATATTGAAAACATCATACTCTATGGTTCACAAGGACAAAGTATCAGAGTAAAAGATGTGGCACAAGTTGTTGAAGGTATGACACCTCCTAAAATCGAACGTAAGGACCGTGAACGTGTTGTAACAGTGACAGGTATTGTTGCCAAAGGTTATGCTTTGAGTGAAGCTGTGGAAGTTGCTCAACAACATGTTGAAAAAGCTGAGATACCAACAGAGTTTATGGTAAAAATTGCTGGTGACTACGAGAACCAACAGGATTCCTTCTCAGGATTGTTTACCTTGTTGATATTAATTATCATCCTGGTCTACGTCGTGATGGCATCACAATTTGAGTCATTGCTCGACCCGTTTGTCATCATGTTCTCAGTGCCATTCGCTATTGTCGGCGTTCTCATAGGTTTAGCTGTAAACAATATGGCGTTAGATGTCATGGCTATGATCGGTATCTTGATTCTTGTCGGTATAGTTGTGAAGAATGGTATCGTGCTTATCGACTACGCAATCTTATGTCGTGAAAGAGGTATGGATGTTAATACAGCTGTTGTCACTGCTTCAAAACAACGTCTGCGTCCTATCTTGATGACAACACTTACAACAGTTCTCGGTATGATACCTATGGCGTTAGGTTCAGGTGAAGGCGCTGAAATGTGGAACGGACTCGGTATAACAGTGTCATGGGGTTTGACAGTCTCAACTTTAATCACACTCGTCCTCATCCCTACCCTTTACGCTATCTTTATCTCGAGAAGAGAAAAACGTCAAGCTAAGAAACAATTAAAAATTAAGAATTAAAATAAATGGGTTTAAGGTTTAATGCTTAAAGTTTAAGATTGAATTTCGATAAACTTTTAAACTTGAGAATATCAACTAAAAACAGCTTTAAACTTTAAACCTAAACCTTAAACAAAAATCTGTTTAACTTCGACATAAATGTTACAGATACGTTTCACCATTAAAATCAAATTATCATGACAGGAATATTCATAGCATATAATCAGGCATATTACGAAGAAGTGATCGAGCTTTTGGAACAACATCACAGCAAAGGTTTCACACGATGGAATGAGATCAGCGGTCGCGGCAGTCGCGGCGGTGAACCTCACTTGGGAAGTCATACCTGGCCTACCTTCAACGACGCCATATTAACATTCGTAGAAGATGAGTTTGTTGATGAAATTATGAATGCACTCCACGAACTTGACCTTATTGCTGAAGAACTCGGGTTAAGAGCATTCTGTTGGAAAATTGATAGAACTATTTAATTTATTATGCATCAAAAAAAGTCGGTGAATACCGACTTTTTTCTTTTGGTCAAACATTTTTCTCTTAATCGAAAAGCCCGATATGTAACAAACCAAAAACAACAAAAAAACAAATTTGCACTATCGGAATTGTTTGATCCTAAAAACAACCAACCAATTTTGTACAAAAGTAATAACTTTTTCATTAAACATTACTTAACAAATAAGTTAACGGGCGTATTTATTAAGTTAAAGGATTTTTCTTAATTCTTTCCTCAAGAGCAATTATTAAATCACGATACTTTGCGGCTTCCATAAAGTCTAGATTCTTAACCGCTTTCTCCATTTCTTTCTTGGCGTCCTGTATTGCCTTTCTAATATCTTTCGCTGATTTATAATTCGTTTTATTTTCTTCAGCTACCGATTTAATTATTTCATCTGCAGCAGGATAGTCTTTTGTTTGTTTAGAAAGCGTCTTAGTCATAGAAGTATCTATCGACTTGATAATAGTTTTAGGAGTAATTCCATGTTTTATATTATATGCCAATTGAATTTCCCTTCTACGTGCCGTTTCATCTATCGTTCTACACATAGAGTTAGTTATCTTGTCAGCATACATAATAACCAAACTATCAGCATTACGCGCTGCACGACCTGCCGTTTGAGTTAATGAACGTTCCGACCTCAACATACCTTCTTTATCGGCATCTAATATTGCAACGAGTTGTACTTCTGGCAAATCTAGACCTTCTCTAAGTAAGTTAACACCAACCAAAACATCAAAGACACCACTTCTCAATCCTGTCATTATCTCTATTCTTTCTAAAGTATCGACATCAGAATGTATGTATCTTGTATTGATATTCAAATTATTGAGATAACGTGTCAACTCTTCAGCCATTTTCTTTGTAAGCGTTGTAACCAACACTCTTTGTCCGTTATCTATTACCCTATGAATCTCATTTATCAAATCATCAACCTGATTTTTACAAGGTCTCACTTCAATTATCGGATCTAGCAAACCGGTAGGACGAATCAATTGTTCCACATAAACACCTTCCGACTTTTGCAATTCATAATCTCCGGGTGTTGCACTTACATATACAGTCTGATTTGTAAGAGATTCAAATTCATCAAACTTAAGAGGTCTGTTATCCAATGCCGATGGCAAGCGGAAACCATATTCCACCAGAGTCTGTTTTCTCGACCTATCGCCACCATACATCGCATGAAGTTGAGGAACAGTAACATGACTTTCATCGATAATTGTAATGAAATCGTCGGGAAAATAATCAATAAGACAGAAAGGACGCGAACCAGGTTCTCTACCATCAAAATATCTCGAATAATTTTCAATACCGCTACAATATCCAAGTTCCCTAATCATCTCAATATCATAACAGACTCTATCTTCAAGACGTTTTGCCTCTTCAAACTTACCTATTTCTTTGTAATATTCAACCTGCTTAAACATATCGAGTTGGATGTCGTTGGTTGCCGATTTAATCTTGTCTTTCGATGTGACAAAAATGTTTGCAGGGAATAAAGTTAGACTAGAGAGTGGTTCAATGCGACTTCCATTTACAGGATCGAACGATTCTATTTCTTCAATTTCGTCATCCCAGAATATTATCCTATACGCGATGTCGGAATATGCAGGGAAGACATCTACACTATCACCTTTAACTCTAAATTTTCCATGAGTAAACTCAATATCATTACGACTATATAGAGAATCAGAGAGTTGACGTAACAAATCATCTCTATTTATACGTTTACCTATTTCAAGATAAATAACGTTATTTTCAAAATCAGCAGGATTACCAATACCATAAATACATGAAACAGAAGATACTACAATAATATCACGTCGTCCTGACAATAAAGAAGTTGTCGCACTAAGGCGAAGTTTCTCAATCTCGTCATTAATAGACAAATCCTTCTCAATATATGTGTTAGTACTAGGAATAAATGCTTCCGGTTGATAGTAATCATAATACGAAACAAAATATTCCACCGTATTTTCCGGGAAAAATTGTTTAAATTCGCTATATAACTGAGCAGCAAGAGTTTTATTATGACTTAAAACAAGAGCAGGACGATTAAGTTCAGCCAACATTCCAGCTATTGTAAATGTTTTACCGGAACCTGTCACACCCAATAAAGTCTGATATGGTTCACCATTTAATATTCCTTGTTTCAGTTGCTCTATAGCACGTGGTTGGTCGCCCGTTGGTTTAAATTCAGACTTCAACTTAAAATTCATCACTCCTCCTCTACTTCCTTCTTAATGTTAAATGTCATAATCAACGGATAATGATCAGAAGCAGCATATTTTATTCTTTCATAATCAACAGCTTCTACTTTATCATTATACCAAAAATAATCAATTCTAAGTAATGGCAATGGACCACAATATGTCTTTCCTATGCCCTTAGATAATGTGATAAAAGCATCATTTAACCCGGTTTTTTCTATCTGATTATATGTATAAGATAAAGGTGTGTCATTAAAATCACCACAGATAACAAAAGGAATATCATCATTCGGAAGATTTCTCAACAATGTCTCCGTACTTTTTGTTCTTAACTTAAATCCATTAGACAATTTAGAAATCAAAGATTTACCATATAGTTCAGAGTCTTTTACAATATTTTTTGCATCATGAATATATTCCAATTCTTCAGATGAGATCTTAAACGAATTCAGATGACAATTGATAAGATAAAAGGATTTATTTTTATCAATAACAATTTTCTTTATATCTATAAAATTATCAATTTTACCATCTTTATACTCTTTAGGGTTTTGTATAGGGTATTTTGAGAAATAAGAATTACCATTATCAGGATTAAAACTAAAATATTTATACCCGATCATTTTAGAAAAGTCAAGTGCTTTATTATTAGGCCATTCACCTGATTCCTGAAGACATATTACATCCGGGTTATGTTTCTTTATCAAATCAGCCAAAGATTGTTTTTCTTTAGTTACATTCTCAACGCCATCATAATATCCGAAAACTTGAACATTGTATGTCATCACTTTAAGTTGTGATTCTACATCTTTTTTTTCTCCAAAAGCATATGATTTACAGAATCCTGGAACCAAAATTAATAATGTTAATATTGGAATCAATAATGTTCTTCTAGCTTTAAAAAACAATAAAATAACTAAAATGATAATGTTGGCTATAAATATAACCCAAAAACCTAATCCAAAGAGAGCTGACCATACAAATTTGGACGGATTGATAAACGGAGATAAAGCACATAAGACAGCCGAAGGCATAACTGCTAATCCACAAATACCGATTATCAATTTACTAAACGCCTGTAAGAATGTATTTCTTTTGTTTATTTCTTTCTCTTTTCCCATTATTTTTTACTTTGTTTAAATAAATATTCCTTCTCTTTTTCACTTAAACTTGCATATCCGTTTTTCGCTATTTTTTCCAGTATTCTATCAACTTCCTCTTGTTCCATAGCGCGTTCTGCATTATATTGTTCGTCAGTTTTCGGTCTTTGCTGATGATTGTCTTTTTTTTTATATTTCACTTTGATTCGTGGTTTACGCTTAAATATCAAGTATATATCAATATTCTTTCTTAACATATAGGCATAGATGAAACCCCATAATGCACCTCCCAGATGAGCGATGTGTCCACCAGAGTTTCCATTTGTTATGCTAAGGAAATCGATGATAACAAATATTATAGCAACCCATTTCATTTTAACTCTTCCCAACAGGAACAGATTCAATTGGTAATCCGGTTGATATGTTGCCGCTGCCACCAATATAGAAAGTACTGATGCTGAAGAACCTAAAGCAAAGGCTGTATCTTTTATACTCTCAAAAGCAGGAAAAGCATTAAACGCCAATATAAAAAACAAAGCGCCGAAAAATCCACCAAATATATACGTAATAAGTAATTGTTTTTGAGAGAAATATTGAAGGAAAATTTTACCACCATAGTAGAGCATAAGCATATTAAAAAACAGATGCCAGAATTGTTCCTGAAGAAACATATATGTGAATATGGTCCATGGTTTTTCAGCCAAGACTGCTATATCAGAAGGAACGGCAAATAATTTAGTTACAAAACTAATGTCACTAACATTAAAAAGCCATGTAAAAACACTGATAAACAGACATATAATCCAAATACATATATTAACAAGCATCAATCTTGACAATACTGTTTTCTGGGAGATAAAATACTTTATTCTGTCTGATATGTTGCCTTGAAATGGTATCATAATCAATATAAATTTCCTTTCTTTTTCCAATATAAAATCAATATCAAACCGAACAGCATACCGCCCAAATGAGCAAAATGCGCAACATTATCTACTGAAGTAAATCCTGAGAATAATTCTATCACACCATAAATCAAGACGAACCATTTTGCTTTGATTGGTATTGCGAAATAAATATAAAGTGTCGAATTAGGAAACATCATACCAAAAGCGAGTAAAATTCCATAAACCGCGCCGGAGGCACCAACCGTGGTCAACAAGTTGAGATATTCACTCATAGGTATAATCTGATTTGCCGCAATCCTCACATTTTCATAACCTTGTAAAGTTGTAGCATATTGAATGTATTGAACCAATTCTTGTGTAAGTCCTGCGCCTATTCCACATACAAAATAAAACAACAAAAATCTATTCGGTCCCCAAATATTTTCCAATGTATTTCCAAACATCCAAAGTGCGAACATATTGAAGAAAAGATGAGCAAAATTTCCATGCATAAACATATATGTAACCAATTGAAATGGTTGGAAATCAGATGCTCCTATGTAATGTAAACCCAAATAATCTGTAAGATCAACACGCAACACCATATCACATGCAATTGTTGCCAGGAAAAACAATACATTAATAATTAATAAGTTCTTGACTACTGTAGGTAACACAGAAAAACCACTAGGTCTAAAATTGTTCATATCAACACAAACGCATTTTTAATTCAGTAATATTCAATATTGTATATATTTTCTTACCATCTGGAGCAACCTCCGATACCGCACAAGCGAACAGACGATCTATCAAATCCTGCATTTCAATCGGACCTAAAGTTTGTCCCGATTTAATTGCTAGTTGCGATGCCAATGAACGTGCCAGATTCAGTTTCTTATCCAACTTCAAATCAACAAGATTTGTTTTATACATATCCAAAATCTTTTCGAGAAGCGCCACGGCGTCATTCGTTTTACTATCAGCCGGTGTCCCATTGATGACAAATGTAGAATTATTCATTTGCTGAATTCTGAACCCAATCTTCTCCAAATCCGCCATAATTTCTTTCAACAACGAGGCATCATTAGGATTCAAAGTAATATGCTGAGGAAATAATTCCTGTTGGGATGCCTCAACATTATTCTCCATCTCTCTAAGAAATTTTTCATACAAAACCCTAACATGAGCAAGATGCTGATCCACAACAAGAAGACCCGACTTAACCGTAGTTATGATGTATGTTTGTTGTAATTGGAGGTAAAGATTTTTACTTTCGATTACGGACGTTGTCTCCACATCATCGAAACTACTTATTTTGTTTATATTACTAGAAACGGTTTTCGGTTCATCATCGTCATACATTATTCTCCAATTGCCGGAAGTATGACGAGTTGTTTGAGCGTTTATTTTAAATGGATTAAACTCCGGATTATATTCTATTCTAGGTTCCACAACAGGTCGGTCCATTCTGCTTGCTTCTCCAAAATCAATTCCCATATCCGGATTTACATCAAAGTCAAGAAGCGGAGCCAAGTTATTCTGTCCTATCGACTTTCTCACCGCAGAATGCAAGATCGCATACACCAATTTGACATCTTGGAAATTCACTTCTGTCTTGGTTGGATGAATATTAATATCTATTTCTTTAGGATCTATTTCAATATTAACAAAATACCCGGGAAAACATTCCTTTGGGATCAACTCCTGATATGCGTTTTCTATCGCATGATGAAGATATGCATGTTTTATAAATCGTTTATTTACAAAAAAATACTGTTCTCCGCGTGTTTTTCTTAGGAATTCTGGTTTAACAATAAAACCATTAATAGATGCTGTTTCTGTTTCTTGTTGCACAGGAAGTAATTTTCTGTCGTAATCCTTACCATAAAGACCTACTATTCTTTGTTTTAAGGTACCTTTAGGCAGATGATAAACTTCTTTATCGTTATTAGTAAGAGAAAAGGCAACTTCCGGATTCATCATAGCAACTCGGAAGAATTCATCAGTAATATGGCGCATTTCCACCTCATTAGATTTCAAGAAGTTACGACGTGCTGGTATATTAAAGAAAAGATTTTTTACCGTAAAATTAGTTCCCACCGACATTGGTTTAGGGAGTTGTTCTTTTACGACAGAGCCTTCAATCAATATCTTAGTACCCAGTTCATCATCTTCGCGACGCGTCATCAGTTCAACTTGTGCAACTGCTGCTATACTTGCAAGAGCTTCGCCTCTAAAACCCATGGTACGAATCATAAAAAGGTCTTCAGCTTTCTTGATTTTTGATGTTGCATGACGTTCAAAACAAAGACGAGCATCGGTCTCCGACATACCATGACCATTATCTATTACCGTAATCATGGTTCTGCCGGCATCTTTAACAAACAAGTCTATTTGCGTTGCTCCAGCATCTAACGCATTCTCCATCAATTCCTTTACGACAGAAGCCGGACGTTGGATAACCTCTCCCGCAGCAATCTGATTAGCAACTGAATCTGGTAATAATTTAATAATATCGAAGGACATAAATTATCTTTTATTTTCCTAAATTAAGAAACATTTCAAAAAAATTCTCAAGCAATGGAGTTGCGAATATCACATAAGTAAAGAACAATATCAATCCACCTACGATTATGTAACGCATACTGCTGAAACCAAACATTTTGTTCTTTTCTTTAACCTCTTCAAAATCGCGACCATATGCCGTTCTTATCCTTATTCTACGTTTTTCATTTTCAGTGAGTTTTGAATCTAGACCCATTGCAGCCTTCTTCTTTTCAAGTGCTTCTTGATTTGGATCAAAATGACGAGGAACGTAATTAAACTGCCTCGGTTTGGGTGTGTGAAAAAACGAAAAATTCATGCTTAAATCATTTATTTATTAGTTTACAAAGATAATTATTTTTTCTGAGTCTATACGCTAAAAACCATGCTTTTTTCGTATCTTTGACGTGATTTTAATATAGTAAAAATTATTTAGAATATGACAAAAAAATGCCCTCGCTGCAATAAAACATTTGAATGCCAACACAACTCAAGTTGCTGGTGTTCAAGATATACACTAACAGATAATGTTAATATTTTTCTACAAAACAATTATCACGATTGCCTCTGCGAAGATTGTATTAAAGTCATAATAGAAGAATGCAAATGAACAAAAAAATCGTAACAATATTGTTGTTAATAATTTACACCTTGCAATCATGTGATAGTGCATCAAATAAAGGCGTACACACAAATACACCAGAAGACTCTCACAATCTCGTACAATATGCAGATAATTTTAAAATATACAAATACAAATCAGGATACAAATTAGAAATCAAAGACAACTCTTCTAATTTTAATGAATATTATATATTTGCTGACAGCATAGATATTCCAGAAGAAGTAAAAACCAAAACAACAATAAAAACTCCCATAAAATCAGCAATAGCTTTCTCATCAACACAATGGTCTGTATTTCAAAAACTTAATGAATTAGACATAATAAAAGGAGTTTTAGAAAGCAACTACACAAACAACGAAGAAATATTAAAATTAATTAACAACAAGCAAATCATAGACTTGGGCAGGTCAAATCATGTTGACATAGAAAAAGTTATTGATTTAAAGGTAGATTTAATCTTATATACCCCCTACCCTACAGTTGATTATTCCAATTTGGGAGAACTAAGCGGTTCTATTATGATTCCTTTTCCCGACTATCTTGAAAGTCATCCTCTCGGTCGTGCTGAATGGATGAAAGTTGTTGGACTGTTATGCGGAAAGGAAAAAGAAACAACAGAATGGTTCAATAATGTAGTTAACCAATACGAAAAATTGTCGAAAATATGTTCTGAAACCAATAATAAGCCAACAATATTTTCCGATTTACCGTTTGAAAATCAATGGTATGTACCTGGAGGGAATAGTTATATAGCAAAAATATTTGAAGATGCCGGCGGTGATTATATATGGAAGGATGACAAATCTACGGGAAGTCTACATATGGATGCCGAAAGCATATTACATAAAGCTCAAAATGCTGATTATTGGAGAGTTATAAACTCATACGATACCCCTTTCACATATGAACAATTAGAAAAAGAAAATGAATTATTTCCTCTTTTCAAAGCATTTAAAGAAGGAAATTTATTAGTATGCGACACTCGTAAATGTGGATATTTTGAAAATTCTCAATATGAACCAGAAATCCTTTTGGCCGATTTCATATATCATTTTCACCCAGAATTATTAAATAAAGAATGGGAAAACTATACACCTAAATACTTTAAGAGATTATCCAAATGAATCGTAACCAATTAAATATCATAATTTTAACAACCATAGCAGTATCAGGAATAATATTATTTGCTCTTAATTTATTTGTTGGTTCCGTCACAATTCCTTTTGATGAGTTACTTAACGTTATTTTAAATAGGGAATGTAATCCATCGATATCAACAATAGTTCTTCAATACAGATTACCGCAAACAATCACAGCATTATTAGCAGGTTCTGCCTTATCAGTATCAGGACTTTTGATGCAAACACTATTCAGGAATCCACTCGCCGACCCATCGATGCTAGGAATAAGCAGCGGCGCCGGATTAGGCGTATCCCTAACAATATTATTAACAGGACTTTTAGGTGGAAATGCACTTTCTTCTTATGGTATATTATCAAATATCGGAGTGAGCATCGCTGCATTTTTAGGTGCTGTATTGGTATTAATATTGATACTCGGATTCAGCAGTCGCGTCAGAAATATGACAACATTGATAATCATTGGTTTAATGGTTTCATATCTTGCCGGTTCACTAACAGACATCTTAAAATTTTTTAGTTTAAAAGAAGATATTCACGCATTTGTTATATGGGGAATGGGATCATTTTCATCTGTTGGAACCAGCAAACTATCATTCTTCTCCATCTCAATATTGATAGGATTATTTGCAAGTTTATTTCTATCCAAAAACTTAAACATCTTATTATTAGGAAATTTATACGCCGAAAACCTTGGCATAAATTTAAAAAGAACCAATGTGATAATAATTGCCATTTCCGGTTACTTAACAGCTATTGTAACAGCATATTGTGGTCCGATAGCATTCTTGGGATTGGCAATACCGCATTTAACAAGATTTATCTTCAAAACCAGCGACCACAGAATTCTAGTTCCAACAACGATGCTGATAGGAATGAATATCAGTTTATTCTGCAACTTGATAGCAAGAGCACCCGGATTTGAAGGCAACCTTCCTATAAATGCAGTAACAGCCTTTATAGGAGCACCTGTCGTCATTTGGGTAATTTTAAGAAAAAGATAAATAATCGAACACAATATCATGGAAGTTTTAAAAACAAAAGATTTACTCATTGGTTATAAAGGAAAAGCGATTTTACCTCCAATTAATATCACTCTTAACGAAGGCAATTTAATCGCTCTCATCGGACCTAACGGTTCTGGCAAATCAACACTTTTTAAAACTTTGACTGGTCACATACAACCTGTTAGCGGCAACATTGAATTAGCAGGAAAAAATCTTTCATCTTATTCGCCCAAAGACAAAGCGACATTAATCGGTCTTGTCCTCACCGAACGTCCCGATGATATGTTTTTGAAAGTTTATGATGTTGTTGCGAGCGGTCGCTGCCCTTACACCAACTTCTTCGGAAAGATAAAAGAAGATGACAAAAAAGCAATAATTGAATCACTTGAGATTACAGGAATAAAACATCTGATAGGCAGATATTTCGACACATTAAGTGACGGGGAAAAACAAAAAGTGATGATTGCAAAAACAATAGCACAAAACACTCCAATAATATTTATGGACGAACCAACCGCATTCATCGACTACCCTAGCAAAATAGAGTTATTCTCCTTAATGAAAATGTTGACAACGGAACGTAAAAAAACCATCATCTTTAGTTCACACGACTTAGAGTTATTGTTACGTTACACCGACGACATCTGGATGATTTCCAAAAACAAAAAATTGATTTCCAGCAAAAAAGAAGATTTAATAAAAGACAAGATCATAAACGAATATTTCAATTTAAAAGAAGAAATTAAAATTTGACATGAAAGAATATATTTTTGAACTCAACATGAAAGTTCGTGATTATGAATGTGACGCACAGGGGATTGTCAATAATGCTAATTACCAGCATTATATGGAACATACACGTCATGAATTTATATTATCGAAAGGAATAAGATTCTCCAAACTCCACGAACAAGGCATCGATCCTGTTGTAACTCGTATTTCTCTGGAATACAAAACACCGCTCAAAGGCGGAGACGAATTCGTATGTAAATTAAACGTAAAAAAAGAAGGTGTGAGATACATCTTCGAGCAAGACATATATCGTGCAGAGGACGAGAAACTTTGCGTAAAAGGAAACGTTGAATGCGTATGCATAATCAACGGAAGACCCAAGACTCACGA
The DNA here is from genome assembly GCA_045606865.1 of Bacteroidales bacterium. Lineage (GTDB taxonomy): Bacteria > Bacteroidota > Bacteroidia > Bacteroidales > F082 > Limimorpha. The sequence continues at coordinate 23,424 of JAZUST010000175.1, forward strand.
AGCATTCGATATGATTGTAAACAATTGATACATAAAAAGAATAAAGTCACCGACTAAATCAGTGACTTTATTCTTAATTCAAAATCAAACCCAACTTACCAATCTTGGTGTCAACATTTTCATAAGAAGCAGCATAACTTAATATTGTATTCAACGACCTCTTACTCGGTTTTTCGTTTTTATAGGTATCATTAAGACACTCTCTGATCTGATTTTCTAATGATTTTTCTTTCGAATAATAAAGTGTAGATTTTATACTCATAGGCAATTATTTTGTTTTCAATATGCCTACTTAACGCATTAAAATTACATTTTATTATATGAAACCTAAAAATTATTTAAAGTAAGTGTCAAATTATATTCTTCCGCCATCTTTCTAAGGTTGATCAGAGCATAACGCATTCTACCTAAAGCCGTGTTAATACTCACGTTAGTTGCATCAGCAATTTCTTTAAAAGACATATCGGCATACATTCTCATATTGACAACTTCCTTTTGTTCATCTGGAAGGAAATCAATCATTTTGCGCAAATCAGCATAAACCTGGTCGTTAACTATCGAGTCTTCAACGGAAGGATCTGTCAATTTCAAGTTATCAATGATGTCGTATTCTTTAGTCACTGAATCAACCATAGGCAATCTGTTTGATTTACGGAAATGGTCGATAACAAGATTATGAGCGATACGCATCGCAAATTGTATAAACTTACCTTCTTCTTTGTAAGCTCCTGCTTTTATTGTACGAATAATCTTCAAAAAAGTATCCTGAAAAAGATCATCTGCAAGTTGACGGTCTTTAACAAGCATTAAGATGTAGGAAAAAACTTTATTTTGATGACGTTCTAACAACAAATTAAAACTAGCGACATTACCATTTTTATAATTGTCGACTAATTGTTTGTCACTTAATATTTCTAACATATTTTCTCTTTTTCTATTGATTAAAGAGTAAAGTATATCCGATAATGCGTCTCCTATTTTTAAGTTATACAATAATTAAATTATACTAGCGTATAAATTTCTGCAAATATAATAAACTTTTCTTTACGAACAAATATTTTTTTCGTAAATTCGTAAACTTTTTTTCGACTTATAATTATACAATCAATGAAGAGATTAGAAAACATCCATATACATGGAGCAAGAGTTAACAACTTAAAGAACATAAGTTTAAGTATACCGAAAAACAAACTTGTAGTTATAACAGGTCTGTCTGGTTCCGGTAAATCATCTCTTGCTTTCGACACTATTTATGCAGAAGGGCAACGTCGTTATGTTGAAAGTCTGAGTGCTTACGCCAGACAATTTTTAGGTCGCATGACAAAACCCGATGTCGACCTAATAACCGGACTATCTCCAGCAATTGCCATTGAACAAAAAGTAAACTCCAGCAATCCTCGTTCTACAGTAGGAACTAGTACTGAGATATATGAATATTTAAAACTTCTTTATGCAAGAATAGGTCGTACATTCTCCCCTATTTCCGGCACCGAAGTCAAACGACACCAAGTCAACGATGTAGTCGATTTCATTCTTAAGCAAAAGACTAGTGCCGTTTATATCTTATCGCCAATCATTTTACCGGAAGGAAGAAAAATTGAAGAACATTTCAACATCCTCCTACAACAAGGTTTCAACAGACTTCTTATTGATAATAAGACTGTTCGAATAGAAGATTATCTCAAGGAAAAAAATTTTGATAATATTAATAATGTGAGGATTTTGGTTGACAGATTAAAAGTCAACGAAAAGACCGCAGAATTAATACCACAGATCTCAGATTCCGTACAGACTGCTTTTTACGAAGGCAATGACAGTTGCATCGTCTTGGTCGACAGCGTCGAACACCATTTCTCATCTCGTTTTGAAGCCGACGGGATCACATTTGAAACACCTACAACACATTTGTTTTCGTTCAACAATCCATACGGCGCATGTCCTAAATGCGAAGGTTTCGGCGACATAATAGGCATTGACCCCGACTTAGTTATTCCAGATAAGTCATTGTCAATCTATGACAATGCCGTTGCTTGTTGGCGTGGCGACAAGATGAGCGCATGGAAAGATCTGTTGATTCGTAATGCACGTCATTTCGACTTCCCAATACATAAACCTTATTACGAATTAACAAAAGAACAGAAAGAAGTTCTTTGGAAAGGAAACAAGTATTTCGGCGGCATAGAAGATTTCTTCAATGAAGTTGAATCACAGACATATAAAATTCAATATCGTGTAATGCTATCACGCTACCGCGGTAAAACGATCTGTCCCGAATGCAACGGATTACGTCTAAGAAAAGAGGCAGGTTACGTTAAGATTAACGGAAAGAGCATCACCGAATTATGCGAGATGCCTTTGTCAAAACTTAAAGTTTTCTTCGACGAACTTACGTTAACAAAGACAGAACACGATATCGCAGAAAGACTCTTAACAGAAATTAAGAACAGATTAAACTTCTTGGTTGAAGTTGGTTTAGAATATCTAACACTGAACCGTGCCGCCAACACTTTATCCGGTGGCGAATCACAACGAATAAATCTTGCCACATCGTTAGGAAGTTGTTTAGTTAGTTCAACATATATTTTAGACGAACCTAGTATTGGACTTCACTCTCGCGACACTCGACGTCTCATAAAAGTATTAAGACGATTGCGCGATATAGGGAACACCGTCATCGTCGTTGAACACGATGAAGAGATAATCAGAAGCGCAGATCACATCATCGACATCGGACCTTATGCCGGAGTAAATGGCGGAGAATTGGTATTTGAAGGCGACATTGAAAAGATGATGAACGAAGGTATTAGTCTTACCGCCAAATATCTTTCCGGCGAAAAGAAAATCCCAATCCCCGCTCACCGCCGCAAATGGAACAACGCAATTGAATTTGTTGGTTGTACAGAACACAACTTAAAAAACATTAACGTCAAAATTCCATTAAATGTAATGACTGTTGTTACCGGAGTTAGCGGTTCAGGCAAATCAACATTAGTAAACGACATTATTTACAAATCATTAAAAAAATATTTCGAAGGAACATCCGACAAAGTGGGTTCTTTCGGAAAAATGCAAGGTAGTTTGATAGCAATCCAATCTGTAGAATATATTAATCAGAATCCTATTGAGAGGTCATCACGTTCCAACCCGGTGACTTACGTAAAGGCTTTTGACGATATACGACAACTTTTCGCGGAACAAAAACTCGCCAAAAATCGTAATTTAAAACCAGGTTACTTCTCTTTCAACGTTGCCGGCGGTCGCTGCGATAACTGTCAAGGCAGTGGCGTCTTGAAAGTTGAGATGCAATTTATGGCCGACATCTATCTAAAATGCGATGTATGTCATGGCTCTCGTTATAAAGAAGACGCTCTTGAAATAAAGTATAAAGGCAAGAACATAAGCGACATTCTAAACATGAGCATAGATGAAGTCATCGAGTTCTTTGAGAACAACAAGGAAGGAGAATACAAGAACATCATAGAACGCATCATCGCCAAGATGAAACCTTTACAAGATGTCGGACTCGGTTATCTTCAAGCGGGGCAACCATCATCGACATTGAGTGGCGGGGAAGCTCAGCGTATCAAACTCGCTTCTTTCCTAATAAACGGAACCAACGAAAAACCTACTTTATTTATATTCGACGAACCTACAACGGGACTTCATTTCCACGATATCAACAAATTATTAAAAGCGTTTGACGCATTAATTAATAATGGACATTCACTTATCGTGATAGAACACGACCGCGACGTCATCAAAGTTGCCGACTGGATTATCGACCTCGGTCCTGAAGGCGGCGACAAAGGCGGAAATCTCGTCTTCGAAGGTACACCAGAAGAACTAATGAAATGTGAAGATTCTTTCACCGGACAAATATTGAAAGAAGCATCGATAAATCCCAACTATAAATAATTGTATGCAAAACAATTAAGATATGAAAAGAATTATTCTGTTGCTTTTTATAACTATATCGAGCATCGTATTAAACGCCAACAACAACAAACCATTCGTAATTCCAGAGATACGACACTGGAAATCTTACGAAGGTAATTTTATCATAACAAATAAAACAAGAATCGTATATCCCAAAGATAATATAGATCTATTTAAAATAGCAGAATTGTTATCTTCCGACTACGAAAAAATGTTTGACGTCAAACTTAAAGTAAAGGATGATATAAAAAATAATAGCGACATTATTTTTGAATTCACCGACAACGACAGTATTGGCAATGAAGGCTATATCATTGACATTGACGATAATATAGTAATTACAGCCAACAACAAAAGAGGCGCAATATGGGCTACTCGCACAATTTTACAGATTGCAGAACAAAACAACCAATCATTACCAAAAGGAAAAATAATCGATTTTCCGGATTATGAAATGCGCAGTTTTATGCTCGACTGCGGGAGAAAATTTATTCCAATGCATTTTCTTCATGAATATGTAGAATTTATGTCATACTATAAAATGAATACGTTTCATATACATCTGAATGACAATGCTTTCAAACAATACTTTGATAACGATTGGAATAAGACTCCTTCTGGTTTCCGTCTCGAGAGCGATTATTTTCCAGGACTGACTTCGCGAGATGGTTTTTATACTAAAGAAGAATTCATAGAGTTACAACAACATGCCGAGACTCTTGGCGTTGAGATAATTCCGGAATTTGATATCCCCGCACATTCATTGGCATTCGTACATTATCGTCCGGAACTTGGCAGTAAGGAATACGGTTCCGATCATCTGGATTTATTCAAAGAAGAGACATATAATTTCGTCGACTCTTTATTTATGGAATACCTTGGAGGTGAGAATCCTGTTTTCAGAGGACCTCGTTTCCATGTGGGAACCGATGAATATTCAAACAGGGATAGTCTTGTTGTTGAAAAGTTTAGATATTTCACCGACCACTGCATTCGCGAAGCAGAGAAATACGGAAAACAATCATGCGTTTGGGGAGCATTAACACATGCAAAAGGAAAAACTCCCGTAAAAGTTGAAAACGTATTAATGTACGCCTGGTATAACGGTTATGCCAATCCAAAAGAAATGATAGATCTTGGTTATGACTTGATTAGCATCCCAGATGGTTTAACATATATCGTTCCGGCAGCAGGTTATTATTACGACTATCTTAACTGCGAATACCTTTATAACAATTGGACGCCAGCTACAATAGGAAACTTATATTTTGAAGAAAGACATCCGCAGATAAAAGGAGGTTCATTTGCGGTATGGAACGACCATGCCGGCAACGGAATAAGTTTCAAAGATATACATTACAGATCTTATCCAGCAATGCAAACAATGTCGACAAAAATGTGGACCGGGGAAAATATTACATTTAATTATAACGAATTCAACGAGAACAGACTTTTACTAAGTGATGCTCCCGGATTGAATATAGCAGGACGTTTTATCGGTGTAGAAAAAGTTGTATTGGAGATAGATATCTTAAAATCAAACAAGAAAACAAACATCAAAGAAATCGGTTTTGATTATAGCGTTTCATTCGACATAGAATATATCGAAGAAGAGAAAGGCACAATTCTATTCCAATCACGTGACGCAGAGTTTTACCTCACAGATCCAATAGAAGGAAAATTAGGATTTTCTCGCGACGGATACCTCAACACATTCAATTACAAATTATTACCAAGCGACAAAGTCAACATTACAATAAAAGGAAATCAGGAAGTTACCGAGTTATATATTGATGGTAGTTTAAAAGAAACTCTCAACAGACAAACCATTTATCATAATGAAGGTAAAAGCAAGATGTATTATATTCGCACACTCGTCTTCCCTCTTGAGAAAAGCGGCGACTTCAAAAGCAAAATCACTAATCTTAAAGTCTTGAACAAATGATTTGATTATATATTTATAAAATTACATTTAGTTATATATCAATAAAATAAATATAATGAAAGAAGTAAAAAAACAGAACTAATTTTACGACAAATAAACTCCATTTTTTATATTTGCAACTACAAAAAAACATATTTTTGCAAGCAATTTAGAGATAAAAGTCACATGAAAGAAATTAATCCAAAAGAAACAAAGCGTGCCGAAGCTTTCGAGTTATGGATGTCATCACCGATGCCAATGGTAACACTAACAAAAACATTCAACATCACACATCTCTGTAAAACCAGCAAGAAAAAAGGCATGAAACTAAATATGCTTTTATGTTGGTGTATCGGCAAAGCCGCAAGTCAAATCGAAGAGTTCAACTTACTTCCTGTAAAAGATAAACTATTTAAGTATGAAAAACTTGCAATCAATGTTATTGTCAACAACAAACGAGGAGGGATAAATTCATGCGACATCCCGTATAGCGACGACTTGGAACATTTCAATAGTAATTATATTTCATTAACTCAGAAAACATCAGACTCTTGCAAAAGCATCGAAGAAGAAGATTCTATGATTGTAGGGACTTCTGCCATGGTTGTAACAGAGCTCGACTGTATTGTAAATCAATATACAGACAAGTTTTTAAATCCGATGGTAATGTGGGGAAAATATCGCAAGAAATGTTTCAAGACGCTCTTACCAATATCATTTCAATTTCATCATGTACAAATGGATGGCGGAGATGCAGCCCGTTTTTTAGAAACACTTCAAAGAGTTATAGTTGAAGTGTAAGTTTGTTATTCTTACAGTCTTTTAGGTGTGGATTATATTCAGACTGGAGAATTCACAGGTGTTCATACTATTCATTCTCAAATCTTAAAGAAAATTTAATATAAAATAAAGCTACTGACCTATTGTTATCAGTAGCTTTATTCCTGAAGTTGCGGAGAGAGAGGCTCCAGAACTTACAGAATCATAGAAAATCATAAAATTTCAATTCGTTGTAAATTAAGCGTTTATAAAATTGTTAAATTCATTGAAACTCATAGGGTACATTTTGATATATGAAAAATTGGGTGTAATTTTGGGTGTAACTTTTAAAACATTAATAGAAATGAAAATATCAAACGCATCAAAAGAGGCTATAGTTCCTTTCATAATTGGAGACAATAATGAGCTATGGGCTGCAAGAAC